>JAKFFF010000001.1:0-51275 GCA_036677145.1 Alcaligenaceae bacterium
TTGCCCGCCCCCGATGCCGGGCGAAGAAGGTGTACTGGAGATTCGCCCGACATACTCCGAAGAAGAGTTCGACGAGCTGGTAACCGACGAGCATCGTGAACTGCGCGCCCAGTTCCGGAAACAGAGCGGACGTTCGCGAAAATCGAAAGCCAAGGCGAGTAAACCGAAGAAGCCGGTGGCACGGAAGAAATCCAGGCCGGCGCGCGCCAGGTCGAAGAAGTAGCCCGCCTATCGCGCCAGTTTGCATTTGGCTCGTTCCGCCTCGAGCTTGCGCCGCCGCTCTTTGAGGCGCTCACCCTCGCTCGCGGTGTATCCCGCGCGCATCTTTGAATCGATCGCATCGAGCCTCGGCTGAATCCTGGCTTCACACGCGGCGCGTTCGGCGGCGGTTGCCGTACGCGCATCGGCCACGCCCGGCGCGATCGCGGCCAGGATCAACAGCGGGGTGAAGTCAGGGATGCGGTTCTTCATGCCGCCATTCTTGCAATGGCGATCGAAAACGTCTGCGTGCATTTCCCGCGATATGCACAAGTTAGTCGAGTTGTGTGCTGCGAATCAGGTGCGTCATCAACGCGCGAACGGGTTGCTCACATCGAAAGGTATCGCGTACTTCGCGGGCGGCTCCTCCCGGAACTCCTTCTCGACCTCTTCGAGTGCCCTCAGCATCTTCTCGTCCACTTTGACGAAGTCGCCCAGAGCATCCGTGTTGATCCTGGGCTCTGCCTGCATGCCCACGTCTGGCCGGCGCGCCCGCCGCGGTGGGTTGCGTTCCAGGTCCTGCATATCGATGACCGGCGTCGCGTATGCGGGCAATTCGTCAATGGGTTTTTGTTGCTGCGCCATGTGGCCTCCGTGTAGCGAATGGCGGCGAGCGTAGGTGTGGACGCCGGGGCAGCAAGATCAGCGGGTGCCCCGCGGCGCTGTAGGTGACACGGCTCCGGGTGTCTGTCGCACAGCACCAACTCTGCTGATGAAGGCCGCGGCGAACCGCGGCCTTCACCGTCACAGTCGCCTTCAGTTCACGCTCGCAAGCGTCTCGTTCATGCCGAGGTTGTTCTTCAGTTCCTCGGCCTTCGCCTGAACGATGCGGCCCTTGTCCGTGGCCTCGACCGGATTCCCGGCGCCCGCTGCCGCGGTGGCTTCCGCCCACGTGGCCTTCATCGTATCGAGCTCGGTCTTCGCGGTGTCGAGCTCTTCCTTGGTCACATCCCGCGGCAACGCATTGGGCTTGAGACTATCCACGCGCGCCTGGATGGCTTCGATCGACTGCGGCACCTCGGTATTGAGTGTGCTCCACTCCTGGGACGCGGCCAGCCGCGCGGTCTCATTCGTGGCCATGGCTTCGTTCAGCGTCTTCATCTGCGCGTTGAACTGCGGCACATCGGCCACGACGACCTTGTATTGGCGCTCATCGAAGTTCTGCTTCATGTGGGCGAGGGTGGCCTCGGCGGCTTTCAGCTCCGCGGGAGCTGCAATCGCGGCCTGTTCACGCACGGTGGTGAGAGAGCCTTCCGCCTGTCCAACCACGCTTTGTGCCGTGCCGCGATTGCCGCAGCCAGCGAAGATCATCGCCGCGGCGAGCGGCAGCAGTACCTGGTATGCCTTCATTCAGTTCTCTCCTTCACGTCGGTGTCTATCAACCGTTGTTAGGGCCACGATACGGGAGCCGCGAGCGCCGCCGGCGTAGGACAAGAGAACATTCCCCATCGGCGGCGTTCGCCACGGGTTGTGAGGCCGTCGTCGCGCGGCGACAGTCCGACAGGAGGTCCAAACAAACAGCAGAAAGCCGCGGCAGGGGCCCGCGGCTTTCCATTCCCTGCGATGTCGATCAAGCCTTGTCTAGCTTGAGTCGCTCGCTGATTTCCACACCCATGCCCTTCACGGTCTTCGCCTTCTGTGCAGCTTCAACCTTGGCGCCGGACTTGAACTCGTCGGCGGCCTCGGCCCACTGGGCCTTCATCGTCTCGAGGCCGGCTTTCGCGCCTTCGAAATCATCCTTGCTCACGCCCCACGGGAGGCGCTTCTTCTTCGACAACTCATCGACGCGTGTCTGGATGGTGTCGACCATCTTCGGCACTTCGGCGCTCAGGCTTTCCCACTCGGTGGTCGCCGCGGCGGCGGCGGCCCGGGCCTGTTCCTTGCCGGAGTCGATGGCGGACTTCAGCGAGCCGACGGCCTTTTCGAGCGACGGGGTGCCCGCGATGACATCCGTGTACTCCTTGTTTTCGAGGCTGGTCTTGAGCCGGGCGATATTGGACTCGACACCCTTCAATCCTTCGGGGGCGTAACGCGCGGCATCTTCCTTGATGGCGGCGAGCGAAGTCTCGACGCTCTCGAGCGCCTTCGTGGCGGTGGACTTCTGCTGGGAGCAGCCGGTCGCAAGCAGCATGGCCGCGACCAGCGGCAGAACCAGTGTGTAACGACGCATATTGATCTCTCCTCACAACGGAGCCGGCACGAGCGGCTCCTCTTGCGGAGGATCTTGTTAGGAAATCGCTGTTAGCGCTGCAAGGCTGTTAGCCAACAACCTTGTAGGAATACATCCCGTGATGCGAAATCAGGCCGGGGAGGCCGTCGGCAGGCGCACGCGGACGCGCGAGTCCAGCAGGTCGGGCGAGATGTGTTCGATGCGCCGCAGAAAAGTCTTCGTCACCTCCGCGCCGCGCGGGATGATCAGCATGCCATTGGGCGCGCGTGACTCCTCGAGAATCAGCATGCCGAGCCGCACGTTCCGCAGCGTCACCTCCAGCGTGTCATCGGCAACCAGGTGAGGCGCCATGCATTTCTCGAACACGCTGACGACCTTTTCGCCATACCTCGACGCCCGGGTGCGCAGGTGATCGAACACGGCGTCCGGCGTTTTTCCCTGCGCGCACTGCGCTTCGTATTCGAGGACGATGCCGAGAATCTTCACGCCCAGGCCGATGGTGCCATCGTTCAACTCGGCAACCCGTGCGTCCTCCCACGTGAGGCCGACGAGGATCTGGATCACCGGCTCGAGGCGCGGGATGTGATCGAGCAGTTTGTTCGCGATGTCGGGCACCGCGCCCATGATGTGCATTTCCTCGGTGCTGAGCGAGCGGCCTTCGTGCAGCTTGTCGACGATCGTAGGCGGCAGCGCGACATACCCGAGCTGCGACAACAGCGACGCGGCTTCTAGCTGCCAGTAGTCGGTGCTGCCGAATCGCGCGGCGCATTCCATCGTCACGCGCTTGATGCGTTCGGCGCGTCCGAACGCGGAGGGGCTCGCGATCGCGAGCACTTCCATCAGCGACTTGATGCAGCCGATGAGTGTTTCCTGCAGGACCGAACGTTCGGCATGTACGAGCCGGTACTGAATGGCGCCGGCTTCCACCGCGTAGCGGATGTCCTTGACGACGACGGGCTTGGTGAGGAAGCGGAAGATCTGTCCCTTGTTCACCGCGTCGACAGCGAGATCGCGGCCGGAATCACCGGTCAGCAAAATGCGTGTCACATCGGGGCGGCGCAGCATCACTTCGTGAAGGAAGGTGGCGCCGTCCATGCCGGGCATGCGCATGTCGGAAACGACCACGGCGAGCTGACTCAATTCATTGAGCTTCATCAGCCCCTGGGCGGCGCTGTTGGCGATGTGCATCTCGTAGTCGGTCTCGAGCACGGCGGCGACGGCCTCGGCGATGCGAGGTTCATCGTCGACACACAGCACCTGGAGTTTTCCGAGCACGGACATGGATGTTAGTTAACCCACGGGGGGATATGGCACAAGGCGAGCAGTCCCCAGCCCCGGACATCAGGCAGACGCATTGCCGGAACTGTGATCCACGTCCGGCGAATCGAAGCCCTATGTGAGTGCACCTTCGCTGATGCGCACGCGCACCAGCGTGTCGAGCATTTCGGGCGCGATGTTCTCGATCCTTTGCAGGAACGTTTTCGTCACCTCGAAATTCCTGGGAAACAGGAGCATGCCATTCTCGCGGTGCATCTCGTGGAGCAGCGTCATGCCCGGCCGCACATGCCGCAACAACACTTCGATGACGGCGCCCGGCGCCGGGCTCGTGTGAATGCTCTTGTCGAGCGCGTCGATGACGTCCTGGCCGTAGCGGGCGATGCGACCGCGCAGATGCGCGAAAGCGGCCTCGAGTGTCTCGCCCTGAATGATGCGCGAATCGTATTCGATCACCGCGCCGAGGATCTTCGTGCCGCGGCAGATCAGGCCGTCGCCCTGCGCGACGAACTCCGCATCCGGCCGCGTGAGACCGACCAGTATCTGGACCACGGACTCGAGCCGCGGAATGTGTTCGAGCAGCTTCTTGGAGATGTCGGGCACGGCATCGATCTCCGCGAACTCACCGGGTTCGAGCGCGACGCCGGCCTGCAACTTCTCGATGAGTGTGTGGGGCAGCGCGACATACCCGATCTGCGACAACAATGCGGCCGCTTCGAGTTGCCAGAAATTCCGGATGCCGAGTCGCGTGGCAACGTCCATGACGTCGCGCTTGATACGCTCGGCGCGACCGAACGCGGGCGGGCTTGCGATGGCGAGAACTTCCATCAGCGATTTGATCAGGCCGATGAGTGTCTCGCGCAACACCGCGCGCTCGGCAAGCACCAGCCGGTGCCGAATGACGCCGGCATCGATGGCGGCCTTGAGATCGCCGATGGCGCAGGGCTTGGTCAGGAAGCGGAATATCTGGCCCTTGTTCACGGCGGCGATCGCAAGATCCCGTCCGGGTTCGCCGGTGAGCACGATCCGGGTCACGTCCGGATGCAGGAGCATCACTTCGCGCAGCAGGGTCGCCCCGTCCATTCCCGGCATTTGCATGTCGGACACGACGACCGCGGGGTCTGTCATCTCGCGTATCAGTTTGAGAGCTTCTTCCGGACGCGTGGCGAACCGGGCGTCGTAGTCCTTGCGCAGCAGCACGGCCAGCGCCTCGAGGACCAAAGGTTCGTCATCGACACAAAGGATTTGTGGTTTGCCGCCGAGGTTCACCGTCCGTTATTACATCACCTGCTCGCAGCGCACAATTGGACCAGGCCGCAAATCGCGATATCTAACCACCCTGGCAACCAACCAGGCGGTTCATTTCGGATTCCAGTACTCCTTGAGCTTCGCACGCACTTCGGCGCGCAGCTTTTGCCACTCGGTCTTCTGCGCCGGAGTCAGGACGTTTTCCACCTGGCTGTTGAACAGTTCCTGCTCCTGCTGGGCGATCTTCTTGACGGAGCGCTGTTCAGAACGTGAATCGATGTTGAGGTAGCGAGTGCGCGTCTCCTGCAACTCGACTTTGCGGCGCGCGAGGAGCGGAGCGATCTGCGCTTCCTGCTCAGCGGTGAGACTGAGCCGCTCGCGCATGATTTCCATGGCGGGCAGCGGTTGAACGTCCTGCGCGAACGACGCAGGCGCGGAAAGTACGAAGAGCAGGCTGAGCGCGGCCGCGGAGCGGTACCCGGGTATCGATGAATGAGTCATGGTGTCCTCCCTGCATGCAACATGCGGCAGGCGAGGAGTGGGCCCAATTGGACGTTGGACTTACTTACTGACTGATCCACACACCCTGGCGCAGCGTGGTGGCCAACGCGGCGCCGACGATGCCGGCATCCGCGCGCAACGCGCCGAGTTTGATCGGCGCGCGGCAGGTGAGGTCATCGACCAGGTTCGGATGGTCCGCGGTGATGCCGCCGCACAGGACGATCAGGTCCGGCCACAACAACGCCTGCATCCGGCCTAACACGAACGACAGCTCGTTCATGTACCCCGGCCAGTCGAGCTTGCGTTCCATGCGGGCACGGCCCGAAGCGCGCGCTTCGGCCTCCATGCCGTCGAATTCCAGGTGTCCGAACTCGGTGTTCGGCACGAGTGTTCCGTCCACGAACAGCGCGCTGCCGATGCCGGTGCCCAGTGCGAGCACCAGCACCACGCCTTTCACATCGCGCGCGGCGCCGAATTGCACTTCCGCCAATCCGGCGGCGTCGGCATCGTTGATCGCGACGACCGGGTGTTTGAGGCGCGCGGTGGCCAGCTTGGCCAGTGGCTGGTTGATCCAGCCCTTGGCGACATTCGCGGCGGTATGCACGGTGCCGCCCACGACGACCCCGGGAAAGGTGACGCCGACGGGCAGGGAGCCGGTGCCGTCGGGTACGGCCGCGGCCATGGCGTCCATCATTTCGCTGACCGCGGACATGGCCGGCGAAGGGACGGACTTGCGCTCGCCGATGAGGCTGCCCTGGGCCAGGTCCACTACCGCGGCCTTGATCGAAGAGCCGCCGATGTCGATACCAATTGCTTGTCGGTGCATTCCGCGTTAACTCGAAGCCAATGTGGTGCAGCGTGTTGAAGCGGAGCCAAGCGAACTTGGTAATCTGTGCCCCTTCCCGCGAGGTGCCTATGATACCGGTCTGGAAAGGCCGACACAGTTCTTGCATGCATTGTCAGATACGTCATCGGATATGTCTCGAAATGTCTCATGAATGACCAGCTAGTCACGGGCACGATCCTGCGCAGGGGAAGCCTGCGCACGGCGATCTATGACCGCCTGACGCGTTCGCTCGGCAAGGAGCCGGAGACCGCGACGCCGCGCGACATCTACGACGCGTTGTCGCTCGCGATCCGCGAGGAGTTGTCCGCGCGCTGGTTAGCCACGCAGCGGCGGGTGGCGCGCGCGCGCGTGAAGCGGCTTTGTTACCTGTCGATGGAGTTCCTGCCGGGCCGCTCGCTGGTCAATGCGCTGTCGAGCATCGACGGCGAGCTGATCGAGGAGGCCCGCGCGGCGGTCGCCAGCATGGGGCACGACTTCGATGCGGTGGTCGCGCTCGAGGTGGATCCGGGACTGGGCAATGGCGGCCTCGGCCGGCTGGCGGCCTGTTTCCTGGATTCATTGGCGACGCTGCAGTACCCGGCCACGGGTTACGGCATTCGTTATGACTACGGCATTTTCACGCAGTCGATCGACACGGATGGCGGGCAGCGCGAATCGGCGAGCACCTGGCTGCGGCTGCACAACGTGTGGGAAACGCCGCGCTCCGATGCGCGCTACATCGTGCGGTTCGGCGGCCGCGTTCTAACCACCAGCGACGCCAGCGGCGAGCCGCGTGCGCGCTGGGTGGAAACGCAGGACATCCTGGCGGTGGGCTTCGATCAACTCGTGCCGGGCAATCGTTCGCCCACGGTGAATCATCTGCGGCTGTGGTCGGGGCGCGCGCTGCAGCCGTTCCACATCGAGAATTTCAACGCGGGCGATTATTCGGCCGCGGTGCGTGACCAGGTCGATGCGAAGAATCTGTCGCGCGTGTTGTATCCGGATGATTCGACGCCGCAGGGCAAGGAGCTGCGGTTCAAGCAGCAGTACTTCTTTGTCAGCGCGAGCATCCAGGACATCCTCGCGACACATCTCGAGGAAGACCGCGCGCTGGAGGATCTGCCCACCTCGCTCGCGGTGCAGTTGAACGACACGCACCCGACGCTGGCGATCCCGGAGCTCATGCGGCTCTTGCTCGATCAATACGACATGCCGTGGGCGGATGCGTGGGAGCTCTGCCGCAAGGTGTTCGGTTACACGAATCACACGCTGTTGCCCGAGGCGCTCGAGACCTGGCCGGTGGAGTTCTTCGAACGGTTCCTGCCGCGGCACCTCGAGATCATCTATCGCATCAACGAAGAGTTCCTGCTGGAAGTGGAGCAGCGCTTCAAGGGGGATGACGCGGCGAAGACGACGCTGTCGATCATCGGTGAGCACTACGGGCGGCGCGTGCGCATGGCGCACCTGGCGGTGGTGGGCAGCCACAAGGTCAACGGCGTGGCGAAGCTGCATTCGGACCTGATGCAGAAGACGATTTTTTCGGGCTTCGCGCAGATGTATCCGGACCGGTTCACGAACGTGACGAACGGCATCACGGTGCGGCGCTGGTTGAAGCAGTCGAACGTGCGGTTGTCGCGGTTGCTCACCGAACGCCTGGGCTCGGCGTGGGAGAATGATCTCGAGGAGCTGGAGCGGCTGCGTTGGGCGGCGGACGATCCGCAGTTCCGCGCGCTGTTTCGCGACATCAAGCGCGCGAACAAGATAGCGCTGGCGGAGGAAGTGGACAGGCGCACGGGCATCAACATCAGCGTGGATTCGCTGTTCGACGTGCAGGTGAAACGCATCCACGAGTACAAGCGCCAGTTGCTCAACATCCTGTACGTGATCACGCGGTACAACCGGATCAAGGCGAAGCCGGATGAGCCGTGGGTGCCGCGCACGGTGATGTTCGCGGGCAAGTCCGCGCCGGGGTATGTGACGGCGAAGGCGATCATCCGGCTCATCAATAATGTGTCGACGACGATCAACCAGGATCCGGTGACGCTGACCAAGCTCAAGTGCGTGTTCCTGCCGGACTACGATGTGTCGCTGGCGCAGCTGATCATGCCGGCGGCGGATCTGTCGCAGCAGATCTCGACGGCGGGCATGGAGGCGTCGGGCACCGGGAACATGAAGCTGGCGCTGAATGGCGCGTTGACGATCGGCACGCTGGATGGCGCGAATATCGAGATCCGCGATGCGGTGGGGCCGGAGAACATCTTCATCTTCGGCATGACGGCGGATGAGGCCGCGGCGCGGCGCGCGGATGGATATCGGCCGCGCGAGCTCGTGGCGGCGAATGCCGAGCTCGCGAATACGCTGGAGATGATCCGCAATGGGGCGTTTGCGCGCGGTGACAACGACTACGCGCGGCATCTCGTGGACCGGCTGACCGCGGACGGCGAGCCGTTCCTCGTGCTGGCCGATTTCGCGGCGTACTGCGAAGCGCAGGATCGCGTGGATGCGTTGTATCGCAAACCCGAAGAGTGGAGCCGCCGCACCGTGCTCAACACCGTGAGCATGGGCCCCTTCTCCAGCGACCGCAGCGTGCGCGAATACGCCGAGCGCATCTGGAAGATCAGGTCGGTGATGTAATGGGGACATTCCTCGTTTCCTAGCAAACGGGGACAGGCCTCCGGGAGAGTTGTTTGAGGTTTCTATATATGCAGGCAGGTGTGTCCCCTTTTGCTAGGAAACGAGGAATGTCCCCATTAAAGGCAAGCTGACAAAGGCGGAGATCGGGGCGCTGATCAGCGCGAGTCACCACGAGCCGCGGTCGCTGCTCGGGTATCACGAGTTCGCGCGCCCGGGTGAAACGCCGTTGTGCGTGGTGCGGGTGCTGGAGCCGGGCGCGGAATCCGTCGCGGTGTTCTGGGAAGACGAGGGCGTCGCGAAGGCCACGGAGCTCAAGCGTGTGCACGAGGCGGGGCTCTTCGAGGGCGCGATCCGCCATCGCCGGCCGGTGGTGCCATACAAGCTGCGCGTCCGCTTCCAGGACGGCAACGAGGTCGTCAAACACGACACGTATTTCTTCTCGCACGAACTCACCGACTTCGACCTCTATCTATTCGGCGAAGGCCGGCACTACGGCCTGTACAACAAGTTCGGCGCGCACCTGCGCGTGCGCGACGGCGTCGCCGGAACCCACTTCGCGGTCTGGGCGCCGAACGCCAAACGCGTGAGCGTCGTCGGCGACTTCAATCTCTGGGACGGCCGCAAGCACGCCATGCAGGCGCGCGGCGGCTCGGGTGTGTGGGAGCTGTTCGTGCCGGGAGTCGGCGAGGGCGCCACCTACAAGTACGAGATCCGCACACGCGCGGATCACATCCTGCTCAAGTCCGATCCCTACGGCTTCTTCATGCAGCGCCGCCCGGAGACCGCCTCGATCGTCGCATCACTCGACGGCTACGAATGGGGCGACGACACCTGGCTCAAAACCCGCGCGAGCACCGACTGGCGCCGCGCGCCGATCAACATCTACGAAGTGCAATTGTCGAGCTGGAAACACGCCTGGGATCGCGATCCGCCGTTCTACAGCTGGCGCGAGGCCGTGGACCAGCTCATTCCCTACGTCGTCGACATGGGTTACACGCACATCGAACTGATGGGCGTCGCCGAGCATCCCTTCGACGGTAGTTGGGGCTACCAGGTGGTCGGCTACTACGCGCCCACCTCACGCTACGGCACGCCGAAGGACTTCATGTACTTCGTCGACAAGTGCCACCAGGCCGGCATCGGCGTGTTGCTCGACTGGGTGCCCGCGCATTTCCCCAAGGACGCGCATGGCCTCGCCGAATTCGACGGCTCCGCGCTCTACGAACATGCGGACAAACGCATGGGCGAGCACATGGACTGGGGCACGAAGATCTTCAACTACGGCCGCCACGAGGTGAAGAACTTCCTGGTCGCGAACGCGTTGTACTGGATGGAGCGTTATCACATCGACGGCCTGCGCGTGGACGCGGTCGCCTCGATGCTCTATCTCGACTACAGCCGCAAGCAGGGCGAGTGGGTGCCCAACCAGTACGGCGGCCGCGAAAATCTCGCCGCGCTCGAATTCCTGCGCGAGTTCAACACGGTCGCGCACGGCAATCACCCCGGCGTGCTGACCATCGCCGAAGAATCCACCGCGTTCCCCGGCGTTTCGCGCCCCGTGCACCTGGGCGGCGTCGGCTTCAGCTTCAAATGGAACATGGGCTGGATGAACGACACTCTGCACTACTACGAGAAGGACCCGGTCTACCGCCGCCACGAACACAACAAGATCACGTTCTCGTTCATGTACGCGTGGAGCGAGAACTTCGTGCTGCCGATCTCGCACGATGAGGTCGTACACGGCAAGAAGTCGCTGCTCGACAAGATGCCCGGCGACGAATGGCAGAAGCGGGCTAACTATCGCCTGTTCATGTCCTACATGACCGCGCACCCCGGCAAGAAGCTCATGTTCATGGGCTCGGAGTTCGGCCAGTGGCACGAGTGGCGCGACAAGGAGCAGCTCGACTGGCCGCTGCTCGCCAACCCGAATCATCGCGGTCTGGCGGACATGAACCGCGAACTCTCCGGGCTATACAAGCGGCTGCCCCAGTTCCACGCCAGCGATTGCGACGCCGGCGGCTTCCGCTGGAGCGACCTGCACAACGCCGACGAAAGCATCTTCGCCTTCCTGCGCCAGGAGCAAGGCCACGCGCCGGTGTTGTGCGTGTTCAACGCCACGCCCGTGCCGCGTGACGACTACTGGTTAGGCGTTCCTGATCCGGGCCGCTACGAAGTGATCTTCGACTCCGACTTCCCCGGCTTCGGCGGCTCCGGCTACGCGCGCGCCGGTTTCTACGACGCGTTCGAACACGCGGTGCACGGTTATCCGTACGCGTTGCGCATCCGCCTCCCGCCGCTCGCGGGGCTGTACCTCAAGCGGAGCGGCGGATGAAGGAAGGCTCGCCGGATCGTCTCGGCGCGACGTTTACCGGCAACGGGGTCAACTTCGCCATCCAGTCGCGCGCGGCCACGCGCGTCGATGTCTGCATCTACGACGCGAGCGGCCAGAACGAGACGGCGCGGCTCACGTTGCCGGGGCGCACGGGCGCGGTTCATCACGGCTTCGTCGAGCAGGAGCTCGCGCGCGTCGGCACCTTGTATGGCATCCGCGTGCACGGCGCCTACGACCCGCGCCAGGGCTACCGCTTCAACGCGAACAAACTACTGCTCGATCCCTGGGCGCGCGACATCGTCGGCGAACCGAAGTGGCATCCCAGCATCCTCGGCTACGATCCCACCGACCCTGAAGGGCTGAGGCCAGACCTCACGGACTCCGCGCCCGCGATGCCGCGGTGCCGCGTCATCGACGGTGTGTTCGACTGGAACGGCGACAAACAACCCGCCGTGCCGTGGACCGATACGCTGATCTACGAATTGCACGTCAAGGGGTTCACCCAGCTCCATCCGGATGTGCCGCCGGAGTGGCGCGGCAAATATCTCGCGCTCACCGTCCCCGCGGTGCTGAACCACTTGAAGGCGCTGGGCGTGACGGCCGTCGAGCTGATGCCCGTGCACGCCATCATGAGCGAGGGATTCCTGACCGAGCGCGGCCTCACGAACTACTGGGGCTACAACACCATGGGCTGGTTCGCGCCGACGGCGCGTTACGCGGTCAAGGATCCGGTGGTCGAGCTCAAGCAGGCGGTCAAAGCGCTGCACGCCGCGGGCATCGAAGTGATCCTCGACGTCGTCTACAACCACACTGCCGAGGGCAACGAGCTCGGGCCGACGCTGTCGTACAAGGCCATCGACAACCGGGCTTACTACTTCCATCGCGCGGCCGATCGGCGCTTCTACGACGACGTCACGGGCGTCGGCAACACGGTGGCCTGCGATCATCCGATCGTGCAGGCCGACATCATCAGCAGCCTGCGTTACTTCGCCGAGGAATACCGCATCGACGGCTTCCGCTTCGATCTCGCGACGGTTCTCGGACGCGATCGCTCGGGCTTCAATGCCAACTCGCCGTTCTTCGCCGCGCTGCGCGCGGATCCGGTGCTCTCGTACCTGAAGCTCATCGCCGAACCCTGGGACTTAGGGCTAGGCGGCTATCAACTCGGCAACTTCCCGCCGGGCTGGTCGGAGTGGAACGACCGCTATCGCGACACGATGCGCGCGTTCTGGCATGGCGGCCGCCGCATGTTGGGCGGCTTCGCCGAGCGTTTCGCGGGATCGAGCGATCTGTTCCGCCGCCATGGCCGCAAGCCCACGGCGAGCATCAACTTCATTGCCGCGCACGATGGCTTCACGCTGCGCGACACGGTGTCGTACAACGAGCGGCACAACGAAGCGAATCTCGAGAACAATCGCGACGGCCACTCGCACAACCAGAGCTGGAACTGCGGCGTCGAAGGTCCCACCGACGATCCGGCGATCATCGCGCTGCGCCGCCGCCAGGTGCGCAACATGCTGACGACGCTGTTCTTCTCGCAGGGCGTGCCGATGCTGCTCGCCGGCGACGAGCTCTATCGCACGCAGAACGGCAACAACAACGCCTACTGCCAGGACAACGGGATCAGCTGGATCGACTGGGACAATCTCAAGGCGGACGACGCGTTGCTGCAGTTCGTGCGGGGTCTGGCCAGCCTGCGCCGCGAACATCCCGAGTTGCGGCGTGAGACCTTTCTCAAAGGCGCGATACGTTCCAGCCACCGCGACATTTCATGGTGGCACCCGGACGGTCACGAGATGGCCGATCACGAGTGGAACGACCCCGAATTGCGGCGGCTCGGCATCGGGCTCGGCGGCACCGCGGACGAGCCGAAGCTCCTGCTGCTGCTCAATCCCACCGAGGCGGAATGTGAGTTCCAGGTGCCGGCCTGCGGCGAGCACGGTTGGGAAGTGGTGCTCGATACGGCGCACCCGGTCGGCATCGTGCCGGAGTTCCTGTTGCCGGCGGGCCCGGTGAAGGTCGGGCCTTACCAGTCACTGGCGCTGCAACGTGGCCGCTGACGCGCTCGCTCCATTGATCGAACGGCTCGCGCGCGCACGCGGCATCGGCGACGCGTATCACTCGTACAAGGGCGAACTCAAGCATTTTTCATTGCGCACGAAGACCGCGATCCTGCGCGCGATGCATTGCAAGGTCGACGATGCCTTCGCGCTCGAGGCGGAGATCCGCGAATCCGAGGCGGCGCATCCGCTCGGGTTGTTAGGTGACGTGGTCGTGTTGCGCAACGGCGCCCGCGCCGCGCGCATCAACACGCCGGCCATCGAACAGAACGCGCTGCTGCGCTGGACGGTGCGCTTCGAACAGGGTGGCGAGCGCAGCGGCGAAGTGCACTGCTGGGATCTGCCGGAGCGCGGCTCGTACCAGCAGGATCACGGGCCCTGGTTCATGTTGCGCGACCTGCCGCTGCCCGACGATCTGCCGCTGGGTTTCCACAAGCTGGAGATCGACCTGGAATTCGCGGGCCGCGAGGCCTGTCCACTCATCGTCACACCCGAAAAATGTTACCAGCCACCCGGCATCGCGGCCGGCGGCAAACGCTGGGGTGTCGCCGTGCAGCTTTATACGCTGCGTTCCGAGCACAACTGGGGCATCGGTGATTTCACCGACCTCGCGGAAGTGTTGCGTCACGCGGTGGAGACCGGCGCGGATTTCGTGGGCGTGAGTCCACTGCACGCGTTGTTCCCGTCGGATGCGTCGTTGTTCTCGCCGTATTCGGCGTCGAGCCGGCACGCGCTCAACGTGATGTTCATCGACGTCGGCGCGGTGCTCGAAGTGCAGGGCTCGCCGCGCGCGTTGGCGATGATGAGCGATCCGGGTTTCCGTGCCCGCCTGGCCGCGGTGCGTGGCGCCACGCACGTGGATTACGCAGCGGTGGCCAGCCTCAAGATGCCGGTGCTCAGGGCGGCGTACGAACGCTTCCGCACGGAGCACCTGCAGCGTCATACCGCACGCGCGGCCGCCTGCCGCGCATTCCTGCGCGAACGTGGCGACACGATGCGGCTGCACATCCTGTTCGACGCCATCGACGGCTATCTACGCCGCAAGCTCGGCACGAGCGCGGGCTGGCACAGTTGGCCGGAAGAGTTTCGCAATCCCGCGAGCGAGGCCGTGCGCCAGTTCGCGCAGGATCACAGCGACGAAGTCGATTACCACGGCTATCTGCAGTGGCTGGCCGCCGAACAGCTCGCCGCGGTGCGCGCGCTCGCGCGGCAGCTCAAGGTCGAGATCGGCCTGTACGGCGACTATGCCGTGGGTGTGAATGCGTCGGGGTCGGAGACCTGGTCCGATCAGTCGCTTTACTGCACGGGCGCGGCGATCGGTGCGCCGCCCGATCCGCTCGGCCCTGGCGGTCAGGAGTGGGGCATCCCGCCGCAGGATCCGCGCGCGTTGCGGCGCGCGGCATTTGCTCCCTTCGTCGCGCTGCTGCGCGCCAGCACGCGCTTCTATGGCGCGTTGCGCCTCGATCACGTGATGGCGTTGTTCCGCCAGTGGTGGGTGCCGCGCGGTTTCAAGTCGGTGGATGGCGGCTACGTGCACTATCCACTCGAAGACCTGCTCGGCATCGTCGCGCTCGAAAGCCAGCGGCAGCAATGCCTGGTGGTGGGCGAGGACCTGGGCGTCGTGCCCGACGAGATCCGGCGCGCGCTGCCCGTGTTCGGCGTGTACCACTACAAGGTGGTGATGTTCGAGCAGCGCAACGGCGAGTTCGTCGCGCCGGTGGCCTATGTGCGTCCCGCGCTGGCGACCGTCACCACGCACGATCTGCCCACCTTGCATGGCTGGTGGAAGGGTCACGACATCGACATCTGGGAAAGGTTGGGCGCCTATCCACAGCCGGACGATGCCGAACGGGCGCGCGCGCAGCGTGTGCTCGAGCGCGAGCGGTTGCTGCGCGCACTGCGGCGGGAAGAACTCTGGCCCGAAAGCAGCTCCGAAGACGCCAGTGAAGTGCCAGAATATTCCGCCGCGCTGTCACGCGCCGTGCACGTGTTCCTGTGCCGCAGCCGAGCCGCGCTGGTCACGGTGCAATTGGAAGACATGATCGGCATGCTCGAACCCGTGAACCTGCCGGGCACGAGTAGTGAGTACTCGAACTGGACGCGCCGCATGACGGCGAGCGCGCGCGAGATCTTCGCGCGGACCGATGTGCGCGAGCTCACCGCCGCGATGTCCGCGGCGCGCAAGGAACCGGAGATGTTGATCGCATGAACCCGCTGCTGCAGTCGATCATCCACAGCGCGCAAACCGCTGGCGGCGCCATCATGGCGGTGTATGCGCAGGGCTTCACGGTAATTGAGAAGGCGGATTCATCACCCGTGACGATCGCCGATGAAGCCGCGGAGAAGATCATCCTCGCCGACCTCGCCTCGATCGCGCCCGGCGTGCCGGTGGTGGCGGAGGAAGCGGTGGCCGCGGGCAAGGTGCCCGTCATCGCGGAGCGGTTCTTCCTGGTGGATCCGCTCGATGGCACGCGCGAGTTCGTGAGTCATCGCGACGAGTTCACCGTGAATATTGCGTTGATCGAGGCGGGCGAGCCCGTGCTCGGCGTTGTGTTCGCGCCCGCGCGGCGGGAATTGTTCTGGGGCGATGTGCGATCCGGCAAGGCCGGACGCATCGATGCGGATCCCGATGGCACCATGCCGTCGTTCGGCGCGCCGATGCGCGCCCGCCCGGCGCCGGCCGATGGACTCACGGCCGTCGCGTCACGTTCGCACCGCACGCCGGAAACCGATGAGTTGCTCGCGAAATTTCCGGTGAAGGAATTCCGCTCGATCGGCTCGTCGCTCAAGTTCTGCCTGGTCGCGGCCGGCGAGGCCGACATCTATCCACGCGTCGGGCCGACGATGGAATGGGACACCGCCGCGGGGCACGCCGTGCTCGTGGCCGCGGGCGGGCGTGTGACCGATCTCGACGGCGCGCCGTTTCGCTACGGCAAGCCGGGATTCAGGAACGGCAACTTTCTGGCTCTTGGTCTGGCGGGGAGCCGCGCCTGATGACGGAGGCGGGCACGCGCGGCGCGGATTACGCGCGGCTGATCGCCGTGCCCGCGATCTGGGGCGGCACGTTCGTCGGCGGCAAGATCGTGGTCGCGTCGCTCACGCCGCTGATGGGTTCGTTCGCGCGTTACGTCATCGCCTGCATCGCGCTGCTCGCCGCCGCGTTCGTGCTCGAGGGCGGCCTGCCGAAATTGACGCAGCGGCAACTGGGCGCGACTTTCGTGCTCGGATTGTTCGGAGTGTTCGCCTACAACCTGTTTTTCATGGGCGCGCTCGAGAAGCTGCCCGGAAGCCGCGCGGCGTTGATCATCGCGTTGAATCCGGCCATCACGATCGCGATCTCCGCGGTCGTATTGCGCGAGCGCCTGAGCGCGGTGCGGTGGATCGGTGTGGCGGTCGCGTTGTTCGGCGTGGCGATCGTCGTGTCGCGCGGAGATCTGGGCAGCCTCGCCTCCGGCAGTATCGGTGCGGGCGAGTTGCTGATGTTCGGGGCGGTCTCGTCGTGGGCGTTGTACACCGTCATCGGCCGCAAGGTGCTGGGCGGACTATCACCACTCGCCGCCACCAACTACGCGGCGATGTGGGGCACCGTTCTGCTGGCGGCCGTATCGACGCCGCAACTGGCGTCGCTGACCGCCGCGCAGTTCGACTGGCAAGTCATCGTCTCGCTGCTGTATCTCGGCGTCTGCGGCACGGCGCTGGCGTTCGTCTGGTACTACATGTCGGTCAAGAAGTTCGGCGCCGGCCGCGCGAGCATCTTCAACAACCTCGTGCCCGTGTTCGGTGTGACGATCAGCGTGTTGTTGCTCGGCGAGGCGTTGCTTCCTTCGATGCTGATCGGCGGCGCGGTCACCATCGCGGGCGTGATGATGGTGTCGCGCGCCTGATGTATTCCCTCGACTGACACGCCGCCTGAAAACTCAAATGCCCATCTCAATCCAGCTTGCCTCGAGCCGCGGCGAAATCGCCGGTTGTTTCCCGGTGCTCGCGCAATTGCGGCCGCATCTCGAGGAAGGCGGGTTCGTCGCTCTCATCGAGCGGCTGTCCGCCACCACGGGATTCCGGCTCGCCTATCTTCTCGACGGGGACGTGAAGGCGGTGGCGGGCTACCGGGTATCCGAATGGCTGCATGGCGGGAAGTACCTGGAGATCGAGGATTTCGTCACCGCCAGCGGCGAACGGTCAAAGGGTTACGGTGACCAATTATTCAAGTGGTTAGTCGACCAGGCCAGGCAGGCAGGTTGCCGCCATCTGCGGCTGCTGTCGGGCGTGCAACGCGCGGACGCCCACCGGTTCTATCTGCGGCAGGGCATGGTCCACGAAGCGAAGTATTTCTCGTTGAACCTGCGCTGACCGCGGGTCAATTTGTGCAGCGATTCACAGGCGGATGGCCGATCCGCCGCGCATAGTAAGACTCATGCGATGGTGGTTAGTCCCGGCCCTTTGCCTGGTTGCGGCCGCGAATGCGGATGCCGCGGTCAACAGGTGCGTCGATGCGCAGGGCAATGTCACGCTCACCGATCGTCCCTGCCCGTCGAGCAGCCGGCAGCAGAATGTCGAAGTCCAGGCCGACGAACCGAACACGGAGTCTGACGTCTCATCTCCGGGCACCAGCTCGCGTTCCGACCGCTTCGAGCGCCAGCTCGATCGCGGGATGGAACAGCTCGAGGCCAAACGCCGCGATCTGGATTCGCGTTGCAGCCGCGGCGATAGAGAGGCCTGCCGCGATGCGACCTGCATGCTCATCTACACCGAAGGCGCCTCCGCGGAGCTCTACCGCGATTGCTCGCGCGCCAACGGATTCAAGTTCAATTCGAGCTGGGCGCAGATGTCGGCCGTCCATGTATTGAACGGCAGCCGCACCATCGTGAATGTCACGTGCCTGCAGCATCCGGAAGTGCTGCGTTTCGGCGCGAAGGAAGTGAAAGTCTTCAGCACGCTGCGGCTGCAGGCCGAGAACCGTCCCACGGGATTTCACGATCGCAACCGCTTCTACACCAACATGCTGGGCGGCCCGGACTTCGCAAGCTGGGAAGAGGCAGCGACCACGCTGTGCGATCCGGTGGCAGCCGCGAAGGCGCGCAAATCGGTCAAGGAAAAGTTGTGAGGATGCCGATTGTGCGTGGTCTCGCGACCCTGGTGCTGCTGGGGCTGGCGGTCGCTCCGCGTGCCGAGGCGCAGATCAGAAAATGCGTGGATGAGCGGGGTAATGTCACGTTCACGGATCGTCCGTGTGCGCCGGATGCCAAACAACAGGAAGTACAGGTCGAAGTGACGCGCCCGGCGACGCCGCCACCGCCACCGCCACCGGGAAGTTTCGAGAGGGCCGCGACGCCCGCGCAATTGACGCCGCGCGAACGGCAGCCGTCGTACGAAGAAGCCGTTGCGTGCAAAGAGATGCGTTCGAACCCGAGCGAGGCGAACGTGCGCCGCTGCGCTTCCATGCGGGGATTCAAGACGACATCGAACTGGGCACAGGTCTCCGATTCGACCGATTCTCAAGAGCAGCGCGTCGGAATCTACTGCTTCCGGGTCGATAAACATCTCGACCTGCGCTCGAATCGCGATCCGGAAAACACGAATCACCAATATCAAGTGGGACGATTCTTTTCTGACTACCGTGGACCCGATTTCGCGACCTGGACCGAAGCGGCGGACACGATGTGCGCCAACTACGCGGCTGCGATTCCACCGCCGGGCTCGCGCGAGTCGCGCATCCGTGGCGCCCAGCTCGTCGACGCGACCTGTGGCGGCCGGATCGCGGAGGCTCAGCAGTTCCTGGCGGAGGGTGTGGAGCCACGCTCGCGATCCTATGAACACGATCTGACGGCGCTGCATTGCGCGGCACTCGTCGGCGACGTCGAGCTGATCCGTGACCTGGTGGCGCGCGGCGCCAACGTAAACGACATTTCCGCGGAGTACGCACTGCAGCCGATTCACCTCGCCGCCATTACGGGCCAACTGGACGCGGTACGCGCGCTCAAGGCATTGGGATCGTCGATCGATGCGCCGAGCCTGGCGGGACCGCCCGTGGTCATCGGACTTGCAACGCCGCTCGGCGAGCTCGTGCCATCCCGCGCGCGCAAACAACTCCCCGAAAAAGTCCTGCATGCGGCGCGTCGGCCGGCGGCGGGCGATGGACTCAGGCGATTGCGCGCGTTCATTTCGATGGGCGCCAGGCTCAATGGCGTCGACCATAAGCGCCGGGGGCTGCTGCACATCGCCAGCGAACATGGCGAACCGGACGTTCTGGCGGAGCTCATCGCGCGAAAACTGGATGTCAATGCGCTCGATCGAGCCGGCCAGACACCGTTGCTCGCACTGGCGAAACACCCGAACTACCAGGTGAAAGAGGTGCAAGCGCCGATGGCGGAGGCATTGCTCGCGGCCGGCGCGAACGTGAATGCGCGCGATGCCGACGGCTGGAATTCTTTTTGCTACGCCTTGCGGAGTCCGCCGCTGGTCGCGGTGCTGGTCAAGTACAAGATAGATCCCAACGTGGCGGGCAAGGGTGTGGGCTGCTGGGGCGGTCTGGGACGCAACATGGCGCCGTCGAAGATCATTGCGATGGCGGACGAAGTACCGGATCTGCGCACGCCGCGCCGCGCCGACGGCACTCCCGGAGTGGGACCTCTATATATTTTCGCGTATTCGACGGATGCCGGACTCGTCGAGTACTTCGTGAAGCGCGGTTTGAAGCCCGTGGATCGAACCGACGATGGCTGGGGCGTGATGCACGCGGTGATGAAGTCGAGCGGCGGCGTGAATGATCACGAGGCCGCGCGCCGCAAGATCGCCAAACTAGTCATCGACGCGGGCGTGGACCTGGAGCAGCGCACCAGCCGCGGCGAAACGCCGCTCATGGTGGGGTACAACCAGACTCCCGAGTTGATCCGTTACGTGATCGAACGCGGCGCCGATGTGAACGCCATCAATCCGCAGACAGGTCAGAGCGTCCTCGACATCTTCGAACGCTTCAAGAAGACCGAGGCCGTCGCGGTGCTGCGCGCCGCGGGCGCGCGGAATGCGATTGGCCCGAACGGGGCGCGGAATCGCTGAGCGGGAGGGCTGACCCCTTTTGCTAGGAAAGGGGGGCTGCCCCCAATTCGCCCCCCAATTCGCCCCCCAATTCGCCATAGAGGCGCACCATGTTGTCGAGGTGCTGCTTGAGGACGGGGTAATTCACCACGCGCATCGGTACCTCGAGCACCTTGCCCTCGGCGGCGTGTACTTCGAGCACCCGGTCCGTGGCGCGTTCGGTGAGTGAGCGGATTTCCTCCCAGCGCATCGCGCCCACGCGCAACTTCTTCCAGCGAGCACCGCTGGTGCTGGAAATCATCCCCGACGTATCGCAGCGGATCGAAAACACGCGCATCACCGACAGCGCGGCGAACCCCACGGAGAATGCGCCCGCGATCGCGGCCGCCACCCACAGGTTGAACGAGTGCCCGGCGAAATACCCCACTGGGCTCTTGAGTCCATCGACGACCGCGAACAGACAAGCCGCCGTCGCGATCACGCAACCGGCCGCCGTGAGCACCGAGGGCACCAGCGGATCATGGAATTCCAGTACGGGATCGCGGCGCCGGTTCCGCGGGCGGGCCGCAAGTTCGCGCGCCATTTCCAGCATTTCCGGTGAGCTGAGCCGTTCACGCAGATGCTCGAGCTCGCGGCGTGTGGCCTCGTCGGTTGCCTCCGACACCGCGCGGTCGAGGTCGCTCAGCAGTTTCTTGTGCTCCATCGATGGCTCCGTCATGACGGAACATTAGCAGCGAATTCGTCAGCGTTGGAGGGCGGCGCTACACTGGTACGCATGACACAGGATCGGGTGAACACCTACGCACACTGGATCGGCGGACAGGCCGTGACCGGAACGTCCGGCCGCGCCGGCGATGTCTTCAATCCGTCGCTAGGTGTCGTGGCCGCGCGCGTCGCGCTCGCCTCCGAATCCGAAGTCGATGCCGCGGTGCAAGCGGCACGCGCGGCGTTTCCCGCCTGGGCCGCGACACCGGCCTTGAAACGCGCGCGCGTCATGTTCGAATTCAAGCGGATCCTGGAACAGCGGCGCGTCGAACTCGCGACGCTCATCGCCTCCGAACACGGCAAGCTCGTCAGCGACGCGGCGGGCGAGGTGACTCGCGGTCTCGAAGTCGTGGAATTCGCCTGCGGCGCGCCGCACCTGACAAAGGGCGAATTCGCGGACAATGTCGGCACGGGCATCGACAGTTACAGCCTGCGCCAGCCGGTCGGCGTGGCGGTGGGAATCACGCCGTTCAATTTTCCCGCGATGGTTCCGATGTGGATGTTCCCGGTCGCGCTCGCGTGCGGCAACACGTTCATCCTCAAACCTTCCGAGCGTGATCCGGGCGCGGCGCTGTTGCTCGCGCAATGGCTCGCGGAGGCGGGACTGCCGCCCGGTGTGTTCAACGTGATCAACGGCGACAAGGTCGCGGTCGACGCACTGCTGCGCCATCCCCAGGTGGACGCGGTGAGTTTCGTCGGCTCGACACCGATCGCCGAATACGTGCAACGCGAAGGCACCGCGCATGGCAAACGCGTGCAGGCGCTGGGCGGCGCGAAGAATCACCTGGTGATGCTGCCGGACGCGGACGTGAATCTCACGGCCGACGCCTTGTTAGGCGCGGCGTACGGTTCGGCCGGCGAGCGCTGCATGGCGATCTCCGTCGCCGTCGCGGTGGGTGACGACACCGCGGACCGGCTGGTCAAGGTGCTCGCCGATCGGGTGCGCGGCCTGCGCATCGATCACTCGCAGAACGGCGCGGCGGACATGGGTCCGCTGGTCACCGCGGCCCATCGCGAAAAGGTTACCGAATACATCGCCGCGGGCGTCGCCGAGGGCGCGCAGCTCGTGGTCGATGGCCGCGGATTCAAGCTCGCGGGTCATGAGCGCGGATTCTTCCTCGGCGGTAGTTTGTTCGACCGGGTGACGCCCGCGATGCGCATTTATCGCGAGGAGATCTTCGGGCCGGTGCTGGTGGTGGTGCGCGTGCCGACCTTCGCCGATGCGGTGAAGCTGGTGAACTCGCATGAATTCGCCAATGGCACATCGATATTCACGCGCGACGGCGGCGCGGCGCGCGCCTTCGTGCACGCCATCGAGGTGGGCATGGTGGGTGTGAACGTGCCGATCCCGGTGCCGATGGCGTTCATGAGCTTCGGCGGGTGGCGGCGCTCGAGTTTCGCGGATCACGCGATGCATGGCATGGAAGGCGTGCGTTTCTACACGCGCCTCAAGACGGTCACGAGCCGCTGGCCCGGCGAGCAGCAGGCGGCCGAGTTCGTCATGCCGACGATGAAATAACACGCGCCGCAAGCGCAAAATTCCGTCAATCACACCTGTTAGTCGGATTCCCCCCGTGCATGCGCCGCGATTCAATGGCGGCGTTCGCAATGACGGGAGATGCGCATGGACGCGCATGTTCGGGCCAGGAAGAAGATGTCACGCCGCCAGCGCATCGCCACCGCGCTCATGGCGTTGCTGGTGCTCGTGGGGATCTGGCAATCCTATGCCGTGCTGCTCGAGCCTCGCGATGAAATGCCGCTGCGGATATCGCCATGAACGCCGCCACGGTGTTGGCCATGACGATGTTGTTGGGCGTGTTCATCGCGTTCCCGGCGATGGCCGCGTTGCGCCGCCGGGACCAAAGCCGGGATGACAGCGACATCGCGTTGGCGCTGCAGGCATTCGCGCAGGGGCTGAGACGCGAGGAGATTTCCGGACCCGATCCGCAGCTGGTCGCGCGTGTGGCGGGGCTCGTGGAGCGCGTGCCGGAAACGCGCGCGTTTCTCTTCGCGCTGGAGCTCACGCGTCTCTCGCCGCCGCTGCTGGCGGATGCCGCGCAACGGCTCGGACTGCGCCTGCGTCGTCGGGTCGCGTTCGAACGCAAGATGCTTGCGCGCACACGTTCGGGATTGCGCCGGGCCGCGGTCGTGGCTGCAATCCCGGCGGTGCTGGCATTCGGCTGTGCCGCATTCGGCATGCTAGTGCCGACAGGCCCACTCATATTTCTGCTGGTGCTCGAGGGAATGGGTTGTTTCCTGCTCTGGCGCATAACGCGCGCCGCGGTGTGAGCCATGCAGGAAGTGCCGGCATTCGTGTTCGTCATGGTCGGCGCGGGTGCATTCGCTCTCGCGGTGTTCGGCGCGCGCGGGCTCGCGGACATCCGCGCCGCGCTGCGCACCGGAGAGCTGACGCGCCTCGATGCGCCGCGGAACTGGCCCGCCACGCGCGGCTTCGTCGGGTTCGTCTGTGCGCTGCCGGTGTACGGCATGACCGCGCCGCTGGGCGGCACGGGATTGCTCGCGGCCGCGGCGGTCGCCGGGATGGGTTACGCCGTCGCCCCGCAGTTCCTCGCGTCCGCGCGCCGGCGGATCGAACGCGAGGTGCTCGATGATCTGCCGTTGCATCTCGATCTGCTGGCCCTCGCGCTCGAAGGCGGCAGTAGTTTGGCCACGGCATTTGCTTCGTGCGCGGAACGTGCGCCGGAGGGGGTGTTGAAACGCGCCTGGGCACGTGTCATCGCCGAAAGCGCGAACGGAGAGCCGCTCGATGCGCTGCGCGGACTCGAACAACGGCTCGGCCTCGCGCCGCTCACTTCGCTGCTGCAGTCATTGCGCGCGGCGCAGCGGCTGGGCTTCGAATACGCGCCGGTGCTGCGCGACAAGGCGCGCCAATGCGCGGCGCAGCGTTTCGCGCGTGCGGAACAGCTGGCGCGCACGGCGCCGCTGAAACTCTGGGCGGCGATGCTGCTGTGCCTCGCGCCGTGCACGGTGGTCGTGCTCGCGTACCCGATGGCCAGGATGCTGGCGGTCGCGCTGGGCGAGTAGGGCTCAGGAATCGACGGAGAGTGGACGGCGTTTGATCTGCGTGTTCGCTTCGAGCGCGAGCAAGTCTTCGGGCCGGTCGATGTCGAGTTCGGCGCTGGGCATCGGCACGCGAATGAGCCGGTCGGTGTGCCGCTGCAGCAGCGGCTGCGCGCCGCGGTCGCCGCGCAGCTCATTGAGCTCGCGAAAACACCAGCGCGGAAAAATCGCCGGCACGCCGACGCCGCCCGCGTACTGCGCCACCGCAATCCCCGCGGTGTTGCGCCGCCAGGCGCCCATGAGCCGGCGCAGATCCTCCGTCGTCACCGCCGCCTGGTCGGCGAGCAGGATCAACACACCGTCAGCGGCGCTGGGTGTATGCGCGAGGCCTTCGCGAATCGAGCTCGCGATGCCTTCCGACCAACTGCGATTGACGGTCACGGCCGCCGGCGTGTGTTTGAGCAGCGGTGCAAGTTCGCCCGCATGCGCGCCGAGCACCACCGTGACGGAATGACCGGCGAGTTCGACCGCGCGGCTCACCACGGAATGCATGAGCGGGCGTCCGTTCACACGGACCAGTTGTTTGGTGGAACCGAAGCGGGTCGACGCGCCGGCCGCGAGCACCACCACGTGAACGTGGCTGGGATCCGCGGACGGGGATTGGGACATCGGGCTCAGCGACGGGTGAGAAACCCGATCGCAGCCACGGCGGCGAGGATGATGGCCGTGACGATGCCGGTCTTGGCCGCGACCTCGGCGAACGCCGAACGCGGGATCACGTCCAGCACGGCGAGGATGGCAACCAGAGCGAACGCCACGATGACGAGGCTCGCGAACAGGCGCGCGGTGCCGCTCACGTTGCGGATTTCCGTCCCGGACTTCTGCGGTTCGAGGTTCATGGAACGCGATATTAACTCCCGCGGCGCGGCCGCGCCCTGCCGGCGGCCCGACAACCGTTAAACCGGTCGCATTTGCGGTATCTTTTTTGCGTCCCGCCGTGCGCCAGCGCACGCCTGAAAAGCCGATTTGCGGTTAGTTTCGACTTCTGTCCAATGTGCCGCCATTCAATGGGTTAGGAGATCGTGAGCACGCAGTTTTTCGAACGGCAGGATACCCAGCGCAAGTACACGAAAGTGCTCGTGGGCGGCTTCATTGCCGCCGTCCTTCTGGTCATCGTGGTCATCAACCTGATCGTGGTCGTGAGCGTGGGCGTCCATCCGCGCGCGCTGCTCGAGCAACCCGGGATTCTGCTCGGCACCTCGGCGCTCGTTGGCGCCGTCATCTTCTTCGCGTCGCTGTACAAGGCCTCACAACTGCGCGCGGGCGGTTCCGCGGTGGCCACGGCGCTCGGCGGCGTGCCGGTCACGGCCGACGATGGCGATCTCGCGCGCAAGCGGCTGCTCAACATCGTCGAGGAAATGGCGATCGCGGCGCGCATCCGCAAACCGCAGGTGTTCGTGCTGCCCGACGAAATGGCCATCAACGCTTTCGCCGCGGGCCATTCGGCCGATGAAGCCGCGGTGGCCGTCACGCAGGGCGCGCTCGATGCGTTCGATCGAGACCAGATGCAGGCGGTGATCGGGCACGAGTTCAGCCACATTCTCAACGGTGACATGAAGATCAACATGCGCCTGACGGCCTGGATCTTCGGCCTGTGGGTCATCACGGATATCGCGTTGCGCCTGATGAACGGCCGCAGCCGCGGCAAGGATGCCGCGAAACTCAAGATGATCGCGCTCGGCGTATTCATCGCGGGCAGCGTCGGCATGGTCGCGGGCCGCATGTTGCAGGCCGCCGTGTCGCGCCGCCGCGAACACCTCGCCGATGCATCGGCCGTGCAGTTCACCCGCAATCCCGGCGCGCTGCAGAGCGCGTTCGTCGCGATGGCGGCCAATCACGCCGGCACACGACTCGAACACGAGGGCGCCGCGGGCGTTGCGCACATGTTCATCGCGAGCAGCGAGCCGGCCTGGGCCAACAAGTTCGGCGGCTCGTGGTTCGCAACGCATCCTTCGCTCGAGCAGCGCGTGCGCGCGCTCGATTCCCGCATCACGCCGTCGCGTTTCAAATCGATGGTGAGCGAGGAACGCCGCCGGCTCGTCAACAAGCAATTGACGGAAGAGGCCGCCGCCGCGGGCGAGGCGCCACCGGCGCCGCCAGCTTCGGTGGGAGTGGGTCCCGCGATGATGGGAGTCATGAGCGCGGGGGTCATTCCCGCACAGCCGGAAACGTCCGCCATGGCCATGACCATGACGATGGCCGCCGACGCGCCCACCGTGCCCACGAAGCCCGCGACTTCCACGGCGAGTGCCAGCAGCGCCCGGCTTCCGAAGCCACCCGAAGGCATGGGCCTGGTCGAGACGCTTCCCACCGGCGTGCGCCTCATCGGCGGGCGTCCGCTGCCGCCCGACGTGTTGCGCAATCGATTGAGCAACGAGCAGCAGGCGGCGATCGTGTCGCTGGTCGCCCAGTTGGAGAAATCACCCGCGGCCATGCAGGGCGCGTTCGTCGCGACGATGCTCGCCGCCGAGCCCGCGAAGTGGCGCGCGCAGCTGACGAAGCTCGCGCCGGTGCTCGGGATCGAACTATTCAAGGAAACGCAGACGCAGATCGCGCGCATCACGCAACTCGCGCCGGCGTCGCGTTTGCCGCTGCTGATCGACCTGCTCACGCTGCTCGACGGCCTGGACCCCGCGCAACGCAAGCGCTTGCGCGCGGTGGCGCGCGCGTTCGCGCCGACAGTCGCCACGGGCGACATGTTGCGCTTCGCCGTCACGCGCCTGATCGAGAAGCGCCTGGCCAAGGCGGTCGAAACACCGCCACCCGTGCCGCTGCCGGACCGCGCCGGCCCGGTGTGCGAGTTGTACGCGGCGCTGGCGCGCTGCCGTTTCACGGCCGGCAACCAGGGACAGAATGCCTATCGCGCGGGCCTGATGGGCCTCATGCCACCGCAGAAGTGGGCGCCATATCCGGAAGCGCTCTGCACGTCGGCGCAGCTCGATGCGACCATCGCCGGGCTTTCGCAGATCCATCCCACGGGCAAGCGTTCGTTCTCGGAAGGAATGGCGCGTGTCATCGCGGTGGGCGGACGCCTGACCATTCCGCAGGTCGACCTGCTGCGCGCGACCTGCCTGCTGATCGACTGCCAGGTGCCGCTGGTCCCCGTGGACGTGGTGTTCGAGGAATCCGAAGACGCGCCGGCTCAGGCGAGCGCGCGATAAAGCATCCGCACGCCGACCACGAGCAGAAACGCCCCGAACGCCTGGGAAAGCCGCCGGCGGCTCAGTGAATGCGCGACGCGTGCGCCGAGCCTGGCCGTCAGCATCGATCCGGGCGCGATGATCGCAAGACCGATCAGGCTCACGAAACCCACGGTTGCCCACGGCAGCTCCACCGGCGGACGCGCCAGTAGATAGGAGATCGTGCCGGGGATGCTGATGAAGATCCCGAAGAACGCGGCGGTGCCCACGGCGCGATGGATCGGATAACCACACAGATTGAGCGTCGGCACGGTGAGTGTGCCGCCGCCGATACCCATCAATGCCGATACGCCGCCAATCAGCGTCGCGAGCGCGGCGCCGCCCACGCCGCGCGGCACGGTCGCGGCGACGCGCAGGTGATCGAGCGGCAGCAGCATCTTCGCCGCGATCAGCAGCGCGACGGTGCCGAACACACCGGCCAGCACCGCAAGTGGCGCGTGCGAGGCGAGCACACTGCCGAGGATCGCGCCGAGCACGATGGGCACGCCCCAGCTCTTCGACAACTCGCCATCGACGGCGCCGCGCTCGTGATGCGTGCGCGCCGAACTGATCGAAGTCGGAATGATGGCCGCGAGCGAGGTGGCCACCGCGACGTGCATGCGGTATTCGGCCGGGACATCCGCGAAGCGCAGCGCGTATTCGAGCACCGGAACCGTGACGATGCCGCCGCCGACGCCGAGCATTCCGGCCGCGAATCCGGCGATCACACCCGAGAGCGCGAGCACGGCGATGAGCGGCAGCAGTTCCGCGGTCACGAGGGCAATCCTGAAAAGCCATTCCCGGCACCACCGATGTCGGCGCCACGGGTTTTCACCGGGCGGTCTCGGTGAACGGCCGGCCGCCGCGGCCATTCAGCGCGGCGTGCACTTCGCCGATGATCGACAGGGCGATGGATTCGGGCGAGCGTCCTCCGATGTCCAGACCGACGGGCGCGCGCAGGCGCTCGAGCAGGCCGGCCGCGTCGGCGCCCAGGTCCTGCAACAGCTTCTCGCGCCGCGCGGCGGGGCCCAGCAGCCCGACGTAGGGCACGGGGCTCGCGGCGAGCGCGCGCAGATAATGCAGATCCGACTCCAGGTGGTGGCTCATCACGATCGCCGCGGCGAAGTCCGCGAGCTTCACCGTCGAGGCGAGTTCGGTGGTGCGTGTCTCGATGAGCCGCGCCGACGCGGGAAATCGCGCCGGCACGAGATAGGAGGCGCGATGATCGACGACGGTGACGCGCCAGCCGAGGAAGTCGGCGAGCTCCGCCACGGGACGCGCATCGGGCCCACCGCCTAACAACAAGAGCCGCGGCGGCGGCGCGACCGTGGTGACGAACAATTCGACGTCGAGCCGCGGCGCGCGGACGAGCGAGATCGCGCTCACGCGGATCGCGGTGTCGTGTAATTCGCGCAAGGCGGCATCGTCACGCGCGGCTTCGGGCAACTCACCCTCGGCGGGGAAGCTCAGTCCGAGATCGACGTTCGGCACGCCCGACTGGGTCACGAAGGCGACGCGGGCGGAATCGCCACGCCGCCATGCGGCGGCGAGATAGGGCATGGGCTGCCAGCCGTCCACCGCGGAAATCCGGCTCAGCAACACGTCCATGGCCCCTTCACATCCGGCGCCGAGGCCGAACAGCTGGTCGGTGCTGCTGCGCAGGTCGTAGCTCACGATGCGCCCAACGCCGCTGGCGACGACTTCCCGCGCATGTTCGCGCAAGTCGCCTTCCAGGCATCCGCCGGACAGCAGGCCCGCATATTCGCCATTGGCGGCGATCAGCATCTGCGCGCCGGGTTTGGCATAGGTGGAGCCGCCGGTCCGGATCACGGTGGCGAGCACCAGGGGCTCGTTTGCGAGGCGTGCTCGCTCGTACAAAGGCAGAAGGCGGTGGAAGCTCATCGGTGTCTCAAATATATGCAATCCGCGCGCCCCGTGCTTGCGCCCGGACGGGTCCAACCAGTAGATTTGCCGGGCTTTTTTGCACCTCCAGGTCTTCATTCTCCATGCCAGCTCCTGACCCCACCGCCTGGGTCGTACACAAATTTGGCGGCTCTTCGGTCGCGGACGCCGATTGCTTCAAACGTGTCGCCAACATCCTCGAAACGCTGCCCCCGGGTCGCCTGGGCGTGGTGCTGTCGGCCTGCAAGGGCGTGACCGATGCGCTGTTGGGACTCGTGGCCCGTGCCGAAGCCCAGGATGACGCTTACCGCGGCGAACTCGATGCCCTGCGCGCGCGGCACAACACCATCGCCGAAGCACTGCTGAAACCCGAAACGCGCCAGCTTTACATGGCCGCGTTCGATCGCGACCGGCACGACATCGAAGGCATCCTGCATACCATCAAGCTCACGCGCTCGGCTGCCAACAACGTGCGCGACCTGATCGCCGGCTACGGCGAGATCTGGTCGACCAAGCTGTTCCGTGATTTCTTCGACGCCCGCGGCAAACGCCCGGGCGCGGTGAAGTGGATCGACGCCCGCCAGGCGGTGGTCGTCGAATGGGGCCCGCTCGGACCCGCGGTGCTCTGGGACGAATCGCGCGCGAAGCTCAAGGCGCTGGTCGGCCCTGATTTCGCAGGCACGCTGATCATCACCGGCTTCATCGCCTCGCGCCGCAACGGCGTGCAGACGACCCTCGGCCGCAACGGCTCTGATTTCTCCGGATCGATCTTCGGCGCATTGCTCGACGCGAGCGAGATCCACATCTGGACCGACGTGGATGGTGTGTTGTCGGCGGATCCGCGCCGCGTGCCGGACGCCAAGGTCATCGACGCGTTGTCGTACAACGAAGCGATGGAGCTGGCGTATTTCGGCGCCAAGGTCATCCATCCGCAGACCATGGCCCCGGCCGTGGGCCGCGGCATTCCGATCTGGATCCGCAATACCTTCGCGCCGCAGAAGCAGGGTTCGCTGATCTGCGCGCAGCCGAATTCCAAACTACCCGTGAAGGGCATCACCTCGATCGAAAACATCGCGATGGTGAACGTGGAAGGCGCCGGCATGATCGGCGTGCCCGGCACGGCGCACCGGCTGTTCGGCGCGCTGCGCGAGGAGGGCATCTCGGTCATCCTCATTTCGCAGGGCAGCTCCGAACATTCGATCTGCTGCGCGATCCCGGGCGTCGAAGCCGAACGCGCCGCGCGCGTGGTGACGGCCGCGTTCGACCGCGAGATCAAGGAAGGCCAGATCCAGCGCATCGATGTCGACAAGGACCTCGCGATCCTCGCCGTGGTCGGCGACGGCATGGCGGGCCTGCCCGGCGTATCCGGCAAGGTGTTCAACGCGCTCGGTTCCGCGAGCGTCAACGTGCATGCGATCGCGCAGGGCGCCTCCGAGCGCAATATCTCCGTGGTCGTGGATCAGAAGGATGCGACGCGTGCGCTGCGCGCGGTGCACTCGGGCTTCTATCTGTCGCCGCACACGATTTCCATTGGCCTGATCGGCCCGGGCGCCGTCGGCCGCGTGTTGCTCGAGCAGATCGAAGCCGAGCGCGAGCGCCTGCTGCGCGACTTCAAGCTCGACCTGCGCGTGCGCGGCATCATGACCAGCCGCAAGATGCTGCTGTCGGAGCAGGGCATTTCGGACGGCTGGAAGGCCGCGCTCGAGGCGAGCAAGACGCCGGCCGACATCGCGAAATTCGCCGAACACCTGCACGTCGATCACCTGCCGCATACCGTCATCCTCGACTGCACCGCGGACGAGGGTGTCGCGAAGCACTACGCGGAATGGCTCAAGGCCGGCATCAACGTGGTCACGCCCAACAAGAAGGCGAACAGCGGACCGCTCGCGTATTACGAATCCCTCAAGGAAGCGCGCCGTCTCGGCAGCTCGTCGTACCTGTACGAAGCCACCGTGGGCGCGGGCCTGCCGGTGATTTCGACCTTGCGCGACCTGCGTGAAACCGGCGACAAGCTCTCGAGTGTCGAAGGCATCTTCTCCGGCACGCTGGCCTATCTATTCAACGTGTACGACGGCAAGACGCCGTTCTCCGAGATCGTGAAGGATGCGAAGGCGAAGGGTTACACCGAGCCCGATCCGCGCGACGATCTGTCGGGCACGGACTTCGTGCGCAAGGTCATCATCCTCGGCCGCGAGATGGGCCTGAAACTGGAGATGAAGGACGTCGAGGTCGAGAGCCTCATCCCCGCGGGGCTCGAGAAGGGCACGATCGACGATTTCATGAACGGCCTGGTCAAATACGACGGCGAGATGAAGAAGCGCTTCGACGAGGCCGCCGCGCGCGGCAAGGTGCTGCGTTACATGGGCCGGCTGACCGCGGACGGCAAGGCATCGGTCGGCGTGCGCGAGCTCGACCGCACGCATGCGTTCGCGAACATCGCGCTCACCGACAACGTCGTGCGTTACGCCACGGCGCGTTACAACACCAATCCACTCATCGTGCAGGGTCCGGGCGCCGGGCCGGAAGTCACGGCAGCCGGCGTGTTCGCCGACCTGCTGCGCGTGTGCAGTTATTTAGGGGCGCATCTGTGAGCGTGACCCAGGGAGCACGCCCGTGAGCGTCAAGAAAGTAACGGCGTTCGCGCCAGCCTCGGCCGCCAACGTCGCGATCGGTTTCGACATCCTCGGCTTCTCGGTCGACGTGCTCGGCGATTCGGTCACGATCGAGCGGACGGACAAACCGGGCGTCGTCATCACCGGTTCGACCGGCGTCGTCACCGACATTCCGACCGATCCGGAAAAGAACACCGCGGGACGCGCGTTGCTGGCCATGCAGCAGGCCCTCAATCCGGGGTTCGGATTCTCGGTCTCGATCCACAAAGGCATTCCGCTCGGCAGCGGCCTGGGTGGTTCGGCGGCGTCGGCCGTCGCGGCGGTGGTCGCGGCGAATGCGCTGCTGCCGCAGCCGCTCAGCAAGATCGAACTACTCAAGTTCGCGATGCAGGGCGAGGCCGTCTCGTCGGGCTCGCTGCACGTCGACAACATCAGCCCGAGCCTGTTTGGCGGGCTCGTGCTCACCGTCGGCATCGACCAGCCGCGTATCAAGCAGATTCCCGTTCCGAACGGGATCCGCGCCATCCTCGTGCATCCGCACCTGTTCCTGTCGACGAAGGCCGCGCGCGGCATTCTCAAGAAAGAAGTGCAGATGTCGGACTTCATCTGGCAGACGGCGAACCTCGGCGGGTTCATCTCCGGCTGCTACACCAACGATCTCGACATGATCCGCGCGTCGTTCGAAGACGTGATCATCGAGAAGCAGCGCTCGCAGCTCATCCCCGGCTTCGATGCGGTGCGCGCGGGCGCGATGGCGAATGGCGCGCTCGGCTGCACGATCTCGGGCGCGGGTCCTTCGATGTTCGCATGGGCGCTCGACAGCGACGCGCCGCGCGTGCGCGACGCGATGGTCGCGGCGTTCAAGGCGGCCGGCAAACAAGTGGACGACTGGATCGTGCCGATCTCCTCGACCGGCGCGCACGTCGTATCGAGTTCCTGATTCCGGCGTCGACATGAAATTCATCAGCACCCGCGGCCTGTCTTCACAGGCTCCCGCCGTCGGTTTCGGCGCCGCGTTGACCCAGGGTCTCGCGCCGGATGGCGGTCTGTACATGCCCGAGACCTGGCCGACCATTCCACTCTCGGCCTTCGACGGCGCGCGTACGCTGCCCGAGGTCGCCGAAGTATTCATCCGCCCGTTCGCGGAGGGCGATCCGATCGCCTCCGAGATCGGCGCCATCGTGCGCGACGCGTTCGATTTTCCGGCGCCGCTCGTGCCGGTGGCCGATGAGGGCAAGTTGTCCGTGCTCGAGCTGTTTCACGGCCCGACCGCGGCGTTCAAGGATTTCGGCGCGCGGTTTCTCGCCGCGACCATGCAGCGTTTGCGCGCGAACGCCACGCGGCCGCTCAACATTCTCGTCGCCACCTCGGGCGACACCGGCGGCGCCGTCGCCGCGGCGTTCCACCAGCGCCCGGGCATCGAAGTGTCCGTGTTGTTCCCGAAGGGTCTCGTGTCACCCACGCAGGAGCGGCAGCTCACGTGCTGGGGCGGCAACGTGCATTCGTACCGCGTCAAAGGCACGTTCGACGACTGCCAGCGCCTCGTGAAAGAAGCCTTCGTCGATCCGGCGCTCAAGGCGCGCTTCGAGTTGTCGAGCGCGAACAGCATCAATCTCGGGCGTCTGCTGCCGCAGGCCGTCTACTACGCCGCGACCAGCCTCGCAGTGCAGCGCGCGCATGGCGTGGCGCCGAACTTCATCATTCCGAGCGGCAACTTGGGCAACTCGGTGGCCTGTGTATGGGCGCGAAAACTGGGCCTGCCGATCGGGCGCATCATCCTGGCGCACAACGCGAATCGCACGGTGCCCGATTTCCTGCAGAGCGGCGACTGGCGGCCGCGCGCCAGCGTGCCGACACTCGCGTCCGCGATGGACGTCGGCACGCCTAGCAACATGGAGCGTCTGCGTGCACTGTTTCCGGACATCGAGGATGTACGCAAGGCGGTGCGCGCCGAGAGCGTGACCGACGCCGAGATCGGCGCGCGCATCACCAGCGATTACCGTCAGTACGTTCAGGGTCAAGGCAGCCAGTACGGGATGCCCTGGTGCCCGCATACCGCAACCGCCGCCGAAGTTTATGCGCGCATGAGCGCAGGCGAGCGCGCGGACGGGCGCTGGATACTCGTTGCGACCGCGCATCCGGCGAAATTTCGCGAAATCGTGGAGCCGTTGACAGGTTCCCGAATCGAAATTCCGGAGAGCCTTGCTAAACTGTTCTCGCGGCCGGTGTCCTGTACCGATCTCGATCCCGAGCTCGCAGCATTGTCCGCGGCACTGCAAAAAGTCTGAGAACAGCGAGTACGCGTTGAATCCGCCCTTTGGTCTCACCCAGTTTCAATTGGCCGCACTCGTCGCGGGCGCGCTCGCCGTTGGTTTCGGCGGGTTCTTCGGTGTGCGCGCCTGGCTGATGCGGCGGCGGGACGCGCGCCGCGTGGCGCGGGTGACCAGCGGTTCCGCGGACTATCTGCGCAACGTGCTGATTCCGGACGGCAACGGCGGCGATTTCCACCTCGATTTCCTGCTGCTGACCAGCCGCGGCATCATCGTGATCGACATGCGCGACATCACCGGCAACGTCTTCGGCGGCGACCAGATGACCGACTGGACGCTCATGACCGGCGTCAGCCGCAGCACCTTCACGAATCCGCAAACGGGTCTTTATGACCGGATCGCCAGCGTGAAGGCCGTCGCGCAGGACACGCCGGTCGAAGGCCGCATCGTGTTCACCCGGCGCGCGAAGTTTCCGAAAGGCCTGCCGCGCTTCACCGTGATGCTCGATTCCGTCGCCGCGGAGTTCCCCAAGCTCGGCGCCACCGAACTCGAAGTGTCCGTGGCGAAGTACCGGCCGGGCTGGGCGCGGATCAAGGAAACCTGCCGGCCCAGCCCGCACTACCGCACGAGCCCGATCGCCGTCGCCTAGGCGCGCGCTTCGAGCACCAGGTTCACCGGCGACGTCACCGCCCGCCGGAAGTGCCGGAATCCCGCTTCCGTGATCACGCTGCGCAAGCGAGCCTCCCCGGCCTGCGCGCCCAATCCCAGCGCGCCTTTCTGCGACAGCGAGCAGGGCGTACACATCAGCGTCGAGCCCGCGTAGAACGCACGGCCGAGCGGATTCAAGTTCTCCTCGATGCGGTCACCCGCGTAAGGCTCGACGATCATCCACGTGCCGTTCGGCGCAAGCGTCGACAACACGTGACGCGCGCAGCCGACCGGATCACCCATGTCGTGCAGCGCATCGAAGACGGTCACCAAATCATAGGAGTGACCGGGATAGTCCTGCGCTCCGCCGACTTCGAAGCGGCAATTCGTGGCGCCGGACTCGCGCGCGGCCTTGTTAGCTGCGTCGATCGATGCCTGGTGATAGTCGAAACCGACGAAACGGGAATTCGGATAGGCCTGCGCCATGATGAGCGTCGAGGTGCCGTGTCCGCAGCCGATGTCCGCGACGCGGATACCGGCCTCGAGCCGCGCCTTCATGCCGTCGAGCGCCGGAATCCAGTTCTGCACGATGTTCGCAATGTACGACGGGCGGTAGAAGCGCGCGCAGCCCTCGAACACGCCGTGGTCGTGCTCGTGCCAGCCGATGCCATCTCCGGTGCGGAATGCATCCGTGAGTTTGTCGACGATGCGGCCCGCGGCGAGGGCGATCTGGAAGCCGCCGAGCATGTTGGCCGGACTGTTCTCGTCGGCGAACAACATCGCCTGTTCGGCGGTCAGCTTGTAGCGGCCACTGTCGGCGAGATAGTTCACGTAGCCGGAGGCGGCGTGCGCGTTGAGCCATTCGCGCACGTAGCGCTCGTGTGTGCCGGTGCGCCGCGCCAGTTCGGCCGATGTCATGGCGCCGCCGGCGGCGAGCGCGCGGTACAGGCCCAGGCGGTCGCCAACGATGGTGAGTGTCGCGAGTGAAGTGGCGCCGACGTCCGTGATGGCGCGGCCCAATAGTTCGTTCAGGGCCTGCTCGTCGATCGGTGATGCGGGTGAATCCTTCATGTCGTCCTCCGGGTTGCGTTGGCGGAGATTGTCCGGGCACGATGCGCATGCCGCTTTGCCGGGCGGCCGGAACAATTGCCCGAGGCGCCAGCGGCCCTCGCGCGCTTGACCGAAACGCCGGAGAATTTGCCCGAATGGATGCGTTGTCCGAGCTGCTCCGTGCCGTCAAGTTGTCCGGCGCGATGTTCTTCAAATCGCGGTGTTCCGCGCCGTGGTGCCTGAACGCGCCGCCTGCGGCGGCGTTCCTGCCGTACGTTGCGCCGGCCGCGACGCATTGCATCGAATATCACTACATCAGCGAAGGTCGCGCGTACGTGCGCGTCGGCGAGGAAACGACACCACTGGTCGCGGGCGATGTCGTGATGATTCCGCATGGTGATCCGCACCAGATGGGTAACGGCAGCGGCGGGAAACCCATCGACGGGCGCGAGGCGCTGGATGCACTCATGACGGGCCGCATCGCGCTGGCGGACATGGGTGGCGGCGGCGAGAACACCGGGCTGGTCTGCGGATACCTGGCCTGCGACGCGCAGTTGATCAAGCCCGTGCTCGCGGGGTTGCCGCGGGCGCTACGCGTGAACTTGCGCAGCGATCCGTCGGGTGAGTGGTTCGAGAAGACGCTGCGTCACGCCGTGGACCAGGCGAGCATCGCGGCGCCGGGCAGCGAGGTGATCCTAGCTCACCTGGCGGAGGTGTTGTTCGCCGAAGTACTGCGCCGCTATCTACTCAGTTTGCCGGAGGGGCGCAGTGGATGGCTCGCGGGCGCGGGAGATGCGGCGGTGGGACGTGCGCTCGCCGCGTTGCATCGGGAGCCCGCGCGTGAATGGACGCTCGAAGCCCTCGCGCAGCATGCGGGCGTGTCTCGCTCGGGGCTCACGGAGAAATTCGCGAAATATCTCGGGCAGGCGCCGATGACCTATCTGACGGAATGGCGGCTCGAGCTGGGCGCCGAAGCGCTGCGTTCGACCAGCCGCAGCGTGCAGCGCGTCGCGCTCGACGTGGGTTACGAATCCGAGGCGGCATTCAATCGGGCGTTCAAGCGGCGATTCTCGGTGCCGCCGGCGCGATATCGGCGGGATGCGCGTGCGGAAATGGTGGCCGCGCGGGCCGTCGGCGCGGTTGCGAAGCAAGCCGCGCGCGCATGACATCGAAGGACTGACCCCTTTTGCTAGGAAATGGGGAATGTCCCCATTTCGAAGAACGCGCGCGCGTTGGCGGTGCTGGCGGCGGCCACGGAGTCGGGAGAGTCGCCGCGGGCTGTCGCCACGGCGCGCAGTACGTAAGGAAGATTCGCGGGTTCGTTGCGCCGGGTCTTTGGCGCCGGCTTGATGTCGCGCGGCATCAGATAGGGCGCGTCGGTCTCCAGCATGAGACGGTCGGCGGGAATGCCCTTCACGACCTCGCGCAGATGCAGACCACGCCGTTCGTCGTTGATCCAGCCGGTGATGCCGATGAACAGGCCGAGCTCCAGGTAGGCATCGCGTTCCTTCTCGCCCGCGGTGAAGCAATGCGCGACGCCGCCTTTGAGGGCCGCGCGATGCTCGCGCAGGATCGCGAAGAAGTCCTCATGCGCATCGCGCTGATGCAGGAAGACTGGCTTGCCGATTTTCGCGGCGACCTCGAGCTGCCAGCCGAACGCGCGGCGCTGCAGATCACGCGGTGAGAAGTCACGGAAGTAGTCGAGGCCGCATTCACCCACGGCGACGACTTCGGTTTCGCGCGCCGCCGCTTCGAGCGCGGGCAGGGCCTCGAGCGTCAGATCGGCGGCGTGATGCGGATGTACGCCCGCGGTCGCGAACAACACGCCGGGATGTGTACGCGCCAGATCGATCGCCTTGGCCGTGCTTTCCTCACTCGAGCCGGTCACGACCATCTGCACGACGCCGTGAGCCGCGGCGCGCGCCATCACGGCATCCCGATCCGGATCAAAACTGTCGTGGGCGAGATTGGCGCCGATGTCGATGAGATGCACTGTCTGATTTCCGGGTCCCGGGCGGCGAATTCTACCGCTCGGGACCCGGAGGCGCGTGCGCCGTTCAGCGCACCATCTTCAGCGCGAAAGGCCAGTCCAGTCGAACACCGCGGCGACCGCGAGTGCGAAAACAACCAGCGTGCTGACGCGCTTGAACAGGAACTTGATGGACGGATTCATGGCAACTCCCTGGGTGGATCGACGACGGTCAGGAATTTGCGCGAATCGTGCGGGCAAATGCAGTGGAAACTGTCACGCCGAATATTGACAGTTGTCAGGCTCAGATCTTGAGGATCCAGCGGCGCCGATGGCAATACATCAGGATGATGAAAATGAACGCCATGCAGAGCAGGGCGAACACCAACGACGCGGCGCGCGGTTCGAGGAACTGACTGAGCCACTGCTGTCCGCCGTCACGCAATGACAGCGGCGCCTCTTTCGTGCCGAACCAGTTCGCGTCGATCAGCGGAGCGATGAGCCAGTTGATGATGTACGCCAGCAGCGGGTTCTCGCCGAAGATGCGCACCGGCTGCAGCGCCTGCGTCACGCCCGGCGCCTGTGTGACCGGCATCAACAGGCCGAGCAACGTCAACGCGAAGCCGCCACTGAACAGCGCGAACGTGCTGGACCAGAGGTTCTTGATGATGGGGCACAGCGGAACCAGCAGGTAGGCGAGCCCCATCATCGCGACGCCCACCACCACCGCGGTCAGCGCCGCGTTTGCCGGCCGCGAAGCTTCCGGTCGCGCGAAGTGAATGCCGGCGAGCACACCCAGCAGCACGTTGAAGCAGGCCGGCCAGGTCGACAGGATGCCTTCCGGATCGAACACCACCTGTCCGTCGATGGGGTAGTACTGGAAGAAGTGCTGCGTGCCGATGACGGCGCGATCGATGTACGCGGCCCAGTTGCCCACCGGATCGAAGCGCCCGGCGCCGAAACCCGGCACGGGCACGTAATACAGCAGTGCCCAATACGACACGAGGATGCCCACCGCAGTCCACGCGATGAGCCCGGTGCGAAAGAGGAGTGCACCGCCGGCATTCGTGCGCGCGGTGAGAACGACGAACACGCCCGCGAGGCCGTAACACAGGCCGATGCGCGACAGCACGCTCGGAATGCGCACCGTCTCGAAGTCGAACGTCGGATACAGGTTCAGCAGAAAGCCGAGCGCGACCAGCACGAAGGCGCGCCACAACACGTGGCGCAACAATGTTTGTTTGGTGTCTCCCTTCGATGCGCGCCGCGCGAACGACAACGGCATGGCGACGCCGATGCAGAACAGGAAGGCGGGCGCCACCATGTCGATGAGCGTCCAGCCGTCCCACGTCGGGTGCACCAGGAACGAATAGTTCTGCGACCACGATCCCGGGGTCAGGTTGAGCATCATCAGGATGATCGTGAGGCCGCGCAGAACGTCGAGTGCATCCCAACGTTTCGTCATGTTGTTCTCGTGTTGCAGCGGAGTGGCGCTCGATTCTAGCGCGGCGTTGCAGCGCCGCGACCAGGCGAGCGCATTGCCTTTCGATTGGTCTCGTTGTGGTCGTCACGCCTCACACGCGACGAAAACATTCCTGTCAAATAGGTAGTCGATGCGCGTCGCAAACCTGGTCCGGATTGGCGTCGATTTACAGTGGTCCCATTCGTCCAATACTGGATAGAAATGGCGATACAAAAAATCACATTTGCCGCATGACACATGACAGGTGTTCCCCTGCCGGTTTTCCTTTACTCTTTGCGCCTGCCGTGAATCAGGTCCACGAACGGGCGCTGGAATCGGTAACAAAGTCAGGAACTTACAGCGCATGGCTCTCGATACCGAGACACTGAGTTCGCTTCGCATCGAACGTACGAATCACGCCTCGGATGGCGGTCCCGGCAAACGCATCATCCTTTGGAGCATCGGCGCGGCAATCCTCATCGCCGCGGTGGTCGCGAGTGTCATGTTGTTCGGCGGCAAGACCACCGAAGTCACGACCATCGTCGCGGAGGCGGAGACTGCCGGTCCGAGCCTCGGCAATTCGGTGCTCAACGCCTCGGGCTACGTCGTCGCGCGCCGCATCTCGACGGTGTCGTCGAAGGTGATGGGCAAGATCGCCGAGATCTATGTCGAAGAAGGCATGGCGGTCACAAAAGGTCAGGTGCTCGCGCGCCTCGAAACGATCAACACGCAGACCATGCTGACGATGGCGGAGCGCGAGCTGGAAGCTTCCCGCCGCAGTCTCGCGGAGATCGAAGTGCGGCTTGCCGAAGCCGAGCGCAACCTGGGCCGCAACGAACAACTCGTCAAACAACAGCTCATCAGCCAGACGTCGCTCGACGCGTCGCGCGCCGAAGTGAGCGCATTGAAGGCGCGTCTCGAAGCTTCGAAGGCACAGGTGAAGGTGGCCGAGAGCGGCCTGCAGGTGCGGCGCGTCGATTACGCGGACCTCGAAGTGCGCGCGCCATTCGCGGGCGTGGTGATTTCCAAGAACGCTCAGCCGGGAGAGATGATCTCGCCGATGTCGAGCGGCGGATTCACGCGCACCGGCATCGCGACCATCGTCGACATGGATTCGCGCGAAGTCGAAGTCGACGTCAACGAGTCGTACATCAACCGCGTGAAGCCCAACCAGCGCGTCGAGGCGACGCTCGATGCGTATCCGGAAGCGCCCATGGCGGCGCACGTGATCAACATCGTCCCGACCGCGGACCGCACCAAGGCGACCGTGCGTGTCCGCATCGGGTTCGATCAACTCGATCCGCGCATTCTTCCGGACATGGGCATCAAGGTACGCTTCCTCGACGAGGCGCCGGCGCCGTCGGCCGACACGGGTCCGCGCATCCGCGTGCCGGTGGGCGCGGTGCAGCGCGAGGGCGGCGATGCGTACGTCTGGGTAGTTAGTGATGGGCGCGCCGAGCGGCGCGCCGTGACGCTGGGACCCGAAAGCGAGGGCTCGGTGGAAATTCGCGCGGGAGTGCAGAGCGGCGATGAGCTGGTCTCACCCCTGGTGCAGGGACTCGAAGACGGTGGCAAGGTCCGGCTCAAGGCGAGCTGAGACCGCACATTCAGAACACAGGCGAGGAACGAACATGTCGGCAGTCGAACAAGCGGTTGGCGGAGCGGATCCGGTGGTGGTCAAGCTGCGGGGCGTCGCCAAGCAGTACAAGCGCGGCGCCGAGGTGGTGCCGGTGCTCGAGAAACTCGATCTCGATCTGCCGCGTGGCGATTTCGTCGCGCTGATGGGACCTTCGGGTTCGGGCAAGACGACGCTGCTGAATCTCATTGGCGGTCTGGACCGTCCGACCACGGGCAGCATCGAAGTCGATGGCGTGGCGATCGACCGGCTGTCGAGCGCCGCGCTCGGGCGCTGGCGCGCCGATCACGTCGGCTTCGTGTTCCAGATGTACAACCTGCTGCCGGTGCTGACCGCCGAGCGCAACGTCGAACTGCCGTTGCTGCTGACGAAACTCGGCCGGGCGGATCGCCTCAAGCGAGTGCATACGGCGCTCACGCTCGTCGGCCTCGGCGATCGCATGAAACACAAGCCGCGCGAGTTGTCGGGCGGCCAGGAACAGCGCGTCGGCATCGCGCGCGCCATCGTCACTGACCCGACGCTGCTGCTGTGCGACGAGCCGACGGGTGACCTCGACCGCAAGTCGGGCGACGAAGTGCTCGATCTGCTGCAGGCACTGAACAAACAACACGGCAAGACCATCGTCATGGTCACGCACGACCCGCGCGCCGCCGAACGCGCCACGCGCACGTTGCACCTGGAAAAGGGGCGCCTCGAGCGGGAGGTCAAGTAAATGGCCTGGCTGACGTTTCTCTGGGCGAACCTCACGCGGCGCAAGTTGCGCCTCGTGTTCACGCTCGCCTCCATCATGCTGGCGTTCATGATGTTCGCGATGCTCGATGCATTGCGCACCTCGCTCACGCAGGCGGTCAATCTCACCGGCGCCGACCGGCTGATCACCATCAGCAAGGTGTCGATCATCGACTCGTTCCCGCTGTCGCACTATCAGAAAGTGCAGGCCGTGCCGGGCGTGAACGCGGTGGTGCACCTCAACTGGTTTGGCGGCGTCTACAAGGACGGCAAGTCGCAGATCCCGGTGTTCCCGATCAACGTCGACGAGTTCTTCAAGGTATATCCGGAAGTGAAGATCACGCCGCAGGAGCTCGCCGAATGGAAGGCGGACCGGCAGGGCATGGTGATCGGCCGGGTGCTCGCGGACACCTATGGCTGGAAGGTGGGCGATCGCGTGCCGATCAAGTCCTCGATCTTCCGCAAAGCGAACAATTCCGATACCTGGGAATTCAACATCAAGGCTATCTACACGGTGGAGAACAGCGCGGGCTGGGACAACCAGAGCGCGATGTTCCACTACGACTACTACAACGAGTCGTTGCAGTTCGGCCGCGACCAGATCGGATGGATGACGGTCAAGGTCGCCGATCCGGCGCAGTCCGAGGCCATCGCCAAACGCATCGACGCGCAATTCGAGAATTCGAGCGACGAAACGAAGACCGCGACCGAGAAGGCGTTCACCAAGCAGTTCCTCGAGCAGATCGGCAACATCGGCAAGATTCTCGTGTCGGTGGTGTTCGCGGTGTTCTTCGTGATGCTGCTCGTCACGGCGAACACGATGGCGTTGTCGGTGCGTGAGCGCACGAATGAGATCGGCGTGCTCAAGACGCTCGGTTTCAGCGCCGGCTCGATCCTGCGGCTGGTGGTGGGTGAGGCCGTCTTGCTCACCGTCGTCGGCGGACTCATCGGATTCGGGCTGGGTTCACTTTTCGTCTCGGGTCTGGCGCCGACGATGAAGAAATATTTCCCGGTCTTCGAAATCGCCGACACCACGATCATCACCGCGCTGGTGCTCATGGTCGCGCTCGGTGTCATCACCGGCCTGTGGCCGGCGGTTACGGCAATGCGGCTCAAGATCGTCGACGCGCTGCGCAGGGGTTAACACATGGCAAACACAATTTCCCAGATCGGCGCCGTCACCGCGATGAACATCCGCAACATCCCGGAACGCTGGGCGTCCTCGCTCGTGGCCGTGGTCGGTATCGCGGGAGTGACGCTGGTGCTGATCGCGGTGCTGTCGATCGCGGCGGGTTTCCGGCAGGCGCTCGAGTTATCCGGATCGCAGGACGTCGCGGTGATCCTGCGTTCGGGATCGACCAACGAGATGAGTTCGGGCTTCGGCCAGGACCAGGTCACGATCATCCGCGATGCGCCAGGCATCAAGCAGGACGCCGGCAAGCCGATCCTGTCCGCCGAGCTGTACGTGCTCGCGGAGGGCAAGCTCAAGAACAAGGATACGGGCGCCAATCTGCCGTTCCGCGGCGTGTCGGTGTTGTCGCCGCTGCTGCGCAAGTCCTTCAAGATCGAGAGGGGCAAGATGATGCGCGAAGGCACCAACGAGATCATCGTTGGCAAGGGTGTGGTCTCCAACTACGAAAACATCGACATCGGCAAGACCGTGCGATGGGGCAACGCGGACTGGGTGATCGTCGGAATCTTCAGCGATGACGGTGGCATTGCCGAGTCCGAGGCCTGGGGCGATGCGCGTCTCGTGCAGCAGGTGTGGAATCGCGGCACGAGTTTTCAGTCCGTCCGTGTGCGTCTTGCCGATGATTCAGCGCCGACGTTCAAGAAATTCAAGGACTCGCTCACGAAGGATCCGCGCTTGCAGGTGGCGGTGCAGCGCGAGCCGGAGTTTTACGCCGAGCAGCAGCAACTCATGTCCACGCTCATCAAGGGCGCGGGTTTCGTGTTTGCGTTCATGATGGGGCTCGCGGCGATTCTTGCCGCCGTCAATACGATGCTCAATGCCGTTGCGAGCCGCGTGCGGGAAATCGCGACGCTGCGCGCGATGGGGTTCGGCGCGGCGCCGGTGGTGATCTCGGTCCTGGTCGAGTCGCTGGTGCTGGGCGCGGCGGGCGGCCTGCTCGGCGGCGTGCTCGCGCTCATATTCCTGAACGGCATGCAAAGCTCGACGATGAACTTCCAGACGTTCAGCCAGATCACCTATGCATTCACGGTGACGCCGCAGCTCATGGTCTCCGGGATCATCTACGGACTGGTCCTGACTTTCATCGCGGGGCTGTTGCCGGGAATCCGCGCCGCGCGCATGCCCATCACGACGGGTCTACGCGAGTTGTGAGGCGCAGCGGCGTGTTCAAGTGGTTAGGGGCGCTGGCACTGGCCGGCGCCTCTTCATATGCGGCGGCCCAAGCTCCGACGGATTGGGCGGACGTCGAAGGCCGCATCCAGTACGCGTATTACACCAACGACGCGCGCGCGCTCGAAAGCGTGCTCGTCTCGCTCAAGCCCAAGCCCGTCGAAGGCGAGGAGGCAGGTGCCGGGGATGCGGGCTTTCGACACTATTTCCGGGCGCTGGCGCATTACCGCCGTGCTCAGGTGCTGGCGGAAACCAACAAGTCGCAGGCGAAGGATTCGATCGGCGACTGCGGTGACGAAGTCGACTCCGCGTTGAAGTCATTGCCGAAGGTGCCGATCGGTCTCGATGAACTGCCCGATGCGCGCCGTCAGCGCGCCGAGAATTACGCGCTGGTCACTGCCTGTACGCTCGCGGGACGTGAGATGAGCGCGCTGCCGCTGCTCGGTGGTCGTATCGGCTCGCGTATCGATGAAGCGGTGAAACTCGAGCCCAGGAACCCGCGCGTGCGTCTCGTCGAGGCGCTGGCCGCATACGAACGCGCCGGCAAGGATGCGGCCGAGAAAACCGCGGCACTCGGCAAGTTGCGCGCGACGACGCAGATGTTCGAAGCGGCGCGCGCCGGAGCCTCGAGCACGCCGGAGTGGGGCGCCGCGGATGCGTATGCCTACCTGGGCCGCGCGTTGTACGAAGCCCGTGACGTCGTCGGCGCGCGCGAGGCGCTGGAACGCGCCTTGTTGATCGCGCCGGACTACGCGATGGCGCGCAAGCTGATGGCGCAGATCACGCGCTGACCGTCTCGCTTGCCGCTTCGCGCCGCCTTCTCGCATAGAATGGCCGCGTGAAGTACCCGCACCTCTTCGCGCCTCTCGATCTGGGGCACGTGCGCCTGCCAAACCGCATCGTGATGGGTTCGATGCATACCGGCCTCGAAGACCGTGCGCGCGACTTTCCGAAACTGGCGGCGTACTTCGCGGCGCGCGCGCGCGGCGGCGCCGGATTGCTGGTGAGCGGCGGAATCGCGCCGAATCGCGCCGGCTGGGCGAAACCCTTCGCGGGCAAATTGTCCGCGGCGCATGAAGTGGCGCGGCACCGGCAGGTGACCGATGCCGTGCATGAAGCCGGCGGGAAGATCTGCATGCAGATCCTGCACACCGGCCGCTATGGATATCACCCGCTGTGCGTGGCGCCGAGTGCGCTGCGTGCCCCCATCAATCGTTTCAAACCGCGGGAGCTGTCTTCCGATGGCGTGCGCGACCAGATCGACGACTTCGTGCAATGCGCGGTTCTTGCGCGCGACGCGGGTTACGACGGCGTCGAGGTCATGGGATCGGAAGGTTATTTCATCAACGAGTTTCTCGCGCCGCGCACCAACCGGCGCACGGACGAGTGGGGCGGCTCCCTCGAAAACCGCGCGCGCCTGGCGCTCGAGATCGTCCGGCAGACACGGCAGGCCACGGGCCGCGACTTCATCATCATCTTCCGTATCTCCGGGCTCGACCTGGTCGAGGGCGGTGGCACGGGCGCCGAGGTCGAATGGCTGGCGTCGCAGATGGAAGCGGCCGGCGCGAGCATGCTCAATACCGGCATCGGCTGGCACGAGGCGCGCATTCCGACCATTGCCGGCATGGTGCCGCGCGGCGCGTTCGGCTGGGTGACGGCGCGCATCAAGGCGGCGACGCGCTTGCCGGTGATCGCGACGAATCGATTCAATGCCGCGGATGACGCCGAGTCGCTGCTGGCGAGCGGCGCCGCGGACATGATCTCGATGGCGCGGCCTTTACTCGCGGATCCGGACCTGCCGCGCAAGTTGAGCGAAGGGCGCGACGATGAGGTCAATACCTGCATCGCCTGCAACCAGGGCTGCCTCGATCGCGTGTTCGAGGGCAAGCGGGCCACCTGCCTGGTCAACCCGCTCGCGGCGTATGAGACGGAGATCGTGCTGACGCGTGTGCCGCGCGCGAAACGCATCGCGGTGATCGGCGCGGGTCCCGCGGGCCTGGCCTGCGCGACCACGCTGGCCGAACGTGGGCATCGGGTGACGTTGTTCGAGCGCGCGGCCGAGATCGGCGGACAGTTCCGCTACGCGCGCGAGGTGCCCGGCAAGGAAGACTTCCAGGATACGTTGCGCTACTTCGCGCGCCGCATCGAGATCACCGGCATCGAGTTGCGGCTCGACACGGTGGCCGAGCCCGCGTTGCTCGCGCAGGGTGAATTCGAGGAGTTCGTCATTGCGAGCGGCGTCGCGGCGCGGGTGCCGGACATTCCGGGCATCGGACATCCGAAGGTCATCAGTTATCCGGACCTGCTGTCGGGCGTGAAGACCGCGGGCGCCAGTGTCGCGATCGTCGGCGCCGGCGGCATCGGTTTCGACGTCGCGACGTTCCTGACCACGCGCCACGTCGATACAGGCCCGGCGGCCGCGAACGAGTACTTCGAGGAATGGGGCATCGACCGCACGCTCACCGAGCGGGGCGGTCTGTTGCCGCAGAAGCCGGTCGCCGCGCCACGCCGCGTCTATCTACTGCAGCGCAAGGCCGCGAAACTGGGCGCCACGCTCGGCAAGACCACCGGCTGGATCCACCGCACCGCGCTCCGGCATCGCGGCGTCATCATGCGCAATGGCGTCAACTACCAGCGCATCGACGATGCCGGGCTGCATATCTCGAGTGACACCGGCGCCGAAGTCCTGGACGTGGAGAGTGTGATCATCTGCGCCGGGCAGGAACCGGTGAACGACCTCGCGCGGCTGCTGACCGTCACCGGGCGTCCGGTGCACGTGATCGGCGGCGCGTTGCTCGCGGCCGAACTCGACGCCGAGCGGGCGATCCGCGAAGGCGTTACGCTGGCGGCTCGCCTATGAACGATAATCTTCACACGCAGATGGACTTTCTCGCGACCGATCCGGGCTTCGAACAAGGGGAAAGCCCGCGCATCCGCATCAGCATGCGCGCCCGGCGCCTGACGGTGCGTGTGTATCCCGACGCGCGGGTGGAAGTCGTCGTGCCACGACGGGTGCGGCCAGCCGAGGTGGAGCGATTCCTCGCGGCCCATCGCGAGTGGATAGAGACGCGCCGCACGGCGGCATTGCGCAACCGGCCGGCGCCGGAGCCGTTTCCGCCGCAAGTCATTGCGTTCACCGCGGCGGGGGAACGCTGGCGCCTGCATTCGGCGGGCAGCTCGGGCCGGCTGTCGCTGCGCGAACTCGGCGAAGACGTGGAAGGTTTTCGCGGGTTGCGCATCGGCGGCGCCATTGCCGGAAACAATCTGCGCAAGGCGCTGCGGGCCTGGCTGCTGCGCGTGGCGCGTGAACGGCTCGCGCCGCGCGTCGCGGCATTGTCCGCGGCCACGGGTATCCAATTCTCCAAGGTTTCCATCCGCCGGCAGCGTTCCCGCTGGGGAAGCTGTTCGGTGCGGGGTACCATCAGCCTGAATGCCTGCCTGTTGTTCCAGCGGCCGGAAGTGGTCGACTACCTGATCATTCACGAACTCACGCACGTGAGGCACATGAATCATTCGGCACGCTTCTGGGCTGAGGTGGAAAAGCATTGCGCGCAGTGGCGGACGCTCGACCGCGAGCTCGTGCAGGGCTGGCGCAACGTGCCACGCTGGATTTTTTCGGACGTGTGAAATGGCTGACAACAAAATAGACCCGAAATTCGAAGGCGTGCATTGGGATCTGGGGACTTCCCAGTCCTATGGCGAATACCTGCAGCTCGACAAACTGCTGGACGCCCAGAAGCCGAATTCCATCGAACAGGACGAGATGTTGTTCATCATCGTCCACCAGGTGTCGGAATTGTGGATGCGGCTGTTCCTGCACGAACTCGGCGCGGTCTTCGATTGCGTGCGGCGCGACAACCTGGATCCGTCGTTCAAGATGCTGGCGCGTATTTCGCGTCTGCAGGAAGAGCTGCTCGGCGCGTGGAGCGTGCTGTCGACGCTCACGCCGTTCGAATATTCCTCGTTCCGCAATACACTCGGACGGTCTTCGGGATTCCAGTCCGTGCAGTACCGCCTGCTCGAATTCCAGCTCGGCAACAAGAACCGCGACGTCATCGCGGTACAAAAACGCGATCCGGCCGCGTACGAGAGACTCGAGCGTGCGTTGTACGCGCCGTCCATCTACGACGAAGTTCTGCGCCTGTTGTCGCGCCGCGGTTATGGCATTCCCGACGAAGTCATCGAACGCGATTTCTCGGAGCCGTACACGGCGTCGAAGGCGGTCACGGCGGCCTGGCTCGGCGTTTATCACAACGCGGAGAAGGACTGGGATCTGTACGAAATGGCGGAACGTCTCACCGATCTCGATCAGAAGTTCCAGCTGTGGCGTTTCCACCATCTGAAGACGGTGGAACGCGTGATCGGATACAAGCCCGGGACGGGCGGCACCGGCGGCGTGTCGTATCTCGCGAAGGCTCTCGAGCTCAAGTTCTTTCCGGAGCTGTGGTCGGTGCGCACGTCGATGTGAGGAGCGCAGCGTGAGTGCTGGCTGGGGAGAGATCGATCACATCATCGTCTTCTGCGACTCGGGCGCGCCGGAGGCAGAGGCATTGAAGGCACGTGGCCTGCACGAGGGGCCGCGTAATTCGCATCCGGGGCAGGGCACCGCGAATCGCCGCTTCTTTTTCCGCAATGCGTATCTCGAGCTCGTCTGGGTCGAGAATGCCGTCGAGGCGACGAGTCCCGGGGTCCGGCCGACGCAGATGTTCGATCGCTGGGAGGCGCGCGCGGGCGCCGCCTGTCCCTTCGGTCTCGTGTACCGGCCCGGAAAATCACCGCCCGCGCACGAGATCTCCGCCTGGACCTATACGCCGAAATACTTTCCGAAGGGATTCACGATCGAAGTCGCGCATGGAATTCCCGCGAACGAACCGCTGCTGTTCTATCTGCCGTTCGCGCGCGCGGCGCTGGTCGAGGATGTCGAACTGGCGCCGGGAGCGGCGCGGATCGGGGCGATCGTCGATGTCACGCTGCATCTGCCGGACACCGGCAGTCTGTCGCCGGCGCTCGAGGCGCTGGTCGCGGCGGGGTCGGTCAAGGTGGAGCCGGGGCGTGAGTACCTGCTCGATCTGAAACACGTCGGCGGCTCGAAGGAGACGATCGACATGCGGCCGGAAATGCCGCTGCGCTTCGTGCCGCTCGCGCTGCCGGAGGGTGGTGCCGGGAAGGGATTCCCGGGATTGAGTGGCCGCCCCATTCCACATTGAGGATGGCTCAATCCCGGGAATCCCTTCCCGGCACCGCCAATCTACTCCGGCGCGACCCAGGCGTTGATCGACATCGCGCTGGCCGAACCCACCGTGGCGCCGATTGGTTGCGGAAAGCCGTTCACCCAGGGAATGTCGCCGCTATAGGTCTTCGCCTGGCTCCAGGTGTAACCCTCGTCCCAGAGATAGGCCTCATCCCAGAGGAAGCCTTCGTCCCACAGGAAGCCTTCATCCCACAGGTAACCTTCGTCCCAGAGGAATCCGCTCGGACTCGTGACCTGGTACGCGCCATCGGCGCGCTGCGTGACGCGGCCCATGTAGTGCTGCGTGCCGGCAAGATCCGCATTGATGTTCAGCCCCTGGTTCGCGCAGTTGTTCGCCGTGCCGTACACGGCGGCCTTGGCGTCGACGAGACCGCTGCCCTGCTGCAGCACGCTGTAGGCGAGAGAACCGTCGGTGTTCACCGCGGGTTTGGCGCTCGCGATGATGCGGCATTTCACCTGGTCGGGCGTGAGGCCATGATTCGTGCTGATCATCAGCGCCGCGACGCCCGATACGACCGCCGCGGCCTGCGAAGTGCCCGACATCGTGAAAAAGTCGCCGTTGTTCATGTACGTCGGATGGTCGACCGCGATTTTCTGGTAGGTGGCCATGAAGCCCCACACGTGGCCGCCGGGGGCGACGAGGTCGGGCTTCACGAATCCTTCGAACGTCGGACCGGCCGCGGAGAACGACGCGAGCCGGTCGTCAGTCCTGTTGTTGGTGTAATTGTCCGTCATCGCGCCGACCGTAATGACGTAGGGCACGTTGCCCGGAACGCCCACGGTCTGCGGCAGCGGTCCGCTATTGCCCGCTGATACGACGACGACAATGCCGGATTGCCACGCGCGCATCACGGCTTTATTGAGCGGATCGTCCCAGTAGCGCGAACGCGCCGGGCCCCCTAGCGACAGATTGAGAACACGAATGTTGTACGACTGGCGATTGTTGAGCACCCAGTCGATGCCGCGAATGACGGTGGCGTAGGTGCTCGACCCGTCTTCCGAGAACGCCTTGATCGAGATGATGCGGGCGTCGGGCGCCACACCGAAATAGCGGTTGCTGCTGTCCTTGCGGCTGCTGGCGATCAGGCTGGTGATGTGCGTGCCGTGGCCATTGACGTCCGTGGACACCGACGACCACTGCGCCTGCACGACATTGTTCACCGCATCGTATTGCGCGGCCACGCGACCGTTGCCGAGCGTGTCCTTGTCGAGCGAGTCGAGCTTCCAGTAACCCGTGTCGATGATCGCCACGCCGATATCGCGGCCACGAATGTTCGTGTTGTGCAGATCGCGCGTATTGACGTCGAGCGGCACCGGGTCGCCTTCGCCGTATGTGGTGGAGTAGGTGATTTCCAGGTCGTCGATGTCGACGTTGTCGTCCCCGAAGCGGCTGTTCATCGAGGCGACGAATCGCACGGCGGTGTCGCGGCCGCGGAAGTTCGTGATGTTGTAGCTGGCGCTGATGAAGGAAGAATCGTTCGCGGGGCCGGCGAGGCGGCCGAGCTCGCTCCAGGAAGCGCCCGCATTGCCGCTGACCTGCACCGAGACGTATTCACCCGGCTCGAGACCATTACGCAGATATTTGAACTTCAGCGTGACGGCGGGCGCGTTCGAAGGCGTCGCCGCGCGACGGTAGATAGCGCCATTGAGCGTGAGGATGAGGCGATTGCTGCCCCGATCGTGCCAGCCGATCATGACTTTTCCGCCGTGCGGATTGTTGTCGTCGTTCTGTTCGATCCAGTCGCCGTACCAGCGATGGGTGCCGTCGTTGTTGGCGAACGAGCCGGTCTCGAAATTGTCGCGCACGCCGGCGGCGGCCTGCGTGGTGACGGTGGAATTCAGCGTGACTTGTTTGACACCCGTCGTGCCGAGGACGCGCGCGTGTTCGGCGCTGGTCAGAGTGGCTTCGACCGCATCGATGATGCCGAGGCGCGAGACGACCTGGCCGCCCGAGGCGGTGACCGCGGCGGCGGCCGTGTCGGTATTCACGGCTTCGACGATGTAGCTTTGTGCCGGCTCG
>JAKFFF010000002.1:0-8532 GCA_036677145.1 Alcaligenaceae bacterium
GCGACGCTGGCCTTCGCGTTCAGCACGCTGCTGCCGCCGCTGCGACAGTTGAGTGCCGGGCAATATCTGCGCCTGAGCCTGGGCAAGCTGCTCGGCGGGGCGGCCATCTGCATCGGCATCGGTCTGTTCCCGGTGCTGGAAGGCATCGAGAGGACAGTGTTCAGCCTGGTGAAGTCCGAGTCCGCGGCGGAAATCACGCGGCACTTCACCTGGCTGGCGCCGCTCGTGACCGGTGCATTGAGCGTGCGTCAGGCCGGCAAGTCCGGCGCGCACGCGGGCTCGTTCGCGATCGCGGGCCTCACGCTCGTGCTTATCGGTCTGTTCACGCTGCTCTACCACCTCGCGCATCACACCGGGCTGCTCTCATCGAATCTCTTCTCCGTCTGGCTGGGCTTGTCGCTGTTGTTCGCGTTCACTTGCGACATCAACGCGATCTCGATGCACAGCTATTACCGCAGCCGGCTGGCCGAAGCTTTCCTGCCCGAAGTCGGCCCGGCGCACGGAGATGCCGCGCGTCATCCGGCCCTGTTCCGGCTCGCCGATGTGCGCGCCGAATCCGGCGGCCCGTTCCACATCATCAACACCACGCTGAACACGACCAGTTCGACCGACGCCAAGCGGCGGGCGCGTAACGGCGAGAACATGATCCTCACTCCGCTGTATTGCGGGTCGTCGGCGACCGGCTATCGCCGCACGACGAACTACCTGAATGGCGCGCTGACGTTATCGACGGCGTTCGCGGTTTCGGGCGCCGCGGTCGATCCGGATACGTACGCGACGAAATCGCGGCCCGTGAGTTTCCTGATGACGCTGCTGAACGTGCGGCTCGGTGTGTGGGTTGCGAATCCGCATCGCGAGCCGCGCCGGTGGCGCTGGCCCGCGTGGTACCAGCTCATGCTGCGCGAGATGCTGGGTATCGGACTCGATGAGAAGCAGGCCCGCATCCACTTGTCCGACGGCGGGCATTTCGAAAACCTCGGTGTCTACGAACTGCTGCGACGCCGCTGCCGCTACATCGTCGTCAGCGATGCCGGCGCCGATCCCGATGCGACGCTCGCCGACCTGGCGCAGGCCGTACAAAGGGCGCGCGCCGACTTCGGCGCTGACGTGAACATCTGCGCGGATCCGCTGTTTCACCGCGATGAGGAACTGCCGCGATCACGCGTGCACCTGGTGGGCGACATCATCTATGCCGACGGCAGCCGTGGAGAAATCCTGTACCTCAAGGCGCTGGTGCGCACGGATCTGAGCGCCGACATCTACGGGTACTGGCGCACGAATCCCGCGTTCCCGAATCAGCCGACGTCCGACCAGTTCTACGGCGAGATGCAATTCGATAGTTACCGCGAACTCGGCCGCCAGCTCACGGAGGGCATCGTCGGAGACGCGGCAGGCGGAATCGAGGGCGTGTTCGCGCGCTGGCGCGCGCCCGCGGCCGCGCGGGTCATGAACGCGATTCAGAGCGGCTCGGGTCTGAGCGCGACGGCCCAGTTGCCGCAGGGCGGCTGACAATCACGGATGGCGCGGATTTCGCGGCCGCGCTATCGAGTAAGTAGTTCGGCTACAGCCCGGCTTGGGTGGATGCCTGCCGTCCGCAAGGATCCTGGCAGCGGCGGTTCACGTGTATTTCCAGGCCAAAGCGGTCCGCCAGTAGTTTGGTGACGGTTCCTTGCAGCGCGTGCGGGTCGAAGTGTTCGGGGTCGCTGAAGGGATGCGGCAGCTGTGCCTGGACGTCGTAGCGCGCATCGTCCAGCGTCGAATCGAAGCCCACGACCTTGACGGTGTCGACGCCGTAGGCGATCGCGACGAGATCGCGCAACGAGCTGTTGTGGATCACGACGAGGTTTCCGTGCGTGGTGATCGTGCGCGGTGGCGGCGCGGCGCTGTCCGCCGGCTGAATGGATACCACCGCCGAATCGAGGGCGGTCGCGTAACCACGCAACAGGGTGTAGCGGTGCAGGGCGTCGTCGAATGCGCCGGCGAACACCGGCACGGTGGCGACGACCAGCGTGCACATCGACAACACGGACGCCTTGAGGAATCCGAGCGACACCGGGCGGGCGTCGCCGAGGATCTGGCGAATGCGCTGGGTCAGGTCGCCCGCAATGGCCGAGGGCGCGTGACTGCCGCGGGCGTGAGCGCAGCAGTGCCGGCAGACTTCGAGAATCCCCGCGGCGTATTCGGCCGGATCGTGGCCGCTGTCGAGCACGGCTTCGTCGCAGGCGCGCTCGCGCTCCTCGAGCATGCGGCGCCCGATCCACCAGACGAGTGGATAGAACCAGAACAACACTTCGACGAGACGGTGGAAATTCGCCTTGAGGTTGTCGCGGCGCGAGATGTGTTCGCGCTCGTGCGCGAGTACGGCTTCGAACTGCGGCGCGGTCAGTTTCCCGAGCAGCGCGGACGGCAGCAACACCACCGGCTGAAGGACACGCGCCGCGGAGGGTTCGATATCCTCGTCCGTGACGCGCGCATCCGGCGGTGCGCCCGGCGCCGGCCGTGCTGCCCGGGAAATCCTGTCCGCGGCGCTCCAGGCCATGAACCAGCGCAGCGCGACGAAGAAGGCGCCCGCTGCCCAGACCGCGAGCAGCAGGATTTCAAAGGCTGAATTCGCGGCGGTACTTGCGACTCCCGGCGCGCCGAGCGCACTCGTCGGCGAAACAACTGGCGCGGCGACACTGATGGCTTCGTCGAAGAAGGCCGGCTGGACCGGCACCGGAGGCAGCAGCCCGGCCCAGGCGCCAACCGTATACAGCGCCGCAAAGGGAAACAGGAACTTCAGCGACGCGAGCAGCCACAGCCAGTGACGCATCGCGGCGCTGTTCGCGCGCAGCCCGAATGTCAGCAGCCACACGCCGCCGCAGAACAGCGTCGATTGCCACAGGTGATCGAGCAGCGCGCCGCTCATCTGGTCTTGTCCTTGCCCGCGCCCTTGCCCGCGTGTTCACGCAGCAGCTTCTGCGCGTCTTCGATGTCTTCGTTCGAGATCTTGCCCATCTCGACCAGGTGGGCCATCACGGGACCGGCGCTGCCGCCGAACAGGCCTAACAACTCTCTCAGGAGGCGTGTCTGGACAGAGGCGCGTGAAGTCGTGGCCTCGAACACGTGCGCATTGCCGATCTTCTTCGTGCGGCGCACCGCGCCTTTCGCTTCCAGCCGGTACACCATCGTCTGCACGGTGGTGTAGGCGGGGCGGTCGCGTTTCACGATGGCCTCGTGGATCTCGCGGATGGAACGCGGCCCGTGGCCCCAAAGCTCACCCATGATGCGCAACTCGATCGGACTCAGTTTCGGCTCGGCCACGACGGCTCCTTACACTACAGCTGTGGTCTACTCTATGACGCGTGTAGTAGAGGTTGCAACCGCGATTTGCCGGTGCATCGCGGCAACGGGCTTCAGGTCGCGTTCGGCGTGGGACAGGGCTCACCGCCAAATTTCTCGAGCATCATGTCGATGAGCGCGCGCACTTTTCGGGGCGCGTTGCCGCCCGGAGGCCGGACTATGTAAACGCCGGCTTCGGGCATCGGATGGTCCGGCAATAGCGCAATCAACGCGCCGCTCGCGATGTGTTCCTGGATCAGGAAATCGGGAAGCATCGCGATACCCAGGCCCGCGAGCACTCCGGGCACCAGCGCCGCGCCGTTGTCCGCCGTGAATCGACCGTGCGGAAGAAACGTAACCACGCGGCCATCCTGTTCGAAACGCCAGGCCACCCCGGCCTGAGTCAGCGCGGGGTGGTTGCGCAGATCGTCAAGCGTGCGCGGCGCCGGATGTTTTTCGATGTAGCCCGGGCTCGCGACGACGCGTCCGCCGAACGATGCGATGCGGCGCGCCACCAGGTTCGAATCGCCGAGATGGCCAAGACGGATGGCCGCGTCAAAGCCCTCGGCCACCAGGTCGATCACCTTGTCGCTGTACGAACAGTGGATCTCGAGTTCAGGGTGCCGGGCGGCCAGCTCGGCGAGGACGGGCGCGAAGTGCGTGGCGCCGAAGGACAGCGGCGCCGAGACACGCAGCCGGCCGCGCACCGGTCCATCCGCGACGACCATGTCGCGCGCGGCCTCGGCTTCGGCGGTGATGCGTGTCGCATGATCGAGAAAGTTCGCGCCGGCCTCGGTGAGTGCCGCGCCGCGCGTGGTCCGCGTCAGGAGAACCGCGCCCAGGTCCTTCTCCAGGCGGGCGATGCGCCGGCTCACGATCGACTTACTCACACCCAGACGCTGGGCGGCAGACGTCAGGCCCCCGGTATCCGCAACCACCGTAAAGGCCTGAATATCCTCGATATCCATACCAGCGTTCCTGTTTCAGCGACACAGCGTCGCCGTTTTCCCGGCTATTCACGCGATTTTAGGAACACCAACATGCGCCCATGACGAAACGAATTCAACAGGAAGGAGTGCTCATGAAGTCCTTGTTGGTTATCAACAGCAGTGTTGCCCGCGAAGATTCCGTCTCCCGCGTGCTGGTCGAAGACACGGTCGAGAGGCTGCTCGCCGCCGATCCGCGGGCGGCGGTGGTCCGCCGTGATCTGGGCCGCAGCCCCGTCCCTCATTTGACCGTCGACACGCTCGCCGGTGTGCGAGGCACGCCCGTCAGCGACGCGGAGCGGCAGTCGCGGGCGTTATCCGATGAGCTCATCGCGGAGCTGCGCGCCGCGGACACAATCGTGATCGGTGCGCCGATGTACAACTTCGGTGTACCGACCAGCCTGCGGGCCTGGTTCGACTACGTGTTGCGCGCGGGTGAAACCTTCTCCTACTCGGAGGCGGGTCCGAAGGGATTGCTCGCGGGCAAACGCGTCATCGTGATCGAGAGCCGCGGAGGCCTGTACAGCGAAGGTCCGGCGCAGGCCATCGATTTCCAGGAGCCGTACCTGCGGCACCTGCTCGGCTTCATCGGCATCACCGACGTGAGCTTCGTGCACGCGGAGAAGATCGGCTACGGCCCCGATGCCCGCGCCGCAGCGATGGTGCACGCGCGGCAGGCCATCGCGGCGCTCGCAGCGCAGCCGCTGTCGCAAGCGGCCTGATGGCCGCAGTCGCGCGGCAAGGCCTAACAACAGTCGCGCAGCCCAATGGCCGGATCGGCGAGTTTCGCCCGGTCCGGCCGTGCGCGCGCCGCGATCAGCTTGCGGGCCGCCATCTGGTCCTTGGTGTGATTGACGGTTTCCACCGCGATGAGCTCGCCGCCTTTGAGGTAACACACGCTGAATGCGCGCTCGGCCGGATCGCCGCGCAGCACCGCGTCGTCATGGCCGGCGGCGAGGCCGACGATGACCATCTTGAGGTCGTATTGATCGGACCAGAACCAGGGCACCTTGTCGTGCACGGTAGTTAGTCCGAGGATGCTGAGCGCGGCGCTCGTTCCCTGCTCGAAGGCGTTGTCCACCGATTCCAGCCGTACGCGCGCGCCGTAGTGCGGGCTGGGATGGCGCGTGCAGTCGCCCGCCGCCCAGATGTGCGGGTCCGAGGTGCGGCAATATTCATCGACGAGGATGCCGCCATCGCACTCGAGCCCGGCAGCGCGCGCCAACGAATCGGCCGGTTCCACGCCGATCGCCGCCAGCACGAAGTCGGCGGCGCCTGACACCAGCTGAATTCCCGCGTTGCAAACGATCCTGACGCCGCGGCGGGCATGTTCCTCCTCATAGAAGCGTGAGACGACGGGCGATACGACCCGCGCCATCACGCGTTCCGCGGCTTCGAACACGGTCACTTCCAGGCCGGCCTCGCGAAAAGTCGCCGCCGCCTCGAGTCCGATGTAGCCGCCACCGATGATCGTGACGCGCCGGCCGGTGGCCATCTGCCGGTGCAGGCGCTCGACGTCGGCGGCCGTGCGCAGATAGAACGGCCTGACGGATTCCCACTCCTGCGGGAGCAACCGCGGCCGGCTGCCCGTCGCGAGCAACAGGTGGTCGTATTCCACCGCCGAGCCATCGGCGATTTCCACGCGCCGCTGTGCGCGATCGAGGCCCACCGCCGCGAATCCGAGCCGCAGATCGACACCGTGCGCGAGGTAGTGGTCCGCGTGGCGAATCAGGAGCCGGTCGCGTTCGAGCGCTCCGGCCAGGTACTTCTTCGACAAGGGCGGACGCTGATAAGGCAGCAGATCCTCGTCACCAATCAAGGTGATAGCCCCGGTGTGACCACGCTTGCGCAGTGTTTCGATGGCTTGCGCGGCGGCCTGTCCGGCACCGAGGATGACGACTCGTGAACTCATGCGACTCACAGCGTATAGATAAGAATCCCACGGGGCTCAATTCCGGCCGCACCATTCTTGGGCGTATGGCGTTGCATCGCGCTAAATTAGTGCCACAAGAAACGCAGTGCACATGGTCAATACCGAAATTGCCGCGTCCATGGGCTTTCGGGATACTGGCACGGAAGCTGCACTGCGATTAGGGCTCGCCGATGTCGGCGTCCGACCTCAAGAAAGATTTGGCACCAAAGAATTGGGAGAAAAGAAATGAAATTGGTCACCGCCATCATCAAGCCTTTCAAACTCGACGACGTCCGTGCGGCGCTGTCCGAGATAGGCGTTTCAGGCATGACGGTGACGGAGGTGAAGGGTTTCGGTCGCCAGCGCGGTCATACCGAGCTGTATCGTGGCGCCGAATACGTCGTCGACTTCGTCCCGAAGACCAAGATTGAAGTGGCCGTGCGCAGTGATCTCGTCGACCAGGTGGTCGAAGCGATTCTCAAAGCCGCCAAGACCGGCAAGGTCGGCGACGGCAAGATCTTCATCACTGACATCGATCGCGTCATCCGTATCCGCACCGGCGAGACGGACAACTCAGCCCTCTAACAAAAGAGGGGCGGGAAAGAACCGACTCTTAGTTGAATGTACGACGGCCTGCCGCCCTTCCGGCGGCAGGCCGTTGTTTGAACGCGTACATCTGACTAACAAAAAAGCCTGCTGACAACGAGCAGCAGGCCGGCGTTGAAGAGTGTGGCGCGAGCCACTGACAAGAGGGGTGGAAAAATGCGTGCTTCTATCTACCGGGCGCCGGCGGCGCTCGGCTTGCTGCTGTGCCCGTTGATTGCGTTTGCCCAGGGTGTGCCCGAGGCGCCGCCTCCGGTGATCAATGGCGGCGACACCGCCTGGATCATCGCCGCCACCGCGCTGGTGCTGTTCATGACCTTGCCCGGACTCGCGTTGTTTTACGCGGGCCTGGTGCGCGCGAAGAACGTGCTCTCCATCCTCATGCAGTGCTTCGCCATCACCGGCGTTGTCTCGTTGCTGTGGCTCGCCGTGGGTTACTCGCTGACATTCTCCGACGGCGGCGGCGCCCAGGCCTTCATCGGCGGCCTCGACAAGGCGTTCATGCTCGGCGTATCGCGTGACGCGCTCACGGGAACGATTCCCGAGACACTCTTCTTCATGTTCCAGATGACCTTCGCGATCATCACGCCGGCACTGGTCATCGGCGGCTTCGCCGAACGCATGCGATTCTCCGCCGTCCTCGGCTTCGCGATCCTGTGGATGCTGCTGGTTTACGTGCCGCTGGCGCACTGGGTCTGGGGCGGCGGCTGGCTAGCCAGTCTCGGCGTCATGGACTTTGCGGGTGGCATCGTCGTGCACATCAGCGCCGGCGTGTCCGCATTGGTCTGCGCACTCGTGTTGGGCAAACGCCGCGGATTTCCGCATACCGCGATGACGCCGCACAGTCTGCCGCTCACCGTCGCGGGCGCGGGCATGCTGTGGGTGGGCTGGTTCGGCTTCAACGCTGGCAGCGCACTCGCCGCGAACGGCTCGGCCGGCATGGCGATGCTCACCACACACATGGGCGCCTCGGCGGGCGCGCTCGCGTGGATGTTCATCGAGTGGAAGAAATACGGAAAGCCTTCGATGCTCGGCGTCGTCACCGGCGTGGTCGCGGGCCTCGGCACGATCACGCCGGCTTCCGGATTCGTCGGACCGCTGGGCGCCGTCGCCATCGGCCTCGCCGCCGGCACGGTGTGTTTCTTCGCCACGCAATTGCTGAAGCGCAAGCTCGAGATCGACGACTCGCTGGATGTTTCGCCGGTACACGGTGTGGGTGGCGTCCTGGGCACGCTGCTCACCGGTGTGTTCGCGGCCGTGAATCTTGGTGGCACGGGCTTCCCTGTGCAGGAGTCGATCGGCGCGCAGCTGGGTGTGCAGGCACTGGGCGTCGTCGCCGCTGGTGCGTGGTGCGCGCTCCTGACGTGGATCATCCTCAAGCTGATGGACGCGGTCTTCGGATTGCGCGTGTCGGAAGAGAAGGAGACCGAAGGCCTCGATCTCGCGGAGCACGGCGAGCGCGGATACTCTCCGTAACCGACCACGTTCAAGGAGAGCCGCATGCCCCGCGCCATCCGAATCCATGAGACTGGTGGCCCGGAGGTCATGCGGCTCGAAGACGTCGAAGTGGGCACACCCGGTGAGGGCGAGGTGCAACTGCGGCACACCGCGATCGGGCTCAACTACATCGACGTGTACGATCGCACGGGTCATTACCCGCAGGCGCTGCCCGCCGGGCTCGGCCGCGAAGCGGCGGGCGTGATCACGGCG
>JAKFFF010000003.1:0-39903 GCA_036677145.1 Alcaligenaceae bacterium
GTACTTGCGCGCCAGCGACAGCGCATCCGCGCCGTTCTGCGCGATCAGCACCTTGAAGCCTTCCTCGCGCGCGCCTTCGACGAGCATGCGCGCGTAGCCAGGCTCGTCCTCGACGATGAGTACGGTCCGGTCGCCTTCGACGATGGATTCGCGGTCGTCCTCGATGCGCTCCACCGGCTGCAGTGGCAGTGCCGGCGGCGGCAGGGCCGCCATCGTCGGCGCCTTGGCGAGCGTGCCACCCTGGCCGCGGCCGAAGGCTGCGCCCTGGTAGGCGAGCGGTAGATAGAGCGTGAACGTGCTGCCCTGCCCGGGCGAACTCTTGAGACGGATCTCGCCGCCCAGCAAGTGCGCGAGTTCGCGCGAGATCGCCAGCCCCAGGCCCGTGCCGCCGTATTTGCGCGCCGTGCCGGCGTCGGCCTGCTGGAAGGCCTCGAAGATGATCTTCTGCTTCTCGGACGAAATGCCGATGCCCGTGTCGGTGACCGCGAACTCGACCACCGTCTTGGCCTGCGACAACACCGGGTGGTCCGCGCTCCAGCCGAGCATCGCGGGACCCACGTGCAGGCGCACGCTGCCGTGCGCCGTGAATTTCATCGCGTTCGACAACAGGTTCTTGACGATCTGCATCAGGCGCTTCGGGTCGGTGATCATCGTGCGGCCGAGACGCGGATCGAAATCCGTCGTGAACGTCAGGTGCCGCGACTCCGCCTCGTGGCGGAAATTGCGGTCGATGGTTTCGCGCAGTTGCGAGAACGCGAGCTCCTCGCTTTCGACCGCCACCGTGCCCGACTCGATCTTCGACAGATCGAGAATGTCGCTGATGAGGTTCAGCAGGTCCGTGCCCGCGCCGTGAATGGTTTTCGCGAACTCCACCTGCCGATGCGAGAGGTTTTTCTCCGGATTGTCCGAGAGCTGCTGCCCGAGGATCAGGATGCTGTTGAGCGGCGTACGCAGCTCGTGCGACATGTTCGCGAGGAACTCGGTCTTGTAACGCGACGTGAGCGCGAGCTCGGCGGCCTTCTCTTCGAGCGCCGCGCGCGCCTGTTCGATTTCGGCGTTCTTGCGTTCCACCTCGGCGTTCTGCTCGGCGAGCAGGCGCGCCTTCGTGGCCATTTCCTCGTTCGCCTGCTGCAGTTCGACCTGCTGCGCCTGCAATTCGCCCGCGAGTTCCTGCGATTGTTTGAGCAGGCCTTCGGTGCGCATCGTCGCTTCGATGGTGTTGAGCACCACGCCGATGGATCCGGTGAGCTGCTCGAGGAAGGCCAGATGCGGCGCGGTGAATTCATACAGCGACGCGAGTTCGATCACCGCCTTGATGTCGCCTTCGTACAGCACCGGCAGCACGATGACGTTGCGCGGCTTGGCATCGACGAGCCCGGACGTCAGGCGCACGCCCGCGGGCGGCACACGCGACAGCAACAGGCGCTGGCGCTGCACCGCGCACTCACCCACGAATCCTTCGCCGAAGCGGAAACGTCGCGGTTCGGAACCTTCGCGCTGGTCGGCATAACCGGCGAGCTGCTCGAGATAACGCTCGCCGTCGTCGTAGCCGACGATGTAGATCACGCCCTGGTGCGCATTGACCAGCGGCGCGAATTCGGACAGCAGTGTTTCGCCCAGCGTCACCAGATCGCGCTGGCCCTGCATCATGCGGCTGAACTTGGCGAGGTTGGTCTTGAGCCAGTCCTGCTCGGTGTTGCGCTCCGTCGTGTGACGGAGGTTGTGGATCATCGCGTTGATGTTGTCCTTGAGCTCGGAGACTTCGCCGCGCGCTTCGACCTGGATCGAGCGGGTCAGGTCGCCCTTGGTCACGGCGGTGGCCACCTCGGCGATGGCGCGCACCTGTGTAGTTAGATTGGCCGCGAGCATGTTCACGTTCGCGACCAGGTCCTTCCAGGTGCCGGCCGCGCCGGCCACGTGCGCCTGGCCGCCGAGCCGGCCTTCCACGCCGACCTCGCGCGCGACCGACGTCACCTGGTCGGCGAACAACGCGAGTGTGCCGGTCATCGAGTTGATCGTTTCACCGAGCGCCGCGACCTCGCCCTTCGATTCGACGGTGAGGCGCTGGCGCAGGTCGCCGGTCGCGACCGCGGTCACGACCTTGACGATGCCGCGCACCTGTTCCGTCAGGTTGTTGGCCATGACGTTGACGTTTTCGGTGAGCTCGCGCCACACGCCCGAGACGTCGCGCACGTTCGCCTGGCCGCCGAGTTTGCCTTCGGTGCCGACCTCGCGCGCCACGCGCGTCACTTCCGCCGCGAAGGAGTTGAGCTGGTCCACCATCGTGTTGATGGTTTCCTTGAGCTGCAGAATTTCGCCGCGCACTTCCACCGTGATCTTGCGCGAGAGATCTCCGCGCGCGACGGCCGTGGTCACCTCGGCGATATTGCGCACCTGGCCGGTGAGGTTGGTCGCCATCGCGTTGACCGAGTCGGTCAGATCCTTCCAGGTGCCGGCGACGCCGGTCACCGTCGCCTGGCCGCCGAGTTTGCCCTCGGTGCCGACCTCGCGCGCCACGCGGGTCACTTCGGCCGCGAAACCGTTGAGCTGGTCCACCATCGTGTTGATGGTTTCCTTGAGCTGCAGGATTTCGCCGCGCACGTCCACCGTGATCTTGCGCGACAGGTCGCCTCTAGCTACCGCAGTCGTGACCTCGGCGATGTTGCGCACCTGGCCGGTGAGATTGGACGCCATCGAATTCACGTTGTCGGTGAGGTCTTTCCACACACCCGACACGCCCTGCACCTCGGCCTGGCCGCCGAGTTTGCCTTCGGTGCCGACCTCGCGCGCGACGCGCGTAACTTCGGCCGCGAACGAACGGAGCTGATCCACCATCGTGTTGATGGCTTCCTTGAGCTGCAGGATTTCCCCGCGCACGTCCACCGTGATCTTGCGCGACAGGTCGCCGTTCGCCACCGCGATGGTGACCTCGGCAATGTTGCGCACCTGGCCCGTGAGGTTGGACGCCATCGCGTTCACGTTGTCCGTGAGGTCCTTCCAGGTGCCGGCCACGCCGGGCACGATGGCCTGGCCGCCGAGCTTGCCTTCCGTACCGACCTCGCGCGCGACGCGCGTAACTTCGGAGGCGAACGAACGGAGCTGGTCCACCATCGTGTTGATGGCTTCTTTCAGCTGCAGGATTTCGCCGCGCACGTCCACGGTGATCTTGCGCGACAGGTCGCCGTTCGCCACGGCGATGGTCACTTCGGAGATGTTGCGCACCTGGCCGGTGAGGTTGCTGGCCATGGAGTTCACGTTGTCCGTGAGATCTTTCCATACGCCGCTCGCGCCGAGCACCAGCGCCTGGCCACCGAGTTTGCCTTCGGTGCCTACTTCGCGCGCGACACGCGTCACCTCGGAGGTGAACACGCTCATCTGCGCGATCATCTCGTTGACGACCATGGCGGAACGCAGGAACTCGCCTTTGAGCGGCCGGCCATCCGATTCGAGCCGCAGGCCTTGCGTGAGGTCGCCCTTGCCGACGGCCGCGATGGTGCGGGTGATCTCGACGGTCGGCCATACGAGGTCGTCGATCAGGGTGTTGACGGAGGTTTCCATCTCGCCCCAGGCGCCGCTGCGCCGCTCGCTCGAGACGCGTACGCGGGTCTTGCCTTCCTTGCCGACGAGTTGCCCGGCGCGTTCGAGCTCTTCGGCGAGCCGCTGATTGCAGCTCACCATCTCATTGAATGTATCGGCGATCTTGCCGGCCAGGCCGGTCTGGTCGGGCGCGAGCCGCGCCGAGAAATCGCCATCGCGGACTGATTGCAGCGCACGCAGCAGTTTCTTCAGGTCGAAGTCGGCCGCGGTGGAATGGCCGTTTCCCCCATTACTTTTTGCCGGCTTGAGCTTCACTGCAGCGGACGTGCGACGCCGCACCGCCGCGCGTTCACGTGCGGAAATATCCATTCACCCCTGCCTGGTTTCCCTGCGTACGCGTCGGAGTCTAAATCCCTTGCTCAAAGGACTGTTCCGCGCACTCGTGTAGGAAATCGCTTACTAACAACAAATCCCCCCCGGCCCGGCCTTCAACTGCGGATGACGAGATCGAGTTTGCCCTCGCGCCGCTCGACGCTGACGCTCACTGAACCGGCGTGCCTGCGAACCGTGAAATCAACGGACGCCATTCCCACCGACAGGTTCCGTACCCGGATCTCGTCGATACCCTCCGGCACCACCGGGTGGGCCAGCACGATCTGCCGGTCGAGCGCGTCGATCGTGATGCCGAGGATGCTCTGCAACAGCAGGTAGGTCGCGCCGGCCGCCACCGACTGCGGGGAGCAGGCGACCGGCAGGTGCAGCGGCGCCTCCCGTCCGCGACGCCGGAAGCCGCAGAACAGCTCCGGCATGCGCAACAGGTCGAAATGCCGCGCCGCCTCGAATTGGGCCACCAGAATGCGCAGCGCAAAGGCCTTGTCGTCGTAGCGCGCCGCGCCCGCCGCCAGCAACGCGTTGTCGTGCGGCCAGATGGCGCCGTTGTGATACGCCATCGGGTTGAAGCGCAGCTCGCTTTCGGCCACGGTGCGCACACCCCAGCCCGAGAACATCTGCTCGTCGCCGAAACCGGCGATGATCTGGCGCGCGCGTTCGGCGTGCGCGACGCCCGAATACAGGCAATGGCCAGGATTCGACGTGCGGACCCGGCAGGGTTGTTTGGCGCCATCGAGCGCGAGCGCGAACGTTTCGATGTCGTCGCACCAGAACGCGCTGTTGAAACGCGCCTGCAGTGCCTGCGCCGCCTCGACCAGCGCGATGGCGCGCGGCATCTCGCCCAGCGAGCGCGCGATGCGCGCGGCGCCGAGCTTCGCGCCGTAGACATAACCCTGCACTTCGCACAACGCGAGCGCGCCCTGCGCGAGCTGGCCGTCCGCGTGGAACACCGCATCCGGCGAGCTCTTCCAGCCGTGTTGCGTCGCATAACCTGCGCGGACACGGGTTTCCACGAATCCATCGCCGTCGATGTCGCCGTACACGTCGATCCACGACAACGCCGCCGTGATCGACGGCCACAGTTCCGTGATGAACTCGAGGTCCGCGGTGCGCGTGAAATACGCGGCCGCGAGCAGCACGAACAGCGGCGTCGTGTCCACGCCGAAGTAGTTTGGCGCGATGTCCCCGCCGCGCGCCTCGTTGAGGATCTTGCCGGGCTCCGCGCCATTGGCCGGAAACGTGTCGGTGCACTGGGTCGCCGCGAGAAACCGCAGGACGTTGCGCGCGATGCCGGGCCACATCCACAACGTTTCCAGTGCCGTCACGATGGCGTCGCGCCCGAAGGTGGCATCGAGCCACGGCAGGCCCGCCGCCGGGACGCGCCCGTGCGGTGTCATCGTGAGCAGCATGTTGATGTCGGCCGCCGAACGCTGCACCCAGGCGTTGAACTGCGGATCGGTGGAATCGACGCTGGTTTGCGGCGCGCCGTTGCGTGCTGCGTCCTCGGCCGCCGCCAGCGAACGCGTGAACGTCGCGATCTGTACCGGGCTCGCCGCCGAGCGGCAGCCCACCGCCAGCGCGATGTTCTTCTCCCCACGGCTGCCGATCTGCAATCGATACTTCAGGCTGTCGGCCGAGATGGCATCGGGCGTGGTGTGACAGTCGACGACGGTTTCGCGCACCACCTCGTCCGTGCCGAGGTAGCCCTGGATCACGCTGTCGTTCTCGACACGTTCGAAACGTTTGCGGCCCGCATCCACGCGCCGCTGCGCGCGCACGTCGATGATGTTCTCGAAATCGCAGGCGAAGCGGACGACCAGCTCGACGGAGATGGTCGTCAGCGCGAAATTGCGCACGCGGATGGATTCGTAGCAGACGCCTTCCCAGATGAACCGGGAGCGGGTGACGTACAACGTGCCGCGCGGCAACACGATGCGTCCGCCCTCACCGCGCGCGTCCGCGTTCGTGAGGTTCACCGTCAGCAAGACATTGTCGTCGCGCGGATTCGCGGACAGCAGCAGCGGACGCTGTCCGCTGAGGGTCAGCGTGAAGCGCGAAAGATGACGCACACCGGCGCGATACAGGCCGGCCTCGGTGCGCGACTCCGCGTCGATGTCGCCGATCTCGTTGAACAGTCCGAAGCAGTCGTCGTTGCGCAACGTCAGCGTGCGTTCGGCGCTCTGCACGTCCGCCGTCACCACCTGGTGCGACGTGAGCTCCGGCATGAGCGGCTCAGACGCCAACGGGACTCCTCGTATACGTGATACGCGTGCGCAGCACCGTCGCGCCGCTGATGCGCGATTTCCACACCACCGTCGTGCACGGCACCTTGTGTCCGAAGCGGCGTGAGATCCAGCCGCCCTGATCCGCGCTGCCACCGCGATAGATGTCGACGCGCTCGAGCTCTTCCTGCGGCTGGAAGATGACCTTGGCGGTGCCGTTGATCACGTGCAGCTCGCGTCCCACCGTTTCCACCTGGCAGTTCTCCGCGAAATGCCAGATGCGCCGCACGGCATGCTCGCGCTCACACCGCAACATGTCGGCCAGATCGAAGATCCGCCGCTCCGGATCGAACACGACCTCGCGCCGATGCACCACCGGATCGGGCAGCCGCCGGTAGCCGTCGTGTTCGCCGATGAAATGTTGCGCGCCCGGGCCACAGTCGAACTCGATGCAGCGCGCGTTGGCGTGATCGGTCCACATGAAATTGCCGGCCTGCACCGACTGATCCAGTCCATCGACTTCGACCGTGTTGTGCGCGCGGGTGCTGCGGAAATAGCGCCGCCAGGCCGGATCCGTGTGATACGCGTAGGTCCCGGGATCGACCAGAATCTCGCGGTCGCCGACGCTCAACGTGAACGAAAGCGCGTCGGCATGGCCGTGCGCGGCCAGGCTCAGGTAGCCGAGCGGACCGGCATCGATCAGCAACCGCACTTCGTCCGGACTTTCGAATGCCGTGCCCATGAGGTAATAGCCGGACTCGGTGAACTGCTGCCGCGGCCGGAAGCCGTGGCGCCCGAGCGCGCGAATCTGGCTGAAGCGGCGCACCGCCTGCACACCCAGCAACGTGATCGACTTGCTGTCGATTCCGCCGGCCTTGACCGCCAGGTCCGGACGATCGAACAACACCGCGCCGGTGGCGATCAGCGAATTGACCGGCGAGAACCCCGGCTCGGTGGCCAGTTTCACGACGTAACCATCGTCGCCGTCGCCGACCATCGGCATCGCGCCCGATATGCCGGTCATCGACGCGAGGAAATCGGTCATGACCTCGAGCCTCCGCCAGTAGATAGGCGAGAAATCCTCGCCGCGCGCTCGGGCCGCGAGCCCGGCGATCAGCAGGAAGTCGAGCACGAAGGTCTGGTAGGCAAAGGCCTGCTCGCGATTGCCGCCGTCCGGGGCGTTCTGGCGGTGGCATTCCTCTTCCAGCAATTCGCGGCAGCGTTCGCCCCAGGAGCGCATCTGCGGCCACAGCGGCCAGGTCGAGGCCGCGATGTAGACACCCGCGGCCTCGCCGATCAGGTGATTGTTGGCCGACGAAAACCGCGACAGGTTGCCGGCGATCATGCGCGCCTGCTCGTAGATGGCGCGCAACCAGCGATCGCGAAACGCCGCGCCGGAATCCGTCGTGAACAGCCGGCTGCGCAAACCGCCGAGCAGTTGCCAGCTGATGCTCCAGTTGATGAGCCGGATGCCGAGTTCGAGCGCGCTCACCCAGTTGGGCCCGCGTCCCGGCGGGCACTGCTCGATCCACGAATCGACATGATTCTGGATGCCGAGTGCGTAGCGCGCGTCGCCCGTGAGTGCGTACGCCTGCGCGAGCGTGGGCAGATGCAGGTGACGATTCGCCTCCCACAGGTACTTGATGTTGCCGACCTCGCGTTCGTCACGATAGTCGATCGCCGTCGCGCGCCGCTGGCCGGCATTGCGGCGCGTCAGCGGATCGCGATTCCAGTTGGGTGGATCGCCGAGATCGCAGTCCTCCAGATCGAAGAACGTGAAATGTCCGGCGAGCACGCGTTCCGCCGCCGCGAGCAGCGCATCCGGCGTGAGCGCGACGAATGGCGGCAGGAATCGCAGGTCCGTGGCGAACGCATCGCGCGGCGGCAGCTCGTGCAGCGTGAAGGGCGCGGAGATCGTGCGCACACCGCGCGTGAAGCGATAGGCCACTTCGGCGCCGGACATTCGGCGCAGCCGTCGCAAATACCAACCGGGTTGCTGCATGGGCGTTCTCTTCGACAACGCCTCAGACGGCGACCAGCGGCGGTTCGACACCGGCGCGACGCAATGCCTCGTGTACCGGCGGTCGATGCACGACCAGCGGCGCCTTGCCGCGCGGCGTACGTTCCACCCAGTTGGCGACTTCGACGCGCAGTTGCACGTCGTCGGGCAGGCAGGCGCGAGCATTGCGCAACAGGCTAGCCGCATCCGAATCGCTGAAGCCGGGTGCGGGTACGACACGGATACAGGCCGAATCGACCTGCTCCTGCACGACCTGTACGCGCAGCACGTGCTCCACGTCATCCGGAATCGACTCGAGGCCGGTCACGCGCACGCCGGAGGGACAGGCCAGTATCTCCTGCTGGCGCCCGAGGATTCCGCGGAACGTCCGCAGGCCACAGGCGAGTTCCTCGAGTTCGCGTTCGCCCCAGGCGGCCGGCAGTCGAATCAGGTCGCCGGTGCGATAACGCACCAGGGGCATGAGGTTGTTCCAGAACGAAGTGCCAACCACCTCGTACAGGCGTTCGGATGCGCCGGCCGGCAGTAGTTTGGTCTCGTACGGCAGGAACTCCAGGTACGAATATCCGGGCAGGAAACGATACTCGCGCGGCGCGGACGCATAGGCGAACGCGATGCGTTCGGCCTGGCCGTAATAATCCGCGATGCGGCAGCCGAGCACTTCCTGCGCGAGGTCCCACGCCACCGGGTTGAGCACCTCCGAGGAGGTCAACACCGCGGGGATGCGCAGTTTGCGCCCCTGCTCCGCCAGCATCCGGCACAGCGACTCGAGCGCGTTCGGATACGCGCACAGCAACTGCGGCGCGAATTTTTCGAGCGTGTCGGCCAGGTGATTGACGTTTTGCGCCGACACACTGCGCGCGCAGAAGATGCGCGATCGTCCGCCATTGGCGCGCACCCCGTCGGGCAAGGCGAGCGCGCGCGGGTCCTGCAGGTTGTCGCCGCGCAGGACGGCGGTGCGCACGGTGCGCGGACACAGGCCGAGTCCGACCACGAGCCGGTCGATGCAGGCCTGTTCGAACACCACTCCATCGAACGAGCGCACCAGCTTGAGCGGCACGCCCTTGGTGCCGCCGGTGTTCGCGGGCGCGGAAAACCAGTCACTGCCCGTGGTGAACGCATGCAAGCGGTTGCGCAACAGCTCCTTGTTGAGCATCGGCCAGCTGCCGAGCGCTTCGCTGCCGCGCACCAGCTTGCCGTACGAAGTGCAGCGCGCCAGGCGCAAGGTGCGCGCGAGCTGCTGCCGGGTCCACGCGCGGCGTTCCTCGAAATCCGCCGCCGACAGCCGTTCGAGCAGCCGGCGCGAGCGTTCGTAGTAGAACGGATTGCGGCGCACGAGGTTCTCGCCCACCACATGGCGCTTGATGCGTTCGACGAATGCCGAGGTCGCGCTCATGCAATATCCCGGGTCTCCGATGTTTCGGAGATGGGCGCGATCCGCTGATAGATGCTGGCCAGGCGGCGCGCGTACACGTGCACATCGAAATCGCGCGCGTGTTCGTACGCCGCGCGCCCCGCCGCGCGCCGCGCGTTGTCGTCGGTGATCATGCGGGCCATCTGCGTGCGGATCTCTTCGACGTTGCCGGGCGTCACGTAGAACCCGTCCTGCCCATTGCGGAACACGTCGGGAATGCCACCCACCGCCGAAGTAATCGACGGCAGCCCATGCGCCATCGCTTCGAGCAGCGCCATCGGCACGCCTTCCGCGCGGGACGGCAACATGAACACATCGCTCTGCCCGAGCAGGCGGTCGCGCTCCTGGGCATCGATCCAGGAATGGACGCTGATGTCTCCGCCAAGGCTGACCGCGAGCTTGCGCACACCCTCGATGTCGCCATCGCCGGCCAGGACCAGCCGCGCGCGATTGCGCAGCGCCGCGGGAAGTCCGCCGAACGCCTGCACCACGTCAAAGGAGCCCTTGCGCACGCCGAGTCTGCCGAGATGCAGGAACTGCACGTGCGTGCGTGCATCGCGCACCGGCACTTCGCTCGGCAGCCGCACCGGGTTTGGCAACACGACGATCTGCGACGGCGAGATCTCGCATTCCTCGACGTAGAAATCGCGCCATTGTGTCGACAGCGTGATGAACACGTTGGCACGCTGCAGCGTTTCGTTGATGTTGCGGCGAACGGCCGCCGGCAGGCGCCGGTGGAATTCGTCGAACTCCGAACCATGCGCGTGCAACACGAGCGGCCGCCCCGCCCGCGCCACCATCTCCGCGAGTATCAGCTTGCGCAATGTGCTGCCGCGCGAGGCGAAATGAATGTGGACGATCGTCGGTTCGGTCGACTCCAGGGCGCGACGCAGCGTCTGGATCGCGCGCGCGAACACCGAGGCTTTTGTCAGCGCGGAGCCCTCGTCCATGGTCGCCACGTGCCGCATCGATACGTACGGCGGCAGGTAATCACAGATGAGCTGTTCAACCGACGTGACGCCGCCGCGAACATTGAGCGAGGGACCGAACTGCAGCACACGCACGCGGCTCTCGGGCAGCTGCGCCGGCATCCGCGCAACGAGCGGCACGAACGAACGATTGACGCTTTGCGGCTCCGCGCTCATTCGGATTCTCCGCGATGCAGGAGGCCCCGATATCCGGCGACCATCGCCGGCACCGAGAAGAAGTCCATCGCGCGCTGCCGCGCCGCGACGCCCATCTGGCGGCGCTTGCGTCCGTCGGAATACAACGCCGCGATCAGCGCGGGCAGGCGCGCCGCGAGCTCCGTCGGCGACACCACGTATCCTTCGATGCCGTCATTGATCATTTCGCGCGCGCCACCGATGTTCGAGAGGATCACCGGGCGGGCCATCGACATCGCCTCGAGCGCCGCGTTGGAGAAGGATTCCACCGCGATGGACGGCAACACGAAGATGTCCAGCGCGCCGAGCACCGGGCGTACGTCTTCGATTTCTCCGATGAAGTGCACGCGATCGGCGATCGCCAGGTCCATCGCCCGCTGCATGAGCCGCTGGCGCAGCGGACCGCCACCGGCCAGCATCAGGTGCGCATCGACGCGCGCCACGCGCAGCCGGCGCAAGGTCGTCAGCAATACGTCCTGGTTTTTTTCCGGCGCGAGCCGGCCAACCGTGCCGATGAGCAGCGCATCCTGCGATACGCCGAGCGACGCGCGCAGCCGCTTGGCCGCCTCGAACGTGCGGATCTGCTCGAAGTGGCTGGAGTCGACGCCGTTGTAGATGACGGTGGACTTCTTCCACGCGGCGCCATTCGAACGGAACCAGAACGCGCGCTGCGCCTCGCAGCCGTGCACGGTGACGTCGAAACTCGCCAGGACCCACTGGTAGAAGGTTTTCAGGAAGCGATGGCCGCTGAACGTGGACGTGTTCACCAGCGCGACGGTGCGCGGCCGGTAACCCACGAAGCGCGTCGCGAGCGCGACATACAACGCCTGGTAGAGATTGACGGCGATGACGGTCGGCGGCCGGTCATGCTGGATGGTCTGGCGCAGACGCCACAGGGCGCTCAGGGAAAACTTCCCGGTCCGCTCGAGCTTGCGCAATGGAACGTCGCGCCGGATCCCCTGCTCGATCGTGAACGGGCCATTGAGGCAGGCGAGCGAGACGTCGACGCCCTCGTCCTTGAGGCGGTTCGCGAGCCGGACGGTTTTGCGCTCCGAGCCGCCGATGCCGAGATTGTTGACGACGAACAGCACGTCGGACCGCGTACTGGGCAGCGCGTTCTCCGAGGTCCTTTCCTTGTCGACGAGCGGGGTCAGATCTTCGGCCGCGCAGGCGGGTGTTGTCATGGAGAAACTCCTTCATCTGCGGCATTGAGTCGAAGCCGCGGTGATTCACGTTCCAGTAGTTCGAGGTAGCGAGTCGCCACCCCGGTGGTGAATTCTCGGTGCGCGAAATCGCGCGCCTGCTGGCCGATGTGCTCGCGATAACCATCGACTTCGAGCAGCTCGCGGATGCCTTCGCGGATCTCGTCGATCGAGGTTCCAACGCGGCCGAGTTGCATGCGGCGCACGATGTCATCCGGGTCGAAGTAACTGACCACCGGCACGCCGCGGATCCAGGCCTGCAGGAAGGTGTTCGGAAATCCCTCGACGCTCGAGGTATTGAGGAAGATCTTCGCGCGGTCGAACAACGCGCCGGTGTCCGTGTAAGGCACCGCGCCCAGCATCGTGACGTTCGGCAGCCGCGCGGCGGCCGCGGCGACGTCGTCGTAATACGTCTTGCCGCCGGGCATCGGTCCACCGGCGAGCGTGAAACGCACCTTCGGCAGATGACGCGCGAGCTCGAGCGCGAGCTCCGGGCGCTTGAGGGAGCGCAGGTTGCTCAGCCACAGGACGTCGATGTCCTTCTCCGTTCCGTTTGCCGGCCGCGGCTGCTCGACGATCATGTTGACCACGCTGCTGTCGAGCCCGAGGTTGCTGCGCAACATGCGCGCCTGCGATTCGGTCTGTGCGGCCCGCACGTCGGCGCGACGCAGTCCGAAATCGTAGAGCTTGCGGTCGCGCCAGAAGCGGATGCGTTCATGAACCTTCGCGCAGTCGCTGTCCGACGCCACGCGAAACACGAAGCGGCGCCGCGCCGTGCGGCAGAACCAGGCCGTGATGCCGGTGAAGGCGCCGGCCGGCGATTGGTAGTAGACGTCCGCATCGGCGGCGGTCATCGCGCTGACCAGGCGAGTGGTGCGCGGATAAAAAAAGCGCAGTCCCGGAATTCCCGCTTCGCGCTTGTGGGCCGCGATCGCGGTGATGCCGTCGATGACACGCCGCGCGCCCTGCCCTTCGTCATGTACGACGATCGACACATCGTGGCCGAGGTCGCGCCACGCGCGGGCCAGCAGCACGTGCTGCACCGATTCGCCGCCGACATACCTAAGGTCACCCTGGCCGGACAACATGCCGTACGAATCGAGGCCGACGATACAGATCTTGCGGAACCTCATGTGCGCCGCCCCGATCCGGCCCAGCCATAACTATCCTGTTTCACGGCGCGCCCGCGCGCGGGCTTCACCGGCTCCGGCGCGGCCGCCGGCGATTCCTCCACGCAAAGTGCGACGCGCATGGCGACGCCCGTGTACATCCAGAAATAGATCCACGGCGTATGCAGGTCCACGAAGAACACCGCGCCGCTGATCGCGAGGCCGCCCAGCACGAATGCCATCAGTTGCCGGCGCGCCGGTTGTTCGGCCAGCAGGCTGGCGCGGAACGCGCGCGCAATGGCGGAGAACAACAGGTAGCTGCCGGCCACGAGCCCGACCAGCCCGAGGTTGAACCACAGCGATAGATAGTGGTTGTGCGGCGAGAAGCGGAACGGGAACGACCAGTACACGTCCCAGCCGAAACCCGTGATGAAGGTGATCGGCGACTGGAACATCGTGTACAGCAGGTTCAACCAGATCTCGCTGCGCCCCGAGGAAGCCTCGGTGAGGTCGACGTGAGTGCCGGTGCCGAACACGCGTTCGGTGAGCAACCCTCCGTAACTCGAGAAACTCAGACCGATGACGAGCAGGACCAGCGTGCCGAACGCGTAGCCGGCCACGCGGCTGTACGAGATGACCTGCCGGTATAGATAGGCGCCGACGGCGCACGCGAAGATGAGTCCGACGAAGCCGCCGCGCGACGCTGTCGACATGAGGGCCATCGTCGACACCAGCACGCCGCCGATCCAGAACACCCGCTGCAGGCCACGCGAGCCGACCGCGGTAGCGATCAACCCGGGCAGCAACAGGATGATGTAGGCGGCGTATTGGTTGGACTCACCGATGGCGCCCTGCGTACGGCCGTCGATGCGTTCGTTGAATCCGAGGTTGATGATGCCGGCGTTGTCGAGCACCGTGCCGAGATTCGCGAACACCGCGCCCAGCAGGATCCACTTGATGACCTTGATGGCATCTTCGATGGTGTGCACGCCGAGCAGGAACACCATGAAGAAGATGAAGTAGTCGATCAGCTGGCTCTTGAGTTTGATGCCGCTGTCGACCAGGTCATAACCCTGGTACTGGATGACCAGCCCCGCCAGCAACCAGGTGAGAATCGCGTACGCGATCATCACGATGAACGCGCCTTGCATCTGTGCGGCCGCCATCAGCGAGCCGCGTGCCACGACCAGACGCAACACGAGGAACGTCGCCAGCATGTAGATGACGAGATTCTTGGCGGACAGTCCCGTGGTGATCGTGAGATCCCAGCGCAGGACTTCCGTCGTGAGCAGAAAGAACGACGCGATTCCGAGCAAAGTCGCCAGACGAGACCCCTTTTCGCAAACCAGCCATCAGTACACGCGCCTCAGTACGCCCGATCCGTCCGGATCACGGCTACGACCGTGCCCAGCAGGATCTGCAGGTCCAGCAACGGCGACCAGTTGCGCATGTACTCGAGATCGAACAGCACGCGGGCTTCCATGTCTTCGACGCGTGCGGTTTCTCCGCGACATCCGCGCACCTGCGCAAGGCCAGTGATGCCGGGCAAAACCTTGTGTCTAACCATGTACCGTTTGATCAGCTTGCGGTATTCCTCGTTGTGAGCAACCGCATGTGGGCGGGGTCCTACGAGACTCATGGTGCCCTGGAGAACATTGATGAGCTGCGGCAATTCATCGAGCGACCAGCGCCGCAACACGCGTCCGACCGGCGTGACGCGCCGGTCGTGGCGGCCCGCCTGCCGCACGCGCGCGCCGTTTTCGCACACCGTCATCGTGCGGAATTTGTAGACATCGATCTCGCGTCCGTCGAGTCCGTAACGCCGCTGCCGGAACAACACCGGGCCCGGTGAACTGCGCCGCACCGCGATCGCGATGGCTAACAACAATGGCGAGATCACCACGATCCCGATGCTGGCGATGACGACATCCATCAGCCGCTTGACCAGGCCGCGATATCCGTGGAACGGCGTCTCGCACATGGCCACCACCGGCAAGCCGAGGATCTCGCTGGTACGCTGCTGTATGACATCGAAGCCGGTGACGTCCGGCACGTAGTAGATGGATGCGGTGGTGTCGCCGAGTTCGTGCACCAGATCGCGCATGCGGGACACCTGCCCCGGCGGTATCGCGATGAAGATGACGTCGATGTTGCGGCTGTTCACGAACGCCGCGACATCATTGAAGGTACCGAGCAGCTGCGCATGCCGCGCGCAGCCCAGGCGGTCACTGCCTCGGTCGTCGAAGAAGCCGGCCACCGCCATGCCGAGCTCGTTGTGCAACGTGAGCCGGCGCGTGAGCTCCATGCTGGCCTGCGTGCAGCCCACCACGATCGCGCGGCGCGCGTGTGTCGCGTCCATCAGCAACGCGCGCGTCATCGACTGCAGCAGCAACGTGAGGACGACGAGCAGCACCGGCGTGACGAGCACCCAGGTCACGATCACGCGCCGCGAGTAGGTCTCCGAATACTTGGTGACGTATCCGAGCGCGAGCAGCACCGCGACCAGCACCGCCCAGCGCAGCAGCAGGTTGGTCGACAGCTCCAGCCGCGTGGAAACGATCTGCGTCGATTGATTGTGGGGCGGCAGGACGGCGAGCGTGGCCATCGCGGCGAGGATCGACAGCACCACGAAGGGTTTGTCGTAGTCGACGCCGAACAACAGGCACAGCGGATAGAACATCACGCCGGCGAGCATCGCGGGCAACGCGTCCATCAACCACAGCAACACCGGTGCCGCCAGGGAAGTGCCGCGCTTGAAGATGATCGGCTGGCTTACCTGGTATTGACTCTGGTAATCGTGGCTCATGGGCAGTCGCGCTTCCCTTATAAACAACGAGAATAAAAAAAGGCCGGCGTCGTTGACGCCGGCCTGATCCCCTGCTCCCTGTCACCGAACGGTTACACGTTCCGGTGCTCGCTCCTACATCGTCATCATTGCACTGACACCGCCGGCGGCGAGGCCGGGCTGTTCGTCGGAACGACGCCACTCAGCGACGCATCCATCGCATTGAGCCAGTTCTCCAGGTTCGTGTAGCCGCTGGCATTCACCGTGCTCGGATTCGACGGCAGCGTGAGACGGCGCGTGTTCTGCGCAATCGTCGGCCAGCCGCCGCCATTCAGATTGCAACGCGCGGTGCCATTCGAGGACACGCAATTGATCACGCGGCCGTTGCGATTGCGCACCGAGCTCACGACGCGCTTGTCGACTGTGTCGCGATCCGACGGACGCGCGCCCGCATATCGCAGCACGCGGTCGTACACCACATTGTTCGCCGTCGCGCGCGCGGTGAGGCCTGTGTTCCACACCGGCTGAGCCGTCACCATCAATCCCGCGAGTTCTGAACCCGTGAATTGCAGCAGCTGAGCGGCCGTCGAGCCGCTCTCCGGCGCGAGATTGTCGTTCTGGTACACACGGCTGGTCGAAGTCAGCGTGTAGGTGCCGTTGGTGCGCACGTAGATCGGGCGCGTGTTGCGGCTGAAGTTCGGGCCTCGCAGGAACATGTTGCCCGTAACGGAGCTGCGCGTCTGGCGGCCGTCCTGGCTCTGCAGATCCACGTCCATCGTGCCGCGGTTGTAGACCAGATTGTTCACGTAGACGAGTTCGCGCGCACGCGACAGCGGATTGCGCTCGACGATGTGCGCGAACAGGTTGCCCACCATCGTCACGCGGCCGCCGCTCGGAGAGCTGCCGAGGATCACGCCATAGCCGTGATGCTCGAGCGCGCTGCCGTCGTCGGTCGGATGGATCGACTCGTTGAGCGGTTCGGAGAAGATGTTGTTGCTGAACGTGATGTTGTCGTAGGTGCCCCAGACACTCGCGACCTCGTCGACCGCCCAGCTGAACGAGCAATGGTCGATGACCACGTTGCGCACCGGACGATCCGCCGCGCCTTCGATCTTGAGCGAGTCACGATTGGCCGGAGCCGGGCCATTCGCATCGTCGCCGGCGCGAATACGCAGGTGTTGCACCAGTACATCCGAGGCGTGGATCTTGAGTGCGGCCCCGCGGATCATGATGCCGGGCGCGGGCGCGGTCTGTCCCGCGATGGTGATGTTGTTGTTGCGGACCGTCAGATCGGCCGTGAGGCGGATCGTGCCGGAGACCTCGAACACGCACACGCGCGGACCCGATGCGTCGATGCAGGCCCGGAGCGAACCCGCGCCCGACGCATTGACGTTCGTCACTTTGTAGACGGTGCCACCGCGGCCGGCGGGCGTCTCGATGCCATAACCGGCGCCGCCGGGGACTACCGGCACGGCATGCGCGGCGATTGCGCCCAGCGAGACGGTGGCGGCAACTAACAACTTCATCTGGGTACGGACACTAGCAAGCTTCATTTACGAATACCCCTCGGAAAATGGGAAGACCGTCGTCAGATGATTTGTCAGATGGACTTCATGACGGCGATGGACGGCGGACTCTCGAGTCCGCTCGCGTTCACGGCGATCACGGCGAAGTACCAGACACCGCCTTCCAGCGCATTGAACTGATAACTCGTAGCGGCCGGGTTCTCGATGAACACACTGTTGTCGAGATCTTCTGCGGTGCGGCCGTAGGCGATGCGATAGCCGGCCAGGTCGTCGAGCGGCGTGCCGTCGACCTTCGACGGCGGCGTCACCCAGTTCACGGAGGCGCCGCCCGCGACCGGGCTGCCCGCCGCGCTGACGACGATCGTGAATGGCGCCAGCGAAGCCTGGTGCGCGGCGTCGGCCACGGTCAGGCTGATCGACTCGTATTGTCCGACGTCGTTCGCCGTCGGAGTTCCGGTGATGCGGCCCGTGGCGGGATCCACGCTCGCCCACGGTGGCAGGTTGGTCGCCGTGAACGTCAGCGGGTCGCCGTCCGCGTCCGCAGCAGTGGGCTGGAACTGGTAGACCGCGCCAACCAGCGCAGCCGCGCCGGCGGCACCGCTGATGGTGGGTGCGGCGTTGCCGATCGCAGGACTCTGTCCGGGCGCTGGCGTCGGCTCTGGGCTCGGCGCAGGCGTCGGCGCCGGTGTCGGAGTCGGAGACGGGCTGGGCGTGGCAACGGGGGCCTGTCCCGGCTGAACCGAGGGCGGGGGAGCGCTGCTCTCGGCGCCGCTACCGCTACCACCGCTGCCACCACCACCGCAGCCGTTGCACAGGGCAATGACCGCCACGGGTAGGAGTGCTCGTACGAAATTGCGTGCGTTCGAATGCATTTGTCGGAATCCTCCGTCCAGCCTCGTCGTAGGCAGGACGCGATTTAGAATTCCGAGTGCAATCGTTTCAACGCGCTAGAAAAAAAGTGCGGGAAGGCCCCTCGTCTGCGGATCGCGACAAACGAATTAATTCAAATGGTTATCTTCCGTGAGCGGTAACGGCCGGGCGTAGAAATGTGAATTCGCCCCGACTCTATATATATGGCTCGCCCTTAGACGGCCTGCGTCACCCCTTGGAGGGGGCAATGCAATTCAGCGCGCCCTGGTAGCGTTTCGCGATCTCCTTGCGGAGCATCCCGCACACGATGACGCCCTCTTCGTCCGTGAGCCCGTAGACGACGATGCGTCCGTCACGTTCGGTGGCATTGCCCGCCTTGGCGCTCAGGTAGGCAGAAGGAATGGGCACGTCATCGAAGAGTCGTGCGTAACGTGGCGCCAGCCGTTCGCGGCATTCCGGCTCGTGCAGCTTGCAGGTCGGGCACGATTCGAGCACGTCGGCCCAGGTGTCACGAGTCTTGGCGTCGCATTCGGCCATGCCGGCCGAGCGTACGAAAACCGCCATTTCGATCTCGCGGCCCTGGATGTCCACGCTGGCGCGCATCTGCGCGTATGCCGGCTCCTCGATCACGAGCGGCGCCGAGTTTTCACCCTGGCCGTAATGTTTGTATAGAAAGAAGCTGGCGATCGACAACGCGACCGCGGTCAGGAAACTCTTCATCGGACCTCCCTCCGGACGGTCCGATCTTAAACGGCAACCCTAACTAAATACAGCGACGCGTCTCACTACCAGCAGATTCCCTCGTATGCGCAGCGCAGATCGGCGCGATTCGGCAGGTTCACAAGGTCCAGGACGATCTGGTCTTCGCGCACCCGCTCGGCCAGCGCTTCGTTGAGATCGGGTTGCTGCAGCCCCACGAGGATGACCTGCGAGGGATCGATCATGTCCCCGATATTCGCGCGCAACAGGGTTCCGAGGTGCGGGATGTTGGCGTCGATGTAGCTGCGGTTCGCGCCCAGCAGCCGCGACAGGTGCACTTCCGGATCGAAGATCCGCAGCTCACAACCTTCGCCGAGCAATTGCTTGGCGACCAGCACCAGCGGACTCTCGCGCAGATCGTCGGTGCCGGTCTTGAACGACAGGCCGAGCATGCCGACGCGCGGACGTCCCAGCTTCAGGATCTGGGCCACCGCATGATCGATGTGCACGCGGTTGCTCGCCAGCAGGCTGGACAACATCGGCACCTCGATGTCGTTGCGCTTCGCGATCGAGGTCAGCGCGCGCAGGTCCTTCGGCAGGCACGAGCCGCCGAACGCGAATCCGGGCTTCAGGTACGCGGGCGAGATGTTGAGCTGCGTATCCGCGCAGACGAGCCGCATGACTTCATGCGAGTCGATGCCGAGTGACTGCGAAACGCGGCCGATCTCGTTGGCGAACGTGATCTTGAGCGCGTGAAACGCGTTGCAGCTCATCTTGAGTGCTTCGGCTACGCGCACATCCGTCACGAGGAACCGTCCCGGCAGGTGCGCGAACACCTCGCGCACGGCTTCGATGGCCGCGTCGCAGTCGCCGCCCACGATGGTGTATGGCGGATGGTCGTAGTCGCGAATGGACGATCCCTCGCGCAGGAACTCGGGCTGGAAACACAGGCCGAAGTCGACGCCTGATTCCTTGCCGCTCGACTGTTCGAGCAGCGGCTCTATCTTCTCCTCCAGCGTGCCGGGCATCACGGTCGAACGCACGACGATCGTGTGGAACTCGCGTTTGTCGCGCAATGCCTTGCCGATCTGTTCGGTCAATCGCAGGATCGCGGTCAGGTTCTGGCTGCCGTTCGCCGACGACGGCGTGCCCACGCAGATGAACGACAACTCGGTTTCGTTGACGGCGTATGCCGCATCATCGGTCACCGAGACGCGGCCCGAGCCGACCACGTCGCGCATGAGTTCCTGGATGCCTTCCTCGAGAATCGGTGACTTGCGGGCGCGAATCAGGTCGAGCTTGGTGGAGTCGATGTCGCAACCGACGACCGTGTGACCATCGCGCGCCAGGCAGGCCAGCGAGATCGCGCCCACATACCCGAGGCCGAAAACGCTGATGCGTTTCGGTTTGATGCGGGGGCTGCCCCCGTTTTCGTCTTCAAAAGCGGTTGCTGCACCAACACCCGCGCCGTCGCCCGAAGCGGACTCTTTAGTAGTAAGCACTTTCGTTGCGTTCCTTTGAGCGATTGAGCGCAACGCCGAGCAGGTTCATCTCGGCGAGAATTTCCTTCGCGCCGCGCAACATGGCGCGGCCGCTCTTGCCTTCCGATACCACGAGCAGCAGCGAGTCGAATTGCGGTGCGAACGCCAGCACGTCGTCCGAGGCCAGCAGCGGCGGCATGTCGAAGATCACGATGCGGCGTGGCACTTCGCGCTCCAGCGCCGCAGTGAATTCGGACATGCGCGGGCTGTTGAGGAATTCCGATGAGTGCTGGAACGCACGCGCGTTGGGGATCACGCCGAGGCGTTCGGACTGCAGGTTGTACACCACCTCATCGAGTTCCGCCTTGCCGAGCAGAAAGTCGGACAGACCCTTCTCGAAGCTCATGCCCAGGTAGTTGGCCACCTGCGGACGCTGCAGGTCGAGATCGACCAGGAACACCCAGGTGTTCACGTCCTGCGCGAGCGCGAGCGCCAGGTTGATGGCGGTCAGCGTCTTGCCCTCGCCCACCGACATGCCCGACACCGCGATCGAACTCCACTTGTGCATGTCGAGGCGCCGCAGCACACGCGTGCGCAGGATCTTGAACGCGCGTAATGCCGCGGTATCGGACACCGCGGGCAACACGCATTGCCGCTCCATCGCGCGCGCATCCACGCTCGCATTGCGGAAACGGCGGGCCTGTTGCAGCTCGGCCGGCTGCGCGCTCACGCGCCGGGCGCGCTGGCGCAGGTTCGTGGATTCGATGGCGTTGGGACGCTCCGAACCCGCGGGGCTGGTGAAACTGCGGCGGACGGCGTCTTCGATGGGAGTGCCCATGAGTGATCTCACTTTCTAGATGAAGTTCTTGATGGCGGTGAATACGATCCACACACCGACGACCCCGCTCGCGCTGGCCGCGGCGAATCGCCACGCACTGCGCCGGCGGGAACGGGAATTGCGTATGGTGGGAATCGCCACCAGTGGCGAGACGTTGAGCAGCTCGCGCACGTCGCGCGCGCCGCGCACTTTCGGATCGAGCGCTTCGGCGGCGACCGTGGCCGTGAGACCGAGCGCGACGGCGGCGACCAGCCCGATCAGCAGGATCGCCAGGCGCGCGGGTTTGCTCGGCATACTCGGCAGCATCGGCGCCTGGATAAGGCGGAATTCATCCGCCCGGCCGCCGACGATCGCCGCTTCGCTCACCTCGGCGTCCATTTGCCGGTTGAGCAACTGTTCGTATTTCTCGCGTCCGATCGCCAGGTCACGCGTCGCGTTGGCGTATTCACGCTCGACCTGCGGCGCGGCGGTGACGTTGCGTTCGAGGCCCGCCAGCTTCGCGCGCAGCGCGGCGCTCTGTGCGCCGAGGCTCGCGAGCTGACTGTCGATCGCGTTGATCTGCGTGCGCAGCTGCATGCCCATGGGCGATCCGTCGGACATCTCGACGTCGCCGCTCTCGCCGCCCGCGATTCGCGCCTCGAGCGTCGTGATGTCACGCTGGAGCTTGCGGATGTCGGGATGCTCCTCGCCATAACGCTGGCGCGCTTCGGCAAGCGTTGCGCGCTTCGTATTGAGCTGCGAACGCAGGCTGCTGCCCGCGCCCGCGCTGCTGCCGTATTTCATGCTGTCGATCTGCCGGCGCAGCGCGATCATGTCCGGGTGGCCTTCGTCATAGGTCGAACGCATGCGCGAGTACTGATCCTCGAGCTGCCGCACGCTGCCGGCATCCGGGCCCTGCGTGCGCGCCGCCTGCAGTTGCGCGGCGAGGAACACCCGCTCCTGGCGCAGGCTGCGCGCCTGCGTTTCGTTCTGCGCGAGCTGGCTCTCGGTGCGATCCATCATCGACATGTTGACTTCGGTGAGCTCGGGCAGCTGGCCGTAGTTGGCGCGCTTGAACTCCGCGAGCTTGGCCTCGAGCGATGCGACATGCGTGCGGATGCGCTCGGCCTCCTTCGCATAGAACTCCGCGGCATTGGAGGCGCGGCCCTGGCGCTGCCGGCGATGCTCCGCGAGGAACGCCGCCACCAGCCACTGCGCGCCCTTCTGCGCCTTCTCCGGATTGTGGTTGTCGTATGACAACGTGAACGCGTCGACCACTTCGCGTTCGCGCCCCGTGCGCGGATCGAGAATCGGCGTCGTCACGATTTGCACGTCGATGTCGCGGCGCATGCGCTTTAGCGCCGCGGGTTCGTCGTCCGCGAAGGACGGCACGAGATTGTGTTCCGCGTTGAGTTTGCGCAGGTTGGCGTCGGTCAGCACGATGCCCTTGAGGTTCTGCACATACTGATCGGCGTAGCTGGATTCCGCGCTGGTACCGGCGAGCGATTGCGCGCTCGACGGATCATCGATCTCCACCAGCGCGGAGGAGGTGTAGATGTCGGGCAACGTCAACGCCAGGAGTATCGCCAGCACGGCGATCGGAATCGCGATGCCGGCCAACAGTGCGCGGCGTCGCGCGATCGCATGCAGGTAGTCTGAAAATTCGGGCGGGGCCGGCGAGCTCATGTTCTAAGTTTTCCTTTAGCGGCGACGCTGTATGGGTTGCCAAGTGACCGACACCATCGCGCCGCTGGAGGTGGCGTCGTCGAGTTCGTCGTCGAATTCCTGCCAGGTGTAGTCGACGGCGACGCGCAGCGAGAATTCCTCCTGCCAGCGCCACTGCACGCCGAAGTCCCCGGTGGCGTAGGTACGCGCCTGGTAGAGGGCGTCCGTGTCCACGCTGTCGTCGTGTGTGCCGCGCAACCCGGCGACCAATGCGAGCCGCGGCGTCATGTCGCGTGTCCAGCGCATGCGCAACTGGTCGCGCGCGATGACCAGCCCGGCCGAAGACGGTCCGATACTGCGCGACAGGTCGGCAAAGAGTTCATTGCGGCCGATCTGGAAGCTGACGCCGGTGCCGGCGACCCAGGCGATTTCATTTTCGCCGTCGACGAACTCGACCTGCTCCGCGCCGAAGCGCACGAAGGTGCGCGTGTCCGCCGCCGTGCGCGAGTCCCACTGCAGCTGCAAACCAACCGTGGTGGTCGGATCGGAGGCATCGGTTTCGTAGCGCCCGCCGCGCGCGCGCAGGGTCCAGGAGGTTCGCTCCGTCGAACGGAATACGATCCCGGCCGCGGCGCCGAACGTCCGGTAGTCGACCTGGGCGCCCAGGATCTCGCGATCGAAACTCACGTCGGTGCCGGCGACTTCGAACTGCAGCTCGCGCCGCGGTGACAGCACATAGTTCAACGAAGGCCGAAGATCGAGGCGCGTGCGACGATTGGCCACCAGCACGCGGCCCGCGTCGCCGAAGTCCGGGACACCGAGATCGGAATCGACATCCGCGTCCGGCTGCTCGCTGTTGACGATGTCCTCCTGCGAGAAATCACCGCGCACCCGCGTATTGACGCGCTCTCCGCGGTACTGCCAATCCAGCGTCGTGAAATAGTTGGTGGCGTCGAGTTCCTGCTCGTTCGGGAAATAGGTAGTGCGGACGCGCGGCGTGATGCTGAAGTCACTCGCCTGCGTGAGCGCCCGGATCTCGAGCGCCGCGTCGGCCAGCGGGCCCTGCACCTCGATCTCGGTCCCGGGCGGCGTCAGCCGGTAGTTGTCGTCGAACAGGTATCCCGCCTCGATCGTCGGATTGAATTCCCAGGCGGCGGCATTCGCCAGGCCGGCCGCGGAGGCCAGCAGCGCACCCGTCAGTAGTTGGGTCCTGCGTGTTCGTTGTGTACGCATGATCGTGGCCATGTATCAGGGCACCACCACGACATCGCCCGCCTGCAGGTCGATGTTCTGGTCCATGCGCCGGCCCTTGACGACGTCGTTGTAACGGAATGGCAGCGACTGCTTGCCCGTGGGCGTGCGCCGCAGCACCACGATGTCACCGAGCGCGGCGAACGGCGTCGTTCCGCCCGCCATCGACAACGCCTGCATGACATCGACGCTCGGATTCATGATGAATTCGCCGGGCCGGTTCACCTGCCCGATGACGTAAACCTTGTTGCCCTTGATCTCCTGGATCGACACGGTGACCACCGGATCCGAGATGTACTTCGCGAGCCGCTGGCTCATGATCTTGTTGAGATCGGCCACGGTCTTGCCCTTGGCATCCACCTCGCCGACCAATGGAAAGGAGAATGAACCGTCGGGGCGTACCAGCGCCGGACGCTGCAGGTCCGGCTCCTTCCAAACGCTGATCGACAACATGTCGCCCGGTTTCACGGTGTAGTTAGGATCCTGGGCGCGGGCATTGGTGACTGCCGCGAGCGCCACGATGGCGCAGCAGGAAAGCAGGAACTTCTTCATTTTCTTTCTCCGGTCGGGTGCAGCAGCTGTTCATACGCGGCGAGCAACCGCGGTGCTTCGTGCTGCCACGCGAGCACACGCTCGACCCGCTCGCGCCCGATGGCGCCCATGCGGGCGCGCTGCGGCTCGTCGCCGAGCAGCGCGATGATTTTCTGCGCGAGATCCGCGACGTCGTTGGGGCGCGCGTACCAGGACGCCTCGCCGGCCGACACGCGCCCCTCGGTGAGGTCGAATTGCACGATCGGCCTGGCCAGCGCCATGTACTCCATGATCTTGTTCATCGTGGAGCGGTCGTTCATGTCATTGGCGCGATCGGGGTTCACACACACGTCCGCGGTATTGAGCATTTCGAGCAGCTCGGCATCCGGCGCGCGGCCCGTGAACGTCACGTAGTCGGCGATACCGAGGTCCTTGGCGAGTTCGCGCATTGCCGCGAGTTCGGTGCCGCCGCCCACCAGTCCGAACTGGATGTCGGTGCGGCCGAGGTCCCGCACGATGATTTGCGCGGCCCGCAACAGCAGGTCGATACCCTCCTGCTTGCCCATGACTCCGACGTATCCGACCAGGTAGCGCCGCCCCTTCTTCAGCGCCGGATTCGGCGGCACCTGTTTGATGCGGGTGAGATCCGGACCGGAACGCACCACGAACACCGAGCGCGGATCGACGCCACCGCGGCCGATCGCGATGCGGCGGTAGGACTCATTGGTGGAGATCACCATGTCGGCGGTGCGGAAGGTCAGCTTTTCGAGCATCAGCAGCAACTTCTGTCCGAAGCCGCGTTTGCCGAACTTCGCCTCGTAGAGTTCCGGGTTGATGTCGTGGTGATCGAACACGAAGCGCTTGCCGAGTAGTTTGTAGAAGGCGCCGATGAGGAAGATCGTGTCGGGCGGATTGCAGGCATGGATCACATCGAAGCCGCGCCCGAACAGGACTTTCAGCGACAGCATGAATTCCATCGCCAGGGCCCAGCTGTATTCGAGGGCGTAGCCGAGCAATCCGTCGGCTTCCTGCGGCAGCGAGTGCCGGTGTATGTCGATGCCGTCGAGCTGCTCGAAGCTGCGCTCATATCCGGGCGCCTTCGGGCAGATGATCGACACCAGGTAACCCGCGGCGGCGAGCGTGCGCGCCTCCTGCCATACACGCCGATCGAACGGACACGGCAGATTCTCGACGATGATCAGTACGCGTCCGCGCGTCACGGCAGTGCGCAACATCGGCGCCGGCTGCGCGCCATCCGGCGGTCCGCCCTGGAAAGGCGGACTCGAATCGTTCGCAGCGCGTTGCACGGCTGTGCCGGTTGCGGTTTCGGACACTTACTTCCTCCCGGGACGAATGAATCAGCGAGTCATTTCAATGCGAGCACGAGTCGTCGCAGGGTGCGGTCGCGCGGTACTGGTTCGATGACGAAGCCGCTCGACAACGCGAGCATCTGCATCGGGCGGTTCGACCAGAGCATCTCGCCGGTCAGGCGTGGCACGCCGACTCGTTTCGCGTGACGCAGCAGGGTCGCCAGCAGCGTGCGGCCAACCTGTTCTTCACGAAATGCGTTCGCGACGGCAATCGTGAACGTCGCGCTGCGTTCGTTTTCCGGCGCATACGCGCACACGCCTATTACGCGATCACCCGCGGCAGTGTTCTCGAGCGCGGCAAATCCCACGGACACGTCGGAGCCAGTGACGATGACGCGATCGAACAACATGGCCGTGAGCTCGCGCAGGCTGTGCGCATCACGCTCCGTCGACTCACGCGTCAGCGCGAGCGCGAATTCGGCGAGCAGTCGCCTGTCCCCGGGAGAAACCTGGCGCACGCTGTACGCGCGGCGCGTACGCGGCGTGTAATACCAACGACGCGCGAGCCATGCGCTCGACAGCCTGCCTTTGGCCGGCCCTAAGGGTATACGCGGGGGATGAGGACTAACTGTCGCTCTCTGCATGCCGCAAGAGTCGCGTACCGCGAACCGCCGCGCCGTCGGACGCCGAGCAGTGCCGCTTTGGAAAATGCCTGCACGTGCGGCCGCCCGGCGTGGGCGACGCGGCCGAGTCCGACAACATTTTCCGTGCTGCAACACGAACGCACACGGGCAGCGAAGACTTGACGATTGTGGAACCGCACCGCTTACGGCCCTGTAAAGTGGCTGTAGGAGAGTACCGACAGCCAGCCTACATGCCCGCCTGCAATACTGACTCCTCCGCATGAAGCTCAACTACCTACCTCACGCAGCGCTGCGGGCGTCGCGGCTCCTCTCGTGCGCCGCACTCCTCGCGAGCGCGGGAGCGCTCGCGCTTTATTTCTTCCGGCTGGATGAATGGCACGCGATCACGCTCGCGGTGTTGATTCCCTATTCGGCGGCGTGCCTCGGTCTGCTCGCCCTCTCCGCGCTACTGGTTAGTCTGCCGTTTCGCACCTGGCGCGCCATCGGGCAAGCGCTCGCCGCGCTGGCCGGAATAATCGCGCTCATGGCGATTCCGCAACCGCTGATCGCACCCTGGCCCGGCGCGAGCGGTGTCGCCGGCGCTACGATCGTCATGTTCCTGGCCAGCGCGGTCGCGCTGCTGGCGAGTCCGATGCGCGGCCGCAGGGCGGCGAATGTGTTCGCGGCCGCCGCCGGTCTCGGCCTGCTGCTCGCGACGACCTCGCTGGTCGGCTACGTGCTCGGCAGCGGCACACTCGCCAGTCTCGGCATCGACCGCATTCCGCAACCAGCCACCAGCGCGTTGTGCGGCACGTTGCTGATCGCGACGCTCGCGCAGCGCGGCGATGGCGGCTGGCTCTCCGTGCTGTTGGGTCCCTCGGCCGCGGGTAGTTCGGCGCGCGGCATCATCGTCTGGACGATCATCGCGCCGCTCGCGCTGGCGCTGCTGGCGCTCGCCGGTGTGCGCGCCGGCTACTACTCGCTGCATTTCGCGTTCGCACTGCTGGCCGCCGCGATGTGCTGCGGGCTCACGCTGCTGGTGTTGTGGAACGCGGCGCGGGTCGAACGGGCGCAGCAACGCGTGCTGGATGCACGCGAGGCGATGCAACTCGCGTCGAACCGGTTACGCCTGGCCCGATCGGCGGCCGGCATACAGATGTGGGAGTGGTCGCCGCAGACCCGCGAATGGCTGTCACTCGACGGCGAGGAGCGGCTCGACCCCTCCACCAACGAACAGCTGGAGGCGGGTCTCGCGCGCTGCCTGCAGGAAGGCAAGGCGGAATTCGAGTTTTGCCTGCGCCGGCCGGCGCGCGACGAAGAGTGGCTGCTGGCCACTTGCTGGTGCGAGCAACGCGATGGACGTCCTATTGTCGTTGGCATCACAGTCGACATCACCGAGCGCAAGATCGCCACGCTGGCGCTCGAAACCAGCGAGACGCGCCTGCAGCTCGCGGCACGCGCCCTGCCCGGCTTCGTCTACGACTGGAACATGTCGAGCGGCAAGATCCTGCGCACTTCCGGCATCGAGATGACACTCGGCTTTCGCGGCCTGGAAGTTTCTCCCGTCGGACGCTGGTGGGAAGATCTCGTCCATCCGGAGGATCGTCCGCTGGCGCAACCCGCGCGAGTATTGCGGGCGCGCGCGCCGGGCAACCACGCCGACAGCATCTCGTGCGAGTACCGCGTGCAGCACAAGAACGGCCGCTACGTCTGGGTGTGGGACAACTGCGTGCTCGTCCGTGATCGCCTCGGACATATCACACGTGTCGTTGGCAGCGTGCTCGACATCACCGAACGCAAGGAAGCCGAAGCGCGCCTCGCGACCAGCGAACATCGTTTCAAGGCGGCATTACTCGCGACGACGGGCATCTTCTGGACCGCGACGGCCAGCGGCCGCGCCGAGGGTGAGCAGACGAGCTGGAGCGCGTTCACCGGACAAAGCTCCGAGGAACTCTCCGGCCTCGGTTGGACCTCGGCCGTTCATCCCGATGACCTGCAGCCCACCCTCGATGCGTGGCGGCACGCGCTCGCGACCCGCAACGACTACGTCGTCGTACATCGGCTGCGCCGCCGTGACGGCGTGTACCGCACGTTCTCCGTGCACGCGGTTCCGGTCACGAACGAGCGCGGCGAGATCATCGAATGGGTGGGCTCGCACACCGACATCACCGAGCAGCGCGAGGCCCAGCATCGCGTGCGAGAAAGTCTGCAGCGCCTGGAGCTGGCGCTCGATGCCGCCTCCGTCGGCATGTGGGACTGGGACCTGGAAACCGGACGCATGAACTGGACGCGGCAGACACATCTCATTACCGGCGTGACCGAAGAGCAGTTCACCGGCCGCGCGCGGCAGTTCTTCGAGCTGCTGCTGCCGGAGGGCCGCGACCACGAAGCGGCGTTCCGCGCCGATGCGCTGCGCCACGGCGAGGTGAGCGAGCTGGAATTCCAGTTCCGCCGCACGGATGGCAGCGTCCGCTGGGCGCAGAACCGCGCCACGGCAATAACCGACGCGACGGGGCGCACGCGCCGCATCGTCGGCACGCTGCGTGACATCACGCGCCGCAAGGACCTCGAGGCCGAACGCGAGGGACTGCTGACCGCCGAACGCGCCGCGCGCGTGGAACTCGCGCAGGCGGCCGTGGCCAAGGACGAATTCCTCGCCACGATCTCGCACGAATTGCGCACCCCGCTCAATGCCATCCTCGGCTGGACCACGCTGCTGCAACGTCCGAAGGTCGACCCGGCGATGTTGCGCGACGGACTGAAAGTCATCGAGCGCAATGCGCGCGCGCAGACCCAGTTGTTAGGCGACCTGCTCGACGCGAACCAGCTCATGTCCGGCAAACTTTCACTGGCCTTCGAGCCGATGGATCTCAACGACGCGGTGCGCGCGACGCTCGACTCGATGCGCGTCACCATCGCGGCGCGCCAGATCCGTATCGAGAGTCACTTGCACGACGGTCCGCTGGTCGTGATGGGCGACTCGGGTCGCCTGCAGCAGATCGTGAGCAACCTGCTGTCGAACGCGCTCAAGTTCACGCCCACCGACGGCGTGGTATCGATCGCCACGCGCAGCGAACCGGAGTTCATCAGCTGCGAGATCGGCGACAACGGCGAGGGAATCTCCGCGGAGTTCCTGCCGCACATATTCGAGAAATTCCGCCAGGCGGATGGCGGCAGCGCGCGGCGTTTCGCGGGCTTGGGCCTCGGCCTCGCGATCACCAAGCAACTGGTCGAATCTCACGGCGGCAACATCACCGTGGAGAGCGAAGGCCGCGGCAAGGGCGCGAAATTCACCGTGCGCATCCCCCGCCTGCGCAGCGAGAAGCAGGAAGTGACGGATCTCGTGGAGCGCCGTTTCGGCGTCCGAAGCGGCGGAAAACCACTGGCGGGTCTGCGCATTCTCGCGGTCGACGACGAACCGGATTCGCGTGAATACCTCGAACGGCTGCTGGCCGAACAAGGCGCCGAGATCGTGAGCGTGAGCACCGCGGCCGAAGCACTCGAGCAACTCTCATCGGATACCGGCCGCTTCAACCTGCTGGTGAGCGACATCGGCATGCCGGGGTCCTCGGGCTACGACCTCATCGAAACGATCCGGTTACGCATGCACGTCGATGCGCGCAACCTGCCGGCCGTCGCGCTCACGGCATTCTCGCGTCCGCAGGACGAGGCCCGCGCGCTCGACAAGGGCTTTCAGAAACATCTCGCCAAGCCGGTGCAGGTTGGCCGGTTGATCGGCGCCATCCGTCAGCTCACCGGGCGCAATGAAGGCGGCCGGCAACGTGCACGCCGGCATTGAACCCACATCAGGGCTCGAGCTGCAGCAGTAGTTCGAGGTTCTTTTCGTAACCCGCGAGGACTTCGCGCAGCACGCGCGCGAGTTCGGGGTCCTTCGTTCCGGCGATCTGCACGCGGTACCGCTGCAAGGTTCCCTGGTGGGCCGCGATCTGGCTCACGATGAAGTCCGCATTCATGCGCACCGGGGCCGCCCGCTTCACGCTCGAAGTCCGCTGCGGCACCTCGGCGGGAACCGGCCAGCCTTTGCGCCTGGCCAGACTCTCGAGTTTGTCGCGCTCCACGCCGTACTGCTGGGCGATACGTTCCGCCACCTCACCGATCGGCGCGCCGAGTTCAGCCGCGGCCGCATGCGCATCGAACGCGCCCTGGCGGCTCGCCTCGACCGCGTTGCGGACAAAGGTCGGATCGTCGGTCGAGACCATCTTGCGGTCGAACAACGGATCCGTCGGTGTCCCCGCGAATTCGCCGCGCGTCGCGGTCGCATCCTCCCGCTGACGTGGCTGCGTTTTCTGCCCGGTGGTATCGGCAAGCAACAAGCCGAGCGCAATCGTTGCGAGCATGAGCCCTCAGCGCCGTATGAATCGCGGGCGACGCACGGCCCGAGAGCCGTGGCGTCACCCGCCGGGAAGCTTCCTGGCCCGACTAACTATCGGCGCAATACCGCCGACACGAGGAAGGCAACCGCCGCGCCCAGGGCGGCGCCGTATGCAACCGACTCCCACGGATGATCGTGCACGTAATGATCGGTGGCCTTCGCCGCGTCGTTGGCAGCGTGGCGCGCGCGCGTGCTGGCGCTCGAAAGCCTGGTCTTCGCCTGCTCGACCGTTCGTTGCACGCGTTGACGCACGGCATCGATTGCCGCGCCGCCCTCGTCACCGAGCGACTTGAGAAGCTCTTCCGCCTGCGCAACGACTCTGTTCAATTCGACTGCGGTCGCTTCGGAAGACCGTGCCCCGTTGTCGAAGGTCTTGGCCTGGATGGTCATGCCTTTTCTCCTGATCTTGGCTGTGTGGATGCGGTTGTGTGGAAACGGAAAGGTATGACGCGCCCGCCGCGACGTGTGTCAGCGAATCTCGGGCGTGTCGGGTAAGGCGTGACTGACACCTCCCAACCGGGTGTCTGCATTCCGCGCCGCTGGCGAATGGACTGCGCGCGCGGTGGGTAGATGCTGACAATGCATGAGCGTCCTTTCCGCGCGCACGCCAAGGGTCACGGGCGCAGGATGCACAGCGTCAATGAATTCATTTATGAACGGAGGAGATGTAACCGTGATCAAGTCAAACAGCAGCTGGACCCTGGCGGTAGCCGCGGCGGTGGGCATTTTCGCCCTGGCGGCCTGCAACCAGCGCGAATCGGCCAACGAAGTGGCGCGCGATGTGGCGGATGCACGCCAGGATGCGCAGGAGAACGTGGCCGAAGAGCGTCGTGAAGCGGCCGATGTGGCAACGGAAGGCACGGCAGATCGCGCCGCGGCGGAGTATGACGTGGCAGTCGCGCAGGCGGACGGCCAGCGAACCATCGCCAAGGAGAAATGCGAGACGCTTACGGGCGATGCGCAGCAGGCTTGCAAGGATCAGGCGGAAGCAACGTATGAGTCCGCCAAGGCGCAGGCTCAGGCGACGTTGGACACCGCGAAAAGCTCGGGCTCTGCCGAGATGGCACCTGCTCCGGCGCCCACCAACTAGGGGCGAACGGCCTTGTGCGAAATCGCGCAGGGCAAACCGTTCAGCGACGCACCGTGCGTCGCTGAACGGCTTCTGGATACGAAGATCAGCGAACTGGAGGGAAACATGTTGACGATCCGCATCATGAAATTACTGGGTTTGACCGGCATCGCCATTCTCGCCACGACGTTCGCTGCCGCGCGCGCGCAGCGCCGCGAGGCCGAGAACCGCCGCCGGCTCGACGAGCGCCTCGAGAAGGATCGTTGGGAGAGCGAAGGTGGCGCGAGCCGCACGGGGCCGGCGACGCCGAGCGCCATCTCGGCGCTGTAGTTCATTCGTGCGGGGGCATCACGCGGGCGGCAGGTGCCGCCCGCTTTCATTTGGCCGCGTCTGTCCTGGACGAGCCCTCGATGCCCTGACCCGCCTGTGACCCCAGCAGCATCACGGTCATCTGCGGCTGCCGGATGTGCTGCTCATCGAATGCATGTTTGAGCCGCAGCAGGAATTCGCGTCGCACGAGTCCCTGGTCGATGGCGTTCACGCGTAAGCGGGCGCGCAGCGTGATGCCGCGTTCGTTCCAGGTTTCGATGCCGGCGATCTCCAGCTCGTCGAGGATCTTCGGCCCGAACTGGGAGTGCGCACGCAGCTGCGTGGCGATCTCGCGCAGTATGTCGATCACCGGCGCGATCGCCTGGTCGAGCGCGATCATCACATCCACGACCGCGAAGGCGTATGAGCGGCTCGAATTGGTTACGACCGCGATCTCGCCGTTCGGCACGTAGTGCACGTTGCCCTCGTAATCGCGCAGCTGCACGTAGCGCAGCGTCAGGCTTTCCACCTGGCCGGTCATGCCGGCGATCTCGACCACGTCGCCTTGCCGGATCTGGTTTTCCGCGACGAGAAAGAAGCCGCGCAGGAAATCCTTCACCAGCGTCTGCGCGCCGAACGCGATCGCGATACCGGCGACACCCGCGGTGGCGAGGAACGGCACGATCGAGATCCCCACCGTGTTCAGGATGGCGAGCGTCGCCAGTGTTCCGACCACGAACGAGGAAGTTTTCCGCAGAACGATGCTGACCGTGGCGGCGCGGCGCTGCGTGTCCAGATCGTATGCCTGCCGCGATGCGAGCCGCTCGAAAGCGGCGATGACACGCCGCGACAGGAAGATCAGGATGCCGCTGATGATGAGAATGGCGGCTATGCGGGACCCGGCCTGGATCCAGTCGATGGCGTTGAACCACCGGACTACCTTGACTTCATGATCCATCCCGCACGCCTCTGATCGTCTCCCGGACGCGCAACTTATCGCAAAACCCTCAACCGCGGCACGCGGCTGGCGCCTACAGGGGCCGGCTGCGTCGTCCGAAAGGCGGCACGTTCGCCAGGTTGCAGCATCGCCGGGTGAAATCAGGGACTCTTCGGGTCATGTCACCGGCGATCTTGTTGGGCGCGCTGCACTTGGCCGCCTGCGGTGACTCCGCGACCCACGGCACGGCGTCGACGTCCATCGAACTGCCGGCCGACGTCGCGGACGCTGTCTACAGGGGTGAGCCGGCGCATGGGCGCGCGATCGCGTTCGTGCGCGAAGGCCGGTTGATCGTCGCCCAGCAGAATGACGGGATCGTCTTCGCGCTCGAACCCGCGCATGGCGACACGCCGCCGCTGGTGCTCGCCATTGCCAGAGATCTCGCCGTGGACCTGGCCGACTCCCAGGCCACCCCCGATGCCGCCTTGCGGACGATAGTGCTCGCGCACCTGCCGGATCAGCCTGCCCCGGACACCGTACTTTTGCCCTTGCCCTGAGCGTCCGCCCGGTCTGCCTGGCGAATGACGCTGATCTGGCCATCACCTTCGAGGAACGCGGCCTTCACTTCGGAGAGTTGCTCGATCCCCTGCTCGCGCAGCTTCTCGTTCAGTTCCTCAATCGTGATGAACTCACGCCGCAGATTCTCATGCTGCACTTGACCTGACCTCACCAGCGTCAAGCGGCGCGGCTGCACGAAACGGCGCACCAGCGCCGATCGGAATGAAAGGAAGTCGAGCAGCCAATTCCAGCCGACGATGGTCAGCACGAGGATCGCGCCTTCGGTGACGGTGGTGTAACCGCCGGACATCGCGTTCTGAGCGGCGTCCGCGATGATGACCAGGACGAGAATATCGGCAATGCCGACAGCGCCGACATCGCGGCGCAGAATGAAACGAAAGATGAAGAACAGCAGCCAATAGACCAGCGTGCCGCGCAACATCAGCTCGGCGATGGCGACCCGGATGTCGAAGATGTCGGCGAACATGGTCCGACCTCCTCGGCATCCGGGTCCCGGTGCGTTGTCAGCGCACCCGTTTGCGTGTGATCAGGTTGACGATCGCGAGCAGGATGACCGCACCGAGGAACGAAACGAACAAACTACCGATGCTTATCTCGCCCTGATTTATCGTCCCGGCTCCGACCAGCGGACTGATGAGCCAGCCTCCGAGCAGCGCGCCAACGATGCCGACGACGATGTTCAGGAAGATGCCCTGACTGCCGTCACGATGCATGACGAGACTGGCGAGCCAACCGATGACGCCGCCGATGACCAACCACAGAATGAATCCCATATCGCTTTCTCCTTGCTAGTTCACGCCCGGAAGCCGGGCACGTTCGTACGCGTGCAACTTGTTGTACAGGGTCTTGAGGCTGCACCCCAGGACGTCGGCCGCGCGCCGCTTGTCGCCTTCGAAATGCCGCAATGTGGCCAGGATGAAGGTGCGCTCCACTTCGTCGAGCGTGGCGCCGACCGCGACATTGACCGTATCGCCATCGGCACCCTCGCCGCCGCTGTCCGCGTGGCGCAGCGTCGGCATTTCATGTTCGGCGAGATCGAGCTCACCGTCGCAGAGGATGTAGGCACGCTCCACCGCGTTGCGCAGCTCGCGTACGTTTCCGGGCCACGAGTGCCGCATGAAGCGGTTGCGCAGCGATTCGGACATGCGCTTGTGGGTGCCGTTTCTCAGATTGAGCTCGGAGAGAAAGAATTCGGCGAGGACCAGGATGTCGTCGCCGCGCTCGCGCAACGGGGGCAGTTGCACGGTGACGACCGCCAGTCGGTAGTAAATGTCTTCGCGCAGCCGCCCTTCCGCGAACGCCTGCGCCGGGGAACGATTGGTCGAGGCGATGACCCGCACGTCGACCTCGAGATCGCTCGAACCGCCGACGCGGTTGAGCCGCTTGGTCTCCAGCACCCGCAGCAGCCGCGACTGCAGGTCGAGTGGCATTTCGGTGATCTCGTCGAGCAGCAGCGTGCCGCCGCTGGTGCGCTCGAAGACACCTTCACGCGTGCGCATTGCGCCGGTGAAGCTGCCGCGCTCATGGCCGAAAAGTTCGGCCTCGATCAACGTGGCTGGAATCGCCGCGCAGTTGATGGCCACGAAAGGCTTGTCGGCGCGCGGGCTCATCGCGTGGATCGATTCAGCGACGAGCTCCTTGCCGCAGCCGCTCTCGCCGCAGATCAGCACCGTGGACTCCGTGGGCGCGACACGCGCGATGAGATCGCGCACACGATGCATGGCTGGAGAGTTGCCGATCAGCCGTACCGCGCAGTCGGCATACAGATCCGGTGCTTCAGGTCCGCGCGCCGCGGCCGCGCCGGTGTCGGCTTTCGCGGTCAGGTCCGCGGGGTACAGATCGCTCACGACGGGTTTCACGGCACACCTGCGGTGATCGGCAGGAGCGCGGGAATGACGCCGGAGTCGTTCGACACGATGACCTCCACGCGGCGGTCCGGCGGTCCCGGACGGGCGGCCGCGTCCTCGGGCGTGGCGAACCACTCGCCGTAGCCCAGCGCCCGGACGCGCGCAGCGTCAATGCCGCGGCCGATGAATGCCATGGCGATCGCGTCGGCGCGGCTCTGCGAAAGTTCGAGGTTGTACGACGGCGCGCCCACGCTGTCGGTGAATGCTTCGACCTGCACGCGCCGCTCGGGATGCGCGGCGAGGAATTGCGCGATCGCGTCGAGCGAACCGCCCGCATTCGCATTGAGTTTCGCGCGACCTTTGCCGAATAGCGCGTGGTCCAGTGTGATCACGAGGCCGCGTGCCGTACGGGTGGCACCCGTCCCCTTGACGAAGCCATCGAGCAACTCCGTGGCGCGCGCGCGTTGCTCGTCAGCCAGACGTGCTTCGTGCAGGATTCGTTCGCGCTCGAGCTCGGCGGCGCGAATGCGCGCCTGTGCGGCCTGCTCCTGCGCGCGCTGATCGGCAATACGCGCGCTTTGGGTTGCGAGGTAGGCGTAGTGGGCGGCGACGCGGTCATCGACGCCATGTTCGGCACCGCGGGATTCCGCCAGCGATAGATAGTCGCGCGCACGCGCGACGTCGGGACTCGCGTAGCGGATCACGTCGTTCTGCGCGGCGACGGATTCCACCGTGCTACGCGCCTGCGGAAAGTCGGCGGACTTGCGCGGAGTGACCTCACACGCCACCAGGCCCCAGGTTGCCCCGGCCGCCAGCACGGCGAGTGAAACTGTCATTACCCGCATGTCGCGCATCCTCATGGGTGTCGAGCATCGGCTGGAGACTTGGTCGATCGCAGCGCTTCCTCGCGCAGTTCGCGCATCTGCGCGTCCAACTGCGCCGCGCGCTTTTCCGAGTGCTTCGCGCGCGCGGTTTGTTCGGCCAGTTGCGCATCGATGGCGGCCTGCTCCGCGAGCAATGACGCGAGTTCCGCGTCCTGCTTGTCTGCAGCGGCCTGGGCCGCGGCGTACTTGTTGCGCGCGGTCGTGAGCTCGACTTCCGCGAAATCCGCGGCCTCGGCCTCTTCGGCGCGTTCGATGGAATGCTGGGCCACGGCGAGTTGCTCGGTCGTCAGCTGCGTGGCCGCGCAGGCCACGATGCCGAAGGCCGCCACGCACCACGCGGCATTGCGTAAGCCATTCACGGTTAACTGGATCATCACGACTCCCGGCCGTTCACGCTCGACGGTCCCGGCTCGTCATCGAACACGAGATCGTCTTCGTCGAACTCATCAATGGCGAGGTTTCGTTCCCAGTTGCGCAGCTGCCGTTCCGCCTCATCGTGCGAGAGTCCGTAGACCTGCTCGATGCGTCCGGTGAGCTGCTCGCGCTGGCCACAAATCAGATCGAGTTGGTCCTCCGTGAGCCTGCCCCAGCGCTCGCGTATGCGGCCCTTCCACTGGGCCCAATTCCCCGCAATGCGGTCCCAGCTCATGAACTCCTCCGTCCGCCCGCTCGTCTCGAAGTTGCCGAAAACCATTCTGGAATTCGGCCACCTCGCACGCACAGCGGCATGCACCGGTACAGTCGTGGGAGGGCGGGCTCGTCCGTGTCGGACTTTGTCCGACACGCGCGCGGAGGCCGGAATCACGGGATTTCCGGGCGCCGCGCCGGCCGCTTCGTCAGACCGCTGCCCGAGCTGCGCGGTATCGGAGTGCCACGTCTGCATTGAGCGACCGGCAAGTCATTGTTTGTAGTTAGGTTGCGGCCCACTGTCGCCATCCGACGTCGCATTCGGGCTGGAACTGGCGCTTTTCCCCTCGGGTCTGAACGAGGCAACCTTCCAAGCAATGCGTCTAAGGAGACAAGTCAATGAAGAAGACCCAACTGCTCACCGCCGCTGTCGTCGCGCTGATTCCGCTCGTGGGCCTGGCCGGCGAAGGCGACAAGGCGAAGCCGAAGTCCGCTACCGAAAACAGCGGCACGTTCGACACGCTGGACTCGAACAAGGACGGGCGCATCTCGATGCCGGAAGCATCCGCGGATCCGAGTCTCGTCGAGTCGTTTGCGAAAGCCGACAAGGACGGCGACGGCTATCTCGACAGCAGCGAATACATGAGCTCGACCACCAAACCGCGACAGTAAAGTCAAGGCGCGGCAACGCGAGCAAGCTCCGCGCGGGCGGTAAACCCGCGCGGGGTTCTCAATTCGCGACGCTGGCGTATATTAGCCCTCGATCGGCCTAACAGGTCGCACAGGGGGCAAAGGCGGAATGGACGCATCACTCGAGAAGGCACTTCTCGACATGGAAGCGCGCGACCAGGCGTTGCGCAGCGAGTTGACCGCCGCCGGCGAACTCAACATCAACTACCACCCGCGGCTCGAAGAGCTGCACCGCTCGAACTCGAGCCGTCTGCGCCAGATCATGGCCGTGTTCGGCTGGCCTGGCATCGCGCTGGTGGGCGAGAAAGGCGCGCAGGCCGCCTGGCGAATCGCGCTGCACTCGATCGCGGAGCCTGCGTTCATGCGTCAGTGCCGAGATGCGATCGAACGCGCGTCGGATGCGGGTGATGCACCCCGCTGGCAGTTCGCGATCATCGACGACCGCATCCGGGTCTACGAAGGCCGCCCCCAGCGCTACGGCACGCAGCTGCGCATGGGCGCGAACGGCCTCGAACCGTATCCAATCGAAAACCAGTCGCGCGTGAATTCCATGCGCATGCAAGCCGGCCTGCCGCCGTTCGCGCAGACATTGGCACAGGCCCGCGCGCAACCCCAACCCAATATCGATCACGCCGCCCGCGAAGCCGCCGAACTCGAGTTCCGCCGCACCGTGGGCTGGATCGAATAACGATCTTGGCCACCTGCCGCGTAATGGGCACGCAACGACCTGGTTAGTGAGCGGGGATAGTCCGCGTCGGTGGCGCGCCGGTGCGCTTCATTGAGTCCCTCCCCGCGACGCGACGCGCGCGGAAAGCGGCAGGACGGTGCACTCGCGATGGGCTGAGCGGACGCGGCGTCTTGCGAACTTCGCAAGGCACGAAGCCGGCAATCGATACCCCCTCTCGCGCACCGCCAACACGACAAACTCGCATCGACCAAATTTCCCGCTGGCACGGCCGGCGGCCTGCTAACTGGCGAAATCAATCATCAAGTAGCGCCGCGGGAGCGACACCCATCGCGAGGGCGACGGCCTGACGCTTTCCGCGCCCGCCGACACCTCGAAAAGGGACTCATTGAAGCGCGCATCGGCGCATCAACCGCTGAGGTCTGTCCCCGTTTGCTAGGAATCGAGGAATGTCCCCATTACGCCGGCGCATCCTCACGGCGCCACAGGCCTGCCAGCATTTCGCTGTCGACGCCGCGGGTCTCCGGAACGAACCGCAGCACTACGAATGACGCGAGAATCGCGCAGCTGCCATACACCCAGAACGCGAACCCGTGGTTCCAGGCGGCATTCAGCGTCTCGTTGCCTAACAACAGCGGGAATGTCCCCGCGACGAGCAGGTTCGCGACCCATTGCGTGGCCACCGCCAGGGACATCGCCTGGCCGCGGATCGGCGCGGGATAGATCTCGCTCAACATGATCCACACGACGGGACCGAAGGAGATCGCGAATCCGGCCAGGTAGAAGCAGATGGCGACCAGTCCGAGCAGTCCCGTGTTCTGCGAATGGAACAGCGAGCCGAGCATGAGCATCGAGATGGCCATGATGATGCCGCCGAACAGCAGCAAGGGTTTGCGGCCGACCTTGTCGACGATGAGCAACACGACCATCGTGAACATGAGATTCACGATACACGCCACCACGATGCCGAGAAACGCGGCATCCATCTGGTAACCCATCGACGCGAAAATCGTCGGCCCGTAATACAGCACGGTGTTGATGCCGACGAGCTGCTGGAACACCGACAACGCGACACCCACGAACACCACGCGCGCGCCGAAGGTGAACAGCGGTGCTGGCTTCTCGTCCGGCACTTCGGCCGCAAGCTCGCTGAGCATGGTCTCGACCTCGGCCGGTTCCGCCGACCGCTTGAGCAACTTGCGCGCCGCGTCGATGCGGTTGTTCCGAACCAGCCACTGCGGACTCTCGGGCACCGAGAAACTCAGGTAGAA
>JAKFFF010000004.1:0-2600 GCA_036677145.1 Alcaligenaceae bacterium
CGGCGAGAACCCGCACCAGCACGGCGCGTTCTACCGCGACCTGTGGCCGGTGCCGGGCACGCTGGCGACGTTCACCCAGCTGCAGGGCAAGGAACTGAGCTTCAACAACCTCGCCGACGCCGACGCCGCGTGGGAATGCGTGCGCCAGTTCGAGCGCGCCGCGTGCGTGATCGTGAAGCACGCCAACCCCTGCGGTGTCGCAGAAGGCGCGGCCTGCGGCGACGCCTACGAGCTGGCCTACGCCACCGATCCGACTTCCGCCTTCGGCGGCATCATCGCCTTCAACACCACGCTCGATGCGGCGACCGCCAAGGCCATCCTCGATCGCCAGTTCGTCGAAGTGCTGATCGCCCCGGACTTCGAACCCGGCGCGCTCGATTACGCGAAGAAAAAGGCCAACGTGCGCGTGCTGAAGATCCCGCACGGTGACGGCCGCAACAACATCGACGTCAAGCGGGTCGGGTCCGGCCTGCTGATGCAGACCAGCGACATCCGCGAAGTGACCCGCGACGAGTTGAAAGTAGTGACGCGACGCGCACCGACGCCGGCCGAGCTCGACGACCTGCTGTTCGCCTGGCGCATCGCCAAGTACGTCAAGTCCAACGCGATCGTGTATGCGAAGAACCATCGCAGCATCGGCATCGGCGCCGGGCAGATGAGCCGCGTGGTGTCGGCGAAGATCGCCGCGCTCAAGGCCGAGGAAGCCGGGCTCGTGGTGCCGGGCTCGGTGATGGCGAGCGATGCGTTCTTCCCGTTCCGCGATGGCATCGACGCCGCCGCGGCCGCGGGCATCCGCGCGGTGATCCAGCCGGGCGGCTCGATGCGCGACAACGAAGTCATCGCCGCGGCCGACGAACACGACATCGCGATGGTGTTCACCGGCATCCGCCATTTCCGTCACTAGGATCTGCCCTCTCTCCTCGTGGGAGGGGGACAGACCCGAAGGGTCAGGGAGAGGACCCGCTTCTGCATCAAGAGCGGCACCCGCTCCCTCGGCGCTTCGCGCCTTTCCCTCTCCCACAAGCGGAGAGGGGTCACAGCATAGGAGTCGTTGCGCCATGAAGATCCTCGTCATCGGTTCCGGCGGACGCGAACACGCGTTGGCATGGAAGCTGGCGCAATCGCCGCGCGTCAGCGAAGTCCTGATCGCGCCCGGCAACGCCGGCACCGCGCACGAGGACAAGTGCCGCAACGTCGCGATCGATGCCACCGACATCGACGCCTTGCTCGCGCTGGTCGAACGTGAAGCCATCGCGTTGACCGTGGTCGGGCCGGAAGGTCCACTGGTCGCCGGCGTCGTCGACCGCTTCCGCAGCGCCGGCCATCGCATCTTCGGCCCGACCGCCGCCGCCGCGCGGCTCGAAGGCAGCAAGGCCTACGCCAAGGATTTCCTCGCCCGCCACGGCATCCCGACCGCGCATTACGCCGTGCATACCGACATCGATGCAGCGCTGGCCCATGTGCGCGACAAGGGCGCGCCAATCGTCGTGAAAGCCGACGGCCTCGCCGCCGGCAAGGGCGTGATCGTCGCGATGACACTGGCCGAGGCCGAAGCCGCGATCACCGACATGCTCGCCGGCAACGCCTTCGGTGCGGCCGGGTCGCGGGTGGTGATCGAGGAATTCCTCGACGGCGAGGAAGCCAGCTTCATCTCCATCGTCGACGGCAGCACGGCGTTGCCGATGGCGACCTCGCAGGACCACAAGCGCGTCGGCGACGGCGACACCGGCCCCAATACTGGCGGCATGGGCGCGTATTCGCCGGCACCGGTGGTGACCCCCGACGTGCACGCGCGGGTCATGCGCGAGATCGTGAATCCGACCGTGCAGGGGATGATTACCGACGGCGTGCCGTTCACCGGCTTCCTCTATGCCGGGCTGATGATCGACAAGTCAGGCGCGCCGAAGGTGATCGAGTTCAACGTGCGCTTCGGCGACCCGGAAACGCAGCCGGTGATGCTGCGACTGCAATCGGACCTGCTCGACCTGGTGGAGGCGGCGATCGATGCACGCCTGCATGAAGTGGAAGCGCAGTGGGATCCACGTCCGAGCCTCGGCGTGGTGATGGCGGCCGAACACTATCCCGGCACGCCACGGCTCGGCGACGTCATCAACACATGGGACGCGCCGGATGTCGAGGACACCAAGGTCTTCCACGCCGGGACGAAGCTGGAGGGCGAGCATGTCGTCACCAGCGGCGGCCGCGTGCTGTGCGTGTGCGCACTCGGCGAGAGCGTGGCCGACGCGCAGCGTCGCGTCTATGCCGAAGTCAGCGGCATCTCCTGGCACGGCGAATTCCACCGCCACGACATCGGCTGGCGCGCGATCGAACGCGAACGCGAAGGCAAGCGCACCGCATCGTAGGCTGGGTTGAGTGCAGTGGCACCCATCGCTGCGCACGGGCATGCGACGGTTACCGCCTCGGCCCAACCCGTCCTACGCTCGCGCCGTCATTCCTGCGGTTGCACGCCCAGGTACGCGCCGGCCGCGCTGACGGTGGCCCACAGTTCCGATTCCCGCATGAAGGACCGGTCGAACAGCGTTTCCGCAGTCTCGCGGTCGCCATTGATCAGGTAGTGGGCGCCGACCTCCGCGAGCCAT
>JAKFFF010000005.1:0-36307 GCA_036677145.1 Alcaligenaceae bacterium
GATGGCGCTCAAGAAGTCTCCTAACGGAGTGTGGCAGTCGGCGTTCATTGCGCTGGGATCGCCACCAATGCTGCCGATGCTCGTGCTCACCTTAGTCGTCGGAGCGGCACTCAGTTGGTTCGGTTGGCAGGCGGGCACGGTGTGGAAACGCGCCGCCGCCTGAACGAGAGGCAGGCGAGATGGTCCGTGGGGTGCATAAGCCTTGGTCGTAATCGTGATGGCTCGCGCAAGCATGACGGGACAGGCAGATGGGCGTAATGAGCACGATCGAGGAGTTTGCCTCTTGGGCGGAGCCGGCGTTTGCCGGTTGGCGGTATCTTTTCTCGCCAACGTACCGTGCTCGCAAGCATCGCGACTGGCGTATGGAGCATCCCGGCTACGTGGTACTCGACATCATTGGCGGAACTATTGGCGTGGGCGTTACAGTTTCCCTCGCTGCATTTCTGATTGCGATATCGTGGCGCGTGATAGCCACTTAACACCGCGCGGGAGCGCAGGCGAAAGGGAAGAAGTACCAAGTTCATGCAGCAGTTGATTCGCCCGCGCAAGCTTTTTCATTGACCGCGGTATTGGCAGTCTTCGGAGGCAGGAAAGTCGAATGTTCGCGCTTACCGTACCAAAAGTGATCGCCCGATCGGCTGCGGTGTTGTTGATAGTGGGTGCAGCCCTCGGCGCAGGCTTGTTTGGAGTGCTGATGCTTCGCGCCGAGAGTCTTGGCGCATCGCAATTCCTGGTAGCGGGAGTCATCGTCCTGTTCGCTGTTTCGGGGGTCGTGGGCATCTTTCTGTGGCGTTGCTCGCCGGCCGCAATCTTTTGGGCAATCATTGCGTTCTTCGTGCAGATTCCGGCGTTCGAAATAGGCGGCTTCAAGTATGAGTATTTCACGGGACTTGCCGCATACGTGCTGCACGGACCTGAAGGTATCAGCTTCACCTTTCGCGCGGGCGCGTCGGCAAGCATGGACTTGGGCGGAGGTCCCAGCGACTTCGTGTTTGGTGTAAACATCCTGGCGCTCGCGGTGGTTTTTGCATTGGCAATGCTGGCGCGGCCTAACAATTCTCCGGAACTCGCGCCTGAGGTGTGAGCACGTATATCACTGGCACACATTCATCCGAATATCCTTCGTCCAAACGTTGAAATGCGCTGAGGGCGCGCTCGAGTTTGCTTCGCCTGACTTGCCGGAGTGGCGACAATGTCCATACAGCTTGACCATATCCTTATCCCATCTCGAAATCGGGAAGCCGCGGCGAAGCAGTTAGCCGGGATCCTGGGTGTGCAGTGGGGTCCCGCGAAGATTGGCCCGTTCACCGCCGTCTACGTGAACGAAAACTTCACGATCGACTTCGACGAGTGGGAGCAGGACTATCCCAAGGGACACTACTGCTTCCGCGTAAGCGACGAAGAATTCGAAGCGATTCTTGCCAGGCTGCAAGCCGCGGGAACGGGGCATCGAAGTACGCCGCACGGTCCGGAGGATCGAACGGTCAATACCAGCCTCGGCAGCAAGATCCTGTATTGGAGTGAGCCTGGCGGCCACGTATGGGAATTGCTGACGGTCAGTTACGCCCGCAAACAAGCCTGACCCGGCGAACCGGAAACCTCATGGCAACAGACACAGACGACAATTTTTATGACCGCGCCGACGCGCACATTCACCTCTCGAATGCCCAGACCAAGGAGGCGGGGCGCGGAAAGGTCAGTGCTTCGATGATGTACGCGACGGCCCGATTCAACGCCTGGATAAGCGCCTGCGGTTTTTCTTCGGGGAAGCAGATGAAAGAAGAGCGGGAGGCGACGATCGAATATTTTGTGGATCAGTACCGGCGGATGTTCGAGGAAAACTTTGATGATTACGCCAAGCATTTCGCCAAGTACATGAAAGACGAGAAAGCATGACGGCTCGCGTGACACCCGCACAATACGATCTGTTCCTGACCGGGCAACAGAAGTTCATCGCGCTGGCGCCGATGATCGTGTTCCTGGTCATGCCGATCATCTTCTTCGTCGTCTTCTCGCAGCTGGGCGACATGACGAGATTCACGAAGGAAGCGCCGGCATTTTTTCCGTACTTCCCGTTTGGCTTCTTGTTGATCATCGCGGTGGCATACGCATGGACGCTGACTTCCCTGACCTACCGCATCTCGGTCACGCAGGATCAGAAGCTCGTGTTCAAATCCTGGAGGAATGCGCATAGCGTGCGAGTCGCCGACCTGGTGTCGATCGAGCCGCGCAGCTTGCACATCCAGATGGGTGTATCCGGGTACGTCGCCACGCATCGCGACGGAAAGATCAGGTTCCCGGGTCAATTCACCGGGATGTACCGATTGCTGTACGAACTGAAGCAGGCGAATCCTGCGTTGCAGATTCAGGGCATTTGAAAGCGTCCGCAAAATAAAAGAGGCCGCGTGAATACGCGGCCTCTCGTGTGGAGTCAGCGGACATCCATAAAATGTGCCGAGTCCACGTGTAGGTTCACATCTGCGGCCGTCAGGCCACTCCATGAATCTACGATTACAGTGTTCACGAAACCGCAAAGAGATCGAAGTCGCCGATCTTGGCGGCTGAGGTCGTCGATTTCTGACAGACGTCCTACAGGTGAATCAGGCCGCGCTTGTGTGCGACGGCAACGGCTTCGGTGCGGCTGATCGCATCGAGCTTGCCGAGGATCGCCTTCACATGGGTCTTGGCGGTGCCTTCGGTGATGTCGAGGCGACGGGCTATGTCCTTGTTGCTGCGGCCTTCGGCGACGAGCTGCAACACGGTGAGCTCGCGCGTGGTGAGGCTGGGCTTCGCCATGCGCTGCAATGCCTTGGCCGCGACGCCTGAAGAGGTATACGGACGATCGTCCGCAACCGCGCGGATCGCCGAGAGAATCTCGGTGCGGGGTGCGTCCTTGAGCAGATATCCCTTCGCGCCCTGGCTCAAGGAACGGAAGATGTCCTCGTCGCCGTCATACGTGGTCATGATGAGCAGGCAGGCCTTCGGATATTTCTCCAGCACCTTTTGCACCACCGCGGCGCCGTCCATCTTCGGCATGCGCAGGTCGAGCACCATCACGTCGGGCTTGTGTTCTTCGTACAACGCCAGCGCCTCGACGCCGTCGCCGGCCTCGGCCACCACCAGCATGTCGGCCTGCTGGTTGACGATGGCCGCGAGTCCGTCGCGCACCACGGGATGATCATCGGCGAGGATCACGCGGATCTTGCGAGCTGGCGCTTTTGCGACGGCGGTCATGCGGCCACCGGGCGGGGCAGGCGCACTTCGACGCGAGTTCCTTCCCCGGGCTTGCTGGTGATCTCGAACTTGCCGCCGATCGCGCCGGCGCGCTCGCGCATGTTCGCCAGGCCATAACCCTGCTGCGCATACAGCTCGGGCATCAACGTCATGCCGCGTCCGTTGTCGCGTACGGCGAGCGACCAGCAGGTCGCCTCTTCAGTAAGGATGATGATCACGGTCGTGGGATGGGCATGCCGCAACGCATTGCTGACCGCCTCCTGCGCGATACGCAGCAGTTCGTGCTGATGCTCGGGCGCGAGGCCCGCGCTCTGCATGCCGCCTTCGAACGCGCATTCGACGCGGCCCTGCACGCTGGAACGTTCAGCGAGCTGCCGCAATGCGAACTCGAGTCCGAGCCGGCGGGCTTGTTCGGGCCGCAGCGCACCGACGGAGCGGCGCGCCTCGGCCAATCCTTCCTTCGCAAGATCGCGGATCCGCGTGAGGATGGACGGCAGCGGCGAGTTGCGCGCGCAGTCGTGCATGGCTTCTTCCGCGGCGCCGAGCTGCATGAGGATGCCGGTGAAGCCCTGCGCGAGACCGTCGTGGATCTCCTGGCCCATGCGGTTGCGTTCGGCGAGCACCGCCGCGGTCTTCGCGGCCATGCTGAGTTTCTTGATGCCGATCGACAGCGTCGCCTGGTGCGCGAAGGCCATCGCGAGCTGCGTGCGTTCGGCGTTCAGGGCTTCGCCCTGGCGGAACACGAGCCCGATGAAACCCATGCTGTTCTCGCCGAACACCAGCGGCAGTAGATAGGCGCTCTTGTGTCCTTCGCGCGAATGCCACTCGGCGACGCCGGGCCACGTGAGCCGGTCGAGCGGCTCGAGTGGATAAAAGATCGGTTCGCGGAATTGTTTGAGGATCTCGTTGATGTGCGTCTGCTCTTCGGTCGCCGTGACCTGGAAGGGCGGCGCGGTGACACTGCCGCCTTCGACGAACATGAACACCTTCCAGCAATCGTTCGCCGTGTCGAAGCCGATGGCGTACGCCGCGGCGGCGTCGAGCTGGCGCGTCGCATCGATCAGCGTGCTCGCGATGAAATCCGCCGAGTCGGTTTCGCGCGAAAGACGCAGCAGGTTGGCGCGCAACGTCGCGTTCGCGCGATGCAATTGCGCGATGCTTTCTTCGGCGGCGAGTTCGCGCTCGCGCCGCATGGTCTCGACCAGCCGCTCGCGATGCAGCGCCGCGCCGACGAGGCCGGCCGCGATCTCGAGCGCGGAGACGACGGAGGAATCGAATTTGCGCGCCCGCCGCCAGTCGTCGAAACCGATGACGCCGACGTAATCGCCGTCGACCAGGATCGGGACGATCGCGGAGCTCTTCGCGCGTTCGCTGGTGATGCTCTCGGCTTCCTGCTGAGGCATCGTCTCCTTGCAATAGACGATGCTCTTGCCCGCCTGGAGCATGGTGCAGTGAACGTCGGAATACTGATCTTCCTCGGTGCATTCGCCGTCGCACATCGCGCGCAGTTCTTCGGCGATCCACTCGTGCTTGATGACCAGCCAGCGTTCGCCGGCGGCGTCGATTTCGGCCAGGGCGAGGGCGGTGCGATCCACGTCGGCGGCCTCGCCGAGGACGCGCAGTACTTCAGGCATGGCCTGCATGGCATCCGCGGCCTCGAGCAGCAGACGGCTGGCGCGGGCGGCCGCGGCCAGCAGCTTTTCGCGGGTTTCCGTGGGGGGCAGGATGAAGGACGGAAGTCCTTCCAGTGCCACGCGGTCCAGGGCTACGGGATTGGTGCTCATGGTGGCTACTTTACCGCTACTTAGAGGGCCCAGCCCCCACCCAGCGATTTGTAGACGGCAATCAGGCTGGTGGCGGCCTCCGTGCGGCTTCTGGCCAGCCGATCCTCGGTTTCGAGCAGGGTGCGCTCGGCGTCCAGCACCTGCAGGAAGTCGCTGGCGCCGTTTTCATAACGCACCCGGGCGAGGTCGGCGGCGGTATTGCTGGATTTCACGGCCTGTTCGTCGTGGACCAGGCGGTCGCGCGCCCGGGCGTGTGTAACCAGGGAGTTTTCGGTCTCCTCGAGGGCCTGCAGGACGGTCTGTTCGTAGCGCAGCAGGGCGCCCTCGTTGCGGGCTTTCGCGGCGCCGATGCGGGCCTGGACATGCCCGAGATCGAAGATGGCCCAGGAGATGCCGGGTGCGAGGACGTAGGCGCCCGAACCCGAATCGCCGAGGCCGCCCGAGGAGGTCGCGACGTAACCGGCGCTGCCGGTGAAGGTCACGCGCGGGAACAGATCCGCCACGGCGACGCCGACGCGTGCGGTGGCGCCGGCGAGCTCGCGCTCGGCGATGCGGATGTCGGGCCGGCGGCGCAGCATGCCCGCCGGATCCCCGACCGGCACGACACCCGGCAGCGGCGGCAGACTCTGCGGCGGCGTGAGCTGCGCGCGCAGCGCGCCCGGTTCGCGGCCGACCAGCACGGACAGACGATGAATGGCGCGCGCGACGGCTGCTTCGAGCGGCGCGATGGTGCCGAGGGTGCCCGAGAGTTGCGCCTGCGCGCGGGCGGTATCGAACTCGGTGCCGCTGCCGGCATCGAGCCGCGCCTGCGCGAGATCGAGCGTGGCCTTCTGGTTCACGACGTTGCGGCGCGCGACATCGAGCTGCTGCTGGAAGCCGCGCAATTCGAAGTAGGTGCGGGTGACCTCGGCCGTGATCGTCACGAGCACGTCGCGCCGCGCCGCTTCGATGGCGCCGAGCTGGGCATTGCTGGCTTCGAGGCCGCGGCGCACGCCGCCGAAGAAGTCGAGTTCCCAGAACGCATCGAAGCCGGCGTCGTAGAACTCGGATTCACGCGCGGCGCCTGGGAGCGTCGCGGCGTTGGAGGTACGCGTCTTCGTGTATCCGCCGCCCGCGTTGATGCTCGGCGCGAGATCGAATGCGGCGTCGCGCCGCAACGCGCGCGCTTCGTTGACGCGGGTCAGCGCGATGCGCAGGTCGTAGTTGGCCGTGCGTGCCTCGGTGACCAGCGCATCGAGCGCCTGATCGCCGAACGTGCGCCAGAACTGCTCGACGTTTTCCGCGGTTGAGTAGGTAGCCGGTTCCGCGCTGTCGAACTTCTCGACGGTGGGGGTTTCCGGGGCGTGGTAGTCGGGGCCCACCGCGCACGCCGCGAGAACCGCGGCGGCGACGGGGGCTAACAACAAGCGAGCGGCCTTGAGCATCATCTTCAAACCTCGACAGGGGCGGGCAACGCCGGCGCGGCAGTCTTCGCCGCGCGGCGCACCAGCACGTAGAACACGGGGGTGAGCAGCAGTCCGAAAATCGTCACGCCGATCATTCCGGAGAACACCGCGGCGCCCATGGCGCTGCGCACCTCGGAGCCGGCGCCGGAGGCGAACACCAGCGGCAGGACGCCCATGATGAACGCGATCGACGTCATCACGATCGGACGCAGCCGCAGGCGCGCGGCTTCGAGCACGGCCTGCACTCGGTCACGGCCCTGTTCCTCGAGATGTTTGGCGAACTCGACGATCAGGATCGCGTTCTTGCAGGCGAGGGCCACGAGAACGAGGAAGCCGATCTGCGTGAAGATGTTGTAGTCGCCGCCCTGCAGCCAGATGCCGATCGAGCCCGCCAGCATCGCGAGCGGTGCGATCAGGATGATCGCGAGCGGCAACGAGAAGCTCTCGTACTGCGCCGCCAGCACCAGGAACACGAACAACACGCACAGCGGGAACACGAACAGCGCCGCATCACCGGCATCGATCTGCTGGTAGGCGAGTTCGGTCCACTCGAAGCTCATGCCGGTGGGCAGGTTGGCATCGAGGATTTCCTTGATCGCGGTCTGCGCCTCGCCGGAGCTGTGGCCGGGCGATGGTCCGCCATTGATGTCCGCGCTCGGGTAGCCGTTGAAGCGTTCGACGATGTCCGGCCCGAACGACTCCTTGACCGTGATCAACGAACCGAGTGGGACCATCTCTCCGGCGGCGTTACGCGTTTTAAGCGGAAGAATGTCGTCAACCTGCGAACGGAACGGCGCATCCGCCTGCGCCACCACACGGTAAGTACGACCAAATCGGTTGAAGTCATTGACATACATCGACCCCAGGTTGACTTGCAGCGTCTGGAACACGTCGGACACCTTCACGCCCTGGCGCTTGGCCTTGAGGCGATCGACGTCGACGTCGAGCTGCGGAACATTGATCTGGTAGCTGGAGAAGACGCCCGCGAGGCGCGGGTCCTGATACGCCTTGCCGAGCGCGTCCTGCACGGCGGCATACAACGCCTCCGCGCCGCGGTTCTGGCGGTCTTCCACGTTGAGCTTGAAGCCTCCCAGCATGCCGAGGCCGATCACGGGCGGCGGCGGGAACACCGCGATGTACGCGTCCTGGATCTGGGAGAACTGTGCGTTCAACGCACCGGCGATCGCGCCGGCCGAGAGCTCATCGCTCTTGCGCTCGTCGAAATCCTTGAGCGGGAAGAAGACGATCGCGGCGCTCGAGCTCGCGGCGAAGCCGTTCGCGGAGACGCCGGCGAACTGCACCGACGACAACACGCCGGGCTGCTTCTTCGCGATCTCGCCGATACGGCGCACGACTTCGTCGGTGCGCTCGATCGAAGCCGCGGGCGGCAGCTGCACGATGCCCACGAGGTAGTTTTTGTCCTGCTGCGGAATGAATCCGCCAGGGAGAGAGGACACGCCTATCCACGTGAGCGCGATGAGGCCCGCATAAACGGCGATCGCGATGGGCGCGCGACGCACGGTGCGGGTCACCGCTTTCGAGTAGCCGTCACCCGCGGCCGCGAAGCCACGATTGAAGCGCTGAAAGAATTTGCCGAACACGCGGTCCATGCCGCGGGTCAGGGCATCCGGCTTCGCGTCGTGCGGCTTGAGCAGCACGGCGGCGAGGGCCGGGGAGAGAGTCAGAGAGTTGAACGCGGAGATCACCGTCGAGATGGCGATGGTCAGCGCGAACTGGCGATAGAACTGGCCGGTGAGGCCTTCGACGAAAGCGACGGGGATGAACACGGCGCACAGGACCAATGTGATCGCAATGATGGGCCGGCTGACTTCCTGCATCGCGCGCTTGGTGGCTTCGAGGGGTTTCAAGCCATTGGCGATGTGCCGCTCGACGTTTTCGACCACGACGATGGAGTCGTCGACCACGATGCCGATGGCGAGCACGAGGCCGAACAAGGACAGCGTGTTGATCGAGAATCCGAAGGCGTACAACACGGCGAACGTGCCGACGATGGACACGGGCACCGCGACCAGCGGGATGATCGACGCGCGCCAGGTCTGCAGGAAGAGGATCACGACGAGCACGACCAGCAGGATCGCCTCGAGCAGTGTCTCGATCACCGCATCGATCGACTGACGCACGAACTGCGTCGGGTCGTAGATGATTTCGTAGTTCATCCCGTCGGGGAAGGATTTCTTGAGCTGCTCCATCGTGTTGCGCACGTCGGTCGACAGCTCGAGCGCATTGGAACCCGGGGACTGGTAGGCGGGGATGGCGACGGCGTTTTCGTTCGCGAGCATCGAACGCATCGCGTAGGTGGCGGCGCCGAGCTCGAGGCGCGCGACGTCCTTCAGTTGCACGGCCTCGCCGTCGGCGCCGGTCTTGATGACGACCTCGCCGAATTCCTCTTCATCCTTGAGACGGCCTTGCGCGTTCAACGCGACCTGGAACTCCGCGCCGACGGACGGCGGCGCGCCGATCTGGCCCGCGGCCACCTGCACGTTCTGCTCGCGGATCGCGGCGATCACGTCGCTCGCCGTGAGATTGCGCGCGGAGAGTTTCTGCGGATCGAGCCACACGCGCATGGAGTAGTCGCCCGCGCCGAACACGCGCACGTCGCCCATGCCGGGCAGGCGCGCCAGGGTGTCGCGCACGTTCAGCGTGGCGTAGTTGCGCAGATAGAGAGAGTCGTAGCGGCCGTCGGGGGAGGTGAGATGCACCACCATCAGGAACGCGGGGGAGCTCTTGAGCGTGGAGACACCGAGCGCGCGGACTTCTTCGGGCAGGCGCGGCAGCGCCTGGGCCACGCGGTTCTGCACCTGCACCTGCGCGCGGTCGATGTCCGTGCCGATGCGGAAGGTGACGCTGATCGCCAGCGTGCCGTCCATCGTCGACTGCGAGGACAGATAGAGCATGTCCTCGACGCCGACGATTTCCTGCTCGAGCGGCGCGGCCACCGTTTCGGAGATGACCTTCGGGTTCGCGCCCGGGTATGACGCGTAGACCACCACTGAGGGCGGCACCACTTCAGGGTATTCGCTCACCGGTAGTTTGAACAGCGCGATGCCGCCCGCGATCAGGATGAACGCGGAGAGAACGGCCGCGAAGACCGGGCGATCGATGAAGTAGCTGGAGAATTTCATGCTTGTTTGCCCATGTGGATCGAGGACTGTCCCCGTTTGCTAGGAAACGAGGAATGTCCCCATTTCAGTACTGTGCGACGAGGGTGTTGCCGCGGGACTTCTCGCCCATCGCGACGAGTTGGGGGGTCACGGGCATGCCGGGGCGCACTTGCTGCAGTCCCTTCACGAGGATGACGTCGTTCGGTGTGAGTCCTTCGCGCACGACTCGCAATCCGTCGACGAGCGGGCCGAGTTTCACGGGTGTGTATTCGACCTTGTTGTCCTTGCCGACCTTGAGCACGAACTTGACGCTCTGGTCGGTGCCGACCGCGCTGTCGTTGATGAGCAGTGCGTCGTACTCACCGCTGCCCACGAGCTTCACGCGCGCGAACATTCCGGGGGTGAAGCGGCGATCGGTGTTCTTGAACAGGCCGCGCGCGTGGATGGTGCCGGTCTCCGGGTTCAGCGCATTGTCGAGGAACACCATGTGTCCCTCGTGCGGATGACCTTGCTCATCGGCAAGACCCGCCCAAACCGGGTTCTGCGCCGTGCGCGAGCTCTTGCGTTCGCCGCGCAGGTCCATGCCGACGTACTTGAGGTACACCTGCTCGTCGCCGTCGAAGGAGACGTAGATGGGATCGATCGACACGACTGTCGTGAGCAGTGTCTGTCCCGCGGCCACGAGATTGCCGGCGGTGATCTCCGCGCGGCCGACGAGTCCGGAGATCGGCGCGCGCACTTCGGTGAACGAAAGATCGAGCGCGGCGGATTCGACCGCGGCCTCCGCGGCGGCGAGGCTGGCGCCGGCCTGCTCGCTGCCGGAGATACGCTCGTCGTATTCCTCCTGCGAGATGGCGCGCTTCTCGATCAGCCGGTCGGCACGGTCACGCTCGGACTGCGCCTGCTTGAGCTGCGTGCGCGCGCGGGCGAGTTCCGCCTGCGCCTGCTTGAGCGTGGCCTGGTAGGGGCGCGCGTCGATCAAATAGAGGATGTCGCCCTTCTTGACCTCATGGCCCTGCTCGAACCGGGTTGCGGTCACGTAGCCCGACACGCGCGGACGCACCTCGACTCTTTCCACCGCCTCGAAGCGGCCGGTGAATTCATCGAACTCGGTGATGGGTTTGGCGATGACCTTCGCGGCCTGAACAGCGGGCGGCGCGGGCGGCGCTTCTGCGGCTTCGTTGCGGGCGCACGCGGCAAGGACTGCGAAGGCGAGCGGCAAAAGTGAGATCTTCAGGGCGGTATGCACGAGCGGTTTCTCCCGGAGGTTGTGAGGTGCATCTTCCGCCGCGAGAGGCGCGACGGATATTCACCGGGCGGGGCAACCCCGCAGCGTCGGGAGGAAGGCTGGGCACTATCCCTTTTGGGATAGCTACGGGTTTCTGGCCGCAAATAGCGGGTTGAGTGCTTCGAGCAACGGTGTTGCGGATGCGGGACGTTCTTCGGACCACTCGGATTCGAATTCGGCGATCTCGACGCCGACGACTTCGTGTTCCGCGATCACCTCGGCGATGACACGCAGGGTATCGAGCGACAGGCCGCCCATTTCTTCCTGTCCGGACGGCAATTTGTCGGGATCGAACACATCGCAGTCGACGTGCACATAGACCGGGCGTCGCGCGATCGCGGCGCGCAGCCGGGCCGGCAGTTCACTGCCCATCCCGACGTGATTCAGCCGGCCGTCATCGACCAGCTTCTGTTCGTGCGCATCGAGATCACGCGTGCTGACGAGCACGACGTTGAACAACGAGAGGCCGCCGCCCAGCCCGCTATCCCACATCCCGGCCGCCCCGGTGAGCACCATGCCGCCGAGATAGGGCGGGGTATTGGGCACTTTGGAATTGCCATGGGTATCCAGCCAGAGCACACACGCATCCGGACGGCGCTTCGCGATGACCGGAATGGTCGCGAGCCCCGCCGCGCAGCGGCCCATGGTGGTGATGACGGCATGATTCTTCTGCAGCGACTGGTCGAAAGCCGCGGCCAGCGAACGCAGGTCGCCGCGTGCGATCGCGAGCTCACGATCCCAGGGCAGGCGCTGCGGATCGTGCGGCGTGCCGACATACGTGGGCGTGAGATTGAGCTTGCCGGATAGCGCGTTGCCAACCAGCTGCGCGCCGACCAATGCGCGGGAGTTTCGGTCGCCGGCGCAACCGCGGTACACGATGAGATTGGGTGATTTCACGACTTCCAATCGAGCATGAAGCTGGAAGTGCATGAATGTCCATGCGACTTTTGTTTTATAGACCGATGCGTCCGGACCACGCTCACGCAACGAGTACCGGAAGACGCGGCGTTACCGTTACCGCGTCTTCCGGCGTTGTCGTTCAAACGATCAGTCGCGTTTCGGGCGAGCGTAGTTCGCGAAGATGTAGCCGCCGACTTTCGGGCACACCTCCTGGCTCGCGGTGGTGTCGAAGTGGAAGTGGATGCCGCCGTATTCGCGGCTCACCGCCTGCGCATCGGCAAGCTGCCGGAAGCCGGGGTACGACATCGCAACATCGGCGTTGCCATTGATGCCGGTCCAGCGCGCCGTCACCGGGATTTCGTTGGTGCCGAAGAACAGTCCCAGCGTGCGTGAGACGCCGGAGCCGATGCAGGCCATGTTGCCGGCATAAGAAGGATACGGCGGAGTAGTTAGCAACGGCATCCAGGTCGGATCCGCGGTGGTGCCGTCGTTCATGTCCTCGTCCGCCTTCTGGATCGCATGCACGGGGCGCCAGAGCTGGAACACGTATTTGCTGGCCTGCGAGGTCTGCACGCTGTCGTGCATGGTCGCGTTCACGAGCGCGAAGAGGCGGGCCGTCTCGATGAGATCGAGGTTCCGGTCGCGCGCCGCATCACGCGTGACGTTGTTCCAGATCGCCGACCATTGCTGACGGTAGTTGACCGACGCCCAGGCGCGCGCGAGCTGCGTCTGTTCGGCGGTGCGCACCGTGCTGTTCACGCCGCCGATGGCCTTGATGTCGTTCACGCCATCCGCGTATTCCTGCGAATCCAGTTCCGGCGGGCGGCGCGGCAGATAGTAATAAGGAGTAGGTAGTCCGAAGGGCTGCGCATCGCCCGCCTGCACGAAACCGGCCGCGGCGAAGGCCGGGGGCGTCGGACGCCAGACGCCGGGCAGCGGCGGCGGGGTGAACGTCTGCGGGGTGGCCCAGCCATCGTTCGCACGCCACTCGATGATTTTCTTCGCGACTTCCTTGCCGACCTGGGCGCCGAGTTGCGCGCGCATGGGATTGATCATCGCGAGCCGGTTGGCGAGGGCGGTATCGAAGCTCGCCTGGCCGGCGGGCAGGAGTACGACGAGTACGTCGCGCGCGGCCTGCGCCGCGGCGGCTTCCGACGAGGCGTGCCGCGAGGCGGGCACTTTCGTCCGATAGGACGAGTAGCCACCTTCGATCGAGTTGACCGCGTCGAACATCGCGATGTGCATCATCGCGTAGTAGCGCGGCAGCGTGACGCCGGCCGAATTGGGCACAGTGCCTTCGAGCAGCGTGTTCCATTCGACGATGACTTCGCGGTCGTTAGTGCGGTCGCCCGGGGGCGCCGGCCGGTCATTGCCGGCCTGGGCCGCGGGAACGAGGGCGGCCGCCAGCATGAGAACTTTGAGAGACTTGAACATGAAAGAACCTCCTGGTTGGTTGAGGCGGCGATCCTGCTAGGCGGCCATGGGAGGCAGCGTGGGAGGCTGCGTGGAATTTGCTAGGCTGGGATTCGTCGCCAGCAGGGCAAGGGAGGGTCGAACATGGGTACGGAGTGGATATTGGTGTTGGTGCTCAAGGTGGGCGAATACGAGATGAGCACCGTGTCGGGCTTCGTCAGCGAGAAGCGCTGCCAGGAAGCCGGCGAGCAGTGGAAGGCAGAGGCAAACAAGTTTCGCGGGATCTCGGGTGGTCAGTACGTGTGCCTGAAGAAGGTGAACACCTAGGGGCCGGAAAGAGACGGCGGCATTCTGCAAACCTGTTTCACAGTTTCCGGCAATCGAGGCGGCCGGCCGGTATCGCGCAAGTAGTTTGCCGCTAGCTTCTCTCCGGGGGTCGATATACCGGAGAGGACAATGGCTGGCATCGGGTTGATGTACAACCCGGCGACGCCGCAGTTCCTGCGCAAGCATCTGTCGGCGGTCGACTATGTGGAGATCACGTCCGACATGTTCTGGACGGATCGGGGTCCCCAGGCCCCACGGCGCTTCGAATACCTGGAATCGTGGACCGACGAGCTCGAATGGCTCGAGTCCCGGTGTGCGCTCGTGGCGCACAACGCGGGCCTGTCCATCGGTTCAGCCGGCGCCCTCGATGAGGGCTACGTGGCGCACCTGGCCGAATGGCTGGCGCGTTACCGTTTTCGCTGGCACAGCGATCACCTGTCGTTTTCAGTTTTGCGCGGTGCGGGAGAGCACTACCTGCCGGTCGGGACAGGCGCGCCGCTGCCCTTCGATCAAGAAGTGCTCGAGCTGGTCGCGGGCCGCGCTTCCCGGGTGAGCGCGCTTGCCGGCATTCCGTTCCTGCTGGAGAACAGCACCCATTACGTGCAGTTGCCGGACCAGGACATGGACGAACCCGCTTTCCTCAATTCCCTGGTGCGCCGCGGCGCCTGCGGATTGCTGCTCGACCTGCACAACCTGTACACGAACGCGCGCAATTTCGGCTTCAATCCGTTCGAGTTCCTGGGCGCATTGGACATGCAGAGCGTGACCGAAATGCACATCGCGGGCGGTACGGAGTTCGCCGGCATGTATACGGACTCGCATGCCGGCGCGTGCCACCCGAAGGTGTGGGAGCTGCTCGACTACTCGGTGCCGCGCGCGCCCAACCTGCGCGGGGTCACGTTCGAGTTCCACGAGTCGTATTTTCCGTTCCTCGGCAACGAAGGCATCCTGCACGAGCTCGCGCAGGCGCGCGAGATAGTCAGCCGGTATACCGTCGCGGCGGTTGATTGAGCCTCGCGGACTTTCAGCTTGCGATGGCGGACCTGATCGCCTCACCCGAGAGGTGCCTGGATGCGCGCTGGGATCCTGTCGGTGCGCTGGCCCGTTACGAGCTCTCGGCACGCGAACGGCAGCGCCTGGTTGACGCGGTGCGGCAAAAGGGCATGTCCACGAGCTGCTCGCTGTATCGCTCCAACCGCGTCACGCCTATCTACACGCTGCTGCATTTGACCTGTCTCGCGCTGGCCGACCGGCTCGAGGTGGAGCTGGATGAATACTGGAAGGCCGTGGAGTTCTCCGACCAGCAGTTCAAGCGCGAGATCGAACGCTTCGCGCTGTTTCTGAAGCACCGGGTGGCGAGTGGAAAACTTGCCATCGAGTGCCTGCCGGCATTGCTGGACTTCGAGCTTGCGTCGAACGAGCTGCGCTTGCTGCCGCGCCGCCGCCTGCTCGCGGAAGTCGCGGAACAGGGGCCGTGCACACGCCGGGACCGTCCGCGGCTGCATCCGCTGGTTCGCGTGGCGCACTTTTCGAACGACGCGACACGGTTGTTTGCCGCGGTGGCGCATGGCGAGCCCACCGACACATTGCCGCGACAGGATTCTTACGTGGTGCTCAGCGTGCAGCGCGAAGTGACGCCCGAGGTCCTGCCCCTTGAGCGTGCGCTGGGGGCGTTGCTCTGGGAGCTGCGGACATCGGGCGCCTTCCGCGGCAGCGACGCGCAGTTCGCGTCGCTCGCGGAGATGGGTCTCATCGTTCGTTACTGATCCAGGATGGGAGCGAATCCGCCGTACACGAGCCGCTTGCCGTCGAAGGGCTGCTCGAGACTTTTCATGCGCGGGTCGGCCATCGCCTTTTCCCAGCCGCGGTCACGCACTTCCTTCGACGGCCACTCGATCCATGAATAGACGACGGTTTCATCACCGCGCGCCTTCACCGCGCCCTTGTAGTCGGTGATCTTGCCGTCGGGCACATCGTCGCCCCAGGCATCGACCACGCGGGTGGCGCCGTATTCTTTCAACACCGTGGCGTATGTTGCCGCCATCTGGCGATACGCGTCCTTGTTGCCGGCGGGCACGGGAATCAGGCAGCCGTCGACATAACCGACCTGCGCCTTGCGGCCGACATCGTTGAGCGGAGCGAAACCGCCAAAGATCATGCGTTTCGCGTCGAAGGGCATCTTCTCCGCGTAATCCTTCATGGCCGGATCGTTCATCATCTTTTCGTTGGCGCGGTCGCGTGTTGCCTTGTCGGGATACTCGATCCAGGAAAAGATCACGTCCTCGTCGGGCGTTGCTTTCACCGCACCTTTGAAATCCGTGACTTTTCCGTCGGGTACCTCGTCGGCCCAGGTCTCGACCATCCGTGTGGCGCCCATGCCCTTGAACATGGGCACCGAGTGTTCCGCCTGCTTGAGGTAGGCGCTCTTGTTCGCGCGCGGCACGGCGGCGACAAATCCTTCGATATAGGACATCGGGTGTCTCCTTGTCGTGGGTGAACACGTATGACGAGGAGGGTCGCACGCTGTTCCGCACGCGTAGGACGATGCCTAGGACGTCAATCGGTGACGATCGAAGCGCTCATTTTCACTTGCACCCAGGCGGCTTTGGAAACTCCGCGTTCTTCGAGCACCGTCGTGCAGCGATATGAGTTGCCGTTCACCGAGATGAACGCGCCAATAGAATTGATCTTGCCGTCCATCGAGCAAAGGAACTTGCTGTCATCTCTCTTGGACGCATCTGGCGTCGTTTGAGCGGCGATTGCCCATCCCGCCAGAACCAACGATGCCGCAACGATGGATAGTTTGCTGCCAGACTTGTTGAACATGGTCGTCCTCCTGTAGATGACCAACTATATCTGCAAACTCACTAACTTCTCAGAATTCCCGGCAGATCGAGCTTGAACTTGCGCGCGGTGTCGATCGCGATGTCATATCCGGCGTCCGCATGGCGCATGACGCCGGTGGCGGGGTCGTTCCACAGGACCCGCGCGATGCGTTTCGCCGCGGCGTCCGTTCCATCGCACACGATCACGACGCCGGCGTGCTGCGAGAACCCCATGCCGACGCCGCCGCCGTGATGCAGGGATACCCACGTTGCGCCGGAAGCGGTGTTCAACAGCGCATTGAGCAGTGGCCAGTCGGACACCGCGTCCGAGCCGTCCTTCATCGCTTCGGTTTCGCGATTCGGCGAGGCGACGGAACCCGAATCCAGATGATCACGCCCGATGACCACCGGCGCCTTGAGTTCTCCGCTCGCGACCATCTCGTTGAACGCGAGGCCGAGCCGGTGACGATCGCCGAGGCCTACCCAGCAGATGCGCGCGGGCAGACCCTGAAACTTGATCCGGGTGCGCGCCATGTCCAGCCAGTGGTGCAGCGCCGCGTCGTCGGGCAGCAGCTCCTTCACTTTCGCGTCGGTCTTGTAGATGTCCTCCGGGTCGCCGGACAGCGCGACCCAGCGGAAGGGGCCAACGCCGCGGCAGAACAATGGCCGGATGTACGCCGGCACGAAGCCCGGAAAATCGAACGCGTTCTTCACGCCTTCTTCGAGCGCAACCTGGCGGATGTTGTTGCCGTAGTCGACGGTGTGTACGCCGGCCTGCTGGAAATCCAGCATCGCGCGCACGTGCACGGCCATCGACGCCTTCGCGGCCTTGCTCACGGCGTCCGGATCGCTGGCGCGCGTGGCGATCCACTTCTCGACGCTCCAGCCGATGGGTAGATAGCCATTGACCGGGTCGTGCGCGGAGGTCTGGTCGGTGAGCATGTCGGGGCGGACGCCGCGCTTGAACAGCGCGGGCAGGATCTCGGCCGCATTGCCTAACAACCCGACCGAGACCGGCTTGCGCGCGGCGCAGGATTCGGTGATGAGTTGCAGCGCCTCGTCGATCTTGTCCGTGCCGTGATCCAGGTAGCCGGTCTTGAGCCGCATCTCGATGCGCGACGCCTGGCATTCGATCGCGAGGCATGAAGCGCCCGCCATCACGGACGCCAGCGGCTGCGCGCCGCCCATGCCGCCGAGACCCGCGGTCAGCAACCAGCGGCCGGCGAGATTTCCGCCGAAATGCTGGCGGCCCATCTCGACGAAGGTTTCGTACGTGCCCTGCACGATGCCCTGCGAGCCGATGTAGATCCACGAGCCCGCGGTCATCTGCCCGAACATCATCAGGCCCTTGCGATCGAGCTCGTTGAAATGTTCCCAGGTGCTCCAGCGCGGCACGAGATTGGAATTCGCCAGCAAGACGCGTGGGGCGTCAGCATGTGTCTGGAACACTCCCACCGGTTTGCCGGATTGAATGAGCAGCGTCTGGTCGGACTCCAGACGTGTGAGTGTCGCGACGATGGCGTCGTAACTCGGCCAGTCGCGCGCGGCACGGCCGATGCCGCCGTACACCACGAGATCGCCGGGGCGCTCCGCGACCACCGGATCGAGATTGTTCATCAACATGCGCAGCGGCGCTTCGGTGAGCCAGCTTTTCGCCGTGAGCTTCGTGCCCGTGGGCGCGTGAATGATGCGTTGACTGGTGGTTCGATTCATCGGTCAGCCCTCGCAAAACGCAGGCAGGCGTCCAGTACGTCGCGCAATGCCACGCGCAGGCGCGCGGCGCGCACGTCGTCGAGCGGCGCGGGCCAGTTGTCTTCGGATAGTTCGCCTTCGGGTTCCTGCAGATAGCCGCGCATGGCAAGTTCCATTTGTATCGCATGGACGCCGTTATCGGGCTTGCCATAGTGACGTGTGATCCAGCCGCCGCGAAACCGGCCGTTGGTCACGCGACTCATGCCCGAGGCGTCGCAGATCTTTTCGATTTCGTTCGTCAGCGCCGGATCGCAGGACGCCCCGTTGTTCGTGCCGAGATTGAACTGCGGCAGCTCGTCATCGAACAAGCGCGCCACGCGCGAGAGGATCGAATGCGCGTCATACAACACGACGCGCCGGTGATGCTCGCGCAGGCGGGCGGTTTCGAGCGCGATACGGGCGTGATAGGGCGCGAAGAAATCCTCGGTGCGCCGCGCGATCTCGGCCGCATCCGGCGCCGCGCCGCTCCGATACAGCGGCTCGCCGGCAAATGTTTCAGTGGGGCACAGACTCGTGGTCGCCTGGCCGGGATACAGCGAAGCGCCGGAAGGATCGCGGTTCACGTCGATGACCGTGCGCGACAGCGCCGTGCGGATGGTTGTCGCGCCCATCTCGTGCGCGAAGTCGTACAACACATCGACCCAGAAATCCGCATCGCGCCGCGCGAGCCAGGTGGAAACGAGACGTGGCTCGATATCCGCGGGGATCTCGATGCCGGTGTGCGGCAGGCTCACGACGAGCGGTGCATCGCCGTGATGGACTGCAAGCCATTCACGCGTGGAGTTCCGGTCCGTCATGCGTGCCACGATATATGCGAGTTTCCCTGACTGCCAGCGAAACGTTTTACAGATTGCAACGCGGACATCGGATGTGAGATTGCCGCGTGTGCGGCTGTCAAGTCGGACGACGCGCCGCGAGTGTCGCGATGACGAATATCACCGGCGTCAAAAATCCGGCATCGATACGAGTCCTCAAAACTGTGCGCTGTGTTTCTTATGAATTTCCGCGATGACTGTCAGCATGCAGGCACACCTCGCGGAGTAATGAATGAGCCCAGTGGCGATCTGGCCGGCAGTCGGTTGTTTTTTCCTGGCGATTCTGACTGCGGCGGTGTTGCGACGGCTATTCGGGATGCCGGCGCAGGGCACGGCAGTGCGTGAAACTTCGATCGACGGTCTGCGCGGAATCCTCGCCTTCGCCGTTTTCCTGCATCACGTTCCCATCTGGTACTACCTGCTGCATACGCATGGCGAGTGGCGCGAGCCGCCGTCCGCGATCTTCGTGCACCTGGGGCAGAGCAGTGTCGCGATGTTCTTCATGATCACCGCGTACCTGTTCTGGTCGCGGCTGCTCGCGTCGCGCGAGTCCGGAATCGACTGGACGCGTCTGTACGTATCGCGCGTCATGCGCCTGACGCCGCTGTACCTGTTCGCGGTCGCCGCGCTGTTCGTATTCGTCGCCGCGGCGAGCGGATTCGAATTGCGCGAGAGCGCGATCGACCTGGTCGAAAACGCGCTTCACTGGCTGATGTTCACCATGATCGACAAGCCGGCGATCAATGGCGTGCAGGAGACTTCGACCGCGATGCTGGGAGTCACCTGGTCGCTGCGCTTCGAGTGGGTGTTCTATTTGCTGTTGCCCGTGGGCGCCTTGACGCTCGGCATGCGGGTGCGTTGGCCGCTGCTGATCGTTGGCCTGCTCATGCTCGCGTTCTGCTTCATCGCGCAGCCGCCGTGGATCCACTTCGCCGCCTTCGGCTTCGGCATCGTCGCGGCCCATGTCTCCAAGAACCCGGCACTGCGCGCGTTCGCGGCGAGCGCCGTGGCGAGCCTGGTCGTGATTGGCTGCGCCGTGCTGGCGGTGTGGTGGAGTCCGCGTGGTGACCGGCTGCCGTCGCTGACTTTGTTCGGTCTGGCGTTCGTGCTCATCGCCGCGGGTACGAGCCTGTTCGGCGTGCTGCGCGGCGCGACGCTGCGGCTGCTCGGCGACATGAGCTACAGCGTCTACCTGCTGCACAGCCTGGTGCTGTACTGCGTGTTCACGTTCATCATCGGCCGGCCCGCCTCGCAGGCGATGTCGGCCGCGGGTCATTGGGCCGTGGCGGCGATTTGCACGCCACCGCTGGTGATCATTTGTTATTGCTCGTACCGCTTCATCGAACTGCCGGGCATGGCCGCGGTGCCGCGTGTGCAGGCGAGGGTGAAGGTGTGGCAGGCGTGGCTGGAAGGGCTGCTGTCCCCGTCGCCCCGTTAGGCGCGCGCTTCCTCGTGCCACACGCGCTCGTGTAACGGGTTGAACCCGACGCGATAAACGAGTTCGGCGGGACGTTCGACGTTCCAGATCGCCAGATCGCAGCGCTTGCCCACCTCGAGCGTGCCGCGGTCGGCTAGCCCCAACGCGTGCGCCGCGGCGCGCGTGACGCCCACCAGGCATTCCTCGACCGTGAGCCGGAACAACGTCGCGGCCATGTTCATGACGAGCAGGATCGAGGTGAGCGGCGAGGTGCCCGGATTGCAGTCGGTCGCGATCGCGATTGGGACGCGGCAGGTACGCAGCAGTTCGACCGGTGGCACACGCGTCTCGCGCAGGAAATAGAACGCGCCGGGCAACAGCACCGCGGCCATGCCCGCGGCGGCCATGGCCTTCACGGCGGCTTCGTCCGCGTATTCGAGATGATCCGCGGACAGGGCATTGAACTGCGCCGCGAGTTCGGCGCCCTGCATGTTCGAGAGCTGCTCCGCATGTAGTTTGACGCGCAGCCGGTGCGACTGTGCCGCCTCGAACACGCGCCGCGTCTGGTCGCGCGTGAAGCCGATGTTCTCGCAGAACACGTCGACGGCGTCGATGAGATCCTCGCGCGCGAGGATCGGGATCATGTCGTTGCACACCAGCGCGATGTAATCGTTCGCGCGGCCCGCGTATTCGGGTGGCACCGCGTGCGCGCCCAGGAAGGTCTTCGACACCGATACGCTGCACTCGCGCTCGAGGAACCGCGCGACGCGCAGTTGTTTGCCTTCGTGTTCCGCCGTCAGGCCGTAGCCGGATTTGATTTCGACGGTGGTCACGCCCTCGGCGATCAACGAATCGAGGCGCGGCCGCGATTGGGCGAGCAGCTCCGATTCGCTCGCCGCGCGCGTCGCCTTCACGGTGGAGAGGATGCCGCCACCTTGTTTGGCGATGTCCTCGTAGGACACGCCGCGCAGCCGCTGCTCGAACTCCGCGGCGCGGTCGCCCGCGTGGACCAGGTGTGTGTGGCAATCGATGAGGCCGGGGGTAATGAGACGGCCGCCGCAGTCGGTGACTTGCAGGGCTTCGAGTGCGGTCGGCACATCGCTCGTGGGGCCGGCGTAAATGATGCGGCCGTCGCGGCTCGCGACGAGTCCATCGTCGATGAGACCCAGGTTCTCGCGGCCCGCTGCCAGGGTCGCGATCCGGGCGTTACGCCAAATCTGGTCACAGCGCATGGAGGCACCTTATAGATGAGTAGACTGGCGTGCCAGAGGACCGCGCCGCGCGCATATACTGCCCGGCAGTGGAAAACCTGCACTTCGATTCCGCATTGCTGCCGGACGGGTGGGCCCGGAACGTACGCGTCGAACTCGCCGGGGGCCGCGTCGCGCGACTGCAGCGCGGCGTCGATGCCCAGGGGCGCGACGAACGGGCGAAGGTCGCATTGCCCGGCATGCCCAATGTTCACAGCCACGCATTCCAGCGCGGCATGGCAGGCCTTACCGAGTACCGCGGTCCGGCGGCGGACAACTTCTGGAGCTGGCGCGAGCTCATGTATCGCTTCTGCGCGCGCATGACACCCGAAGATCTCGAGGCCGTGAGCGCGATGGCGTTCGTCGAGATGCTTGAGACCGGGTTCACGCGCGTCGGCGAGTTTCATTACGTGCATCACGATCCGGCCGGCATGCCGTATGCGGATCTGGGCGAGATGACGCGCCGCGTCGCGGCCGCGGCCGCGGAGACCGGCATCGGGCTCACGCTGCTGCCGGTGTTTTACGCGCATGCCGGCTTCGGCGGGCAGCCGCCAAATGCGGGCCAGCGGCGTTTCATCAACGACGTCGAGACATTCGCGAAATTGCTGGAGGCCGCGCACGGTGCCGTGCGGCCGCTGCCGGACGGGAACGTCGGCGTCGCGCCGCATTCACTGCGCGCCGTGACGCCGGAGGAATTGCGCGAAGTCGTGAAGCTCGCGCCGGCGGGCCCGATCCACATCCACGCCGCGGAGCAGGTGAAGGAAGTCGAAGATTGCGTGGCCTGGTCAGGGAAGCGGCCGGTGGAATGGTTGCTCGACAACGTTTCGTTGAATGATCGCTGGTGCCTGATCCATGCGACGCACATGACGGCCGCGGAGATTGCACGGCTGGGAGCCAGTGGCGCGGTCGCGGGATTCTGTCCCGTGACCGAAGCGAATCTCGGGGATGGAATCGCGCCCGCGGCACAACTGCTCGCGGCGGGTGGAGTGTTCGGGATCGGAACCGATTCGAATGTAGCGATCAGCGTGCGGGATGAGCTGCGGCAGCTCGAATACGCGCAGCGGCTGCGTGATCGTGCACGCAATGTGATCGCGGGTGTTGCGCCCTCGACCGGGCGTACATTGTTTGATGGCGCGTTGCGCGGGGGCTCGCGCGCGTTGGGGCAGCAGGGCGCGGGAATCGTCGAAGGCGCGGCCGCGGATTTCTTCACGCTCGATGCGGATTCGCCGGCGCTGGTCGAACGTGAGGGAGACGCGCTGCTCGACAGCCTGATCTTCGGCGGCGGGCAGGCGGCGATCGACGGAGTGTGGCGCGCGGGCCGCAAGGTCGTGACGCGTGGCGCGCATCATGCGCGCGAAGCGGTGATGCGGCGGTATCGTGTCGCGCTCGCGCGGCTGGTGCGCGCGGACTGACCTCTTACGGCGGCATTTTCCATCGCGGTGGCCGACGGGGCCCGCAGGCGACTATAGTCGGGCCATGAAAACCGCGATCTCCTGCGCCGTTTTGCTGGTCGGTCTGTTCGCGGCGGGTTGTGATGACGGCGCGCGCGAGGCGGCCACGCCGGCGGCAACACCGGCGGCCGGCGCCGTCAAAGTGCCGGAGAAGCTGCGGCCGCTGGGCAATGGTTTTCCGCAGCCGGGAAGTCCGTGCCGCCGGCTCGGCGAGTCGGCCGCTACTTCTAACTACCTCGATCACACCAGAATCCTGGTCGGCTGTCCGGGCAACCGCAACTCGGCGGTGGTGCACAGCGTGATCGCGCTCGGCGGACACATCCTCACCGAGATCGACGGCGTCGTGCTGCTGTCCGTGCCGGTGGCGGCGGCGCCGGGCCCAAACTAGCCGGATTTCCTGTCACCGGTGGACAGGCAAAATATCGCGGGGGAACAGCACGTTGTCTCGTGAAAACGCTTTCACTAGCTAGTCCTGTCTTGTCCGGTCAGGCGCGGAGCGGAGGACAATATTGTGAGACCCAGTCGGCAGTAACACCAAGCAAGCGCTTTCGCCGATCGAACCAGACGCATACCACGCCGCGCCGTGTGCAAGACTTTTACGCGAGGAGAGGGAGCAGGCCGCGGGTCACCGACTCAACGCGCAGAGGTAATCGTGACCAGTTCAGGCGATACAACCACGTCCCAGTTCAGCCAGGCGGCGCTGGCCATCCGTTTTCTCGAGCGCACGCAGCTCGAACTCTCCCAGATGCGCGCTTGTCTGCCCGACGAGCCCATGGCGCTCGAACCCCCGGCCGTTGCGCAGATCGAGCGCATGGCTCACAAGATTTCCAGCACGTCTGAATCGTTCGGCTTCGCCGAGATCAGCGCCATCGCCGCCGCGATCGAATTGCTCGCTCATGGCAGCAACGCGAAAACCGTGCGCGAACGGCTGGCACTCGATGCGCGACTGACGGAACAGATGAGCGCGCTCGAGGTGTACGTCGAATTCGAACTCGCGGAGCGGTCACCGAAGATCGGAGTGGCCGGCGTGGAAGTCGGTGAGGATTCGTGGGCGCTTCCGAACGCGATGCGCCGCTGAACCGAAGGGTGGTGCCGGGAAGGGATTTGCGGGATTCCCGGGATAAGCGCGCGAATCCACCACATTTCACCCTCTCACCCGGTTGCAGTTGATGCGCACCATATCGCGCAACGTCACTGTCATTGGAGGCGCGGATGGCGCGCCGTTTGCGAGTCCATCAGCCGGGCGGTTTCTACCACGTCACGATGCGCGGCAATCACCAGCGCGACATCTTCTTCGCGGATACTGATCGGAATCTGCTGAACAAGATCGTCGCCCGGGCAATCGAGAAGTACGACGTGCGCGTCCACGCGTATTGCTGGATGACCAATCACATTCATCTGTTGATGCAGGTCGGTGACGAGCCGCTTGCCCATCCGATGCGGCAAATTGCCGCGGAGTACGCGCGCGCAATGCAGCTCAAGCTGAACGTGAGCGGGCACTTCTTCGAACGCAGGTATCACGCACGGCTCGTCGATGTAGACGCATACCTGCTCACACTCGTGCGCTACATCCACCTGAATCCGGTGACGGCGCATCTCGTCGACGACGCGGCAAAGTACCGCTGGTCCAGCCACCATAACTACACTGGCCGGCGCTCGGACTCATGGGTGACCACTTCGTTCGCGTTGAACATGTTCGGCAGTACGCCGGACAAAGCCGTTGCCGCGTATCTAGATTTCGTTGGCAGTGCCGACGCGAAAGAATGGCAACCGCCGTCCGGCGATCTCGCTTCTGCGTCAGTCGCAGCCGAGCCGCGGATTTCGCGCGCGGCCCCATTGATTCGCGTTCGTCAGTCCCTGGATGAACTGATCGCCGAAGCCTGCAAGCGGTTCGATGTTGATCCCGCGCAGCTCGATTCACCGGTACGCGATGCCTACCTGACGAAAGTCCGCGCTTGGATCGCCGCGCAGGCGGGGAAAAGGAAGGTGGCGAGCCTGGCGTCCGTCGCACGGGCCCTGGGACGCGACGAAGCGACGCTGAGATACGCGATGCGCACGTACCCCAACGAACTGGATTGAGCGCTTCTCCCGGGAATCCCTTCCCGGCACCACCCGTCAGGCGCTGAATCTTCCCGTCGAGTCGCCGTGTTTGTCGATGCCCTGTGTGCCCATGGCATCGGCCATGCTCAGGAACAGGTTCGTCAGCGGTTGCGGCTTCGCCTTGATGTAGCGGCCCGTCTGGAACGCGCCGCCGCCGGCGCCCGCGAGCAGGATGGGCAGGTTGTCGTGAGTATGGCGATTGCCATCCGCGTTGCCCGAGCCGTACAGGATCATCGAGTTCTGCAGCATCGACTGCCCATCGGCATCCTGCGCCTGGTCCATCTTCTCGAGGAACCGCGCGAGCCGCGTCACGTACCAGCGATCGATCTCCTGCACCTTCTCGATGATCTCGGCGCTGTTCTTGTGATGCGTGAGATCGTGGTGGCCGGACGGAATGCCGATGTCGGTGAACGGACGGTTGCTGCCTTCACGCGCCATCAGCAGCGTCGCGACGCGCGTCGAATCCGTCTGGAACGCGAGCAGCAGCATGTCGAACATCAGGTCGGCGTGATCCAGGTAACTCACCGGCACTCCCGCGGGCGCGTCGATCTCCGGATTCTCCACGCGCATCTTCGTGGTGTTTTCGATGCGCTGTTCGATCTCGCGCACGCTGGTCAGATATTGGTCGAGCTTCTGCCGGTCGCGGCCGCTCAGTTCGCGCGCCACGCCCTGGGCATCCTCGAGCACGAAGTCGAGAATCGAATTCTGCTCCGCCTGACGGCGCTTCAGATTCGCGACGCGTTCCTTCGGCGAGCCCTGGCCAAACAAACGCTCGAACGCGAACTGCGGATTGTGTTCGGGGGAGAGAGGCTGGTTCGGCGAGCTCCACGCCATGTTGTATTCGTACGCGCAGGCGTATCCCGAATCACATTCGCCGGATTTGCGCACGGCATCGCAGGTGAGTTCCAGCGACGCGAATCGCGTGTTGTGACCGATCTGGTTCGCGATGACCTGGTCGATCGAGATGCCGGCGTGAATGTCGGATCCCGCGGTCTTCTTGATTCGCACACCGGTGAGGAACGTGCCGCCCGCGCGCGCGTGATCGCCGGCGCCATCGGGCCCCGCGTTCGCGCACAGGTCTTCGAGTCCGGAAATGACCTGCAGGTGATTGCGCACATTGGCCAGCGGCGCAAGCGTGCGCGGCAGTTCGAAATTCGTGCCGCCGTCACCGGCCGGCCACCATGCGGCGGGAATCGCGCCGTTCGGCACGTACACCACGGCCATGCGCGTGGGCGCCTTCAGGGCCGCCTTGCGTGCGGCGAAGGCGTCGCGCGGCATCAGTGACGCGAACGCGGGCAGCGCGATGGCCGCGCCCGCGCCGCGCAGGAAGCGCCGGCGGGAAAGACTCTCGAAGCGTTCAGCCGCGCGGATCTTCAGCAGTGTTTCGCGATCGATGGTTTTGCTCATATCAGTTTGCCGCCGTGACAGTTGCCGTGGTGCGCATTTTCTGGAAAGGCGCGGATTCGATGATGCCAGTCATCAACGCGGAGAAGCGGCCGTCCTGTTCGTCGAGCCGCTTCACGATCTGGTCGATCGTATCCACGTCGTAATACTCCATGCCGCGCCCCGTTGCATAGGTCATCAGCTTGCCGGTGAGGGTGCGGTAGAACTCTTCGCGGTGATCGTTGACGAGAATGCGCTTGAGCTGGCTGACGCTCGTGAATTGCTCGCCGGTGATGAGGTTGCCCTGCGCGACGATCGGCTGCTTGCGCTCCGAATCGCGCCAGGCGCCGTAGGCGTTGAAGTTCTCGAACGCCAGGCCAATCGGATCCATGCGGTTGTGGCAGGACGCGCAGGCCGGATTCTCGCGATGAACCTTGAGCACGTCGCGCAGCGTCGGCTCGTGGCCCTTGAAGTCGGCCTCGCTCGCTTCCAGCGCCGGCACGTTGGCGGGCGGGGGAGGCGGCGGAGTGCCGAGGAAGTTGGCCAGCACGAACAAGCCGCGCTTCACGGGCGACGTGCGATCGGGATTGGACGTCACGACCAGCGCGCTGCCTTGCGTGAGCATGCCGCCGCGCGGATTACCCGCCGGCAGCGTGACTTTGCGCAGCTGTTTGCCGACGACGTCGGGCACGCCGTACATGCGGGCGAGTTCTTCGTTGAGGAAGGTGTAGTTGCTGTCGATGAATTCGGTGACGGGCCGGTCTTCGCGCGCGACGTACGCGAAGTACATCTCCGTCTCCTCGCGCATCGCCTTGCGCACGTCCTTGCTGAATTCGGGTTTCGAGTCGACGACCTGCTCGATGTAGTCGTTGAGGCGCTTGATCGCCTCTTCGTCCTGCTTCATGAACGCCTGGCGCAGTTTGCGCTGCGTTTCTTCTTCGCCGGCATCGCGCAGGATGATCTGGCGCGGATTGCTGGCGATGCCTTCGACGTCGCGGGCCTGCAGCCACTGGCCGGTGAAGTTGCGCGCGAGATTCTCGGCGCGCGGATCCTTCAGCATGCGTTCGACCTGCGCGTTGAGGTTCTTGCGCAGCTCGTTGCGCGAGGCGAGTTCCATCAACTGCGCATCGGGCATCGTCGACCAGAGGAAGTAGGAGAGGCGCGACGCGAGCGAATAGTCGTCCACGTCGGCGATGCCGCCGGCCGAATTCGGCGCGGCCTCTTCGAGCTTGAACAGGAAACGCGGCGAGGCCAGCACCGCGGCCATCGCATGCGCCACGCCTTGCTCGAAGGATTTGCCCTTCTGCGTGTAGGTCGCCTCGGCGAGCGCGGCGAGCCGCGCGGCTGTGTTGTCCGTCACGGGCCGCCGATAGGCCTGCTGCGCGAACGCGCCTAACAACTCGGCGGCGTAGGCGCGGCGCTCGTCACGCGACTTCGGCACTTCGCGCGGGAAGTAGCGCTCGTAGTTTTCAGTCTTGACCCAGTGCGCGGGTTCGAGCGGACCTTCGACGTGCAGCTTGTTCACGAAGAAGTCGATGACGGTTTCCTTCTTCGCTGCCGGCGCCGTCGGAGTCAGTTCGATGGTCACGGCGTGATTCGAATTCGCCGGCCACTTCTGCCTGGACTCGAAGGTGAAGACCTTCTCGTCGTGGTAGACGAACTCCTGGTTCACCATCTCCTGGCCGTCGACCTTGACCACGACGCGCGCCTTGCCGGGATCCGGGAAGTAGCTGCCGTTCACTTCGAGATCGAGCTTCACGCGATACGTGCCGGCAAGATCGGTCTTGAATGCGGTCGCGACATCGGCCGGGGTGTCGAAGGTCAACTGGCGGCGGCCCCACTTGGAGCCCGCGCCTTTGCCATCGAACACCATGCCGGTGTCGATCTTCGCGACCGGCTGGCGTGCGATGAGCGGCACGGCCTGCGCGACGACGGTCTGCGCGGCGGCGACGTATTTCTCCATCAGCATCGGTGAGGTGGTCAGCGCGTCGCCGATGTTGTCGAAGCCGAAGCCGGTGTCGTCGGGCGGGAATTCGTGTTCGGTGTTGTAGTCGACGCCGAGCAGGTCCCTGACCGTGTTGCGGTACTCGACGCGATTCAACCGGCGCACGGTGACACGGCCGGGATCGGGGCGGGCGGGGTCGAGGCGGAACACGTCGCGCTTGATCCAGCGTTCGAGCGTGGCCTGTTCATCGGCGCTGAGGTGCGGGTTGCCCTCGGCGGGCATGAGCCCGGCGCGTACGTTGTTCAGCACACGCAGCCACAGAATGGGCTCGAGGATTTCCTTGTCTGACTCGAGCAGGTCGAACGCGACCTTGCCCTTGTCATATCCATCGCCGTGACACTCGAAGCAGTGCTTCTCGAGGATCGGCAGGATGGTCGAGTTGTATGTCTGGATCGGGGTTGCCGTCGCGGCGCGGGCGACAGGAAATACGAAGGCGAGCGCCGCGATGGGCGCAGTGATCCTGAAAACCCGCTTCAAACTCACGATCACTTGCCCCCTATCATCGTCTTGAAAACGCTGCGCATTCTGCGGGTTTTCGGTTGTTTGGTCACGGGCATTTGGAGTCAGGGGGACTCTGATTCGTTCCGTGACTCGCCATGAATGACGGAAATCGTTTATAGATGCGTCTTACATCACACTCCAAGAGGACCCGAGCCCATGCCAGGCAGTTCGTTAAAGAAGCTATGTTCATTCGTCGCGGTTGCGGCCGTGATCGCGTGCGCGGTGCAGGCCGCGACGCCCGCGGAGACGCAAAAGGCGCGTCACGAGCACTACGAAAAACTCGGCGATGCATTCAAGGCCGTGCGCGATCAGAGCAATGCAGGCAGCCCCGATTTCGCGGCGTTGCAGAAGGCGGCCGCGGCGGTGCAAGAAGCTTCAGTGAATCAGATTCAATGGTTCCCGAAAGGTACTGGACCTGAGGCGGGCAAGACGCGCGCGCTGCCGGATATCTGGACGAACACGACGGACTTCACGGCCGCGATGAAATTGTTCGAAGAGCGCACGCCGGCGCTGGTGGCCGCTGCGAATGCCAAGGATGTCGATGCGGTGAAGAAGGCATTTCGCGAAGTGGGCGGCTCCTGCAAGAACTGCCACGACAAGTTCCGCGCGCCTGAGTAATGGGTGACGCGCCACGAGTGCGCGTGTGGGATGTCCCCACGCGCCTCGTTCATTGGCTTTTCGTCGTGCTCGTCGGTGTGTCCTGGTGGACTGCCGAGACGGGCCGGCTCGAGTGGCATCGCTGGAGTGGATACGCGGTGCTGGGCGTGCTGCTGTTCCGCATCTATTGGGGATTCTTCGGCAGCTCCACGGCGCGGTTCGGCCGGTTCGTGCACGGACCGCGCGGCGTGCTCGACTACATGCGCGGACGTTGGACGCCGGCGGCCGGTCACAACCCGCTCGGGTCGTGGAGCGTAGTGGCGTTGATCGTGCTGCTGCTGGTGCAGGTGGGGCTGGGATTGTTCGCGGTCGATGTCGATGGCATCGAGTCCGGGCCGTTATCGATGTATGTCGACTTCGATACGGGTCGCACCTGCGCGGGACTTCACAACCTGATTTTCAAGATCCTGCAGATCGTGATCCTGGTGCACGTCCTGGCGGTGCTCTTCTATCTCGTCTTCAAGAAAGAAAACCTCATCGGCGCGATGGTGACCGGCAAACGCCGCTACTCCGTCGAAGGCATCGCGCCCGTTACCGCCGCGTCATGGGTTCGCCTCATCGTCGGCGTTCTACTGGCTACGGGTCTCACCTGGGTGATCGTCGCGGTAGTTGGTGCCGGGTGAGAAAAGACTGAGTTAGCCGCTTCGCGAGCTAACTCAGTCTTTTCTCACCCGGCACCAACTGTCTTACACCGCTTGTCGGCGGAGTCGGCGAAACCGCGATGCTGGTTTGCGACGGTGGTGCGTCCTACATGCCGGTGCCTGATCGAACTACTCGGTGGTGTACTGACACCAGCAAGAGAGCAGATCACCGCGCCCGGATATGAACTTCGACAACCACGGCAGACCATACCGCTCACATGAACCACTGGGGCCATACGATTCACCGCCGTTGGGCGCGCACCTGGTCACACCCCGCTGGGGTTTCGCGCACCACGGCATATACACCGGCAGCGGGCAGGTCGTGCATTACGGCGCGCTGCTCTACGACATTGTGCGTCGCCCGGTGGAGGAAGTGCCGCTCGAGGCGTTTGCGCAAGGACGACCTGTTTTTCTGATTCAGCACGACGAGTGCTGCTGGCATCCCGAGGAAGTGATCCTGCGCGCGCGTTCGCGGCTCGGCGAGAACCGCTACAGCCTGTGGACCAACAACTGCGAACATTTCTGCGAATGGTGCCTGCACGGCGAGCCACGCAGCTTCCAGGTCGAGGACGCCCTGCAACTTCCCCGCCGCCTGGGCGACTGGCTGCACACCATGCTCTGGACCGCCCGGGGTTTGGTGCCGGGTGGGGGAAGTGGGGAGTTAGCCCCTCGTTGGTGCCGGGTGAGAAAACGCGGAGTTAGCTGAGCCGTACTCGCCGGCGTTACGATGCGCTGGCCGTGAACAAGCTGGTTACCACGATCCTTGCCGGAGTGCTTTGCACAACGGCCGCGTGCGCATCGCGCGATCAGACGCCCGCGGAATCGACCGCGTCCACCGCCGAGCTCGAAAACACCTACTGGAAAGTGATGACGATCGGCGGCGCGCCGGTGGTCGTCAAAGAAAACCGGCGCGAGCCGCACATGGTGTTCCACTCCGAAGGCAATCGACTCGCGGCCTTCGCCGGATGCAACCAGATGAGCGGCACCTACGAAGTTGACGGCGCGAAACTGAAGCTGTCGCGAATGGCCACGACGATGATGGCCTGCGAGGATGGCATGGAGCAGGAGCAGGCGTTGCACGAGGCGCTCGGCAACGTGGCGACTTGGGTCATCCGCGGCGAATCGCTGGATCTCCTCGATGCGGATGGGTGTGCGCCCGCCGTCGAGTCCCGGGGGAATGATCGCGGTCAGCTCGCGCGACGACGCGCTGGTGATCCGGGCCTGACTTCCGCCGATGAACACTCGGGGCAGCCGGGGATCGACGACAAAGCCCGACCCTTCGATAATGATGTATCCGCCCTCCACGGCCCAAAGCGGACGGACCCCGGAGATGCGGGACGAGCTGGAAGCAGTCATCGGGAAATTTCAGCGGAGCACACACCGCGGGGACGCCGTGGCGAGCGGATTAGCTCTTGTCGAGCTCCATGTTCCAGTAGAAGTAGTCGCGCCAGCTGTCCGGAGCGTTCTTGAGGCCGACGGTGATCCGGATCGCCGGCGCTTTCTCAGGACGTTTGGGCACACGTATCAGGTGCATGCCGGCCTCAGCCGGCGTGCGCCCGCCTTTCCTGCGGTTGCAGCTGATACAGCAGGTGACGATGTTTTCCCAGTCCTTGCGGCCGCCCTGGGCGACCGGCACCACATGATCGAAGGTCAGCTCCGAGCTGGCGAACGGCTTCCCGCAGTACTGGCAGCTGTGATTGTCGCGGGCGTAAATGTTGGCGCGGGAAAACGGGACGTAGTCGAGGCGGCGCTTGATGCGGATGCGGCGGAGCAGACGGATAACCGAAGGTAGCTTGAAGGTGAAGCTCACGCTCCGGATCTCCCGGTCTTCATAGACCGAGATCACCTCCACCTTCCCCTGGCACCACAGCGTCACCGCCTTGCGCCAGTGAACAACCTTGAGGGGTTCGTACGTCGCGTTCAACAGGAGCGTTTGCTCCATCTTGCTGCCTGATTTTGCAGGAGATGACGGAAAACGTCAATTAATCCGATAATCCCGGTGTCCTCATGCGACTGATCCTGGCGTTCGTGGCCCTGGCGGCCAGCACGGCATGCGCCACTGGAGGCGCCTACGCGCCGCGCCCGTTCCCGACGGCCCACATGCCGGCGATGACCGCTGCCGAGCCGGCGACGGCTGAGCCGGGCGTGCCGGTGCCAGGCGGCGGGCCGTCGCCTGGAGCGGCTGCGTCACCGGGCCGCGAGGCCGCATCGGCCGCGGTGCTGGCCACGGCGCTCGACCTGCGCGGCGTGCCCTATCGGCTCGGCGGATCCGATCTGAACGGCTTCGACTGCAGCGGCTTCGTGCAGTACGTGCTGGCGCAGCACGCCATCGACATGCCGCGCACGGTCATCGAACAGTACGGCGTCGGCGCGCGCACGCGCGCGATCGAGCCGGGTGATCTGGTGTTTTTTCAGACGGTGGGATCGAAGGCCTCGCACGTGGGCATCGCGCTCGGCGGCGGCGAGTTCGTGCACGCCCCCAACAGCCGCGGCGTCGTGCGCGTCGAGCGCATGGACACACCCTACTGGTCGTCGCGCTTCCTCGGCGCGCGGCGCGTGTTCTAAACCGCCAGCCGGGAAGTCTGCGGCATGAACAGCCGCTTGGCCAGGTCGCGCTCGGTGTACTGCGCGGGCTGCGAGGCGCGCTTCAACGGCTCAATCTTCACGTCAGGCACCGGCAGCGGCGCGTCGGCCGCGAGCCGCACCGTCTCGTTGTAGCGCTGCGGAAACGACGGATAGTTGCGGAACGTCGTGCACACCACGCCGCCGTAGCGCTCGGTCAGCCCGGCGAAGTCGTACCGCAGAAACTCGTACAGCTCGGGATTCGGCTTGCTCGCGAGGTACTGGCGCACCATGCGCGCGACGTCTTCGTAGTAGGTCGGGCCGTGCAGCTTGTTCGACATGTTGCCGTCAGGCAGCACCGCGCGGCGCAGGCCCTGCCCCTGCGGATCGATGTGATACAGCTCGTGCACCACAGTGTCGAGCTTCGCAATCCACGCCGGCTCGTCGTCATAGAACTCGCGCTTGCGCGAGCGCTCGAGCGACTGGTCCGAGAACCGCGGCAGGACGAACGAGATCAGATAGTGGATGTGGCGCCCCGCGATCTCCACGCGCGGCGACTTGGTGACGAACCATTCCGAGCGGCGCGTGAGCTGCCCGGTCTGCCGATCTTTCCAGAAGAAATAGCCCGGTTCGGACTCGGGCAGCGTCAGGCAGTGGCAGCTGGCGTAGGCGCCGTCGGCGTCGGAACGCCCGAGCCGCGCGAACACCAGCACGCGCTCGAGATCGATGCAGCTGAGCGACGGCACGCGCGACACGATGTCGCGCATCAGATCGGTCAACCGTTCCGTGTAATTGATCATGCGAGACGAGGAACACGCGCACGCGTGCGCACTCCTCTGGCCCTCAAAACTATTTAGAAAATGGAGACGGGCGATTATCGGGCTCGGTGCGGAAGGTGTCAAGGTGAACAGGCGGCACCTCGACCGTTCGCGGCGGCGGAACGCGCCGCATGACATCGACGGGCTACTGTCCGCCGCCGCCAGGTTTCTTCGGCGGCGGAGGCGGCGCCAGCGTCACGGGCGCGCCGGGAAGCGCGGCCGGCAGCGACGGCGCGGCGGTCGGCAGCGGCTTCGGCGTGCCGCCCTCATCCTCGTCTGGCGCGCTGGCCGCCGCAGGCACGGCGGCCGGCGGCTCGTAAAACCCCATGCGGCCGCGAATAATGCGCTGCCGCGCGCGCAGCCGCGCGTTGGGCCGCGCCGGCGAGTACACGCGCGGATTGATGATCGCGCCGGCCAGCAGCGCGGCCTCGTCGGGGCCGAGCGACGACGCCGGCTTGCCGAAATACGAGCGCGCCGCGGCTTCCGCGCCGTAAATGCCGTCGCCCCACTCGATGCTGTTCAGATACAGCTCGAGGATGCGCGCCTTCGGCAGCTCGATCTCGAGCCGCCGCGCAATCCACAGCTCGCGCAGCTTGCGTACCGGATTCTTCGACGGCGACAGATACAGGTTCTTCGCGAGCTGCTGCGTGATGGTGCTCGCGCCCAGCGCGAACTCGCGCTTCTCGAGGTTCACCTCGACCGCGCGCTGCACCGCTTCCATGTCCACGCCCTCGTGCTCCCAGAACGCCGCGTCTTCGGCCACGAGCACCGCGCGCTTGAGCGTTTGCGAGATGCGCGAGTACGGCACCCAGCGCTTCACGCGGCGCGGCTCCTCGCCGCGCGCGTGCGCCTGCCGCTCGCGCAGCCGCATGAAGGCGGTGGTTTCGGGATTTTCGGTCTGCAGGCGGCGCACGTCGGGCAGCGTGACCCACTCGAAGGCCAGCACGGCAAACCCGACGGCAAGAGCCGCGGCCACGGCTCTCGCGATCCTGCGCATGTTCAATACTACCCGTTAGCCGGCGACGACGATCTTCAGGCGGTCGCCTGCGCGCGGCGGCTGGGCAGGCTCGTAGTCGTTCATGATCGCCAGCGTCGACGCGCGCATGTTGCCCTCGCTGGCGCGCGACGCAATCGACTGCCACGAATCGCCCGATCGCGCGGTGTAGAGGTCGACGCGGTTCGGGCGAATCGCCTCGGCCTGCGCCGCGGTCAGCGGCCTGAACGACTGGATGGTTTGATCGAACGCCGGTGCCGCGGCGTTGAACTGCCCGGCTGGCGCGATGCCCACCAGCAGATACACGCGATCGCCGTGCAGGATGTGCGCGGCGCGCGCGCCCGCCTGCCCCATCCCCTGCAGCGTGCCGCGATAGGTGCCCACCACCGCGTCGAGCCCGTTGATACGGGTACGGTTGCCATCCACCAGCTGGAACCCGGCCTTCGCCATCTGCTGCTGCGCAATCTGCTCGAGCGATCCGCCCTGCGCCTGCACCAGCTCCAGAATCACGTAGTGCTCCGCATTGGGCCGCTTCGCCGCCACCTGCGCGTCGGTGTTGGAAATCGGCCAGCCCTCGGGGAACGTCATCGCGAAGCGCAGATCGCGATGCTGGAAGCTCGCGCCGCGCACCACGCCTTTTTCCGGACTGTCGCCGAAGATGATGCCGTCGATCTGCGCGAGAAACGCCGCCTCATTGGTGGCCGACGCGTCGCTCGTCTTGCGCGCCTCCGCCACGATCGTCTGAATCTCCTCGACGCGATCGGCCGGCGCCGGGTGCGTCGACAGCCAGTTGGGCACGCCCCGCCGCTCGCCCGACGCCTCCTCGAGCCGCGCCAGCGTCGTCAGCATCCCCGCAACGCCCGCCGGATCCCATCCGTTGCGCGCGTTGTACGCGACGCCCAACCGATCCGCCTCGCGCTCATCGTCGCGTCCGTACTTAAGGAAGAGCGCGCCGAGGCCGGCTTCGGCAATCGGCGCCGCCTGCCCGACGGCTGGAATGAAGATGCCGAGCACGCCGAGGCCGACACCGGCCGCGGTCTGCCGCGAATATTGCGCCACGGTGTGGCGCGCCGTGACGTGGCCGATCTCGTGCCCGATGACGCCGGCGAGCTCCGCCTCGTCATCGAGAAACGGCAGGATGCCGCGCGTGAGATAGATGAAGCCGCCGGGCACCGCAAACGCGTTGATTGCCGGTGAATCGACGACGGCAAACGTCCAGGGCAGGTGCGGGCGCTCCGACGACTTGGCCAGCCGCAGCCCGATCTGCTGCACATAGCGCTGCAGCTCGGGATCGTTGTAGATCCCCATGGTCTTGCGGATTTCGGCGTCGGTCTGGCGCCCGAGCTCAATCTCCTGCGCCTCGCTCATCAGCGCAAGTTCGCGCCGGCCGGTGACGGGGTTGGTGGCGCAGGCCGCGACGACGGCGGCCAGTGTAGCGGCGAGGACGATGTGGCGCAGGCGCATGGCAGTCCAGCTGGACTGCAACACGCGTACCGGGTAGCGCAGGCCTTCAGGCCTGCGAACGCCCCAACACCTCTTTAAACGCGCTGAGGAAACGCTCAACGTTTTCGAGTGTGGCGCCCGATCCCATCAGGCCCAGCCGCCAGATGCGGCCGGCCAGCG
>JAKFFF010000006.1:0-46547 GCA_036677145.1 Alcaligenaceae bacterium
GAGGATGCGGCAACCGGTGCCGGCGACCGCCTCGACGTAACGGTTCGCGATCGTGGCGGTGGACGAGAGCGTCTGCAGGAAATTCAGCGCGGTGCGTTCGCCGGTGAGGATCGGCCGCGCGTAGCCGATCAGCCGCAGGACGGTCATGTCGGGAAGGACGCTTTCACCGTCCCGCGCCTGCCAGTCGATGCGAATGCCCGGATCGAGCTGGCGGAAGGTGGCGTCGACCCAGTCCGTGCCGCAGAGAATGGCGGCCTCGCGTGCGACGACCGAGGCGCGTACTTGTTGGGAGGCGGGAACCAGGGCGGCGGTGACGTCACCGCCGCCCACGTCTTCAGAAAGCGCGGCCGAGACCTGCCGCGCGATTATTTCCGGTGGAACTCTCTCGATCAGAAGGGAAGGCCGTGCGTCGCGCCGGCCATGCACAGCAGCATCGGGAACGAGAGGATGAAGTTCGTGCGCGAGGCATACAACGCAGTCTTGCGTGCCTTTGCCTTCTCTTCATCGGATGCCGGGACGATGCCGAGGACCCGCTTCTGATTTGGCCAGATGATGCCCCACACATTGAGGAGCATGATCGTGCCGAGCCAGGCGCCGATGCCGATCTTCAGGAAGTAGTAGTCGACTCCATCCGGGCCCATGCCAAGGGTGAAAGCCTTGACGAATCCGGGGCCAAGCAACCATGCGCCAGCGAGCCAGGTCACGAGCGCGGACCAGCGGAACCAGAACAGCGCGCGCGGCGCGATGTACTTGCCGATGGCCGCGGGACCGGGGCCGCCCTTGTCTTCCGTGGCGGCAGCCTGCCCAGGAACTTGCACGGCGTTGAGGTAGTACAGGAGGCCGATCCAGAACACACCGGAAACGATGTGTACCCAGCGCGCCAGGGCGCTCTGATTGTAGGCGATGCCGTCTGTAGTCGAGGCGGCGAGTACCAGTGCCAGAATGATGGCGAGCACGACGCCCGTGATGAGCGCGAAACGATGATTCGTGAATATTTTCATTGTCTTAATCTCCCCGGTGAGCGGTTTGAAGAATAGGGGACGAGCCCCCATAATTCAACGCGCTCCGCGCGGCCAGCCATGATTGAACGCCCGCAATCCCCCTGCATCAAAGTCTGCGTGCTCGCCGATGGCGGCCAATGCACGGGTTGTTTGCGAACCGTTCATGAAATCGCGGCCTGGTCGTCGATGAGCGCGGAGGCACAGTGGGCACTCATCCGGGTGCTCGAGCAAAGGAGAATGAAGGTGGCAGAAGACGTCCTCAATCGGATCAAAGGTCATATCGGCACCAGCCCGGCTGTGCTGTTCATGAAGGGCACACCGGATTTCCCGCAGTGCGGATTTTCAGCGCAGGCCGTCGCGGCGTTGCGCGCGTCCGGTGCGGGCTTTCATGCCGTGAACATCTTCGAGGATCCGGAGCTGCGCGACGCGCTCAAGAAATTCTCGAACTGGCCTACCTACCCGCAGCTGTACGTGAACGGCGAACTCGTGGGCGGCTGCGACATCGTGCTCGACATGCACCGCAGCGGTGAGCTGAAGAAGCTCCTCTCCGAAGCCGGCGCCACGGCCTGAGATTCGGAGGTTGGTGCCGGGTGAGAAATAGCTGAGTTAGCTGCTGAAGGACGCGAATCCGGCTAACTCAGTTATTTCTCACCCGGCACCAACTCTTCGTTCTCGCGCAGGGTTTGGGCGCGCGATTCGGCGCGGCGCCACGTGCTGTCGAGGGCGTTGCAGACTTCGCAGAAGATATCCGCGGTGCGTTCCGCATCGTATTTCGCCGAATGCGCTTCGCTGGAATCCCAGTCGAGACCGCAGGCCTGCGCGGCCTTCGCGAGGACGGTCTGACCGAACGCCGCGCCGGCGAGGGTCGCGGTGTCGAAACACGAGAATGGGTGGAAGGGATTGCGCTTGATCTCCGCGCGCGCGACGGCCGCGTTGAGGAATCCCAGGTCGAATGCGGCATTGTGCCCGACCAGCACCGCGCGCCGGCAGTCCTGCAACTTCATCTGATTGCGCACCTCGGTGAAGATGCGGCCGAGCGCGTCCTTCTCCGGCAACGCCGGGCGCAGTGGATGAAACGGATCGATGCCATTGACGGCGAGTGAGGCCGGTTCGAGGTTCGCGCCTTCGAACGGACGCACGTGGTACGAATGTGATTCACCGCGCTGCAGCCGCCCGTCGGGGCCGAACTGGATCATGACCGCCGCGATTTCGAGCAACGCGTCGGTGGCGCAATTGAACCCGCCGGTTTCGACGTCGATGACCACCGGCAGGAACGAGCGGAAACGCCGGCTCATGAGCGGCGGCCCGCTGAAACTTCCGCCGTCGGTTGGCAACGCCAGTTCCATCAGTTGACCAGCTCGAAGCGGATGACTTCATTCGCGCGCATCGGCACCAGCCGCGTATCCGAGCCGCCGTCCTTGATGAACGGGTAGTTAGCGGGCGGACGCCAGTCGCGCTGCGCGAGCGTGATGTAATCCGCGTTGCGGGGCAGGCCGTAAAAATCCGCGCCGAAGTTCGACGCGAATCCTTCGAGCATGTCGAGCTTGCCGGCCGCGGCGAAAGCCTCGGCATACAACTCGATGCCGGCGTGCGCGGAGAACATGCCGGCGCAACCGCAGGCGTTTTCCTTGGTGTGTTGCGCGTGTGGCGCGCTGTCCGTGCCGAGAAAGAAACGCGGATTGCCGCTGGTCGCCGCCTCGACGAGCGCCGCACGGTCCTGCTCGGTCTTGAGGATGGGCAGGCAATAGTAATGAGGCCGGATGCCGCCTTCGAATATCGCGTTGCGATTGTGCAGCAGGTGCTGGGGCGTGATGGTCGCGCCAACGCCGGCGCGCGCCGCCTGCACGAATTCCACGGCGCGTTTCGTGGTGATGTGTTCGAACACCACGCGTAATTTCGGATGCCGTTCGAGCGTCGGCGCGAGCACTTCGTCGATGAAGCGCGCCTCGCGATCGAAAACGTCAACATGGTGCGCGGTCACTTCGCCATGCACCAAAAGTGGCAAGCCGACTTCGCTCATGCGGCCGAGCACCGCGTCGATATGTTTCACGTCGGTGACGCCCGAATCGGAATTCGTCGTTGCGCCGGCCGGATACAGCTTGCAGCCATGCACCGCGCCGCTGGCCTTCGCGCGATCGATTTCGGCGCTCTCGGTGCGGTCTGTCAGATAAAGCGTCATCAGCGGCGTGAACTGCGCGCGTTTGCCGTCCGCTCGGGGCAGCGCCGCGATGATTCGTTCGCGATACGCGAGCGCCGCGGCCGTGGTCGTCACCGGCGGCTTGAGATTCGGCATGACGATCGCGCGCGCGAATCGCGCCGCGGTGAACGGTAAAACGGCCGCCAGCGCCGCGCCATCGCGCAAATGCAGATGCCAGTCGTCCGGGCGGCGTATCGTGATTTCCATCGGGGGTTTCGCCACGCGTTCCGAATGACTCGAGAATGTCCTGTAGGAGGCGCGCAAAACGCGCCGTAAGCTGCTGTCCGGATTGAGGTTTGCTTGACCCGGGGCGCTCAAGAAACGATCATATCGCCCCTTGTTTTCCCAGCCCCTCTACCTCGCTGACAACGCGGCGCATGCTAACACAGCACGTGCCTCTCACTTTGCTTTGGCGCGCATCGGAACTGAACCTGTATGACGGAAATCATGAAGCTCGAAGACCACGATCCGACCGAGACACGCGAGTGGATCGAATCGATCGACTCCGTGTTGAAAACGCAGGGCGCAGGCCGTGCGCATTTTCTGCTCGAGCAGATGATCGATTACGCGCGCCGCTCCGGCACCTACCTGCCGTTCCGTCCGAACACGGCCTACGTCAACACGATCTCTCCCGGTCACGAGCCTTCGTATCCCGGCAACCGCGAGATGGAAAAGCGCATCGAGGCGTGCATCCGCTGGAACGCCTTGGCAATGGTGCTCAACGCGAACAAGGTGTCGAGCGAATACGGCGGACATCTTTCCACGTACGCCTCGTCGGCGACGTTGTACGAAGTGGGCTTCAATCATTTCTGGCGCGCGGCGTCGGCCGATCATCCCGGCGACATGGTGTTCATCCAGGGACACGCATCACCCGGCATCTATGCGCGCGCCTTCCTCGAGGGAAGACTCTCCGAGGATCAACTCAAGCACTTCCGCCAGGAAGTGGGCGGCAACGGCATCTCGTCGTATCCGCACCCGTGGCTCATGCCTAACTTCTGGCAGTTCCCCACCGTGTCGATGGGCCTGGGGCCGATGATGGCCATCTACCAGGCGCGTTTTCAGCGCTACATGGAAAATCGCGGCATGACGCCGGAATCCGACCGCAAGGTCTGGGCATTCCTCGGCGACGGCGAGATGGACGAACCGGAATCGATGGGCGCGCTCACGCTGCCGGTACGCGAGAAGCTCGACAATCTCGTGTTCGTCGTCAACTGCAACCTGCAGCGGCTCGACGGCCCGGTGCGCGGCAACGGCAAGATCATCCAGGAACTCGAGGCCGCGTTCATGGGCGCGGGCTGGAACGTCATCAAGGTAGTTTGGGGTTCGCGCTGGGATCCACTGCTGGCGCGCGACACCCACGGCCTGCTCAAGCGCGTCATGGAAGAGTGCGTCGACGGCGAATACCAGAACTTCAAGGCGAAGGGCGGCGCGTACACGCGCGAGAATTTCTTCGGCAAGTTCCCCGAGCTCAAGGAAATGGTCGCCAACATGTCGGACGACGACATCTGGCGTCTCAACCGCGGCGGTCACGACGCTTACAAGGTGTTCGCCGCGTACGCGGCGGCCAGCGCCCACAAGGGCCAGCCCACCGTCATCCTGGCCAAGACCGTCAAGGGCTTTGGTCTCGGCAAGGCGGCCGAAGGCCAGATGGTCGCGCACCAGCAGAAGAAACTCGACGAGGAGTCGCTGCGCACCGTGCGCGACCGCTTCAACATCCCGCTCAGCGACGAGCAGGTCGCGAAGCTCGCGCTGGTGAAGCCGGCCGACGACACGCCGGAGATGAAATACCTGCACGAGCGCCGCAAGGCTCTCGGCGGCTATCTACCCGCGCGCAAGATCGTCGCGCAGCCGCTGGTGATCCCGGAGCTCTCCTCGTTCAGCGCGATGCTCGAAGGCACGGGTGACCGCGAGATCTCCACGACGATGGCCTTCGTGCGCATCCTCACGCAGCTGCTGAAAGACAAGAACATCGGCAAGAACGTCGTGCCCATCGTCCCCGACGAAGCACGCACCTTCGGCATGGAAGGACTGTTCCGCCAGATCGGCATCTACAGCTCGGTGGGCCAGCTGTACACGCCGGTGGATTCCGATCAGCTCATGTCCTATCGCGAGGACAAGAAGGGCCAGATGCTCGAAGAGGGCATCAACGAGGCGGGCTCGACCTGCTCGTGGATCGCGGCCGGCACCGCCTACGCGAACCACGGCACGCACATGGTGCCTTTCTACATCTACTACTCGATGTTCGGCTTCCAGCGCGTCGGCGATTTCTTCTGGGCCGCGGGCGATCTGCGCACGCGCGGCTTCCTGCTGGGCGCGACCGCCGGCCGCACCACGCTCGCGGGCGAAGGTCTGCAGCACCAGGACGGTCACAGCCTGTTGCACGCGGCCACCGTGCCGAATTGCGTCGCCTACGATCCGACTTACGCGTATGAGCTGGCCGTCATCATCCACGCCGGCATGAAGCGCATGTTCGCGAACGACGAGAGCGTCTTTTATTACATCGCGGTGATGAACGAGAACTACGTTCAGCCTCCGCTGCCGAAGGGCGTCGAGGAAGGAATCCTCAAGGGCATGTACCTGTTGCAGGCCGGTGGCGCGGGCAAGGTGCGCGTCACGCTGATGGGTTCGGGCACGATCCTGCGCGAAGTCATCGCGGCCGCGGAAATCCTCGCGAAGGATTTCAACATTCCCTCCGACATCTACTCCGCGCCGAGTTTCTCGGAACTGCGGCGCGAGGCGCTCGAAATAGAACGCTGGAACCGCCTGCACCCGGGCGAAACGGCGCGCGTGCCCTACGTTGCCCAGGCGTTGTCGAAGGCCACGGGGCCGTTCATCGCGGCCACCGACTACATGCGCGCCTGGCCGGACATGATCCGCCAGTGGGTCCCGGGGCGGTTCACGACTCTCGGAACCGACGGTTTCGGCCGCTCCGACGGCCGCGCCGCGCTGCGCAATCATTTCGAAGTCGACGCGAAGAACATCGTGTACGCCGCGCTGCAGTCGCTCGCCGACGAAGGCGCGCTCGACAAGGGGACGCTGAAGGCAGCGTTGAACAAGCTGGGTCTCGACCCTAACAAGCTGGATCCGCAGAAAGCATGAGCACGGTGGACGTACGCATCCCCGACATGGGGAATTTCGATTCGGTGACGGTCATCGACGTGCTCGTGAAGCCAGGCGATTCGATCGACATCGACACGCCGCTCGCCACGCTCGAAACCGACAAGGCGACGATGGACATTCCCTCCACCGCGAAAGGCGTGGTGGAAAAGGTGCACGTCGCCAAGGGCGGCAGTGTGTCCACGGGCGCGCTGGTGGTCACCGTCAAGGTCGCCGGCGACGCGCCCGCCGCGAAACAGCCGGCACCGCCCGCGGCTTCGACGCCCGCCGCCAAGGCTCCGGCCGCCGCGCCGGCGCAGCAACCCCAGGCGGAAAGCTCGATCGAAGTGCGCGTGCCCGACATGGGCAGTTTCGACTCTGTTTCCGTCATCGAAGTGCTGGTGAAGCCGGGCGACACCATCGACTTCGAGACGCCGCTCGCGACTCTCGAGACGGACAAGGCGACGATGGACGTGCCGTCCACCGCCAAGGGCGTCGTGGAGAAGGTTCACGTCAGCAAGGGTGGCACGGTCAGTCCGGGCGGGCTGGTCGTAACCGTCAAGGGTTTCGCCGCCGCCGCGCCGGCTGCCGCCGCACCCGCACCGGCGGCCAGCAGCACAGCCGCACCGGCACCCACGCCGCGCGCGGCCGCGCCGCAGGGCGTTGCGCAATCACTTCCTGCGCGCGGCTCGCTGCCCGCGATCGACGAGGCGAGTTTCGGCACGGCGCACGCGTCGCCGTCGGTGCGCAAGTTCGCGCGCGAACTCGGTGTGAATCTCGGCAGCGTCCGCGGCAGCGGTGAAAAGGGCCGCATCCTGCTCGACGACGTGAAGGCGTTCGTCAAACTGGTCATGTCCGGCGGCGGGCCGGCGGCCGCGGGACCCGCGCTGCCCAAAGTTCCGGTCGTCGACTTCGCGGCCTTTGGTCCGGTCGAGGTCAAGCCGCTGTCGCGCGTGCAGAAGATCTCCGGCCCGCGCCTGCAGGCCGCGTGGATCAACATTCCGCACGTCACTCAGTATGACGAGAGCGACATCACGGATCTCGAAGCGTTGCGTGGCTCGCTGAAGGAAAAGGCCGCGGCGCAGGGCGTGAAACTCACGCCGCTCGCGTTCGTCGTGCAGGCGGCGTTGCGCGCGATGCGGGAATTCCCCGTGCTCAACAGCTCGCTGGACGAGTCCGGCCAGAACCTGGTCTTCAAGCAGTATTTCAACGTCGGGTTCGCCGCGGACACGCCGAATGGACTGCTCGTGCCGGTCATCAAGGAAGCCGACCGCAAGAACGTGTTCGACATCGCGGGCGCGCTCGCGTCGATGTCGGAGAAGGCGCGCGCGGGCAAACTACCAGGCACCGACATGCAGGGCGCCGGCTTCACGATCACCAGTCTCGGTGGCATCGGCGGCACGGCCTTCACGCCCATCATCAACGCGCCCGAGGTTGCGATTCTCGGCGTGTCGAGGTCGGCGATGAAGCCGGTGTGGAAGGACGATGCGTTCCAGCCGCGCCTGATGTTGCCGCTGTCGTTCTCATACGATCATCGCGTGATCGACGGCGCGATGGGCGCGCGCATCGCGAAGTTCCTCGCCGATACCCTGGCGAAACCGAAGGAACTGCTCGAGGCGATGTCGTGAGCAAGATCGATCTCGTGGTTCCCGATCTCGGTGGTTTCGACGAGGTCGCCGTCATCGACGTGCTCGTCAAGGTGGGCGACAAGATCGAGATTGACACGCCGCTGGTCACGCTCGAAACCGACAAGGCGACGATGGATGTGCCGTCGACCGCGATCGGCACCGTCACCGAAGTGCTGGTGAAGAAGGGCGGCAAGATCGGCGCCGGTGGTTTGATCGCCCGCGTCGAAGGTCAGGCCGCACCGGCCGTGGCCGCTGCGCCGGCGAAGTCGGCGGCGCCCGCTCCCGCAAAACCCGCGGCTCCCGCCCCGGCGCCGGCACCTGCTGCGCGCGCGGCGCCCGCCGCTCCCACGCCCACGCCCGCGCCGAAGCCCGCCAGGCCTCTCAAGCCCGACGTGCCGCACGATCGCGAGACCCAGTTGCTGGTGCTCGGCGCCGGTCCCGGCGGCTACACGGCTGCGTTCCGCGCCGCTGATCTCGGCCTCAAGGTCACGCTGGTCGAGCGCTGGCCGATGCTGGGCGGCGTGTGTCTCAACGTCGGCTGCATTCCGTCGAAGGCGCTGCTGCATGCGGCGAAGGTCATCGACGAAGTGGCCGACATGCGCGCGCACGGCGTCGCGTTCGGTGCGCCCGCCATCGACCTTCCCAAGCTGCTCGAATGGAAGAACAGCGTCGTCAAGAAGCTGGTCGGCGGCCTCTCGGTGCTCGCCAAACAGCGCAAGGTCGAGGTGGTCACGGGTGTGGGCAGGTTCGCGAGCCCGCACGTGGTGGAAATCACCGACGGCAGCGGCAAGTCGCAGAAGATCCGCTTCGAGCAGTGCATCATCGCGGCCGGTTCCGAGCCGATCAAACTACCGTTCATTCCGGACGATCCGCGGGTCATCGACTCGACCGGTGCGCTCGAACTCGGCGGCGTGCCGAAGCGGCTGCTGGTCATCGGCGGCGGCATCATCGGCCTGGAAATGGCCACGGTGTATGCGTCGTTGGGCGCGAAGCTGTCCGTCGTCGAGCTCACCCCGCAACTCATGCCGGGCGCCGATCCGGATCTCGTGCGGCCGCTCGAGAAGCGCCTGAAGGCGCGTTACGAACAGATCCTGCTGAACACGAAAGTCACCGGCTGCACCGCGAAGCCGGAAGGTCTCGAAATCACTTTCGAGGACGCGAACGGCAAACGCAACGACACGTTCGATCGCGTGCTGGTGGCCGTCGGCCGCAGCGCCAATGGCAAACGCATCGGTCTCGAGAACGCGGACATCGACGTCAGCGACCGGGGCATCATTCCCGTCGACAAACAGATGCGCACGAACCTGCCGCACGTGTTCGCGATCGGCGATCTCGTGCCGGGTCCGATGCTCGCCCACAAGGCCATGCACGAGGCCAAGGTGGCCGCCGAAGTCGCCGCGGGCCACAAGAGTTATTTCGATGCGCGCGTGATTCCGTCCGTGGCGTACACGGATCCTGAAGTGGCCTGGGTCGGACTCACCGAGACCGACGCGAAGAAGAACGGCACGCAGTACAAGAAGGGCAACTTCCCCTGGGCCGCGAGCGGACGTTCACTCGCGCTCGGGCGCGACGAAGGTTTCACCAAACTACTGTTCGATCCGGTCACGCATCGCGTGCTGGGCGGCGGGATGGTGGGCCCGAATGCGGGCGAGCTGGTGGCGGAAGTCGCGCTGGCGATCGAGATGGGCGCGGACGCGACCGACATCGGCCTGACGATTCACCCGCATCCGACCCTGTCGGAAACGGTGGGCCTGTCGGCGGAGGCCTTCGAAGGCACCATCACCGACCTGTACATCCCGAAGAAGGCGTAGTTAGAGAGAGTGGCCCGTGGGCGCGGCGGCCGTGAGTTCGGGCGCCGGCGCCGGACCATATCGATAGTCGACGACCACCCGCACGGCCAGCGTTTCCTCGACGCTCCAGTTCGACACATCCATGCACACCGCGCGCTGGTCCGCGCTGGTCGGGTATTCCATGGGCGCGGCGGCGATATGCAGGCTGCCAAGAGTCGGCGCTCCCGCATCACGTTCCAGCCAGGGCGTTTCGCTCTTCGGCACGCGCGCCTGCACGTGTACTCCGGTGGTCATGGCTGACGAGGGCACCGTGGCGCAGACCGCGACAGTCGTTGCAAGGGATTCGGTGCAGGCCGTCGGGCCCGCGTCCTCGGCCTGCTGCGTCACGCGGCAGGGCGGCAGGTGCGCCACGGACTCGGCGGAGTCGGTCTCGCCATGGCGCAGCGCGAGCGCCGCGTGGGGGGCGTCAGGATTGGCCGCGGCGGGGGCCGCGTCGCCCGCGGCCGCGGCGTCGGTCTCGGCCTTGGCCATGAGCTTCAGATCCGCGCGTAACGCGGCGATTTCTTCACGCGCGCCCACCGCGCGCAGTTCTGACCAGAAATATCCGCCCACCATGGCACCCATCACGAGGGCAATGATGGCGAAGGTGGACCGGACACGATTTTTCTTGGGGCGCGCCTCGGCGGGCGCCCGATTGCGCAGCAACTGCACGATGGCAGTGGCCATGGTGGCGAGCGCGCCGATGATGGCGGCGAGGATCGTTTCCGACAGACCCATCCCTTGAACCTCTCGAATGCCGCGGGCGCAGGCGGGCCCGGCGAAGCTTTCGGCAGTGTAGTCCCGCCTCCGCGGAGCCCGGTCTGGCCGGTCTCCGGGGTGGGGACTGGTTCACATTTCGGGGTTCACATTTCGGGGCCGGCTCAGCGCTCCGGCAGGGCCCGCAGCCTTTCGAGGTAGACGTTTTCGTCGGGTGACTTGCCCGCGCGCTGGGCTTCCCACAGCGCCTCGGCCAGCACCTCGAGCATGCGGTGTTCGGCCTCGTGTGTGCCGCCGGCACGCGCGGACAGCTTCGCATGCACTTCGGCGATGCCCGCCGGCCGGTTGGTGGCCACCTGTTCGCGGATCGCCAGGTGCAAGCCCATGTGCAGCCAGGGATTGAGCTGGCCCTGGCGCGGTGAGTAGTTAGCAAGGTCGGCGGCGGCGGATTCCACGATGACGTGGTATTCGGGATGTTCGGAGAGCACCGCGACGAGCTGCTTCTCGAGCGCCGCCAGCGGCTGCTGCGCCTTGAACTTGCGCCAGGCCGCACGGTACATCTCGCGCAGCTGATCGCGCGAAGTGCCGTCGTAGATCATCCATTGCTCCTGGAGGCGTGCGCGATAATCCGGAGCCGGGGGCCGTACTCGCACAGATCGTTGATGAGGCATGCGGCGCACGCGGGCTTCAGCGCCTTGCATACGTACCGTCCGTGAAGGATGAGCCAGTGATGAGCGTCATGTGCGAATTCCCCGGGAGTGAAGCGGACCAGCGCATCTTCCACTTCCCTAGGCGTTTTCCCCGGCGCGAGTTTCGTCCGATTCGCCACGCGGAAGATGTGCGTGTCGACGGCTATTGTCGGCTCTCGGAAAATTGTGTTGAGGACGACGTTCGCAGTTTTGCGTCCCACTCCCGGCAATTCTTCGAGTGCTGCGCGCGTGCGCGGCACTTCACCACCGTGAACGTCTGCAATCGCCGACGCTGTTGCGATGACATTCTTCGCCTTGGCTTTCCACAGGCCGATCGTCCGAATGTACTTCGACAGTTTTTCGACGCCGAGGTCGGCTATCGCGCGCGGTGTACGTGCGACAGGGAACAGCTTACGGGTTACGGCATTCACGCTCTTGTCGGTCGCCTGCGCGGACAGGATCACCGCCACGAGCAGTTCGAAAGGCGTCGTGTATTCCAGTTCCGTCGTGGGATGCGGATTGGCCGCGCGGAATCTCGCGAAGATCTCGCGGCGCTTGGCGGGATTCATGCGTCGGACGGTCCTTCTTTCGGACCATAGGCCGCGCTCTTTTTCGCCGCGAGACGCGCGCGCTTCTCGGCCGCGCGCCGCGCGTCGCGTGTATTGCGCGCCGCATAACGCGCCCGCGAATCCTCCGGCGACGGCAACTGCGGTGAAACTTGCGGGAAAGAAGCGCGCGGCAACATCACGATGCAGTCGACCGGGCAGGGCGCGACACACAACTCGCATCCTGTGCAGATCTCCGTCAACACGGTGTGCATGCGGCGCGACGCGCCGACGATCGCATCCACGGGGCAGGGCGGCAGGCACTTGGTGCAGCCGATGCACCGTTCCTCGTCGATGAACGCGACGGTGGGTGGCGCTTCGCTGCCATTGACCGGATTGAGCGGTTTCGCCGGCAGGCCCGTCAGCGCGGCGAGACGCGCGATCGTGTCCGCGCCGCCCGGTGGACACTGGTTGATATCGGCTTCGCCGCTAACTACCGCGGCGGCGTAGGGCAGGCAGCCGTGATAGCCACAACGCGTACATTGCGTCTGCGGCAGCAGCGCATCGACAGCATTCGCGGAGATCCCTGGCATCACGTGCGGCCGATCCGGCCGAAGCCGTCAGCTGACCTTCATGCCCGGCGTCGCGCCGCTGTCGGGCGAGAGCAGGAACACTTCCGGTCCGTCATCGGCGCTGGCGCACAACACCATGCCCTGCGAGACGCCGAAGCGCATCTTGCGCGGCTCGAGGTTGGCGATCATGACGACCTGCCGGCCGACGAGTTTGGCCGGGTCGTAGGCGGAGCGGATCCCCGAGAACACGTTGCGCTGCTCGGTGCCGAGATCGAGCGTGAGCTGCAGTAGTTTGTCGGACCCCTCCACGAATTTCGCTTCGAGAACCTTCGCGACGCGCAGGTCGAGTTTGCTGAAATCGCCGATGTTCACGGTGCCGGGGGCGGCGGCCGGAGCGGGAGTGTTGTTCACAGTCTTGACCTTCGCAGGTTTGACGTCGGGTTTGTCGGGCGCGGCCACGGGTGCTTCGACCAGTTGCGCGACCACTTTCGGATCGAGCCGCGTGGCGAGCGGCTCGTAAGCCTCGATCGGGTGATCGAACAGCGGTGTTTCCACCGAATTCCAGTCGGCGAAGGAAATGCGCAGGAATTTCCCCGCCTTCTCCGCCATCTGCGGCAACACGGGGGCGAGGTAACTCATCAACACGCGGAACAGGTTGATGCCCTGCGTGCACACGGCGAGCACCTCGGCAGCTTTGGCCGGATCCTTGGCGAGCGCCCAGGGTTTCATCGTGTCCACGTACTGATTGGCGCGATCCGCGAGGCCCATGATGCCGCGCAGCGCCGCGGAGTAATCGCGGCCGTCGTACAGCTCGGCGATCGTGCCGCGCAGCGCCGCGAATTCCGCGTACAGCTGCGGGTCGGGTAGTTGGGCCGCCAGCCGGCCGCCGCCACGCTGGATGAATCCCGCGCAGCGGCTCGCGATGTTCACCAGTTTGCCGACGATGTCCGAGTTAACGCGCGCGACGAAATCGTCGAGCGACAGATCGATGTCCTCGACGGCCGCGTTGAGCTTGGTCGCGAAGTAGAAGCGCAGCGGCTCCGGCGGCAGCAGCGACAGGTACCTGCTGGCGGTGATGAACGTGCCGCGCGACTTCGACATCTTCGCGCCATTGATCGTGAGAAAGCCGTGCACGAACACCGCGGTCGGCTTGCGGCATCCGGCGCCGTGCAACACCGCGGGCCAGAACAGGTTGTGGAAGTAGCTGATGTCCTTGCCGATGAAGTGATACAGCTCGGTGCTGCTGTCCGGCTTCAGGTATTCGTCGTAGTCGAGGCCGCGCTTGTCACACAGCGCCTTGAAACTGCCGAGGTAACCGATCGGCGCGTCGAACCACACGTAGAAATATTTGCCGGGTGCGCCGGGAATCTCGAAGCCGAAGTAGGGCGCATCACGCGAGATGTCCCAGTCCTGCAGACCGGCCTCGAACCATTCCGCGAGCTTGGCGCGGACCTCGGCCTGGCGCGCACCGCCGCCTTCGAGCCACGCGCGCAGCACATCGGTGAAATCGCCGAGCTTGAAGAAATAGTGTTCGGACTCGCGCCACACCGGCGTGGTCTTCGAAATCGTCGAGACCGGATTGATGAGCTTGTCCGGCGTGTAGGTAGAGCCGCAGTTCTCGCAGGAGTCGCCGTATTGGTCGGCGGTGTGGCACACCGGGCACTCGCCCTTCACATAGCGATCGGGCAGAAACATGCCCGCGGTCTCGTCATAGGCCTGACGGACACTGCGCGTCGTGATGTGACCGGCGGCCTTGAGCCGCGTGTACAGCTCGGCCGTGATCGCCTTGTTCTCGGGAGAATGCGTCGAATGAAAATGATCGTGGCCGATCAGGAAGCCCTGGTAGTCGGCGACGTGTTCGGCCGCGACGCGCGTGATGAGTTCCTCGGGCGTGATGCCTTCCGCCTGCGCCTTGATCATCACCGGAGTGCCGTGTGTGTCCTCGGCGCAGACGTAGATGCAGTCGTTTCCCTGCATGCGCTGGAAGCGGACCCAGATGTCGGTCTGTACGGCCTCGATGATGTGGCCGAGGTGCAGCGAGCCGTTGGCGTAGGGCAGTGCGCTCGTGACGAGGATCTTGCGCGACATGAAAACCGGGTCCTGAAAAGGGCCCGTGAGTATAAGGGGGAAAGGCGCGGGAGGCTTCGTTGGGGCTACCGCGCGTCGCCGGCGCAGTAGACCCCTGGCTCACGCTTCAGCCCTGGTCTTTGAAGGGCTCGAATTTGGCCTTGTTGATGCCTTTCTTGTAGGCCTCTTTGCCCGTAACCATGCGCTGGTTGTACAGCGCCTCGATGGCGCTATCCATCGTGCGCATGCCGAACTGGCTACCCGACTGCATCGTGGTCTCGAGCTGGTCGAGTTTGCCCTGGCGGATCAGGTTCGAGACGGCCGGCGTGTTCACGAGGATTTCGAGCGCGGCCACGCGGCCGGTCTTGTCGGCCTTCTGCAGCAGCTGCTGGGAGACCACGCCGCGCAGCGAGGTCGAGAGCATCGTGCGCACGTGACTTTGTTTGTCGGCCGGGAACACGTTGACCATGCGGTCGACGGTCTGCGCCGCGCCATTGGTGTGCAGCGTGCCCATCACGAGGATGCCCATTTCGGCGGCGGTGACGGCAATACTGATCGTCTCGTAGTCGCGCAACTCGCCGACCAGGACCACGTCCGGATCTTCACGCAGCCCGGATTGCAGCGCGGACGCGAATCCCTTGGTGTGGACGCCGACCTCGCGCTGACTCACGAGGCAGTTCTTGCGGAAGTGAACGAACTCGATCGGATCCTCGATGGTGAGGATGTGGCCTTTCACGCGCGAGTTGATGTCGTCGATCATCGCGGCAAGCGTCGTCGACTTGCCCGAGCCGGTCTTGCCGGTGACGAGGATGAGTCCGTTGTTGGCGCGGCAGAGCTGGTGGATCGCCGGCGGCAGGTTGAGTTGCTCGAGTGTGAGCGCCTTGGACGGGATGGCGCGCATCACCGCGCCCATGCCGTTGAGCTGGCGCATGACGTTTACGCGGAAGCGGCCGTATTCACCCATGTTGTACGCGAAGTCGGCGCCGTCATGCGCCTCGAAGCGATGCACCGCGGTCTTGGGCATGATTTCGTACAGAGTGTTCTGCACGAAATCCTTCTCGAGACGTTCGGGGCGCAGCGGCTGCAGGTCGCCGTACAGACGAATGCGCGGCGGATCGCCCGCGAGGAAGTGCAGGTCCGAGCCTTTCTTCTCGAGCACCTGTTTCAGGTATTCGTCTATGACCGGCATGGCCTAACCACCACCGCCGGAAGCCGCACTCGGCGGAGAAGACATGTCCAGCTTCGGCATGAGTGATGTGTCGGTGACGTAGCGCTGGAATGGACGCCGGTCGCTCGCGTAGGTGACCGCGTCGTCTGGATCGATTTCCTTCGCGGCGAGCGAATTGAGCAGCGCCTGGTCCATGAGCTGCATGCCGAGATCCTTGCCGGTCTGGATCTGGTTCGGGATCTGGTGCGTCTGGTCCGTCTGGATGAGTTTCGCGACGGCGCGCGTCATCACCAGGGTTTCGCAGATGGCCTTGCGTGAGCGTTGATCGGCGGTCTTTACGAGGATCTGCGTGACGACGGCGAGCAACGACTGCGACAGGAAGCTCTTGGTCTGCTCGCGCTCCTCGATCGGCAACGCGTCGATGATGCGATCGATGGTCTTGGAGGCCGAGGTCGTGTGCAACGTGCCGAGCACCAGGTGGCCGGTTTCCGCGGCGGTCATCGCCATGGAAATGGTTTCAGCGTCGCGCAATTCGCCGACGAGAATGACGTCCGGGTCTTCGCGCATCGCCGCGCGCACGCCTTCGGCGAACGACGGAATGTGCGTGCCGAGTTCGCGCTGGATGACCTGGCTCTGCTTGCTGCGGTGAACGAACTCGATCGGATCTTCGAGCGAGATGATGTTGAGCCGGCGCGTGGCGTTGAGGTGATCGATCATCGCGGCGAGCGTGGTCGATTTGCCCGTGCCCGTGGCGCCGGTGACCAGCACCATGCCCTGGTGATAGTCGCAGAGCTTCTTGACGATCGGCGGCAACGCGAGCCGGTCGATGCTGGGGATGTCCTGCGGAATCGCGCGGAAGGTCGCGCCGATACCGGTCTCCTTGCGGAACACGTTGACGCGAAAGCGGCCGCCATCGGCCGAGACGTAGGAGAAGTCGAGGTCGTTGCCCTTCGCGAAGTACTCGTGCTGGTTCTTTGTGAAGATCTCGGTGAGATAACTCTCGAGTTCCTGGTCGCCGACGTCGCGGAACTTGATGGGCATCAGGTCGCCGTTCATGCGCAGCATGGGCGGTACACCGACGGCCAGGTGCACGTCGGAGCAGCCTTGCTGCATGCCAAGCTTCAGGAACGCATCAATGCGGGCCACTGGGGGGCACTCTCCGGGTCAATATGTCTCACCCAAGCATGCGACGGTGAGACGGGCTTCAAGTGTGACGCACTGCGCGATTCTCCGCGAGCCGCGCGGGGACGTTCCGGATTTTGGGGACATTCCTCATTTCGTTGTAACAATCGACCCGGGTGCCGCGAACTGTCGCCTATCGACACGATTGTTACAACGAAATGAGGAATGTCCCCGATCAGCGGAATTTTTCGAGTGCGGCGCGCAGTTCGACCATGGTCTGGTAGCGCTTGTCCTTGTCGACGGACATCGCCTGCATGATCACTTCCGGCAGGCCGGGCGGCAGGCCGGGGTTCAGTTCGCGCGGCGGCCGCGCCTTGCCCTGCACGTGCTGGTACATGACCGACATGTGATCGCCGCGCGCGTACGGCGGCACACCCGTCATGATTTCGTAGAGGATGACACCGAGCGCGTACACGTCGGCGCGCTGATCGACCTTCTTGCCCAGGATCTGCTCGGGCGCCATGTATTTCGGCGAGCCGATGACGTAGCCGGTCTTGGTGAGCTGCGTGTCGCCTTCGCGTTGCGCGGCGGCGACGCCGAAGTCCACGATCTTGAGCAGGCCTTCGGTGTTGATCAGCACGTTCGCGGGCTTCAAGTCGCGATGCACGATGCCGACCGCGTGTGCGACTTCCATTCCGGTGCAGATGTCGATGCCGAAGCCGAGCGCGCGCGGCAGCGGCATGGGTTTTTCACCGACCACTTCGCTGCCCAATGTGTGCGAGGGGAAATACTCCATCGAGATGGCGTAGTTGCCCTGGATGAACAGGAAGTCGTAGATGCGGATGACGTTGTGGTGCGTGATCTTGCGCGAGTAGCGCAGCTCATGCACGAAACGCTTCATGATCTCTTCGTCTTCCGAAACGTTCGGGTTCAGGAACTTGAGGATGAGCCGCTCGTCGACGACGGTGTCTTCCATCAGAAGCACGGTGCCGAATGCGCCCTTGCCGATGCGTTCGATGTACTTGTAACGGCCTTCGATGATGTCGCCCGGCTTGAGCGTCTGGATGTCGAGTTTCTGCGGCCCGGCCATCTGCTCGGCCTGCTTGATCGAACGCTGCACTTCCTGCTCGGACATGAGCAGTGTGCGCGCGGGCTGCTGCGCGGCGGCGGCCACGGGTGGCGGCGCGACCTCGGGTCGTGGACGCGGCGGTGGCACAGGGGCCGAAGGCGCGTGCGGCATGCCCGGAGCCTGCGTCGCACCTTCCGAGCGGCTGCTCGGAGTGCTCGGCGTCGGTATGCGGTTCTGGGTGGAAGAGAGTCGCGAGCCGCTCACGGAGAAGCGCGAATCGAGATCCGACAGCGCCCGCAGCGCGGCCTGCGCGACGGTTTGCTCGCTGTGAGTAGTTTGTGCCTGGATCTGCACGCGGATCGCTTCGAGGCGGCGCTCGTCGGCGAGTTTGGCCAGCGAGGAGATCGCCTCGAGCCGGATGTCCTTCTCTTCGCGCTGGAGCATCGGCAACACGGCGTCGATGATCTTGTGATCGCCGAGGCGGCCGAGCGCACGCACGACCACCGGCAGTGAGCGCGGCGGAGTTGTCTCGAGCATTTCGACCAGGCGCGGAACCGCGCGCTTGCTGCCGATTTCGGCCAGCGCGTCGACGGCGCGTTCACTGACCCACCAGTCCTTATCTTTGGTGGCTTCGATGAGATGACCGACGGCGCGGTCGTCCTTGGTCTGATTCAGGATTTCCACCGCGGCACGCCGGACGTCTTCGTCCTGGTCGCCCACGAGTTGCAGCACGGCTTCGACGACTTTCGGTCCGCCGATCTTGCCGAGCGCATCGGCGGCGCGGCTGCGCACCCACCAGTCATCGTCGGCGACCGCCTCGAGCAGGTCCTTCACCGACTTCGCGTTGCCGATTTCATTCAGGACTTCGACGGCGGCGCGGCGCGCGTATTCGTTTTCGTCCTTGAGGACGGGGATCAGGTACTTGATCGTCTCGGGATCGTTGGCGCGGATCACGACGTCGATGGCCTTGTTCTGCACGTCGATTTCCGGATCGCGCAGCAGGGCGCAGACCTTTTCGATATCGATCGGGCCATCCATGCGCGCGAGGGCGGAGAGCGTGGCCGCGCGCACCTGCTTGTTGGTGTCGTTGAGCTGCTGCTGCAGCGCGCGCTGGACTTCGGGCTTCGGGAAGCGCGACAGGATGTTGATGAGATGCAATCGGGCGACCGGGTCCTTGCCGTTCAGGCGCCCGACGAGTTCGGGCAGGTCGTTGTCGGTGGCGAGCTCGCCCAGGATGCGGAACAGGGCGGCCTTTTCGTTCGCTTCCTGCTTGTACGCCGCGGCCAGCAATTCGCGCACGGACAGGCGGCCGCGATGCGCGGTGATCACGTCGAGCAGTGCGGATTTGGCGATGCCCTCGGTGCCCAGCGCGTCGAGCAGCATCGTGGGCGGATAGGCGCGGCTGCTCGAAAGCGCCCAGGCGACGCCGGCGACCACGCGCGGGCTGCCCGTGACCATCGACTCGATGAATTTCGGAAAAGTCTTTTGATTGACGAGGCCGGTCAGGACCTCGATGTAGGCGACGGTGGCGATCTTGTCCGCGTCGGCGAGGGCCGCGGTGACGGGTTCGATGGCGCCAGGACCCAGCTCGCGAAGTTTCGCGATGGCCTTTTGCGTCTGAGGAGCCGCGACGTCAGTCGCTTCCTTGAGCTCCGTGATGAACCGGTCGGCCCGGATGTTGGTGAAAAAACTCATGGAACGGGTGCCCCGCCGGGCGCACACCGACTCCGGTTATGAATTGCGCCCACGGGATTAATCAAGTCTGCCGTCCTTCTGCCCGAAACCTGTTACAAAAATTATGCCACATGTCCGTCATCACCAACCGATTCGGCTAGAATCCCGCACCCCGTTGTCCCGGCGGACATTTCAATCTTATGGTCCCAGAGCTCTCCGCCGAATTTCGCGCACTTGTCGAAAGTTATCCGGACCCGTTTCTCGGAACTACGCTCGGGAACGCGAAAGCCATCGAATCCCTGGAACTGAAGGGTGATCGGGCTCACGTTCGGGTGGCATTGGGCTTCCCCATCGACGACTACCGCCAGCAGTTCACGCAGGGGCTGTTGGCGCACCTGCGCGCTCATTCACTGGGTGATCGCGGCCCCGCGCACGTCGAGGTCGAGGTCGTCGCGAGAATCGCGGCACATGCGGTTCAGCGACAACTATCTCCGCTGTCGGGCGTGCGCAATATCGTCGCGGTCGCCTCGGGCAAAGGTGGCGTCGGCAAATCCACGGTCGCGGCGAATCTTGCGTTGGCGTGGGCGAAGCAGGGCGCGCGCACCGGCATTCTCGATGCCGATATTTACGGTCCGAGCCAGCCCATCATGCTCGGTCTCACCGGCCAACGCCCCGCATCCCCGGATGGCAAACGCATCAAGCCATTGCCCGCGCATGGCATCGTGGCGATGTCGATCGGATTCCTGATCGATCCCGAACAACCCATGGTGTGGCGCGGCCCGATGGTCACGCAGGCGCTGACCCAACTGCTCAATGACACTGACTGGGGCGATCTCGATTACCTCGTCATCGACATGCCGCCCGGAACGGGCGACATCCAGCTGACACTTGCGCAGCGTGTGCCGGTGGCGGGCGCGGTGATCGTGACGACGCCGCAGGACATCGCGCTGGCGGATGCCCGCAAGGGTCTCAAGATGTTCGAGAAGGTCAACGTGCCGGTACTCGGCGTGGTCGAGAACATGAGCGTGCACGTGTGCAGCAACTGCGGGCACGTCGAGCACCTGTTCGGCGCGGGCGGCGGCGCCCGCATGGCCGCGCAATACGGCGTCGAACTACTCGGCGAGCTGCCGCTCGACGCGCGGGTGCGCGAGGAAGCGGACGGCGGCGCGCCGACCGTGGTGGCGGCGCCGGATTCGCCGCACGCCGCGCCGTATTTCACGATGGCCCGCCGCACGGCGGCCGCGCTCGCGCGGCGCTCGAAGGACCGGTCCACCTTGTTCCCGAAGATCGTCGTAGAAGAAAGTTAGCCCGCGAAAGGGAGTCAGATGAGCATCAAGTCGGATCACTGGATCCGCCGCATGGCGGCACAACAGAAGATGATCGAGCCGTTCGCACCCGAGCAGGTGCGCACCGCGGCCGATGGCCACAAGATCGTGTCGTACGGCACGTCGAGTTATGGCTACGACGTGCGTTGTTCGCGCGAATTCAAGATCTTCACGAACATCAACTCGACCATCGTCGATCCGAAGGCTTTCGACGAGAAGAGCTTCGTGGACGTTTCGGCCGACGTCTGCATCATTCCGCCGAATTCGTTCGCCCTGGCGCGAACCGTGGAATATTTCCGCATCCCGCGTTCGACGCTGGTCGTCTGCCTCGGCAAATCGACCTACGCCCGCTGCGGCATCATCGTGAACGTGACGCCCCTGGAGCCGGAGTGGGAAGGGCACGTGACGCTGGAATTCTCGAACACCACGCCACTGCCGGCGAAGATCTACGCCAACGAGGGCGTGGCGCAGATGTTGTTCTTCGAGTCGGACGAGGTGTGTTCGACGTCGTACAAGGACCGCGGCGGCAAGTACCAGGGGCAGACCGGGGTCACGCTACCCAAGACCTAGCGATCGACCGACTCGATCAGCAGCGTGAACTCGACCTTCGACTTGCGCATGCGTTCGGCCTTCACCGGTAGATAGCCCAGCGCCGGCGCCACCCACGTGCGCGTCAGGCGCTCGGAACCGGCCCGCTTGCTGGTGTAGACGAGCGTGTCGAGCCTGCCGAGCGCGGTATCGATCTGCCGGTTGCCTTCGAGTCGCAGCTCGTATTGCTTGACCCGGCCGTCGCCATCCACCAGGGACACCGTGTCCTGCAGCTTGCCGGCCGCCAGGTTGCGCAAGGCCGCGATCTGCAGCGACATCGGGTCCTGCGCGTTTGCGGGTAACTCGGCGTCGACCGGATTTCCCTTTGCCGTGCCCGTCACGCGCATGCGATCCCAGTCGAAGCGCAGGTCGATGGGCCGTTCCTTTTCATCGGAGCCGCGGAAATTGAGCGGCACCACGCGCCCTTCGATGATCCGGAACGTGCTGGTCTGCGACAGCGAATCCGGCAGCGCCATGCGGAACACACCGCGCGGCGTGTTGACCGTTTCATATTCGTAGTGATCACCGGCACGCCGCAGTTCGAGCGTGGAGCTTGCGGCGGACATTCCTTTCCACTCGGCGGTGTAAGCCGCGCGAAACGGCTTCATGTCGACCGGGTCGGCGGACACGCTCCCGGCGCCGAGCGCGAGCAACAGGAGCACCCGCTCAAGCAGCCGCATCGTTTTCCTCGACGAGCGGGTCCGCGAGCGGTTCGCCGTCGAAATAAACCGTGCCGGCGCGCCAGGCGATCCGGCCGGCGGCAATGAGTGTGCATACATGCGGGTAGATGATGTGTTCGAGCGTATGAACACGCGCTGAAACCGAATCGGGCGTGTCTCCTGGCCGGATCCGCAGCCGGCCCTGCATGACGACCGGACCCCCATCGAGCTCGGCGGTGACGAAGTGCACGCTCGCACCGTGATGCGAATCTCCGGCGGCGAGCGCGCGCGCATGTGTATCGAGACCCTTGTACTTGGGCAGTAGCGAGGGATGGATGTTGAGCAGCCGGCCCGCGAAACGCTGCACGAATTCCGCCGAAAGGATGCGCATGAAACCGGCCAGCGCGATCAGCCGGGCTCCACTGGCGTCGATTTCCGCGGCCAATGCGGCATCGAAGATCGCGCGATCCGAGAACTGTTTGACGGGCACGACGGAGGTCGGCACCCCGAGCGCCGCGGCGCGCGCCAAACCGCCGGCGGTCTCGCGGTCGGCGATGACTCTAACTACCTTGAAGCCGCTGCCGGGCGCCTGCGCGGCGCGCACGATCGCTTCCATGTTGCTGCCGCGGCCGGAGATGACCACCGCGACGGGCAGCATCATTCCTCGATCACGACGCCGCGGCTGCCGCGTCCGAGTGCGCCGATCACGCTCGCGGTTTCACCCGACGCGCGCAACAGATCCAGCGCCGTGTCGACGTCGGCGGGGGCGACCACGACCACCATGCCGATGCCGCAGTTGAACGTGCGGTACATCTCCGCCGCATTGACCTTGCCCGCGGCGGCGAGCCAGTCGAATACCGGGTCGCGCGCCCAGGCGCGCCGTTGCAGCACCACCTCGAGTCCGTCGGGGATCACGCGCGGGATGTTGTCGGTGATGCCGCCGCCGGTGATGTGCGCGAAGCCCTTCACCTTGATTTTCTGCGCGAGCGCGAGCATCGATTTCACGTAGATCCGCGTCGGCGTCAGCAGCCGGTCGAAGAGCGTTTTTCCGTCGAGCTGCGTCTGTTCGTTCGCCCCCGCCACGGACACCAGCTTGCGGATCAGCGAATAGCCGTTCGAGTGCGGCCCCGACGAGGCGAGGCCGATGACCACGTCGCCGGCCGCGGTATCCGCGCCGTCGATGATGCGGTCGCGTTCGACGACGCCGACACAGAATCCGGCCAGGTCGTAATCGTCGCCGTGGTACATGCCCGGCATTTCAGCCGTTTCGCCGCCGACCAGCGCTGCGCCCGCGAGCTGGCAGCCCTCCGCGATACCGCGGATCACCGCTTCGGCGACCTCGATGCGCAGCTTCCCGGTGGCGTAGTAATCGAGAAAGAACAGCGGCTCGGCGCCTGAGACCGCGACGTCGTTGGCGCACATCGCGACCAGGTCGATGCCGATCTTGTCGTGGCGGCCGGTGTCGATCGCGAGGCGCAGCTTGGTGCCGACGCCATCGGTGCCGGACACCAGCACCGGTTTGCGATACCGGTCGAGGGGCACTTCCACGAGCGCGCCAAACCCGCCGATTCCGGCGAGCACTTCGCGGCGCATGGTGCGCTTGACGAGAGGCTTGATGCGTTCGACGAGTTCGTCACCCGCGTCGATATCGACGCCGGCATCGCGATAGGTAAGTCCGGATTCCGTCATGAATTGTGTGTGTCTGCCGGCACGGCAGCCCGGGAAAAAACGTGCGATATTGTAGCCAATGATGCGCACATTCATTGTCAGTTTCGTCGCCGTCTTTCTGCTGCTCGGCGCGCGCGATGCCTCGGCCCTGCGGCAGGTGCGTGTTTACGAGGCCACCGTGTCGGCGCAAACCGATCCGGCGATCCAGGCACAGGCGGCGCTGCGCCAGGTGCTGGTGCGCGCCACCGGCGCGCGCGATGCGGCTAACGATCCGGCGCTGGCGGGTCTGCTCGCGCAGGCACAGCAATACGTGCTCCTGACGCGCCCGCCCACGAGCGGCAGCGGCATCCAGGTGGTGTTCGACGCCGTGGCGCTCGAGCGCGACATCCTTGCTGCGGGCCGCACGCTCTGGTCGAGCGAGCGGCCGCTGCTGCTCGTCGTGCTCACCGGGGGACCCGCGACGGGCGCATTCGAAACCCGCCGCCAGGTCGAAGGCGCGCTCGACGCCACCGCGAATCGGCGTGGCCAGCCAATCCGTGTTGCCCGCCCCGAGGGTGCTGGGCTGCCCGCGATGGGCGACATCCCGGCCGATGCCGGATTGACCGCCGCGCAGCGCCTGGGCGCCGACGCCGTGCTGGTTGGCTACGGAGACGCAGTTCCGGCCGGTGGGGCGTGGCGCTGGGTGCTCACCGCGCCGGGCGTCAGCGAAACGTGGAGTGGCCCGCTCGAAGACGGCGTAAACAACGCGGCCGACCTGTTCGCGCGCAACGATGCCGCGAGCGCGGCGTTGCCCGAACTCGTGATCCTGGTGGAGATCGAGGGCGTGCCCGGTCTGCGCGACTATGTGCGTGCTTCGGAAATTCTCGCGGAGGCCGGCGGCGTGCGTGGTGTTCACCTCGCCGAAGCAGCTGGTAACCGTGCGACTTTTTCGGTGCTGGCGCGTGGCGGCGCGGAAGCGTTGCTCAATTCGCTCGGCACGAATGCGCGCTTGACGCGCGTCGATCCGCGCGCCGGCGGAAATCTCGCGTTCCGGCTGAATCCTTGAACTCCGCCGTGTGCTGAGGCCTTAACGCCGTGCTGCGTCATCTGCCCAATTTCATCTGCCTGGTTCGAATCGCGCTCATCTGGCCGACGATCGACGCGTTGTATTCCGGCAGATATTGGGCCGCGCTCGGGCTGGTGGCGGTGTGCGCGATTTCCGACGGCCTCGATGGCTGGCTCGCCAAGCGTTTCAACTGGACGTCGCACCTCGGCAAGATTCTCGACCCGCTCGCGGACAAACTACTGCTCGTGTCGCTGTTCCTCGCGGCGACCTGGATCAACCTGCTGCCCTGGTGGCTGACGGCCGTGGTGGTCGCGCGCGACGTGATGATCGGAGTCGGGGCCGTGATCTACCGGTTGTGGTTCGGACGGCTGCATGGCCGGCCAACCATCGTGAGCAAGATCAACACGGGAATGCAGCTCGCGGTTGCGTTGGCCGCGATCCTCGGCGCCGCGGCGGGCCTGCCGACGCCCGAGATGGTCACCGCGCTTTCCATCGTGACGTTGTTGACCACCATCGTGTCGGGCGCGGACTACCTGTCGGTGTTCACGCGCCGCGCCCTGGCGACCGGTTCGTTCCGGGCATAGAGACTTTCCGGATGCGACAGCTCACGCTCGGCGTGCAACTCAAGGAGCGCGCCACCTTCGCCAGTTTCCTCGTGGCGCGCAACACCGAACTCGTCGCGCACCTGCACGCCACCGCGGCACGGCCGGGTGGCGCCACCTGGCTCGCGGGGCCACACACCGCGGGCAAGTCCCACCTGCTGCAGGCGGTCTGCGCCGCTGCTCCGGCGAACGTCCGCGCGGCCTATCTTCCACTCGAATCCCTGTTGCCGTTCGGGCCGGCGGCCCTCGACGGCGCCGAAACACTCGAGGTCGCCTGTTACGACGACTTGCAGTGCATCGCCGGTCTCGAGGAATGGGAGGTACGGCTGTTCTCGCTGTGGCAGCGGGCGCTCGAGCGCAATACGACCCTGGTGTTCGCGGCGCGCGAGACGCCGGCCCACGTCCCGTTCGCACTTGCCGACCTCAAATCGCGGCTGGCCTCCGCCAACGTGTTCGCCGTGCGCGAGTTGAACGACGAGGAGCAACTCGAGGCGCTCTACCTGCGGGCACGATTGCGTGGGTTCGAATTGCCGGCCGAGACCGCGCGCTTCCTGCAGCGGCGCTTCCCGCGCGACATGCGTTCGCTGTGCGACATCCTCGACACGCTCGACGACGCGGCATTCGCGGCGCAGCGGCGGCTCACGGTGCCGTTCATCCGCGCCATTCTCGATTCGAAAACGATCGAGTCGAAGTCGGGGAACTGACGGCCTATCTACGCGCGGCGCGCCCCGCGGCGAGCGTCGCGGCGACGTCGGCGACGCGTTTGCCGAGCGCCTGCGCCAGCGCGATTTCATCTTCCGAGAGCAAGCCTGGCTGTTGCGCGACGCCGGCGACGTGGGTCGCGCCGTACGGCGTGCCGCCGCTGCGCGTCTGGTTGAGTGATCGTTCGGTGAATGGAATGCCGAGCAGCATCATGCCGTGGTGCACGAGCGGCAGCGCCATGGTCAGCAGCGTGGACTCCTGGCCGCCGTGCATCGTCTGCGACGAGGAGAACACCGCGGCGGGTTTGCCCGAGAGAGCTCCGTCCAGCCACAGCGATGAAGTTCCATCGAGAAAGTACTTGAGCGGCGCCGCCATGTTGCCGAAGCGGGTGGGGCTGCCTAACAACAATCCGTCGCAGCGGCGCAGGTCGTCGAGCGTCGCGAACGGGGCGCCGCTGTCCGGCACGGCCTTGACCGGCCGCTCGTTTTCCGAGCTCACGGCCGGCACGGTGCGCAGGGTCGCGGTGCAACCCGCCACCGTTTCGACGCCGCGCGCGGCGTGGCGTGCGAGTTCGCCGACGGCGCCATGGCGGGTGTAGTAGACGATGAGTATTTCAGTCATGGTTCATAATGATCGCATGATCTGCCGCCGTTCCTTAGTCACGGGCCGCGTCCAGGGTGTTTTCTACCGCGCGACCTGCGTGCGCAAGGCGCAGTCGCTCGCGCTCACGGGATACGCGCGCAATCTTCCCGACGGGAGAGTGGAGGTGCTGGCCTGCGGCGATGAGGTCGCGGTCGAGCAGTTCGTGGCCTGGTTATGGGAAGGATCGCCGGCCTCGAAAGTGACCGGGGTCGAGACTACGTCTTGCGACGTCTCCGAAGCTCAGCGGTTGACTGGATTCAGCTCGGCGTGACGATCACTCGAGCGGCCGAGATCGTCGGCGCCGTTCCAGCGTGTCCACTGGTTGATCACTTTGTCCGAGTACCAACGCTTGCCGACGCTGCCGTTGTAACGCGCCAGCGCGCGCGCGATGTTGTTGTTCTCGCGCTTGAGATAGAACCGGAATATGGCGCAGCCCATGCGGATGTTCTCGGACACCTTCACCAATTGATGACGGCGCATCCCGAGGCTCTCGGGCCAGAACGGCATGACCTGCATGAGGCCCACCGCGCCCGCGTACGACACCGCGTAGCGATTGAAATTGCTCTCGATTTCCATGATGGCCATGACCAGGCCGGGAGGAATACGGGTTTCACCCGCGCGGTTCGCCTCGCAGAACACGTTCTTGAGGATCGCCATGCGTTCGTCGCGATCCGGCACGCGCTTGCGCAGCCGCGGCTCCATCATCTTGTACCAGACGGCGGAGTCGTACCGGTCCTCGAAACACTCCGCCGCTTCGATCGCGTGCTGCACGGTGCCCTTGAGTTCGGGCTCACGCTGCGCATCGGCGGCCGGCGCCGCGTGTCCGGCGATCGGGAGAACGGCAAGGAGCGCGAGGATTAGCCGCATGCCCCGGATTAGATAGCTAGCCGAGCTTCGCGCGCAACGTGGCAATTGCGTCCGCGAGGGGAAATTCTTCGGCCGCGGCGGCACGCCGGTGGCGGTATTCGAGTTTGCCGGCTTCGAGGCCGCGTTCGCCCACGACCACCCGGTGCGGGATGCCGATGAGCTCGGAATCCGCGAACTTGACGCCGGGGCGCTCGTCGCGATCGTCGAGCAGCACGTCGTAACCGGCGGCGAGGAGTTCGGCGTAGAGGTTTTCTGCTGTATCCCGGACACGTTGCGACTTCGAGGCGTTGAGAGGGACCACGACCACCTGGAACGGCGCGATGGCGTCCGGCCAGATGATGCCGCGTGAATCATGATTCTGTTCAATCGCCGCGGCTACGACACGCGTCACACCGATCCCGTAGCAGCCCATGAACAAGGTGGCCGCCTTGCCGGTTTCGTCCAGCACCGTGGCTTTCATGGCCTCGCTGTATTTCTTGCCCAGCTGGAAGATGTGGCCGACCTCGATGCCGCGCGCGATGGACAGTTTGCCGCTGCCGGTGGGCGAGGGATCGCCCGGGACGACGTTGCGGATGTCGACCGCGATGGGCTCCGGCAGATCCCGGCCCCAGTTCACGCCTGTCAGGTGCGCATTTTTCTTGTTCGCGCCGCAGACGAAGTCCGAAAGCGCGACGGCCGAATGATCGGCATAGACCTTGCCCTTGAATCCCACGGGTCCGATGTAGCCGGCTTCGGTGCCGGTGCCCGCGGCGATCGCGGCGCCCGATGCCATGCGCAGCGGGTTCGCGACGCCGGGCAGCTTCTGCGCTTTCACCGCGTTGAGCACGTGATCGCCACGCACCACCAGCGCCACCACGCCGCCATCGGTGCCTTCGACTAACAAGGTCTTGGCAACCTTGTCGGCCGTGAGCTTGAGGAATCCGGTGAGCGCCTCGATCGTGCCGGCATCCGGCGTGTCCACTTCAGTCAACGCGGCGGTTGCCGCGGTGCGCGGCGTCGCGGGTGGCGCGGCCACGGCCAGCTCGATGTTCGCGGCGTAGCTGTCGCCGTCGGAGAAGACGATGGCGTCCTCGCCCGATTCGGCGAGCACGTGGAATTCTTCGGAGCCGCTGCCGCCGATGGCGCCCGTGTCCGCCTTCACCGAACGGAACTTGAGGCCGAGCCGCGTGAAGATCGCGGTGTAGGCGCGATGCATGGCGTCGTAACCTTCCTGCAACGACTGCTCGCTGATGTGGAAGGAGTAGGCGTCCTTCATCAGGAATTCGCGCGCGCGCATCACGCCGAAGCGCGGGCGGCGTTCATCGCGGAATTTCATCTGGATCTGGTAGAAGTTCGCCGGCAGCTGGCGGTAGCTCTTGAGCTCGTTGCGCGCGATGTCGGTGATGACCTCCTCGTGCGTCGGCCCGAGGCAGAAGTCGCGTTCGTGCCGGTCCTTGAGGCGCAGCAGTTCGGGGCCGAATTGCTCCCATCTGCCGGACTCGACCCACAATTCCGCGGGAATGACGCCCGGCATGAGCAGCTCGAGCGCACCGGCGCGGTTCATTTCCTCGCGCACGATGTTTTCGACCTTGCGCATGGCGCGCACGCCGAGCGGCATCCAGGTGTAGAGCCCGGCGGCGAGCTTGCGAATGAGGCCCGCGCGCAGCATGAGCTGATGGCTCACGACTTCAGCGTCGGCGGGAGTTTCTTTGGCCGTGTTGACCGGGTATTGGGACCAGCGCATAGGGGCGCGAGAGTGTATCAGGTCGCCTGATTCGCCTATGATTCCGCACCGTGAATTCCCAGCCCCCCAAGTCTTCGAATCCCTTGAGCCGCGGGATCTTCCTGCTGCCGAACCTGCTCACCACGGGGTGTCTGTTCTCAGGGTTCTATTCCATCGTCGCCGCGATCGACCGCAACTTCGCGGTGGCGGGCGCGGCGATCTTCATCGCCATGGTGTTCGACGGGCTCGACGGCCGCGTGGCGCGCTGGACAAAAACCGAGAGCCCGTTCGGCAAGGAATACGACAGCCTGGCCGACATGGTCGCCTTCGGGGTCGCGCCGGCGGTGCTGGTTTATCAATGGGGCGTGGTCCGCATCAGCGAATACGGCCAGGAATGGCGCCAGTTCGGCTGGGTGATCGCGTTCTTCTACGCGTTGTGCGCGGCGCTGCGCCTGGCGCGGTTCAACATTCACACAGCCAGCGGCGACAAGCGCTACTTCCAGGGCCTGCCGAGCCCATCGGCGGCCGCGACGGTCGGCGCCTTCGTCTGGTTCTTCGCCAAGTGGCGTGAGCCGGGCCTGCCGGGCCTGGTGCTGGCGTTCGCGGTCACCGGTTACGCCGCCGCGCTCATGGTGTCCTCGTTCAGTTACCTGAGCCTCAAGCAGATCGACGTCACGGCGCGCGTCAAGTATTCCTACATCGGCTTCGTGATCCTGCCGATGTTGTTCCTCATCAGCGTGGATCCGCCGACGATGTTGTTTGCGATGTTCGCCTCCTACGCAACCTACGGTCCCGTGCAGTGGATAGGGCGCAAGCTGCGCCGTCCGCGCAGCGCCGACGCGAGCTGAAAGTGCAGCCCGGCAGCCAGCGCAATGCGTACCTGGATGCCCTCGGCATCGATCGCTGGGTAGCGCGGAACGCCCCGGTCGAAACGACGCCCGCGGTGGAAGCGGAGCCCGTACCCGCGATTGCGCGCCCCGCAACGGCAACCGCCCTCGTGGCGCCCACCGCGCCGCGAATCGAACTGGCTAACGACTGGGGTCCGCTGCGCGAGCAGGTGGCCGCGTGTACGGCGTGTGAGCTGTGCAAGACGCGCACGCAAACCGTGTTCGGCGTGGGCAATACCCGGGCGGAGTGGCTGGTGATCGGCGAGGCGCCTGGCGCCGAAGAAGACCGGCAGGGCGAACCTTTCGTCGGGCGCGCGGGGCAGTTGCTCAATGCGATGCTGCTGGCGATCGGCCTGCCGCGCGAGACGGTGTTCATCGCGAACATCCTCAAGTGCCGCCCGCCGGGCAATCGCGATCCGAAGCCCGATGAAGTTTCGAAATGCCTGCCGTTCCTGTCGCAGCAGATCGCGTTGCTCAAGCCGAAGATGCTGCTGGCCGTCGGCCGAATCGCGGCGCAGAACCTGCTCGCCACCGACCTGCCGCTCGCGCGGCTGCGCGGCAAGCTGCATCGCTTCGGGGAAGCCGGCACTCCGCTCGTGATCACCTATCACCCCGCCTATCTACTGCGCTCTCCCGCCGACAAGCGCAAGGCGTGGGAAGACCTCAAGTTCGCGCGCGCGACTCACGCGTCGCTGGGCAACTGACCCATGGCAGCCGCGCCGGAAAACTTTCGCGAAATGCCGGAAGTGCACATCCGGCCGATGATGGAACTCGATCTGCCGGACGTGGCCCAGATCGAGAAGCGCAGTTATGCGTTTCCCTGGAGCGAAAACATCTTTCGCGACTGCCTGCGGGTCGGATATTCCTGCCGTGCGCTGGACATGGCCGGCCAGATCATCGGTTACGGCGTCATGAGCCTCGGGGCGGGTGAGGCCCACATACTCAACGTGTGCGTGCGCGACGAGTTCCGCAGTCTCGGTTTCGGCAAACGGCTGCTCGATCACCTGCTCGAACGCGCCGCCGCGGCGGGCGTCGCCGAGGCGTTCCTCGAGGTGCGCCCGACCAATCTGGCCGCCATCCGGCTGTATCAGAAGCTCGGGTTCGAACAAATTGGCATTCGCCGCGGGTATTATCAGGCCCCCGACGGGCGGGAAGACGCCATCGTGCTGAAGCTCGAGCTCAAGCCCGCCGGAAATCCCCCAAGCTCGAAAGACTAGGTTCCTGAAAGATCCATGACCACGACCGTGCAGGAAACGGCGCGCCGGCGCACGTTCGCCATCATTTCGCATCCCGACGCCGGGAAGACCACGCTCACGGAAAAGCTGTTGCTGTTCGGCGGCGCCATCCAGATGGCCGGCACCGTCAAGGGCCGCAAGGCGGCGCGCCATGCGACCTCCGACTGGATGGCGCTCGAGAAGCAGCGCGGCATCTCCATCACCTCGTCGGTGATGCAGTTCCCGTTTCGCGGCAACATCATCAACCTGCTCGACACGCCCGGCCACGAGGATTTCTCCGAGGACACGTATCGCACGCTGACCGCGGTAGATAGTGCGCTGATGGTCATCGATTGCGCCAAGGGTGTCGAAGAGAGAACCATCAAGCTGATGGAGGTGTGCCGCATGCGCGACACGCCCATCATGACGTTCATCAACAAGCTGGATCGGGAAGGGCGTTCACCCATCGAGCTGCTCGACGAGATCGAGAGCGTGCTCAAGATCCGCACGGCGCCCGTGACCTGGCCGATCGGCATGGGCCGCGATCTGCAGGGCATCTATCACCTGATCGAAGATCGCATCTACGCGTACGAGGCCGCGGGCCGCGGCGAGCGCGGCACGAACCGCGTGATCCAGGGACTGCACAGCGCGGAAGGCCGCGAGTTCCTCGGCGACCGGGCGAAACATTTCGACGACGAGATCGACCTGGTGCGCGGCGGCACCCCCGGGTTCGACGTGCAGGCATATCTCGAAGGCCGGCAATCACCGGTGTTCTTCGGCTCGGCCATCTCCAACTTTGGGGTCGAAGAGCTCCTCGCGCATTTCTCGGTGCATGCGCCGGCGCCGTTGCCGCGTACCGCCGTGCAGCGTGAAATCGATGCCGCCGAAGGCAAACTCACGGGCTTCGTGTTCAAGATCCAGGCAAACATGGATCCACAGCATCGCGATCGCATCGCGTTCATGCGGTTGTGCTCGGGCAAATACGCGCGCGGCATGCGCATGTATCACGTGCGGCTCGACAAGGAGATGCGTATCGCCGACGCACTCACGTTCATGGCCGCCGACCGGCAGGCGGCCGACGAGGCGTTCGCGGGCGACATCATCGGCCTGCACAACCACGGCACGATCAACATCGGCGATACGTTCACCGAGGGCGAGAAACTCACGTTCACCGGCATTCCGAACTTCGCGCCGGAAATGTTCCGGCGCGCGGTGCTCAAGGATCCGCTCAAGACGAAACAGCTGTCGAAAGGACTCGACCAGTTGTGCGAGGAGGGCGCCACGCAGTTGTTCAAGCCCTTGCGCAACAACGACATGATCCTCGGCGCCGTCGGCCAGCTGCAGTTCGAAGTCGTCGCCTTCCGCCTGCAGGATGAATACGCCGTGGCCGCCGTGTTCGACACCATCACCGTGCACACCGCGCGCTGGGTGTATTGCGATGACGAGAAACATCTCGCGGAATTCCGCACGAAGGCGTACGACAACCTCGCGATCGATCACTCTGGAGCACTGGTCTATCTAGCTCCGTCGCGCGTGAATCTCGAACTCACCATCGAGCGCTGGCCGAAGATCAAGTTCCAGGCCACTCGCGAACACCAGATGTAGGAATGGGGGCAGCCCCCGTTTGCTGGGAAACGGGCGCTGCCCCCATACTCCTTCCATGCGTGAATTCTTCAAGAACCGGCCGGTTTTCGCCTGGGCCCTGTACGACTGGGCGAATTCCGCATTCGCGACCACGGTCATGGCCGGTTTCTTTCCGGTGTTCTTCCAGAAGTTCTGGAGCACGGACGTGTTGCCGATCGAGACCACCTCGCGGCTCGGCTTCGGCAACGCCATCGCGGGCGCCGTCATCGCGATCCTCGCGCCCATCCTCGGCGCGATCGCGGACCGCGGCGGACGCCGCAAGCAGTTCATGTTCGCGTGGACCCTGCTGGGCGTGGGCGCCACCGGCTCGCTGTATTTCGTTTCGCAGGGCGACTGGTTCCTGGCGCTGGCGATGTTCGTCGTCGCCACCGTTGGTTTCAACGGCGGCGTGGTGTTCAACGATTCATTGCTGCTCGACATTGCCAAACCCGATGAGCTCGACCGCGTTTCCGCCTTCGGTTATTCGCTCGGCTACCTCGGTGGTGGACTGCTGTTCCTCGTCAACATGCTCATGGTCCAGAACCCGGCCTGGTTCGGACTCGCGGACGCCAGCGAGGCCGTCCGCGTGTCGTTCATCACCGTCGCCGCCTGGTGGCTGATCTTCACGATTCCCGTCATGCGCCGTGTCCGCGAAGTGCAACGGGGGCCGCACCTGCCGTTCGGTGAAGCGGTCCGCACCGGATTCCGCGAGCTGAGCGGCACCATCGCGCACGTGCGCCAGTATCGAGTGCTCGTGATGTTTCTCGTGGCGTACTGGTTCTACATCGACGGCGTGAACACCATCATCAAGATGGCGGTGAACTACGGCACCGCGCTCGGCCTCGACACCGGAAAGCTGCTGCTGGCGCTGCTCGTCACCCAGTTCGTGGGATTCCCCGCGGCGCTGCTGTTCGGGTGGTTAGGCGACCGCATCGGGCCGAAGCGCGGCATCCTGATCGGCCTCGTCGTGTACGCGGGCATCACCGTGTACGCGTACTTCCTCGACACCGTCGCGGAATTCTTCACGCTCGCGGTGGCGGTGGGACTGGTGCAGGGCGGTGTGCAGAGCCTGTCGCGCTCGCTGTTCGGGCGGCTCGTGCCCGAAGGCAAAAACGCGGAGTTCTTCGGCTTCTACAACATGATGGGCAAGTTCGCGACGGTCCTCGGCCCGCTGCTCATCGGCATCGTCGCCGCGCTCACGCACAACGAACGCGCGTCGATCGTCTCGCTCGTGCTGCTGTTCGTGGTCGGCGGTGTGCTGCTGCTGCGCGTGCCCACGGCAGCACGCTAGCCGAACGCGCGCGCTTCCCGCTCGAAAGTCTCGATGTCCTCGCGCGCGGGCGGTGGTCCGAATCGCAGCCGCGCGTAGCGCAATGCGATCTCCTGCACCGGCCCGGCAAGTTCGGGCCGCGCGGCGGCGACACGCGCCGCGAATGCATACGGACCTTCGGTGCCCGCGCGTGCCGGCGCCACGCGCGCGAGTTTGCGGGTGACACGCAGCCAGGCGCGGCCGATGCGGTCCGGCTTGCCGCGCGCCACGCTGCGCCGCAGGGTGAGTGTCACCCACGCCAGCCAGGACAGGAGCGCCGCGGCGAAGATCCAGCCGAGGTGACGCCAGTCCGGCGAATCGAAGCCCAGTTTCGACAGCAATTCGAACTGTGACCGCAGGTTGAATTCGACCACGCGCTGCTGCCACCACTGGTTCGCACCGTCCCAGGCGAGCGCGATCTTGTTGAACCACGCGCTCCGCTGCAGCACGAAGCTGCTCGCCGGCATCGAATCGCCAAACACTTCGAAGATGCCGCGCTGCAGGCGTTCCGGTGCGACCACCGTGGTCGGGTCGATGCGCGTCCACCCCTGGCCGTCGAGCCACACCTCCGTCCATGCGTGCGCCTCGGATTGGCGGACGAGCAGATATCCGCCCATGGGATTCAATTCGCCGCCGAGGTAACCCGTGACGACGCGCGCCGGAACGCCGGCGGCGCGCATCATCATCGCGTACGCGGAAGCGAAGTGGGCGCAGAACCCGCGTTTCGAATCGAACAGTGTCGTGTCCACCGAATCGATGCTGGTGGCGCCAGGATCGAGGGTGTACTCCAATCCCTGGCGCTGAAACCATTCGAGAACCGCGCGCGCGTATTCGGTGTCATTGCCGGCGCGGGCGCGCATCTCGAGCGCCAGCGCGCGCGCACGCGGATTGCGATCGTTGGTGAGCCGCGTTTCATAGCGGCGGCCCAGCGTCGACAGACGCTGCGGCGAGCGCGTACGCAGGTACGAGACCGCCTCGTAGCTCATCGGCTGCGTGATGTCGTTCATCGCCGTGACCTGCCGGTCGTGGCCGAAATACACGCCGCGCCGCGGCGGCTCGAAGACGGTGTCGAGCGTGACCAGGAACGGGCGCCCCGTGGGTTCGAGCGTGATGCGGTAACGCACCGGGGGCCCGATCGGTTCGAGTTCCTCGCGCGGGTAGAAATAACCGCGCTCGCGGCGCCAGGTGAATCCGTCGAACGAATTCAGCACGGGGCCGCGGAAATACAGCGCTTCGCGCGGTGGCGGCGCTCCTTCGAATTGCACGCGGAACGCGGGGTCGTATTCGACCGCGAGTGTGCCGATGCTGCCGGGCGACATTTCGTCGCCGAGTCCGGTCGTCGCCAGTCCGCCGCGTTCGAGCGCCCAGAACTGCCCGCCGAATCGCGGGAAGAACACGAAAGCCAGCGCCGCGAGAGGTATGGCCATCGCCAGCGCGCGCGCCGACAGGCGCAGCGCGGCGCGGGTCGTGAAGGTGCCGTTCGCGTGCGCGATCAGCGCCATCGCCGCGAACGCGCCCCACAGCTGCAGTAGATAGAGAGGCAGGCGCCACAACGACTGGTTCGCGAGCGCGGCGGCGAGCAGCAGGAACAATCCGACACCCACCACGATGCCGTCATCGCGCGGGGTGCGCGCTTCGAGCAGCTTCAATGCGCCCATCAGCACCAGAAGCGCCGTGCCCGCCGCGAGCCCGTTGAGCGTGCGGAAACTCATCAGCACCGCGGCCACGAAAATCGCCGTGATGACGCCGAACAGGAATCGCCGGCCGCGCCGCGGCTTGGGTTCCGCCAGGCGCCGGCTCGCGATCCCCAGGCGCCACGCAGCGGCGCCCGCGGCAATGCCCACACACCACAGTGGCGCGTCAGCGCAGACCAGCAACAGTCCGCCGAGGAATACCAGCGTTGCGGCGACGTGTGAACGGGCGGCGTTCGGGATCACGGCGGGTCCTCGCCGAACAGCGCCAGCGCGCGCAGGCACGCTTCGCGATGTTTGCTGCCGCTTCCGGGCTCGAGCGTCTGCGCGCCGAGCGTCAGTCCGTATCGTTCGCCGCGCGCGTGCGCCGCCACGACCCACGCGGACAGCTGCTCGAGCCGCGACTCGAGGTCCGCGCCGGCGACGCGGGCCAGGTCGAACATCCGGTGGTGAGCCGCGGGTGATTCATAGGTCTTCACCAGCAGGCCACGGCCGCGCGCGAAGGCGCGCCACGCCACCTGCCGTGGAGAATCGCCGTCGCGGAACTCGCGCAGGCCGGCCCATTCCTCATCGCCCGCGCGATGCAGCGACGGCGCCTGGCCGCCGCTGGCGGCCTCCGCCGGCGGTTCGCGCTGGCCGCGCGGCACGGGCCAGGCGAGCAACGAGGCGTCGTAATGCACATACGTCCAGGCGCGGAACAGGCCAAACGGAAACTTCGTCGACAGCTGGATGCGATCGACGCGCAGCCGGCCACGCCGGGTCAGCGGCACCGCCAGATCGGCGCGCGCCCGGCCGCCCGCGGGCAGGTCGAGCGCGACGCGCGCGGAATCATCCGTTTCGCATTCGATGCCCATGCGCGGCGAATCCGCGGAATTTTCCACCGTGAGTTGCAGCAGTCCGTGTTCGCCCGCGAATGCATCGACGGTGGCGATGTCGCGCAGCGTGAGGCCGACGAGGTTGCGATGCGTGAGGTGCATCGCGATGAGTTCGCAGCCCGCGAGCAGGAACGTGATCATCGTCGCGACGCTGTTGGAGTAGTTGAGCCCGGCCAGCAACATCACGAGCGCCAGCGCGGCGAAAGCCACGCCGGCGCGGGTCGGCAGGATGTAGACGCGGCGCCTGCCGACGGTGGCCGGCAGGTGATCCTCGCCTTGGCGGCGGCGGACCCAGCGGGCGAAGGGTTTGCGCAGGCGCGCCGCGAGGGTGCCGCCGATGTCGAACCGCGCGCGCACCGTGGCATTCATGCCGTGATCAGACCGGGACGGGAACGCCGAGCGCGAGTTCGGCGATGAAGGCGGCGTGATCGGCGGCCGTGGCGACGCCGCTGCGTTCGAGGCGATGCGCGGCGACCGGCGCGAACACCGCCTGCACATCTTCGGGCACGACGAAATCGCGGCCCGCGATCATGGCCCAGGCGCGCGCCGCACGGACGAGACCTTGGCCCGCGCGCGGTGAGAGTCCCAGCAGGATGTCGGTGCGCTGCCGCGTATTGGCGACCAGGGCCTGCACGTACCCGAGCAATACATCGGAGACATGTACGCGCTGCGCGCTGGCCTGCAGTTCCCGCACCGCGTCGGGATTGAGCGCCGGCGGCATGCCGGCCAGCAGGTCGCGGCGGTCGCCTTCGGCGAGCAGGGTGCGTTCGTGCGCGGCATCGGGATAACCGAGCGAGACGCGCATGAGAAAACGGTCGAGCTGCGATTCGGGCAGGCGGAAAGTGCCTAACTGCTCGAAGGGATTCTGGGTCGCGACGACGAAGAACGGTTCGGGCAGGCGATAAGTGGTGACGTCGACGCTCACCTGGCGCTCTTCCATCGCCTCGAGCAGCGCGCTCTGCGTCTTCGGGCTCGCGCGGTTCACTTCATCGGCCAGCAGCAGCTGCGTGAATATCGGACCTTTGCGGAACGAGAAACCACCGCTCGCGGCGTCGAACACGGAGACGCCGATGATGTCCGCCGGCAGCAGGTCGCTGGTGAACTGCACGCGCTGCCATGCGAGGCCGAGCACGTGGGCGAGGGCATGGGCGAGCGTGGTCTTGCCGACGCCCGGCACGTCTTCGATGAGCAGGTGGCCGCGTGCGAGCAGGCAGGCAAGCGCGAGCCGCACGGACTCGGGTTTGCCGAGGATGATGCGATCGAGCGCGGCCAGCGATGCGGCGAGGGATGCGGCGACAGGGGCGGCGGAGCTGTTGTTCACGTTCAGCACTATAGCCTGTCTTTTTTGGCCGGCCCCCAGGGCGCCGGCCAGACTGTGATCCGGCTTCAGCTTCCGCCGAGCCTGCGCACGCGTTCGAGCTGTTTGGCGAAGTTTTCGTTTTGCGCCGCGAGTTCGGCGAGGCGCGCGCGGTCGGTGGCGACGACTTCCGGCGGCGCGTTGCGCACGAAATTCTCGTTCGCGAGCTTGGCCTTCATCTTCCCCATGTCCGTCTCGTTCTTCGCGATGCGTTTGCTCAAACGCTCGATCTCGGCGGCCGGGTCTATCAACCCCGCCATCGGGACCAGCAGGGTGAGGTCGCCGAGAATCGCCGTCGCGGATTCCGGCGGTGCTTCGCCCGCTTCCAGCAGCCGCACGTTTTCGAGGCCGGCGAGGCGCGACAGATACGCGAAGTGCCGCTCCGCGAGATCGCGTTCGCGCGCACCCGCATTGGCCAGCAGCAGGGGAATCTTGCGTGACGGAGCGATGTCCATCTCGCCGCGGATCTGGCGCACCGCGAGGATGAACTGCTTCATCCACTCGACCTCGGTTTCCGCCGCGGTATCGCCCGCGTAGTCGGCGGCCGCCGGATACCGCGTCAGCATGATGCTGTCGACCGGCTTCACGCTGGCGCGCACGTCGGCCGCGGCCGCGAGCGGCTGGACGAGCGGGTTCACGCGCTGCCAGATCTCTTCGGTGATGAACGGCATCATCGGATGCAGCGCGCGCAGCAGGCCCTCGAGCAGCGTGATCAGCGTGCGGCGCGTGCCGCGCTTTTGCGCTTCAGTCGTCGCCTCGTTCTGCAGCACGGGCTTGGTGAGCTCGAGATACCAGTCGCAGAACTCGTACCAGGTGAACTCATACAGCGCGGTGGCCGCGAAATCGAAGCGGTATTCGCGCAGTGACTGGTCGACCTTCGCGAGCGTCGACGCGAAGCGCGACACGATCCAGCGATCGGCGATGGACAACTCGGCTTCGCCGATGAGGTCTGAATTCTCGACCGTCATCAATACGAAACGCGAGCCGTTCCACAACTTGTTGCAGAAGTTGCGGTAACCGCCGACGCGGCCCAGATCGAAATTGATGTCCCGCGACGGGCCCGCGAGTGATGCGAATGTGAAACGCAGGGCATCCGTGCCGTAAGCGGCCATGCCGTCAGGGAACTGTTTGCGCGTAGCCTTCTCGATCTTGTCCTTGAGGTGCGGCTGCATCATGCCGCTCGTGCGCTTGGCGACCAGCGCGTCGAGCCCGATGCCGTCGATGAGATCGAGCGGATCGATGATGTTGCCCTTGGCCTTCGACATCTTGTCGCCGTTCTCGTCGCGGATGAGACCGGTGATGTACACGTGCTTGAAAGGCACGTCGCCCATGAACTTCAGGCCCATCATCATCATGCGCGCGACCCAGAAGAAGATGATGTCGAAGCCCGTGACCAGCACGCTGGTCGGATAGAACTTCTGCAGCGATGGAGTCGTGTCCGGCCAGCCCAGCGTGGAGAACGGCCACAACGCCGACGAGAACCAGGTGTCCAGGACATCGGCGTCCTGCGTGAGTTTCAGGTCGGGACCGAGCGAGTGTTTCTTGCGGACTTCAGCTTCGTCGCGCGCGACGTAGATGTTGCCGGCCTCGTCGTACCAGGCCGGAATCCGGTGCCCCCACCACAGCTGGCGGCTCACGCACCAGTCCTTGATGTTGCGCATCCATTCGTAATACGTCTTCGACCAGTTCTCGGGCACGAACGTCGTGCGGCCGTCTTCGACGGCCTTCAGCGCGGGCTCGGCGAGCGGCGCGATCTTCACGTACCACTGGTCGGTCAGATAGGGCTCGATCACGGCGCCCGTGCGGTCGCCGCGCGGCACCTTGAGTTTGTGAGGTTCTATCTTCTCGAGCAGCCCCGCGGCTTCGAGGTCGGCGACTATCTTCTTGCGCGCGGCGAGGCGGTCCAGGCCGCGGTAGGCCTCGGGCGCGTTCTCGTTGAGCTTCGCGTCGGGCGTGAAGATGTTGATCTGGGGCAGCGAATGCCGCAGTCCCATTTCGTAATCGTTGAAGTCGTGCGCGGGTGTGATCTTCACGGCGCCGGAGCCGAAGGCCGCGTCGACATACGCGTCGGCGATGACGGGGATCCTGCGGCCCGTAAGCGGCAGTTCGAGTTGTTTGCCGATGAGGTGCCGGTAACGCTCGTCGTCCGGATTCACCGCGACCGCCGTGTCGCCCAGCATAGTTTCGGGACGCGTGGTCGCGACGACGATGAAGCCATCCCCGCCCGGGATCGGATACTTGAGATGCCAGAGCGAGCCGTTCTCTTCCTCGGACAAAACTTCCAGGTCGGAAACGGCGGTCAGCAGCACCGGATCCCAGTTCACGAGACGCTTGCCGCGATAGATGAGACCTTCATCGTGCAGGCGCACGAAAGATTCCGTGACCGCGCGCGAAAGATCGGGATCCATCGTGAACTTGTCGCGTGACCAGTCGACGGAGGTTCCGAGCCGGCGCATCTGCCGAGTGATCGTGCTGCCGGACTCGGCCTTCCACTTCCACACGCGTTCCACGAACGCTTCGCGGCCCAGATCGAGCCGGTGTTTTCCTTCGGCGCCCAACTGGCGCTCGACGACCATCTGCGTTGCGATGCCCGCGTGATCGGTGCCCGGCTGCCACAACGTGGAGTAGCCGCGCATGCGATGCCAGCGCGTCAGCGTATCCATCAGCGTGTGCTGGAAGGCATGCCCCATGTGCAGCGTGCCGGTGACGTTCGGCGGCGGCAGCATGATGCAGTAGGGCTCACCGTCGCCGCTCGGAGCGAAAGCGCCGGAAGATTCCCAACGTTCGTAGATCCGGCGCTCGATGTCGCCGGGAGTGTAGGCCTTGTCCATGGAGCGCCGAATTATACGGGGCGGAGCCGGGGGACAGTTCTATTTATCGACGCAATCACACCACCGCGTTTGCGCCGATTATTGGATCCGTCCCCTTTCTTGTCAGACGTTGTGAGTCTTGGGCTCGAGGGCGCCCGCGCGATAAGCCTTGAAGCGCTCGCGGCCGGCGGCGCGCACCTCGGGGCGGGCATCGAGGAATTCCGCGATGCGTTCGAATCGTGTGTGACATGCGGGAACGGCGGCGCCGAGATTGACGAGCACCTGCCAGGTCTCTTTCGAAGCGGGGTCGCCCGGCAGTGGCCCGGTAGTTAGTGCGACGGGCGCGGCGCACTCGGCGCCTTCGCGGGTCACGGTGTCATGCGGAACGAAACTGCCGTCGCCGAAGGTCCAGAGCATCTCGTCGAAGCGCTGCAGCAGGGCGGGGTCGTCGCTGAACACGACGACGTTTTGTCTGGCGAGGTAGGCCTTTTCGGCCACGCGGCAGGCGAGGCGCAGCCGCGCCGCCTCACCCGAGTCTTCGGTTACGTAGAAATCAACGCGAGCCGGCACGGCGGAGCAGGAATTCCAGCAGCAGCGCGCTCGGGCGCCCGGTGCTGCCCTTGGCGGCGCCACCCTGGTACGCGGTGCCCGCGATGTCGAGGTGCGCCCACGTCAGGTCCTTGGTGAACTTGCCGAGGAACGCCGCCGCGGTGATCGAGCCACCATCGCGGCCGGCCACGTTCGCCATGTCGGCGAAGTTGCTCTTGAGCTGCTCGCCGTATTCCTCGGTGAGCGGCATGTGCCAGGCGCGGTCGTCGACCACGCTGCCGCAATCGACCAGCTCGCGCGCGAGCGCGTCATCGTTGGCGAACACGCCGGTGTGGTGCACGCCGAGCGCCACGACAATGGCGCCCGTGAGGGTGGCCATGTCGACGACCACGGATGGCTTGAAGCGGCGCGCGTAGTGCAGCGCATCGCAGAGGATGAGACGGCCTTCGGCGTCCGTATTCAGGATCTCGACCGTGAGACCGGCGGCGCTGGTCACGATGTCGCCGGGCTTGATCGCGCGCGCATCCGGCATGTTTTCGCAGGCGGCGACGATGCCGACGACATTGAGCGGCAGGTTGAGTTCGGCGATGGCGTTCATCGTGCCGATGACGCAGGCCGCGCCCGACATGTCGAACTTCATCTCGTCCATGGTCGGCGGGTCTTTCAGCGAGATGCCGCCGGTATCGAACGTGATGCCCTTGCCGACCAGCACGACCGGCGCCCCTTTGGCGCGCGGGTGTTTGTGTTCGATGACGATGAAACGCGGCGGCTCATCGCTGCCCTGCGTCACCGCGAGGAAGCAGCCCATCTTCTCGCGCTTGATCTCGGGCAGGCCGAGCACTTTCACGCGCAGCGACTTGTGAGTCTTCGCCAGGCCTTCCGCGGTCTTGCCGAGGTAGGTGGGCGTGCACACGTTGCCGGGAAGATTGGCCAGGTTGCGCATGAGCGCCGCGCCGCCGGCGAGCGCCTGGCCTTGCGCGAATCCTTTCTTGACGGCCTGCGCCGACTTCGCGGGAACCGGGACGGTGATGCCCGCGAGCGCATGCGCGCGAGGCTTCTTGCCGCTTTTCAGGTCGTTGACCCGATACATCGCATTGCCGGCGATCTCGGCCACCGCGCGGCCCAGGCGTTCGTCCGACAACAGCTTGAGCGCGGGGCGGGGCAGGGCCAGTGCCAGCGAGGTCACCCGAGTGCGCAAGGCAGCGCTGATGGCGGCGCTGGTGGCGCGGCGCCAGGCCTTGCGTGTGAGTCCGTCATTGGCAGCGGTGCCCTTGGGGCCCAGTCCGACGAGCAACACGCGTTCGGCGCGCAGCCCTTCGAGATCGGTGACCAGCCAGGTTTCGCCGGCTTTCGCGCTGAAGTCGCCGCGTTTGAGGAGTCTTGAAAGTTTTTCCCGGCAGCGCTGGTCGAGCGCCCGCGCTTCCGCGGAGAGCTCTCCGTCATCGTGAACGGCGACGGCGAGACAGTCGACCGGCAGCTCTGCGAGCGCCTTGGTCCAGATTTCAAACTGCATGGTTCGGTTCTTCCCCGGAGGGCGGCCGTGCTTTAAGGTCGCGAAGTGTAACTCAAGTCTGTTTGGGTGGGCGTTTGCCGCGAATTCTCGACCGGTACATCCTGCGTGAAGTCGCCGTGAACTGGCTCGCCGTGACCGGCGTGCTGCTCGCGATACTCCTCACCAACCAGGTTGCGCGTGTGTTAGAGCGCGCGGCCGAGAGCCAGTATCCGCGCGGTGCCGTGATCCAGTTGATCCTGCTGGGCGCGGTGCAGAACCTGTCACTCATCGTGCCCGTAGGGTTGCTGTTGGGCATCGTGCTGGCGCTCGGGCGGCTATATCACGACAGCGAAATGACCGCCGCCCAGGCTTGCGGCGCGGGCGTGCGGCCCGTGCTCGGCCCCATCCTCGCCTTTACCGCGGTGCTCGCCGTGCTGCTGGCGGTGCTGTCGATGCAGATCGCCCCGGCCGCCGCGGGCCGCATGCTGGAGCTGCGCAGCGAAGCCCTGCGCGCCGGGCAATTCGCGCCGATCTCGGCCGGCCGGTTCCGGATGTTCGGTGGCGGCAGCACGGTGGTGTACGCGCAGGGAGCCGAGAGCGATGGCACCCTGACGCGCGTTTTCGTCCAGCGCGAACGCGACGGCATCCTCGAGGTCGCGCTCGCGCAGCGCGCGACACACTCGTATTACGAGGACGGCAATCTCCAGGTCATAACTCTGTACGACGGCGAGCGTTTCGAGGGTATACCCGGGGAGCGCAAGTTCCGCATCGTGCGCTTCGCGGAGAACAGCATCCCGGTCCGTTTGCCGGCGATGTCTGACGGCGTGGTGGCGCTCGAAGGCATATCCACCGCGACCCTGGCCGCATCGAACAAACCGGAGCAACGCGCCGAGCTGCACTTCCGCATGGCGTTCCCGCTCATGGCGATCGTGCTGGGCATCGTCGCAGTCCCGCTTGCGCGGCTGCGGCCACGTCAGGGGCGTTACGCGCGCGTGGGTTTCGCGGTGCTGATCTTCTTCGTCTACATCCAGCTCACGATCGCCGGCCGCATGTGGCTCGCGCGCGGCGTCGTGCCCGAGTGGTTAGGCCTGTGGTGGGTGCATGCGGCCGTGGCGCTGCTGGCCGCGGTGATCCTCTTCGTGCCGGGATATCTCTCGCGGGCGAAGTACCGCCGGAACATGCGTCGCAATGGCGCGGGCCTCGGAGCGGCGGCATGAACCTGCTCGACCGCTACGTGATGCGCGCGATGCTCGGCGGCGTGTTCATCGTGATGGCAGTGTTGCTGACCCTGTCCGCGCTGTTCCTGTTCGCGAACCAGCAGGACGACATCGGCGTCGGCACTTACTCGGCGCTCGACGCATTCATGTTCGTGCTCCTGAACGTGCCGCAGCAGGTCTACGAATTGCTGCCGATCGGCGTGCTGATCGGCACTTTGCTGGGACTAGGTCAGCTCGCGCGCGGCAGCGAACTCACGGTGATGCGTGCCGCGGGAGTATCGGTGTGGCGGGTGGCGGGCTCAGTCGCCATGGCGGGTGTGTTGTTGATTGCGCTGGCGGTGGTGTGTGGCGAGTTCCTCGCGCCGCCGTTGCAGTCGATGGCCAAGCAGCAAAAGGCCCTCAGCAAGTTCTCGAATATCAGTTTCGCGCGTCGCGGCGGCGCGTGGGTGCGCGACGGGAATCTGCTCATCAACGTGATGCAGCAGTCGGGCCGCGGCGAGTTCGGCGGCATGCGCGTGTTCGAGTTGTCGCCCGATCACCGCCTGATTGCCATGTCGACGGCGGCGACGGCCAGTGTCGCTCCCGACGGCAGCTGGAAACTCTCGCAGTACGCGACCACTCGCTTCGATGGCGAGTCCGTCCAGTCCGATCAGGAAGCGAGCCGCGTGTTTTCGTCGGCGGTGGGCGGAGATTTTCTCGGCTTGACGGTGGTGCAGCCGCGCGAGCTCGAGACGCGCGTGTTGTTTGGACTCATGCGCCACCTGCGCGAGAACGGCCTCGACGCCACTTCGCAGGAGTTCGCGTTCTGGTCGCGCATCGCGCGCACCACGGCGATCCTCTTTGCCGCACTGCTGGCCGTGCCGTTCGTGTTTGGCAGTTTGCGCTCGGCCGGATCGGGCGCGCGCATGGTGGTCGGTGTGTTGATCGGTGTGTCGTTCTTCTTCGTGCAGCGCACGCTGGAGAGCGGCGCCATCGTGTTCCAGGCGAGCCCCATGGTCCTCGCATGGTTCCCGACGATGCTGATGGCCGCGGCGGCGCTGATCCTGATCGCACGCACGCGCTGAACGCGCGTTACTTTTTCGCGGCCGTTTTTTCCGGCCGTTTCTCCAGCAGATCTTCCTGCGCCTTGAAGATCGAGTCGTACTTGTAGATCGGAATCTCGTATTCGACTCCGGCGGTGCGCGCGTTCAGCTGCTCGACGGATTTCGCCGCTGGATTCGCAGCAGGCGCTGGAACCGGCGATGGGCTCTTCTCGGCGGTTGCGGGCGCCGGTGTGGCGGGCTCCGTGGACGCCGGGAACTGCGCCGCGAGCGCATCATCGCGCCGCGCCTTGACGGTCACGTAGGCCTTTTCTCCCTCGCGCCGCCCGGCGAATTCGATGACCTGGCCGTCGAAGGTGCGAAAGGTGGCGCGATCCGTGGGGGCGGGCGCCGCCGCCGGCGCGGCGCGTACGTCGTCGAAGTTGAACGAGGCCAGCGCCTCGCCCTGCGCGTCGGTGGACAAAGTGCTCGTCGCTGCCCGGCCCTTTGGAATCGGACTGAGCGTCAGATCCTCGCCGGGTTTCGCGCGCGTCAGCAGATAGGCGGGGCCGATCGCGGGCTTGACCGAGATGTCGTGGATCTGCGCGCCATGGATGTCGGTGAGCAGCCGGTCGATCCAGCGCTTCTGGTCCGGATCGACGCTGAGCGAAGGTTCGGCCAATGCGCTCGCGGTTTCCGCGGGCTTGCGCACGTACACGGCGCGGTTTTCCGCGCTCTTCCCGACGATGAGCGGCCAGGATTTTTCGCCGGCCACGACTTCGACCAATGTGCTGGTCGCGACCGGGGTGTCGGGCGTTTCCACGCCGAGCTTCGAGTAGTTGGCCGGATCGCTGGTCTTGCGTTCGACGATCTTCAGGTTCGCGAGAGCAAGCGCGAGGTCGCGCACGCGCGCGGGATCCGCCGGGTAGTTGCGTTCGACCACTTCCCAGCCGTTCGCAGTGCGGCGCAACGTGGTGCGGCTGCCGTCGCCGCGCGAGATGCGGATTTCTTCGACCTCGCCGAGCGCGGCGGTGAGGTCGGGGAAAACACGCTCGCCGGCCTGGGTAGATTGCTGGTTGCTGCGGTGAACGTTGAGGCCTATGCCCGCGGCGAGCAGCACCGCCGCCGCCACGGCGAGCACCATGACTTTCTGCCGGGTCATGCCTGCGCTCCCTTGCGCAACATGGCGATCGCGTTGCGGCGACGCTTGCGCCACATGGCGATCGCGATCGCGATGAGCGCGAAGACACCCGGCACGAGGATGATGTTGACGAACTTCACCCGCGTGCCCAGTTCCTTGATGTCGCGCTCGAGGCCCGACTTCACCGCA
>JAKFFF010000007.1:0-32118 GCA_036677145.1 Alcaligenaceae bacterium
CGCCTGCCCACCTGGCGCGGCGTCGCGCTCGATGAAGACGACATCATTCGCGCGGATGTGATCCAGCAGGTGATGTGCCGCGGCTCGATCGACCGGCGCGCCATCGGGCTGCGGCATGACATCGATTTCGACGAATATTTCGCCGACGCGCTCGATTCGCTCGCGGCGCTTCAATCAGACGGGTTGGTCGAGATCGATGGCGAACGGCTTACTGTGACCTCGCGCGGGCGGTACCTGCTGCGTATGATCGCGATGTGCTTCGATCGTTACGCCAATACGCCTGTCGCGCAGGCCGAACGTCCGCGCCATTCGCGCGTCGTCTGAAGCCGCACTGTGCGCGCCGCGGATCGCGGCCGTGAGCACCACACGCCGGCCCAATCCCGCCGCGGCGGATGATGGCGATGACTTCCAGTTCTGCAGCACCTGCGCGTTCTCCGCCGCCTGCCTCGAGCAGGGCTTCGACAAGTCGCGGCTGCGCGAATTACACGTGCTGGTCCAGCACGTGGGTCCGTTCGCCGAGGGTGAACACATCTTCCGCGAGGGTGATCCGTTCGAGGCGATCGCCGCGGTGCGCTCCGGCACGGTGAAGACCTACGTCAACGACAGCGAAGGCCGCGAGCAGGTGCTCGGGTTTTTCCTGCCGGGCGAAGTGATCGGTCTCAATGCGATCTCGCAGGCGCGGTATCCGTGTAATGCAGTGGCGCTGGATACCGTGAACCTGTGCCGCTTCTCGTTTCCGAACATCGCCGCGCTGGCCGGCCGCGTGCCCGGGCTGCAGCAGCAGCTGTTCCGCCTGTTGAGCGAGGACATCGGCAAGGCCGCGCTGCTGGCGGGCAACTTCACCGCCGATGAACGCATGGCGGCATTTCTCGTGGCGCTGTCGCGCCGGCAGGCGGCGCGCGGTTTCTCCCCGGCGCGCCTGCACCTTGCAATGACGCGCACCGACATCGCCAACTATCTGCGCCTCGCCTCCGAAAGCGTGAGCCGCGGCTTTTCGCGCCTGCAGGACGCCGGCATCGTGCGCGTCGAACGCCGCGAGATCGAAATCCTGGATCCCGCCAAACTCGAAGCCCAAGCCCGCCACATCCTCCGGGATTAATGGGGACATTCCTCGTTTCCTAGCAAAAGGGGTCAGGCCTCGATTCGAAACGGCGTGCCCGCGCAGCAAATCATCCAGGTCTGTCCCCGTTTGCTAGGAAACGAGGAATGTCCCCATTTGATCTGGATCAGGGCGTGACGGCGTGAACCGCCTGACCATGGAGGCATCTTCCGGGAGACCTCCATGACCGTGACTCGCAAACTCTGGTTTTCGCTGGCAGCCCTGCTGCTGGCTTCCTTCTTCGTGCTGCTGTGGGTAGGTGGTGAAATCCACCGCGTGATGCCCCCCATCCCGGCCAAAGTCGTCACCACCGACGGCCGCACGATCTTTACCCGCGCCGACATCGAGCAGGGCCGCCAGGTCTGGCAGACCACCGGCGGTCATCAGTTAGGCTCGATCTGGGGTCACGGCAGTTATGTCGCGCCGGACTGGTCCGCCGACTGGCTGCATCGCGAGGCCACCGCCTGGCTCGACCTCATCGCGAAACGCGATACGGGCCAGGCGTACGCGGAACTCGGCGCCGAGCAGCAGGCCGCGCTGACGACCCGGCTGCGCACGCTGATCCGCGCCAACACCTTCGACGTGGACGCGGGCACGATCACGATCTCCGAAGATCGCGCCGCCGCGATGGCCAGCGTGGCCGATCACTACGTCTCGCTGTTCGGAGACGATGCGGCGACGCTCGAGCTGCGCAAGGCCTATGCGATGAAGAACGGCACGGTCGCCGCCGAGCCGCACCGCCGTGCGCTGAGCGCATTCATCTGGTGGTCCGCCTGGTCCGCGGTCACGGAGCGTCCCGGCAAGGACATCACGTACACCAACAACTGGCCGCACGAACCGCTGGTCGGCAACACGCCGCCCGGACACCTGCTCACCTGGACGGTGTTCAGCGTGTTGTTCCTGATCGCCGGCATCGCCTTGTTAGGCTGGTACCACGCGCGGCACAAGGACGAGGCGCCGATCGAACTACCAAAGACCGACCCGCTCGCGCTGGTCAACGTCACTCCCTCAATGCGTGCGACCGCCAAATATTTCTGGCTGGTGATCGCGCTGTTCCTCACGCAGATACTGCTGGGCGCCATCACGGCTCACTACCAGGTCGAAGGCCAGGAAGCCTACGGGTTCCAGCTCGCCGACGTCTTGCCCTATTCCCTCACGCGCACCTGGCACACACAGCTCGCCGTGTTGTGGATCGCAACCGCGTGGCTCGGGATGGGCCTGTACATCGGGCCCGCGATCTCCGGTCACGAACCGAAGTATCAGCGGCTCGGCGTGAACGTCTTGTTCACCTGCCTCATCATCATCGTCGTCGGCGCGTTCACCGGCCAGTGGTTCGCGGTGATGCAGAAGTTAGGCCTGGCGCACAACTTCTGGTTTGGGCACCAGGGCTGGGAGTACGTCGACCTCGGCCGCTTCTGGCAGATCTTCCTGTTCGCGGGACTCGGCATCTGGCTGACGCTGGTCGGCCGCGCATTGTGGCCGGCGATCAGGAAGGGTGGCGAATCCAAATCCATCATCGCCCTGCTGTTCGCCAGCACGATCTGCATCGGCCTGTTCTACGGCGCGGGCCTGATGTGGGGCGAGCACACGCACCTGTCCATGGTCGAGTACTGGCGCTGGTGGGTGGTGGACCTGTGGGTCGAAGGCTTCTTCGAAGTGTTCGCCACCGCCGTCATCGCCTTTCTCTTCACGCGACTTGGACTACTCAAGATCAGCTCCGCGACGGTCGCGGTGTTGTTCGCGACGATTGTCTTCCTCGCGGGCGGCGTGCTCGGCACCTTGCATCACCTCTACTTCACCGGCACCCCGACGGCGGTGCTGGCGCTGGGCGCGAGTTTCTCAGCGCTCGAGGTGGTGCCACTGGCGTTCATCGGCTTCGAGGCGTACCACACCTTCAAGCTCGGACACGCCACGCCGTGGATGCAGCGTTACCGCTGGCCGATCATGTTCTTCACGGCGGTCGCGTTCTGGAACCTGGTGGGCGCCGGCCTGTTCGGCTTCCTCATCAATCCGCCGCTGCCGCTCTATTACATGCAGGGCCTGAACCTCACGCCGCTGCATGGCCACACCGCGCTGTTCGGCGTGTACGGCTTCCTCGGCATCGGGTTGATGTTGTTCTGCCTGCGTGGCCTCAAGCCGCACCTGGCGTGGAACGACAAGGTGCTCAACACCTCCTTCTGGTGTTTCAACGTCGGACTCGCCGGCATGGCGCTGTTCACGTTGTTGCCCATCGGCGTGTTGCAGCTCACCGCCGCCATCGACCATGGTTACTGGTACGCGCGCTCAGCGGAATTCATGCAGAAGCCGCTCATCCAGATGCTGGTGTGGATGCGCGTGCCCGGAGACGTGATCTTCAGCGTCGGCGCGTTGTCCCTCGCCTGGTTCGTGCTGAGGTTGTGGGTCGCGCCGCGCCGTGCGGTGGAGCCCGTGACGACGGGTAAAATCGCGGCGCGATGATCGAGTTCTCATGATCGAATTTTATGGGGAGATAAAGTGGGTTCACGTGGCCGCTGTGATCTGCAGCGGCCTCTTGTTCGCCCTGCGCGGCGCGGCGCAACTGGCCGGCGCGGGATGGACGATGGCGGCGCCGCTGCGCTATCTCAGTTACACCATCGACACGGCGCTGCTCACCGCGGCGCTGATGCTGTCGACGATTCTCCACCAGTATCCATTCGTACACGGCTGGCTCACGGCCAAGGTGCTGCTGCTGGTGCTCTACATCGTGCTCGGCAGTTACGCGCTCAAACGCGCCCGCACACCGCGCGCTCGCGCGGGGTTCTACGCAGCCGCGCTCGCCGTGTTCCTGCTCATCGTGAGCATCGCCCGCGCGCATGATCCGCTGGGTGTATTCAGCCGCTGGCTCGCGGGTTGAGACGCCGCGCGCGCCACGCGCGCAGCAGCAACTTCCGCAATTCATTCAGCCACAACACCGAACTACCCACCGCCAGGCATTGCAACCAGTCGCCAAGGCCGAGCGCCGTGGTCGAGAACGCCTGCTGCAGGAAGGGCACATGGACCACCGCCACCTGCAGCAGCAGTGACAGCGCCACCGAACCCCACAGCCACGTATTGCTGAACATGCCGGTGAAGGCGCTGACGTCGTCGGAGCGCGAGTTGAACACCGTGAACAAGGAGAAGAACACCAGCGTGGTGAACGCCATCGTCTGCGCGTAGCGCAGATTTCCTTCGCCCTCGATGAGGCCGCCGGGCAGGCTGGCGTCCAGCGACAGCAGCGTACCCGTGGCGATCACCACGCCGATGAACAGGATGCCGCGCCACATCACGGGCGTGATCACGCCCTCCTCGCGCCGCCGCGGCTCATGCGACATGTTGCCGGCGTCGGGCGGATCCACACCCAGCGCCAGCGCGGGCGCGCCGTCGGTGACCAGGTTGATCCACAACACCTGGGTGGCCATCAGCGGCAAGGCCACCTCGCCCGGCGTGGCTCCCGTGAGTCCGATGATGTCGGCCAGCAACACGCCCGCGAACATCGTGAGCACTTCTCCGATGTTCGATGAGAGCAGGTAGCGCAGGAACTTGCGGATGTTCGCGAAGATCGCGCGGCCGTGTTCGACGGCGGCAACAATAGTGGCGAAGTTGTCATCCTGCAGAACGACGTCCGCGGCCTGCTTGGCCACGTCCGTGCCGGTGATGCCCATGGCCACGCCGATGTCCGCCGCCTTGAGCGCCGGCGCATCGTTCACGCCGTCGCCGGTCATCGCGACGATCGCGCCCTCGTGTTGCAACGCCTGCACGATGCGCAGCTTGTCGCCGGGATTCACCCGCGCGTAGACGGAAGCGCGGCGCACGGTGCGACGCAACTCTTCATCCGTCATCGCCTTGAGCTCGGCGCCGGTTACGGCGGGTTCACCATCGCCGATACCCAGCTCGGCGGCGATGACCGCGGCGGTGATCGGATGATCGCCGGTGATCATGACCGGACGGATGTGCGCGGCGCGCGTGCGCGCAACCGCGTCTTTCGCTTCCTCGCGCGGCGGGTCGATCATGCCGATGAGGCCCGCGAACACCAGCTCGTGTTCGAGCTCCGCATCCGCCTCGTCCTCCTCGAGCGCGTCCGCGGGCAATGTGCGGAAGGCGACGCCGAGCGTGCGCAGCGCTTCGCCCGCGAGCGCCAGGTTGTCGCGGCGAATCTGCGCGCGCCGCTCGGCCGTGAGCATCCGGGCTTCGGTACCGACGAGCTCGTGAGTGCAGCGCCCGAGCAGCACGTCGGGTGCGCCCTTGGTGAACACGCGCAAACTACCGCCGCGAGCGGCGTCCGTGTCCACGGTGCTCATGAGTCTGCGTTCGGAGGAGAACGGCACTTCACCCACGCGTTCGAAGCGCGAGTCGAGCGCATCGAGTCCCGCCTTGCGGGCCGCGACGATGAGCGCGCCCTCCGTCGGATCGCCCTGAATGCTCCAGCCCGTTTCCTGCCGGTGCAGCGTGGCATTGTTGGCGCGATCGCCGGCCGCCAGCGCGTGCTCGAGCTCGTTGCGCAATGCATCGTCGAGCGTCAACTCCGCGCCCGTATCCGTCCGATGCGTGACGGCGCCCTCCGGCGCGTAACCCGTCCCGCTGAAGGACACGCGGCCGCTGGCCGTCACGAGAGTGCGCACGGTCATTTCGTTGCGGGTGAGCGTGCCTGTTTTATCCGTGGCAATGACACTCGCTGAACCGAGAGTCTCGACCGCGGCAAGATGCCGCACGATCGCCTTGCGCCGCGCCATGCGCTGCACGCCGATTGCGAGCACGGCGGCCACCACCGCCGGCAGACCTTCGGGCACCGCGGCCACCGCTAGCGCCACACCGAAGATCAGCACGTCGAGCAGTGCATGCAGGCTGCGCACCTGCTCGAGCACGACGATGGAGAGGACCATGATCACGGCGATGGCGATCACGATCACGGCCAGCATCCGGCCCACACGCGCCAGGTCACGCTGCAAAGGTGTGGTCTCGGCCGGTGCGCCGGTGAGCATTCCGGCGATACGTCCCATCTGGGTATTCGTGCCCGTCGCGGTGATCACCGCGCAGCCGTGACCGTAAGTCACCGCGGTTCCCGCGAAGATCATGTCGAGTTGATCACCCGCATCGGCCTCGGCCGGCGCCGCCCCGACCTGCTTGGACACCGGCAGACTCTCGCCGGTCAGCGAGGCCTCCGCGGTCTGCAGGCCGGTGACACGCACCAGGCGCGCGTCGGCGGGCACGGTGTCGCCTTCCTCGACGGCGATGAGATCGCCGGGCACCAGGCGCGCAGCCTCGATGCGCCGCCGCACGCCGCCGCGGATCACGGTCGCCTGCGCCGCGGACATGCGGCGCAGCGCTTCGAGCGCCTGCTCGGCGCGTGCCTGTTGCACGTGTCCGAGGACGGCGTTGAGCAACACGATCGCGAGGATGGCGCTCGACTCGTATGGCCATGCGGTATCGCTTTCGTACAGCCACGAGGCGAACGAAACCAGCGTGGCGCCTAGCAGCAGCAACACGAGCGGATCCTTGAACTGCGCCAACAACTTGCGCCACGCCGGGATGCGCCGCTCGGCGGCCAGTTCGTTGGGCCCGGACTGCGCGAGCCGCTCGGCCGCCTGCTGCTCGCCCAGCCCGGAGCGGATATCCGTATCGAACTGCCGCACGACCACCTCGACCGGCAGATGGTGTGCGTTGTTAGAAAAGGTATTCGCGGCCACGGCCCGATGGTACGTTTCGGACGCCGGAACCGCCCGGGCATACGCTGGACGGCGCGCGCCTACGCGGCGTAGGCGTTCGCGCGCAGCCGCGATCGCCACGTGGCCCGCGTACCCGTACCCGCCCGATTCGCGCTACGCTCGTTCGAACCATGCAAATCAGCACCCAGGATCCTTCTCTCGGCTCCGACTACCTGGAGCGCCTCCACGGCTGGTGGCGCGCGGCCAACTATCTGGCCGTCGGCCAGATCTACTTGCTGGACAACCCGCTGCTGCGCGAGCCGCTGACGCTCGCGCACGTGAAGCCGCGCCTGCTCGGCCACTGGGGCACGACGCCGGGTCTCAATTTCATCTACGCGCACCTGAACCGTGTCATCAACAAGTTCGGGCTCGACACTATCTACATCACCGGCCCCGGGCACGGCGGCCCGGCGCTGGTTGCGAACGTATACCTGGAAGGCACGTACTCGGAACTCTATCCGGACGTCACGCAGGACCTGGCGGGACTGCGCAAGCTGGTGCGGCAGTTCTCTTTTCCGGGCGGCATACCCAGTCACGTGGCGCCCGAGGTGCCAGGCTCGATCCACGAAGGCGGCGAACTCGGTTATGCGCTGTCGCACGCGTACGGCGCGGCGTTCGACAATCCGGAGCTGCTGGTCGCCTGCGTGATCGGCGATGGCGAAGCGGAGACCGGGCCGCTGGCGACGAGCTGGCATTCCAACAAGTTCCTGAATCCCGCGCACGACGGCGCGGTGCTGCCGATCCTGCATCTGAATGGCGCGAAGATCGCCAGTCCCACCGTGCTCGCGCGCATTCCGCGCACCGAACTGGCGGAGCTGCTCCGCGGCTACGGGCACGAACCTTTCTTCGTGCAGGACCAGCCGGACTTCGCCGCGACGCATCGGCTCATGGCCGAAACGCTGGATCACGTGATCGAACGCATCCGCGCGATCCAGCTCGCCGCGCGCGCCGGCGGTTCGCGCGACCGGCCACGCTGGCCGATGATCGTGCTCGACACACCCAAGGGATGGACCGGACCGAAGGAAGTGGATGGCGTGCCGGTGGAAGGCACATGGCGCTCGCACCAGGTGCCGCTCGCGCAGCTCGCCAGCAAACCCGGACACCTGCGCCAGCTCGAAGAGTGGCTGCGCAGTTACCGGCCGGAGGAACTCTTCACGCAGGACGGCAAGCTGCAGCCACACCTGCGCTCGCTTGCGCCCGAGGGCGCGCGCCGCATGAGCGCGAACCCGCACGCCAACGGCGGCTTGCTGCTGCGCGATCTCGATCTGCCCGACTTCCGCGATTTCGCCGTAAAGGTGCCGGCCCCGGGCGCGGTCACCGCCGAGGCCACGCGTGTGCAGGGCAACTACCTGCGCGAGGTCATGAAACGCAACCTGGAATCCCGGAATTTCCGGCTGTTCTCGCCCGATGAATTCACCTCGAATCGCTGGGACGCCGTGCTCGACGTGACCACGCGCATGTCCATGGCCGAGGTGCGCCCCACCGACACCAAGCTGTCGCACGACGGCCGTGTACTGGAGACGCTGAGCGAACACCAGTGCGAGGGCTGGCTCGAGGGATACCTGCTCACCGGGCGGCACGGATTCTTCAGCTGCTACGAAGCTTTCGTGCACATCGTCGATGCGATGTTCAACCAGCACGCCAAGTGGCTCAAGGTGTGCAACCAGATTCCGTGGCGGCGGCCCATCGCCTCGCTCAACTACCTGCTCACCTCGCATGTCTGGCGCCAGGATCACAATGGTTTCAGCCACCAGGATCCGGGCTTCATCGACCACGTGGTCAACAAGAAGGCCGAGATCATCCGCGTCTATCTACCAGCGGACGCCAACACCTTGCTGACCATCACCGATCACTGCCTGCGCAGCCGCAACTACGTGAACGTCATCGTCGCGGGAAAACAGCCGCAGGAACAATGGCTCACGATGGCCGAAGCCGTGGAGCACTGCGCGCGCGGCATCAGCGAATGGCGCTGGGCGGGCGCGGACGGCGAGCCGGAGGCGGTGCTGGCCTGCGCCGGCGACGTGCCGACGCTCGAGACCCTGGCGGCGGTGACGCTGCTGCGCGAGTGGGTGCCGGATCTGAAAGTGCGCGTCATCAACGTGGTGGACCTGATGTCGCTGCAATCGCCGCGCATGCATCCGCACGGACTTCCGCCCGAACAATTCGACGCGTTGTTCACCGCCGACAAGCCGGTGGTGTTCGCGTATCACGGTTATCCGTGGCTGATCCACCGCCTCACCTATGACCGGGCCAATCACGACAACTTCCATGTGCACGGTTACAAGGAGGAAGGCACGACGACCACGCCTTTCGACATGACCGTGCGTAATGAACTCGATCGCTTCCACCTGGCGAAGGCGGTGTTCGAGCGGGTGCCGCGGCTGGCCGCGCGTGTGCCGGAACTGCGCGAGCGCGTGGCGGAATGCCTGCGCCGGCATGGCGAATACATCCGCGCACACGGCGAGGACATGCCCGAGATCCGCGAATGGCAGTGGCGCGGTAGCTAGATCAGGATTTCGCCGCTCATCCCCGGCGTGATCCCGGCGGCATTGGCCTCGTCGGTGTCGAGGTGCAGCTCGAGCGAGAAATCCGGGGATACACGCACCGTCACGTCGTTGAAAGTGAGATCGCGGCCATCACTGTCGATGCGCACCGCGACATTGGCGTGGTCGGCGATGCCGAGCCGCGCGGCATCCGCGGTACTCATGTGGATGTGGCGGCGTGCGCAGACCACGCCGTGCTCGATCTTCACCGTGCCGGACGGCCCTTCGAGCGTGATGCCCGGCGTGTTCGCGAGATCGCCGGAGATACGCACCGGCGCGTCGATGCCCAGAACGAATTCGTCGCTGCGGGAAATCTCGATCTGATCGGCGGCGCGCGGCGGACCCATCACGCGCACGTTGTCGATGCGGCCGCGCGGGCCGATCAGCGCCACCGTTTCGCGCGCCGAGAACTGTCCGTGCTGCGACAGATCGGCGCGCGGCGTGAGAGTGTGGCCAGCGCCAAACAAGCGCTCGATGGTCGCGTTCGTGAGGTGGGCATGGCGCGCGGAGATCGCGACCGGCACGCGCCGGTCCTGCGCCTTTGCCGGCGCGGACAGCAACGTGGCGGCGGCGCGCGCCAGCGCGGCTTCTTCGTCCGCGCGGATCACGAGCAGGGAAACGCGGCTCGTTTCCTCCGCGATCGAAATCACCGGCCGGGACGCGTCGAGTTTCGCATCGCCGTTGCGATCGTCATCGAGCCGCGCTCCGAGGAAATCCAGGCGCTGCAGCACCCGGTTGCGGACCAGGGCGCTGTGTTCGCCGATGCCGCCCGTGAACACGATCGCATCGACGCCGCCCATGATGGCCGCGTACGCGCCGATGTACTTGCGCACCCGATGCGAGTAGATAGCCAGCGCGCGCCGGCAGGTCTCATCCCCGGCGGCGGCGCGATTCTCGATATCGCGCATGTCGTGGCTGCCGGCGAGTCCGTGCAGTCCGGATTCGCGATTGAGCACATCGTCGAGGCGCGCCGCGTCGAAACCGGGCGCACGCAGCAGGTGAAGGAGAACGCCCGGATCCACGTCGCCGCCGCGCGTGCCCATGACCAGTCCCTCGAGCGGCGTCATGCCCATGCTGGTTTCCACGCTGCGGCCGTATTCGATGGCCGCGACGCTCGCGCCGTTGCCCAGGTGACAGGACACGATGCGCAGCTCCTGCGGCGCCCGCCCGAGAAAATTCGCGGCCGCGTGCATCACGTGTTCGTGGTTGATGCCGTGGAATCCATACCGGCGCACGCCGTGGCTCGTGGCGAGCTCGCGCGGCAACGCGTACTCGCGCGCACGCGGCGGCAAGGTCGCGTGAAAAGAGGTATCGAACACCGCCACGTGCGGCACGGCGAGCCGCGAACGCGCGAGTGCCAGCGCCTGCAACGCCGGCGGATTGTGCAGCGGCGCCAGCGCGCTCAGTAGTTCGATGCGCGCGAGCACTTCATCGGTGACCCGCACCGGCGCAGTGAACTCGGCGCCGCCATGCACGATGCGATGCGCGACGGCTTCGGGTTGCTGGTCGCTCGCGACCGCGCGCGCCAGCGCGTCGAGCACCTTCGCCGTGGCGGCCGCCTGGCCGTCCGCGGCCAGCTTCTCCACGCGCGCTTCGAACAACGGCGCTCCGCCGGCGCTGTCGATCAGCGCACATTTGAGCGACGAGCTACCGCAGTTGATGGTCAATACGCGCATGAGTGATTCCCTTGGGGCTGCCCGATGCTGCCGGGCCGCCGCCGCATACGCAACACTACCTACACGCGCACACCCGCAGTGCGCAGTGTTGCTTATCCCGCGCCTACCTGATCTGCATCAAGGTGTCTGACAAGCCGCGGCGTCACGATTGTCGCAGGCAAACGTAGGGAGCAATCGATGAACAAGTGGCTGGTGATCGTGATGGCGGCGCTGCTGGCGTCCTGTGGCCAGGCCCCGGAGTCGAACGTCGCAACGCCCGACACCGGCGGCTCCCGCAAAGGCGACTTCGGTCCGCCGCAGGGCGAACCCATTCATGCGGTGCTCACGAGCCCGCCGCAGGTTCCGGCCGCGACCAACCGGAAGACTCCGGCCAAGGTCATCGTCGAACTCGAAGTAATCGAGGTCGATCGCGAGATCGCCGAGGGCGTGACCTACACGTTCTGGACCTTCGGCGGCACGGTGCCCGGCAGCTTCATCCGTGTGCGCCAGGGCGACACGGTCGAGTTCCATCTCAAGAATCACCCCAACAGCAAGATGCCGCACAACATCGACCTGCACGGGGTCACGGGTCCCGGTGGCGGCGCGGCCTCCAGCTTCACGGCGCCGGGCCATCGCACGCAGTTCACGTTCAAGGCGTTGAACCAGGGCATCTATGTCTATCACTGCGCGACGGCGCCGGTGGGCATGCACGTCGCCAACGGCATGTACGGACTCATCCTGGTCGAGCCGCCCGAGGGACTGCCGCCGGTCGATGCCGAGTACTACGTGATGCAGGGCGACTTCTACACGGTCGGCAAATACCGCGAGAAAGGCCACCAGGCCTTCGACATGCAGAAGGCGATCGACGAGCACGCGACCTACGTGTTGTTCAACGGCTCCGAATCCGCGCTCACCGGACCGAATGCATTGAAGGCGAAGACCAACCAGAACGTGCGCCTGTTCGTCGGCAACGGCGGCCCGAATCTCGTGTCCAGCTTCCACGTCATCGGCGAAATCTTCGACCGCGTACAGTACGAAGGCGGCACGAAGGTGCAGGAGAACGTGCAGACCACGCTGATCCCGCCGGGTGGCGCGGCGATCGTCGAGTTCCACACCGAGGTGCCGGGCAACTACGTGCTGGTCGATCACGCGATCTTCCGCGCGTTCAACAAGGGCGCGCTGGCGCTGCTCGAGGTCCAGGGCGAACCGCGCCCCGACATCTACTCCGGCAAACAGGTCGACGAGATGTACGTCGGCGACAAGCTGGTGAGCACGGCGCCGGTGGGCGCCGCGTTCAAGTCCCGCCAGGCCGGCACGCTGACGCAGGCGCAGCAGATCCAGGCGGGCGAAGTGTTGTTCAAGGGCACCTGCTCCGCGTGTCACCAGGAAAGCGGCCAGGGCATCCCGGGCGTGTTCCCGCCGCTCGCGAAGTCCGACTACCTGATGGCGGACCACAAGCGCGCGATCGGCATCGTGCTGAATGGCCTGACCGGCAAGGTCAAGGTCAACGGCGTGGATTACGACTCCGTGATGCCGCCGATGAGTCAGCTCAATGACGACGAGATCGCGAACATCCTCACCTTCGCGCTCAACAGCTGGGGCAACGAGAACGGAGTGGTCACGGCCGCGCAGGTGAAGGAAGTGCGCGCGACCACCAAACGCGCCGAGGGTGCGGCGCACTGAGGCACGCGATGTTGAACTCTCAGTGGTTCTGGAAATGTGTGTACGGCATCGCCGTCGCGATCGTCGCGACGGCGGCCCTCGCGGCCCCACCTGACAAGGAAGCGGTGCTCCAGGCCGAACTACCCGGCGGGAAGTTCGAGACGGTGCTGCCGCCCGCGCCGGCGGTGAAGACCACGCGGGTCGCGCCGTTCCGGCTCGACCGCTCGCTGGTGACCAATGCGCAATTCGCGCGGTTCGTGAAGGCGCATCCGGAATGGCGCCGCGAGCGTGTCGCGCGCCTGTTCGCCGATGACAAGTATCTGTCGCACTGGAACGCGGCCGGCGAACCGGCCGGCGCCCTCGCGCGCCAGCCGGTGACCCATGTGAGCTGGTTCGCGGCGAATGCCTATTGCGAGGCGCGCGGCGCCCGCCTGCCCGGCTGGTACGAATGGGAATTCGCGGCCGCCGCCAGCGACCGGGCGCCGGATGCGCGCAACGATCCTGCCTGGCGGCAGCAGATCCTCGACTGGTATTCACGTTCGGCGCGCGGATCACTGCCGCCCGCCGGCGCATCACCGGCCAACTATTACGGCGTGCGCGACCTGCACGGCGTCGCATGGGAGTGGGTCGAAGACGCCGGCAGCATGCTGGTGAGCGACGACGGCCGCGAACAAGGAGACGGCAGCAACCGCTTCTGCGGCGTCGGCGCCGCGACATTCGAGCAGAAGGAGAATTACGCCATGCTGATGCGGATCGCGATGTTGTCGAGCATGAAGGCGGCGTACACGTCGTCCTCCATGTCGTTCCGCTGCGCATCGGGAGAACGGCCGTGAGGCGGCTGCTGGCCTGCGCGCTGATGCTGTTCGCATTCGCCGGGGCGGCGGGCGCCGCGGAGAACGGCACGACGTCCCTCTACAACCTGGAAGCACCGCTGCGCGGCCAGGATGCGCGCGAGATCGGACTCGACGTGTATCGCGGCCACCCGGTGATGATCACGATGTTCTACGGCAGTTGCCCGATGGCCTGCCCGCTCATCATCGACACGATGCGCGCCATCGAGCGCGATCTCGACGCGCGGCAGCGCGCCGACCTGCGCGTGCTCATGGTATCGATCGACCCGCGGCGCGACACTCCACGGGCGCTGGCCGAGCTGGCAAAGACACGGCGCATCGACACCACGCGCTGGACCCTGGCGCAGGCCGACGAAGCCACGGTGCGCAAGCTTGCCGCGACGCTCGGCATCCAGTACCGCGAACTGCCCAGCGGGGAATTCAGCCACGCCTCGATCATCACCGTGCTGGATGGGCGCGGCGAGCTGCTAGGACAAAGCACCGAGCTCGGACGTGCGGATCCGAAATTGCTCGAGGTGCTGCGCCAGGCCGGCCACCTGAAATAGAATCCTCGCAAACCAGAGGCCACCCGCCATGCCCAGCCGCCGTATCCTGTTCGCGATCCGCAACCCCGAGGCCGCGCGTCAGCCCGGCCTCGCAAAGGCCATCCAGGTGGCGCGCGGCCTCGGCGCCTCGCTCGAGCTGTTTCACGTTCTCACCGACACGCTGATCGTCGACCTGTCGCGCTTCGAGCACGACGCGTCCGACTCGCTGCGCGAGCGCGTGGAGAACGAGGCGCGCGAGCCGCTCGCGCGCATGTGCGCGATCGCCCGCAAACACGGTGTCGCGGCGGAGTATTCGGTCGAGTGGGACTATCCACCGCACGAGGCGATCGTGCGGCGCGCGGCGACATCTTGCGCCGAACTCATCATCGCGGATCGTCACAAGGGCGCACGCGCGTGGTTCATAACCCAGACCGACTTCGAGCTGTTGCGCGCCAGTCCCGTACCGGTGCTGCTGCTGAAGAGTGAGAAGCCGTATCGCCGGCCGCGGGTGCTGGCGGCGGTCGATCCGTCCCACGCGCATGCGAAGGCGGCGCGGCTCGACGACGGCATCCTGTCCACGGCGACGCGGCTGGCCGCGGGCCTGGGTGGCGCGCTGCATGTCGTGCACGCCAACTACCCGTCGATCGTCGGCCTCAACGTCGGGGCGGCCGCGAACCGGGCCGCGACTTCGTGGTCGACGCTGAGCTTCGCCGAGCTCAAGGAGCAGGGCCGCGAGGCGTTCGAACAATTCCTGGCGGGCGTCGACGTGCCGCGCAAGCGCACCCACCTGGTGGAGGGCAACCCGACGACCGTCATTCCGCGGCTCGCGAAGCAGTTATCCGCCGGTATCGTGGTCATGGGAGCCGTGTCGCGCTCCGGCCTGGAGCGGGTGTTCATCGGCAATACGGCGGAACGGGTACTGAACTCGCTGCCCTGCGACATTCTCGTGGTCAGGTCCGGCGCTTCCGAATCACGGCGCTGAGCCGTCTTCCTCCTCGAGGATGGATTTTCCCTGGTCCTCGAGGTCTTCGTACTGGCCCGAATCGATCGCCCAGAACAGCGCCCACACGGCCAGCGCGAACACGCCGAGGCCGAGCGCGACCAGTAGATAGGCGATGCTCATGAGCCGTCGCCCGGCGCGGCCAGGCGGCGCGCATTGAGCACCACGGCCAGCGAGGACAGCGACATGCCCAGCGCGGCCAGCCACGGCGACACGAGTCCCAGGGCGGCGGCCGGCACGGCCGCGAGGTTGTAGGCCAGCGACCAGCCGAGGTTCTGGCGCATCACCCGCAACGCGCGGCGCGCGGTGGCCACGGCGCGCGGCAGCACCGACAGGTCCTCGTGAACCAGCAGCAGATCCGCCGCGGACTGCGCGATCGCGGAGCCCTCGCCCATCGCGCACGACACCTGCGCCGCGGCCAGCACCGGCCCGTCGTTGATTCCATCGCCGATCGCGAACACCCGGTGTCCGTGCCGGCGCTGTTCCTCGAGCAGCCAGATCTTTTCGTACGGCGTGAGTCGCGCATGCGCGTGGGTCACGCCGAGCGCCCGCGCGGCGTCCTGCACCGCCGCGTTCGCATCGCCACTGGCGATGATCACGGCGAGTCCTTGGGCCTGCAGCGCCGCGATGGCCTGCGGCGCGCCGGGGCGCAGTGGTGTGCCGACGCGCAGCGCGGCCACGAGTCCCGCCTCACTACCGAGGAACATGGTCACGTCGTCCGCGCGCGGCCTCACCAGCGCGACGACCTTGCCCTCCGGCGCGATCGCCGCCACGAACGCCCGCGTGCCGAGCCGCCAGCGCTCGCCCGCGATGATTCCCTCCAGGCCGGCGCCTTCGAATTCGCGTATGCCGGCCGCAAGCACGTCCGGGTTCTCGTGGCCGCGGAACACCGCCGCCAGCGGGTGATGTGATTCGCGTTCGAGCGCCGCGGCGATTCCCAGCACCGCGTCGCGCGAAGTTCCCGCCAGTAGTTTGATCTCGACGATATCGTTCGCCGGCAGCGTCAACGTTCCGGTCTTGTCCATGATCACCGTATCGGCGCCCGCCAGCCGCTCGATCGCATCGGCGCGTGTCACGAGGATGCCGAGGCGCGCCAGGCGCGTGGTCGCGGCCGCCAGCGCCGCGGGTGTCGCGAGCGACAGCGCGCACGGACAGGTGACCACCAGCACCGCGAGCACCGCCGGGAATGCACGCGCGGGATCGACCGACCACCACAACGCCCCGGTGACGGCCGCCAGCACGAGGATCACCGCGACGAACCACGACGCCGCGCGATCCGCGGCGCGCGCCAGCCGCGGCTTTTCATCTTGCGCGCGCTCCTGCAATTTCACGATGGCGGCGAGCGTCGAGTTCCCGGCCGACGCGGCGGCAATCAGCGTCAGTGGGGGGCCGACGTTCAGGCTGCCGCCGCGGATGAGTTGTTGATCTGCACGCCGCACCGTCGCGGACTCGCCCGTGAGCAGCGATTCGTCGAGCAGCGCGTTGGTGCCTGCGGCGGAATCCGGTGCAAGCCGCGCGTCGACCGCGATCACCGCGCCCTTCGGCACGAGAAAGCGATCGCCCGGCGCGAGTGCTTCGACGGCAACCTCCTCGCGCGCCCCATCCGGCAGCAGCCGCGTCACGCGCGCCGGCAGGCTGCGCGCCAGCGCTTCCGCCGCGGTGGCGCCACGATGCCGCACGCTCATCTCGAGGAACCTGCCGGCGGACAGGAAGAAGATGAACATGGCGACCGAATCGAAATAGATCTCACCCGAGCCGCGAAACGTGTTGACCACGCTGGGCAGCCACGCGAGCAGCAATGCGAGCGCGACCGGCACGTCCATGCCGACCCGCCGCTGCGATAGATCGCGCCACGCGCCGATCAGGAACGGCGCGCCGCTGTAGAACAACACCGGCGTGACGATGACCATGCCGGTGACCGCCATCAATCGCATCATGGCCGCGTCGATGTCGCTGACGCCGTACAACGCGCCGAGGTACATCATCGCCTGCATCATTCCGAGCGAGGCGAAACCGACGCGTTTCAGCGCCGCGCGCCGTTCACGCTGGAAATGTCTGCTGGCCTCGCTGCCCGCGAGCGGCACCGGCGTGAATCCCGCGCGCGACACGGTGTCGAGGATCTGTGGCAGCGTGATCGCGCCGCCGCGCCAGTCGACCGACACCCGCGCGTTGGCCCCATTGACCCGCACAGATTCGACGCCGGGTAGTCCACCCACCGCCTTTTCGATGCCGCGCGCGCAGCCGGCGCAGCGCATGCCCTCGACGAGAAACACCACATGCTCGTGTTCGCCCGCGTCGAGCGTCCAGCGAGTATGCAGGGCGTCGGCCGTACTCACGGGCCCGGCCCCTCGGGCGCACGCGCCCGCAACTCGAAGCTCGCGGGCGCGCCTTCCACGTTCGCGCGCACCGCCCAACTACCCGCCGCATCCTGCAGTGCGACGCGCCAGCGGCCTTGGGGCAGTGGCATGCAGGGCGCGCGATAGGAGTTTCCGCCAGGGCCGCCATCGACGCGCACCAGTCTCAGCATCCGGTCGAGTCCGGCATCGACGCCGTGCGTGAGCCGCAGTTCCAGGGCCTCGCCACCCGCCGATGCCGGCGTGAGCGCCGCCGTGCACGTGCCGTCCGCCGCGGACCATTCGATCCGCGCCGTGATGCCAAGCTGCGCGGCGCGACGCGCGCGCTCGAAGTCCGCGTCCAGCCGTTCGCCTTCCCAATGGTAGTTCGCCGGCAGCGCCCGATCCGCATCGCGCAGCGCGATCGCCAGCGTCGCGAAACTGGCGATCACCGCCGCGGCCGGCAGCAGCCACATGAGCCAGAACACCGGGTTGAAGGGGTGCCGGGAAGGGATTTCCGGGATTTCCGGGATTTCCGGGATTGGTGTCGCATCGTTCATGTTCATCTCGCGGGACCGAGGAAGCGCGCCTCGGTTTCGGTGGACACGTCCGGATCGTCCAGCGATCGCAGCGTGAAAGTGATGGTCTCCGCGCCCAGCGGGTCGTAGGCCGCGCGCCGCACGCGCACCGGCACCGAGTGCACGGCGCCGCTCGCGACGCGGTATTCGGCCACGTGCGGCAGCAGCGCCAGCGCGGAAGCGCCGCGCGCTTCGAGCGTGAAGCGTTGCTCGCGTTCGCTCTTGTTGAGGATGCGGACCGTGTAGACATTGTCGACATGGCCATCGCCGGTGAGCCGGTACAGCGCGTTGCGGTCGCGGATCACGTCGAGCGACACCGGCGAGCGCAGCGCGATGGCCGTCATGAAACCAATCGTCAACGCGGCCAGCAGTCCGCCATAGATGAGCGTACGCGGGCGGGCAAAGCGCGTCTTCTCGTGTTTCAACGCGTGTTCGGTCGTGTAGCGGATGAGTCCGCGCGGCGAACCAACCTTGTCCATGACGCTGTCGCAGGCGTCGATACACGCGGCGCAGGCGATACATTCGATCTGCAGGCCTTTGCGGATGTCGATGCCGGTGGGGCACACCTGCACGCACCAGGTGCAGTCGATGCAGTCGCCCTTGCCCTGGCTGCGCGGGTCCGACCCGCGCTTGCGCGCGCCCCGCGGCTCACCCCGTTCCTCGTCATAGGTGATGATCAGCGTGTCGCGATCGAACATCGCGCTCTGGAAGCGCGCGTACGGGCACATGTATTTGCACACCTGCTCGCGCAGATAACCCGCGTTGCCGTAGGTCGCGAAGCCATAGAACAACACCCAGAACAATTCCCAGGGGCCGAGCCCGAAACTCAGCACCGACGCGCCCAGCGTGCGGATCGGCGTGAAGAAGCCGACGAACGTGAAGCCGGTCCACAACGCGAACGTCACCCACAGGAATTGCTTGAAGGATTTGCGCGCGAGTTTTTGCGCCGTCCAGGGGCCGCGATCGAGTTTGAGCCGCGCCGCGCGGTCGCCTTCCGCGAAGCGCTCCATCCACAGGAAAGTCTCGGTCCACACCGTCTGCGGACAGGCATAACCGCACCACAGGCGCCCGCCGACCGCGGTGAAGAAGAACAGCGCCAGCGCCGCGATGATCAGCAGCCAGGTGAGAAAAATGAAATCCTGCGGCCAGAACACCAGCCCCAGGATGAAGAACTTGCGCGCCGGGAGGTCGAACAACACGGCCTGGCGTTCGCCCCATTGCAGCCAGGGCAGTAGATAGTAGATGCCGAGCAGCACCCACACGGCGAGCGTGCGCAGCCGCGCGAAGCGCCCGTCGATCTCGCGCGGATAGACCTTCTCGTGCGCGAGGTACAGCGACTCGCGCGCCGGGCCTTCGGGAGTATTCATCTCAGCGCTCCGTGCCGCGCCGGGCAAGGAACCAGCTCAATGTCGCGGCGATGAATCCCACCAGCCAGAAAAAGAAGAACCCCACGGCGTATACGTTGAGCCGCGTGCTCCACCAGCGCGGCGGCTCGCCATTGGCGAGCGAGAGCGGGTCGATGAACGCGAAACACACCATCGTGGCGAGCGCCGCCGCGAGGAACGAACTCCAGACGATCGCGCCCGTGGCGCGCGCGCGGGCGCCGAGGTCGGCGGCCGCGTCAGCGGGAGGCTGCGCCGACACTGCCGCTTCCGCCCGTTGCCGCGTCGTCCTCGCCGGGCGCGCGTAGTGACATCACATACGCGGCCACCAGCTTCACGCGCGTCGTCCCGAGCCGCTGTCCATGCGCGGGCATCGCGCCGGTGCGCCCTTTCGCGATGGTTTCGCGCACGGCCGCGGTGGTGCCGCCATGCAGCCAGATGCCGTCGGTCAGGTCGGGTGCGCCGAGCAGCTTGTTGCCGCGCGCGTCGGCGCCGTGACAGGCCGCGCACAACATCGCGAATTTCTGTCCATTCGGTCCGGCCGTGGACACACCGCCGCCGAGCTTCTGCACGTACTCCGCCATCTCCACGACACCCTGTTCGCCAAGCGCCTCGCCCCAGGGCGGCATCGCGCCGATGCGGCCGTCGGCGATCGTCGCGACCAGCGCGTCCGCGTCGCCGCCCCACAACCAGTCGTCGTCACTGAGATTCGGAAATCCCGGAGCGCCGCCACCGTCGGATCCATGGCAGGCCGCGCAATTGTTCAGGAAGAGATTGCGGCCGACGTTGAGCGCGGCCGGATCTCCCGCGAGGTCCGCAACCGCGCGATCGGAATATGGCGCCATCGCCCGCTCGATGCGTTGCGCGTTGGCCGCGGCGGCGGCCGCGTGTTCACCGCGCGAGGACCAGCCCAGCGTTCCCGAATAGCTGCCCAGCCCCGGATACAACGCGAGATACACACCGGCGAAGGCCACGGTGATGATGAACAACCACAGCCACCAGCGCGGCAGCGGATTGTTCAATTCCCGCAGATCCTCGTCCCACACGTGACCGGTGGTCTCGGACTGCGTGACCTGCTCACCGCGCGAACGGCGCGTCCACCACAGCAGCCACAGGGCGCCGGCGATGTTCGCGAGCGTGAGCGCGATGATGAAGATGCTGTGTGCGCGGGTCATCGAGCGCCCTCGTCCTCTTCGAGCGGCAGCCGGGCGGCGGCGTCGAATTGCGGCCGGCGCGCCTTGCTCCAGGCCCAGATGACCAGCCAGATGAACAACACGAGCAGGACGCCCGTGACGATGCCGCGAAACAGGTTGATGTCCATGATGCTCACCAGTTGGCCGAGGCGGTGCCCAGGCCCTGTAGATAGGCGATGAGCGCGTCCATCTCGCTCTTGTCGCGCACGGCCTCCTCGGCGCCGGCGATCTGCTCGTCCGTGTAGGGCACGCCGACGGCGCGCAGCGCGCGCATCTTCGCGGGAGTGCGGCCCGCGTCGATGAGCGCGCCCGCGAGCCACGGGTACTGCGGCATGTTCGATTCCGGCACGACGTCGCGCGGATTCAGCAGGTGCACGCGATGCCATTCGTCGCTGTAGCGCGCGCCGACGCGCGCGAGATCCGGGCCGGTGCGCTTCGAACCGAACTGGAACGGATGGTCGTAGACGCTCTCGCCCGCCACCGAGTAGTGGCCGTAACGTTCGGTCTCGGCGCGCAGCGGGCGGATCATCTGCGAGTGACAGTTGTAGCAGCCCTCGCGCACATAGATGTCCCGGCCCTCGAGCGCCAGCGCGTCATAGGGCTTCACGCCGGGCGCGGGCTGCGTCACTTCGCTGGACAGATAGAGCGGCACGATTTCCACCAGGCCGCCGATGCTGATCACGACCGCGATCCAGATGCCGAGCCACGAGACCTTCTTCTCTACGGTTTCATGCTTGAGAGTCATGCGGGCTCCGGAATGACGCTGGCCGGAACGCGCGACTGGCCCGCGACTGTCTTCCAGACGTTGTAAGCCATCAGCCCCATGCCGCCGAGCACGAGGAACCCGCCGGCCAGGCGCACCGCGTAGTACGGATAAGTGGCGTTCAGCGCTTCGATGAATGAATACGTGAGGGAGCCGTCATCGTTCGTGGCGCGCCACATCAGGCCCTGCATCACGCCCGCGATCCACATCGAGGTGATGTACAACACGACACCAATGGTGGTGGTCCAGAAATGCCAGTCGATGAGCCGGGTGCTCCACATTTCCTTCTTGCCATAGAGCTTCGGCAGCATCGAGTAGATGCATGCAATGGTGATCATCGCCACCCAGCCGAGCGCGCCCGCGTGTACGTGGCCGATGGTCCAGTCCGTGTAGTGAGACAGCGCATTGACGGTCTTGATGGACATCATCGGACCTTCGAAGGTCGACATGCCGTAGAACGACAGCGCCACCACCATGAACTTGAGGATGGGATCGGTGCGCAGCTTGTGCCACGCGCCCGAAAGCGTCATGAGGCCGTTGATCATGCCGCCCCAGGACGGCGCGAGCAGGATCAGGGAGAACACCATGCCGAGCGACTGCGCCCAGTCGGGCAGCGTCGTGTAGTGCAGATGATGCGGGCCCGCCCACATGTAGATGGAGATGAGCGCCCAGAAATGGACGATGGACAGGCGGTACGAGTAGACAGGCCGACCCGCCTGCTTCGGCACGAAGTAATACATCATGCCGAGGAACCCGGCGGTGAGGAAAAAGCCCACGGCATTGTGTCCGTACCACCACTGCACCATCGCATCGACCGTGCCGGCGTAGATGGAATAGGACTTGGTGGGCGACGCGGGGATAGCGGCGCTGTTCACGATGTGCAGCACCGCCACCGTGATGATGAACGCGGCGAAGAACCAGTTGGCGACGTAGATGTGCGAGACGCGGCGTTTCACCAGCGTGCCGAGAAAGACGATGGCGTATGAGATCCAGACCGCGCCGATCAGCAGGTCGATCGGCCATTCGAGTTCGGCGTATTCCTTGCCGCTGGTCATGCCCAAGGGCAGCGTGATCGCGGCGGCGACGATGACCGCCTGCCAGCCCCAGAAAGTGAACGCCGCGAGTTTGTCGGAGAACAGCCGCACGTGGCAGGTGCGCTGCGCGACGTGATACGAGGTCGCGAACAACGCGCAGCCGCCGAACGCGAAGATCACCGCGTTGGTGTGCAGCGGACGCAGGCGCCCGTACGATAGATAGGGGACGCCGAAATTGAGCTCGGGCCACAGCAGCTGCGCGGCGACGAAGACGCCCACAGCCATGCCGACGATGCCCCAGACAATCGTCATGATCGCGAACTGGCGCACGACCTTGTCGTTGTAGGCGGCCGGGGCCGAAGCGGGCGCTTCGGCGACGGTGGAAATCATGGAGGGGCTCCGGGTATTCAGGCGGTTTTTCTGTCAGACAAATCTTCGTTTGCGGCCGCGCCGCGCGTAATACGCGGCACTACTCACGCCGCGCGCTGACTGGTACGCAGGATTACGGATGCGCCGCGGGCGCGCGTTGCCGGCCCGTGATGAGCCGCAACGCAAACACCGCCGCGAGCGCGCCGAGCAGCGCATCCGTGAGCAGCGTCACGGCGGGCGGCAGCGCAAGTGCGCACAGCGGCAGCATCAACGGCAACGCGGCGATACATCCCAGGTGCGCGGCGAAGCATGCTTGCGGCATACCGGGGCGATGCCGCGCGGTTATGCCCCACGCGACGACGAGCAACGCGCCCGCGAGCAAACCGACGATGGCGGTGGGCAGCAGTTCGTACGTGAACACCAGGATCGAGCGCGGCGAAAGACCCGCCGCGCGGCACGCCGCACGCCAGTTCGTAACGCCGAGGTGGTGCCGTTCGTCAAAGACCGCGCCCGCGAACATCCCGATCGCCGGCAGCAGGGAAAGTGGTGCCGGGAAGGGAAAGCCGGGAGTGGCGTCGATATTGCGATCGCTCATCCGGAGCTTTATCCCGGGAATCCCTTCCCGGCACCACCCGTGACATCCGCGCTCGGGTACGCAGTTGCGCGTATGTGCCGCGGATGCAATCCTCGCCGCCCCATGCTCACTTCCGAACTTGTCCGGAGCGTTCTCGATTCGGCGCCCGACGCGATGATCATCATCGACGAGTCCGGCCGCATCCTGTTCGCGAACCGCCAGGTCGAGGCACTCTTCGGGCATCGCGCCGCGGACCTCGTCGGCCGGGGCATCGAGCAGTTGCTGCCCGAGCGATTCCGCAAGCGGCACGTTTCCCACCGCCAGAACTACTTCGCGAATGTGCGCGTGCGCCCGATGGGCGCGGGCTTCGAGCTGTTCGGACTGCGAGCCGACGGCACGGAGTTCCCGGTCGAGATCAGCCTGAGTCCGGTCACGCAGGGCGGCGTGACCGCGGTCGCCGCCGCGATCCGCGACGTCACCGAGCGCAAACACGTCGAGCATGCATTGCTGGAAGCACGCCGCGACGCGGAACGCGCCAATCTCGCCAAGAGCCGCTTCCTCGCCACCGCGAGTCACGATCTGCGCCAGCCGCTGCAGACGCTCGGCCTGCTTGCCGGGGCGCTGCGCCGCATGGTGAGCGACCCCGACACCGCGGACGTGGTCGCGCAGCAGGAAGCCGCGATCGACACGATGTCGCGGCTGCTGAACGCGCTGCTCGACGTCAGCAAACTTGAATCCGGCGCCGTGCGCGCGCAGGCCGTGGACTTCGACGTCGCCGCTCTGTTCGACGACATGCGCCGCGAATTCGGCGGCGTCGCGGCCAACAAGGGCCTGGCCTTCTCCATCGATGCGCAACCCGAATGCGCACACGCCGATCCCGCGCTCGTCGGGCAGATGCTGCGCAACCTCGTCTCCAACGCGATCAAGTACACACCGCAAGGGCGTGTCGAGCTGCGTTGCGTGCGCGAGGGCGACGCGTTGCGGCTCGAAGTACGCGACAGCGGCGTCGGCATCGCGCGCGAGGATCTCGCGCACGTGTTCGATGAGTTCTTCCAGGTGGGCGTCTCGCCCAACAGCTCGCGCGATGGTTACGGCCTTGGGCTCAGCATCGTGCAGCGTATCGCCCGGCTGCTCGACGTCACCGTCGAGGTCAGTTCGGAGCTGGGCGCGGGCTCAGTGTTCTCGTTCAAACTACCGTCGGCGCATGACGCCGCGGCCGCCAGCGCGGGTGTCGCCGGCAACCGGCGCGCTTTCCATTCCGGCGGAGGCGGCGCGCGAGTGCTGCTGGTGGAAGACGAACCCGGCGTGCGCAACGCCATGCGCGTACTTCTCGAGCTCGACGGCTACGAGGTCGCGGCGGCCGCATCCTACGATGCGGCGCTCGCGCTCATCGCCGGCGGCCGCTTCGATCTGATCGTCACGGACTACCATCTGGATCAGAAACACACGGGTACGCAGGTCGTCGCGGCGGCGCGCGCGGCGAATCATCCCGACCTCGAAGCCATCCTCGTCACCGGTGACACGTCGCCGGCCGTGCGCGAGACACACGATGCGCGCCTGCACATCGCCAGCAAGCCGATCAATGCGGACGAGTTGTTGCAGCTCGCGAAGCGCCTGATCGCCCGCTGAGATTCGCGGCGCGCTCGGCCGCGACCCGCGGACTCACCAGCAACACGTCACCCTCTCCCGCGTCCACCAGACGGTTCGAAAGACCGGCGAACAGGGCGGCGAAGCCCGTGCGGTGTGTCATCGCGCCCAGCGCCAGCACGTCGTAGCCGCGCGACTCGATCAGGGCCGGCAGCCGGTTCTCCGGCGTGCCATCGAACAGCTGCATTCGCTCGGTGCCGACGTGAAACTCGCGCACCATCTGCGCCAGCCGCACCGCGCGCTCCATGCGCAACGTGTCATCGTGGGGCTCGCGTTCGCAGTAGAGCACGTCGATATGGCCGCGGCTGCCGAGCGTGAGAAACCCGGCAGCCTGCAGGATGCCGCGCGCGAATGCGCAGGTCTCGTGCACCGACACATCGACCGCCGCGGCGAAGCGCAGCGGTTCCACCCAGCGGCGGGTACCGGTGAGCAGCACGGGCACCGGGCTTTTCGCCGCGATCTGCCAGTCGGCCGCGGCCACGCGGCGGCCTTTCACCGGATTCGGACCGGTCAGCGTTTTCATGATGAGGTCCGCCTTGCAACGCTGCGCTTCTCGCAGCAGCGCGGCGGATGTTGGCTCGGCCTTGCCGGGCAACACGCGCAGTTCCACGCCCTGCCAGTCATTTTCCGCGCAGCGCGCATCGAGGGAACGGAGGAGCTCTGGGTTCGAGCTCACCAAAGTCACACGCGCGCCGAACCAGCGCGCGAGCATCATGGCCTTTTCGAGCATCGGCGCCGCGCAGTCCAGGTCGTCGGCGATCGCGAGTATGGACGTCAGCTTGTCCATCACTTCACGTCGCGCGCGCGCAGTCGCCGCATTGCGTGGCATAGGGCACGGCATCGAGGCGCGCTTCCGCTATTTCGCCGCCGCATTTATCGCAGATCGCGAACATGTCGGCGTCGATGCGCCGGATCGCGTTGTCGATCCGCTCGAGCTCGGTGTTCGCGGATTCACCGATCGCCGCGAGTGCGGCGTCATTGCCGCGGACGACCGCCGCATCGGGCGCGTCGGCCGGCAGTGGCGTGACCTCGCGGCGCAGGTCGGCGCGGATGCGCTGCAACCGCTCCCGCAACTCATTGCTGCGCGCCAACAGGTGTTCGCGCGCGTGCCGCTGCAGCTCGTCAGTGTCGGTTTTCGGTTTCATGGCGCCGATCGTCCCCGCCGCGGCGTGTCGGCGAAACCCGTCGGGCTACCTACCGTGTCAGTGGTATTGCGTACTCCCCCGCACCGCCCGGAACTTCATACTGCCCCCATGATCTCCCGCGAGACCCAGGCGCTCATGGAGGCCGCGGTCGACGCGATTCTCGTGATCGACCATCGCGGCCGCATCACCGCGCTCAACGACGCCACGCGCCGCCTGTTCGGCTATCGCGGCGACGAGTTGCTCGGCGAGAACGTGAGCCGCCTGATGCCCGAACCCGATCGCGGCGCGCATGCCAGCTACATGGAGCGGTACGAGGCCACGGGGCAGGCGCGCGTGATCGGCATCGGCCGCGAAGTCGTCGCCGCCCGCAAGGACGGCAGCGTGTTTCCCGCGCACCTGTCGGTCGGCCGTATAGCGGACGGCCAGGAGCCGCGATTCATCGGGATCGTGCGCGACATCACCGCGGAGCGGGAAGCGCGTGCGACGCAGGAACGCCTGGCGCGCGTCGCGCACCTGGCCACGATGGGCGAAATGGCCACCGCCGTGGCCCACGAGATCAACCAGCCGCTGACGGCGCTCATGGCCTACGCCCAGGTCTGCGAGCGTTATCTCGCGATGCCGCGGCCGGATCTCGCCGAACTCACCGCCGCGATCCGCGAGATCAAGACCGAAGGCGCGCGCGCGGCGGAAATCATCCGCAGGTTGCGCCGGCTCGTGCGCCGCGACGCCAATGACCGGCGGCCGACCGACATCAACGCGCTGCTGGAAGAACTGAAAACCCTCATCGATGCCGACGCGCGCGCGCATGAAGCGCGCGTGAGCATCGGTACCGCGCCCGCATTGCCGCTGGCGGACATCGACCCCACGCAGATCCAGCAGGTAGTCCTCAACGTGGTGCGCAATGCGTTCGAGGCGCTGCAAGATGCCCCCGCGGGCACGCGCGAAGTCGAGCTCATCAGCCAGCTCACCGACGACGGCGATATCGAGATCAGCGTGACGGACAACGGCCCGGGAGTCTCGAGCGCGGCGGCCGCGCGATTGTTCGAACCGTTTTTCACCACCAAACGCACCGGGACGGGACTGGGACTGGCGATGAGCCGTACCATCATCGAGTCGCACCGGGGTACGATCGGCGTCCGTCAGGCCGAACCGCGCGGCACGACATTCTTCCTGAGATTGCCGGCATTGAACGGAGGCGCATGTTGAAGAACCCGAAGGTCATGGTGGTCGACGACGACGCCGGCGTGCGTAATGCGATGCGCGTGTTGTTGAAATCCGTCGGACTCGAGTCCGCGCTGTTCGCGTCCGCGCAGGAATTTCTCTCCGGATATGAAAGCTCGCAACCGGGTTGTTTGCTGCTCGACATCCGCATGCCGGGCATGAGCGGCCTCGAACTGCAGCAGCAGCTCAATCTCAAGGGCGCGGTGATCCCGGTGATTTTCATGACCGGTCACGGCGACATTCCGATGGCCGTCGAAGCCATGCAGCACGGCGCCTTCGATTTTCTGCAGAAACCGTTCCGCGACCAGGACTTGATCGACCGCATCCAGCGCGCGATCGTCAAGGACGCCGGGCTGCGCAAATCACTGGGTGAACACGAACGGATCCGTCAGCGGCTGGAATCCCTGACGCCGCGCGAACGCGAGGTGCTCGACCTCATGACCCAGGGCAAGCAGAACAAGGCGATCGCGCAGGTCCTCGATGTGAGTCCGCGCACCGTGGAGATTCACCGCGCGCGCGTGATGCAGAAGATGGAAGTGGAATCGGTCGCGGAACTGGTCCGCATGATGCTCGATCTCAGCGCTTGAGCTGATTCTCGAAGACGATCACGCGCGGCAACAGACCACCAGGTGGCGCGGGCGGAAACAGCCTCCCCGCCTTGTATTCCGCGCCGAGCCTGGCGAGCAGCAGATCCATGCGCAGCGCGCCGGCGACGATGTCGGGCGCGCCGTCGCCGTTCACATCCGCAAGTTGCAGTGACACGATGCCGGCGGGCCGCGTCGCGACTCCGTGCGCCGTGAAGTTCTGCTTGCCATCGTTTTCGTACCAGACGATCGCGTGGCGTTGCGGATCGTCCCAGAAGTTGACCCAGCTTCCCGCGACGACATCGATGTCGCCATCCCGATCGAGATCGCCGGCCACGGCGGTGGCCGCGCCGTAGAAACGGCCGATGTCGTGGAACACGAATTCGAGATCGCCGCCCAGATGGCCACGATTCTCCAGCCATTGCACGCCGTGGTACGGCTTCGGATCGGTCTGCGCGTCGAACGCATCGCCGTTCGTGAACAGGATGTCGGGATCGCCGTCGCGATCGAGATCGGTCACGCTCAGGCTCGTCGAGCCGTACATCGGATGCGGCGCACGCGCGAGGACGCGCTGTTCGAACTTCCCGCCGCCGCGATTCACGAAGGCCACGATCGATTCGTGTTCCTGCGCGATCAACGCGACCAGGTCGGTCTTGCCGTCGGCGTTCAGGTCGGCGGGTTCGATGACGATCGCGCCGCTGAGCGCGAGCAATTCATGTTTGCGGTAGACAGGCGCCGGCTTGCCCGGCGCCGTGTTCTCGAGCCAGAACAACTCACCCACATCGCCACCGCCGAACACGGCGATGGCGAGATCGAGATCGCCATCCGCATCGAGATCGAGCGCGCGTGCGTCGCTCACCCGGCCCAGCCCTTCCTGCAGCCGCTCCCGGACGAACTTTCCCGGCGCGACCTGCCGCAGCAGCGAGACTTTGCCCACCTTGGCGTCGAGCGGCGGAAACTGTCCCAGCTCCGCGACCAGCAGGTCGAAGTCGCCGTCGGCGTCGAAGTCCACGACCTGCGTGTGGACCGGAATGTCCGCCTCGCCGAGCGCGACCTCCTGCCATGTCTGCCGCTGGCGGCGCAGTAGCGAAACCTTCTTCGTGGCGCCATCGCTGACTACGAATTCAGCGGCGCGAGCTCCGGCCGGCTGCGGCGCGTCGAGCTTCACGATGCTGGTGACATAGGGCAAGGCGGCCGGCGCGCCGATTTCCTTCATGACGAACGCGCCGGCCGGCGCGCCGGGCGTCCGCGGCAGAACGGGCAACGCCTGCGGCGCGTTGCCGTAGTAGAACGCGGTGATGTTGCGCAGCTGTTCCCGGGTGACGTTCGCGCGGCCCGTGCGGCGCTGCGCGATTTCAGCCATGGTTTCGATGACCGCCGGCCAATGGCGCTTCGGCAGGATGTCGGGCGGCGGCACGGCATGGCAGGAGCCGCAGTATTGATTGACCTGCGTGATCACCTGCTCGACGGTCGGGCGCCCCGCAGGAGCGTCCTGCGCGGGGGCCGCGGCGGCGAGCACCGCCAGGCTGACTGCGAAAAGGGTTGTTTGCATCCGTGCCGCCAAGAATACGTGCTCCACGCGGCATTGCGAATCCGTCCTAGGAGTGCGGGCGCTGCGCCCTCCGTAGTGTTCCTCATTTGCGCGCGCCTTGAAACGCGCGACGATTCTGGACATGCAGCACGAAAGCATGGAAAGCGGACGAGCCGGCTCGGTCATCGAACATCGCTGGGGCGGGCGCATCACCTGTCACGCACGGGTCGGGATCTCCATGGACTCGGAACTGTGTGGCGACGGACGCATGCGCGACGTGAGTTCCAGCGGCGCATTCATCCAGACGGCGCTGGCCTTACCTCTCTATTCCCAGGTCGCGATCGCCGTTCTGGATACGCAGGGCCACGTCCGGCCGGCCATGCGCGCAATCGTCGTTCGCACGGAATCCAATGGTGTCGGCGTGGAATGGCGTGAAACCGTGAACGGCCCGGTGTGTCCAGCGCTCGGCTGCACGACGCAGTGCGAGGCCGCCGACGCCGCGCGCGGCCGCCACGACTGAGCCGCACCGCAGGCCGCTCGGCCGACGCCGGCGGTTACTTCGAATCCGCTTCCAGTTTCCAGCCAACCCTGGATAGATAGTCCGCGACGGCGCGTACCTGCTGGAAATCCAGCGGCTCTATCTTTTTCGCATGTACGCGATCGAGCGTCGGGCGGCGCCCGTCGACGGCGTCGTACATCTGGCGCACGAGGTAGCTGTAGTGCTGACCGGCGAGCCGCGGCACCGCGCGCGCGGCTTCGCCGCTGCCGTCCGCGTGATGACACGACGCGCAACGCGCGCCGAAAATCAGCGCTCCTTCCGAGGCATGACTGCCGTCGCCGATGCCACGCTTCGCACCGCGCTCGAGTTGCGCCACGAACGCGGCAACGTCCACGACCTCCTGCGTGTCTGCCAGGTGGTGGCGGTCTGCGAATTCCTCCATGCGGAAGTCCCAACGCTTTCCATGGCGGAAATCCACGAGCTGCTTGAGCAGGACCGAATAGTGCTGACCCGCGATGCGCGGGAAGCTGCCGTCCGGCGTGCCATTGCCATCGGCGCCGTGGCAGGAAGCGCATTGCTCGAACAGCGCCACACCGCGCGCCGGATCGGGGGCCGCATGGGTCGCCCACTGCAATTCCCGGTGTGCGGCGTCGGCCGCGGGCGCCGCGAGCGGCAGCGCGAGCGACAATCCCAGCGGGATCACAAGGGACCAGGTCTTCATGCGGTGCTCACTCCTCCTTGCAGGGTGCGCGCCGCGGGCGCGGGCTCCTATAAGGGAGATACCGGATGCCATTAGGCGAAGGTGCGAATCGCCGCGCTCCGGCGGCGGGCATAAATTCGACACTCAGCTGGAGTCATTCAACCAACGGAGGAGAAAGTCATGAGCCTCATTCGATGGGATCCGTTCACCGGCGTAGACAACCTGTTCGCGCACATGCCGGGAATGCTCGGCCGCTGGCCACGCGGACTCGAATCCAACGGCGGCCGCGCCCTGGAGTGGACACCCTCGGTCGACATCAGCGAGACCGACACCGAGTTCCTGATCCGCGCCGAACTACCGGCCGTGAAGAAGGAAGACGTTCACATCACCGTCGACGACCGCATGCTCACCATCTCGGGCGAACGCCGGCAGAAGTTCGAAGAGAAGAAGGAGAAGTCGCACCGCGTGGAATCGGTGTACGGCAAGTTCTCGCGCACGTTCACGCTTCCGGACAACGCCGATGCGGATGCGATTCGCGCCGAAGCGAGCGAAGGCATCATCACCGTGCACGTTGCGAAATCGAAGGTCGAGCCGCGCCGTCCCACTGAAATCAAAGTGCAGTGAGGCGCGGATGAAGTCGGTCGCACGGATCCTGTTCGCGGTGCGGGAGCCGGGTGACCGGCGCCACGCCGGCATCGAGAAGGCGGCCGCGCTGGCGCGCGAACTCGGCGCCTCGCTCGAGTTGTTTCATGCCATCACGGCGCCGGTGTTTCTCGACCTGCAGCCGATCACCGGCACGTCGCTCGCGAAGCTCAAACGCGAGGCGCTCGAGCAGCGGCAGCGGCGTCTCGAGAAACTCGCCGCGGCCGCGCGCAAGCACGGCGTGACGACGACCTGCCGGGTGGAATGGGATTTCCCGCCACACGAGGCCATCGTGCGCCGCGCCGCGCGCATGGGTGCGGACCTCGTCGTCGCCGAGTTTCACAAGGGCGCGCGCACCCGGCCCTGGCTGATGCATCTCACGGACTGGGAGTTGCTGCGCACCAGCGCGACCCCGGTGCTGTTGCTCAAGGCCGGCGCACGCCGCCGGCGCGGCGGCGCGATCCTCGCCGCGATCGATCCTTCGCACAAACACGCGAAACCGCTGCCGCTGGACGCGGACATCGTCGCGGCGGGCGAACTGATGAGCCGCGCGCTCGGCGGAAAGCTCCACCTGGTGCACGCCATCGACCCGGCCTTCAATGGCCTGGCGTTCGGCGATCCGCTCATCGACGCCCGCACATTCTCGGTCATGTACGAGCAGCTGCGCGAGCAGCGGAAAGCCGACTTCGAGAAGTTTGCCGCCTCGACGAGCGTCCCGCGCGAGCGCCGGCACCTGGTCGACGGCAATCCGGTGGCGGCGATTCCGGGCTGCGCGCGCCGGCTGAACGCCAGTCTCGTCATCATGGGCGCGGTTTCGCGCAGCGGACTCAAGCGCCTGTTCATCGGCAACACCGCCGAGCGGGTGCTGGGCGAACTGCCCTGCGACGTGC
>JAKFFF010000008.1:0-13621 GCA_036677145.1 Alcaligenaceae bacterium
CTTAGGCAACTCATCCCTCAACGCTCTTCTCAAAATCTTCCCCACATTCGTCTTCGGCAGATCATTCCTGAAGTACACATGCTTCGGAACCTTGTACCCAGTCAGCGAAGCCTTGCAGTGATCAATGATCGCCTGCTCCGTCAGCGCCTTATCCTTCTTCACGACGAACAACGCGACAACCTCGCCTGACTTCTCATCCGCCTGCGCAATCGCCGCGGCCTCGAGCACACCTGGATGCGTGACGACAACGCTCTCCACTTCATTCGGATAGACGTTGAATCCAGACACGAGAATCATGTCCTTCTTGCGGTCTTCGATGTACACGAGTCCGCGCTCGTCTATGCGGCCGATGTCGCCGGTGCGCAGCACGTCCTTGCCGATCATCACCTTCTCGGTCTCATCGGGGCGGTTCCAGTAGCCGGCCATTACCTGCGGACCTTTCACGCAGATCTCGCCAACCTGGTTGATGCCGAGTTCGTTGCCGTCGTCATCGCGAATGGTGATCTCGGTGGACGGAATCGGAAACCCGATGGACCCGTTGAAATCCTCGCCCGGTAGATTGATGCACGCGGCGGGAGAAGTCTCGGTGAGGCCCCACGCCTGCGTGAGCACCTTGCCGGTCACTTCCTTCCAGCGCTTCGCCACGGCTTCCTGCACGGCCATGCCGCCGCCGAGGGTCACCTGCAGGGAACTGAAATCCACCTTGTCGAATCCGGGTGTGTGCAGCAGCGCGTTGAACAAAGTATTCACGCCGCTGATGAACACGAACTTGTACTTCTTCAGTTCCTTCACGAACGACGGGAAATCCCGCGGATTCGTGATGAGAACGTTGCGCCAGCCGAGCCGCACGAACAGCAGGCAGTTAGCCGTCAACGCAAAGATGTGATACAGCGGCAGCGCCGTTATCAACGTCGCCGGATCGCGCGGAAACGACGGATTGATCCACTCGAGCGCCTGCAACACGTTCGCAACCATGTTGCCGTGCGTGAGCATCGCGCCCTTCGCGACGCCGGTGGTGCCGCCGGTGTACTGCAGAAACGCGATATCCGCGTGGTTCAGGCTCGCGGGCTTCATGCGCACGGCGCTGCCTTCCTTCAACGCCTGCTTGAAACTCTTCGCGCCGGGCAGGTTGTACGGTTTCACCTGCTTGCGTTTGTGCCGCACGACCCAGTTGACGATCGCGCCCTTCGGAAACCCGAGCATCTCGCCGACGCTCGTGATGACGATGTGTTTGATGCTGGTGTGCTTGATCACTTCCTCGAGCACATGCGCGAAGTTTTCGAGAATGACGATGACGGTGGCGCCGGAATCCGTGAGCTGATGCTCGAGCTCGCGCGCGGTATAGAGCGGATTGGTGTTCACCACCGTCAGGCCTGCGCGCAACGCGCCGTGCACGGCGACCGGGTACTGCAGCAGGTTCGGCATCATGATGGCGACGCGGTCGCCCTTGTTCATTCCACAGCTGTGCTGCAGGAACGCGCCGAACTGCGCAGAGAGGATGTCGAGTTCCCCGTAAGTCAGGGCTTTGCCCATCTGCACATACGCGTCGTGGACGGCGTGCAGCGCGAGCCCGCGCTCGATCAGTTCCTTGAGGGACGGGTACTCGTTGACATTGATCTCAGGGCGAACCCCGGGCGGATACGACTTGAGCCAATGCTTTTCCACGATGTCCCCTCGAATGAACTGTCTCGCAGGCTAGCCTGCGGGTTTGCCGGGGGCAACTAGCAGGGGCTTGAGCTTGGGCCACAGATTTTCCAGCAATTGCGGCTGGCCCTTGGCGTTCGGGTGAATGCCATCTTCCTGCATGAGGCCGTCCGTGAGCGCAACCTTGTCGAGAAAAAACGGCACGAACGGCAGCGAATATGTCTTGGCGAGCTCCGCGAACATGTCGCGGAACTGCTGGCCGTAACGTGGCCCGTAGTTAGGCGGGATCACCATGCCCACGAGCACGACGCGCGCATTCGAGGCTTTCGCGAGTTCGATGATCTTGCGCAGGTTCTCGCGGCTGGTGGCGAGTGGCAGTCCGCGCAGGCCATCATTGCCGCCGAGTTCCACGATGACGATGTCGGGTTTGTGAGTTGTCAGCGCACGGGGCAGGCGGGCCAGGCCGCCTTGGGTCGTTTCACCGCTGATGCTGGCATTGACCACGCGGTATCCGTACCCTCCGGAGACGAGTCGCTGCGAAAGCAGGCTTACCCAGCCATCCTGGATCTTGATGCCATACCCGGCGCTCAAGCTGTCGCCCAGCACAACGATGGTGCGAGGTGCGGAACCTGTGGCGTTCGCGGCGGTCGCCCATCCGGGTAACAATGCCAGTAACAACACCAATTGAAAAAGTCTGATGAGCGTACTCAAAGCCGAACACCTCACAAAAAAGGTTAGCAGTCCCGAAGGCGTGCTGACCATCGTCAACGATGTGTCCTTGGACATCGCCGCCGGCGAATCAGTTGCCATTGTCGGTGCCTCGGGCGCAGGCAAATCTACGCTGTTGGCGCTGCTCGCCGGGCTCGATGAACCGACCTCCGGACGTATAACCCTCGCGAACGCCGACTTGACGGCCCTCGACGAGGATGGCCGCGCACGCCTGCGCGCGGAACGCGTGGGCTTCGTCTTCCAATCGTTTCACCTGGTGCCGTCGTTGACCGCGGTCGAAAACGTGATGCTGCCGCTCGAGCTTGCCGGCCGTCGCGACGCACGCGCGACCGCCATGGAAACCCTCACCCGCGTGGGCCTGGAGCATCGCACGGGCCACTACCCGCGGCAGCTGTCGGGCGGCGAGCAGCAGCGCGTGGCCATCGCGCGCGCGTTCGTCACGCGCCCGGCGGTGCTGTTCGCGGACGAGCCCACGGGCAACCTGGACACGCATACGGGTGAACGCATCGTTGCGCTGCTCTTCGACCTCAATGCCCAGTCGAACACCACGCTGGTGCTCGTAACGCACGACCGCACGGTGGCGGCGCGTTGCGGCCGCGTGATGATCATGGACTCGGGTTCATTCGCACCGGCATGAACGCTCTCGCCATCGCGCTGCGCACGCTGTTCCGTGAATGGAAGTCCGGAGAGCTCGGAGTGCTCGTGCTCGCGATAACGGTGGCCGTGGCGGCGCTCACGGGCGTGGGTTTCCTCACCGACCGTATCGGTTCCGCGGTCGACAACCAGGCGGGCGAGGTGCTGGCCGCGGATCTCGTGCTCGAGTCCGCGCAGCCGCTCGACGACACCTCGAAGCTCGAAGCAAACAAACGCGGCATCTCGATCGCCAGCAAGACGGGCATGCTCAGCGTCGTCTTCAACGGCGACGCGAATCAGCTTTCGGCAGTCCGCGCGGTATCAGCGGAGTACCCGTTGCGCGGCACGGTGAAGGTTTCGAACGAGCCGTTCGGGGCGGAAGAACCCGCGGCGGGTATTCCGGGTCCGGGTGAAGTCTGGCCGGAGTCGCGTCTCGCGGTCGCGCTGGGCGCGAGCATCGGCAGTGAACTTGCGATTGGCGCTTCCAGGTTCCGCGTCTCGAAGATCCTGATCTCGCGCCCGGATCAGGGGGCAACGTTCGTCGAACTGGCGCCGGCGGTGCTGCTCAACGAAGCCGATCTCGAAGCGACGCAACTCATCCAGCCCGGCAGCCGCATGCGTTTCTCGCGGCTGTTCGCCGGCAACCGCGCGGACATCGGGTCCTTCCGTCAGTGGCTCGAGACGAACAAGAAGGGCACCGAGCGGCTGCTGGACGTCGAGGAGACCGCGCCGCAGATCAAGAATGCCATCGACAGGGCCGGCCGCTTCCTGAGCCTTGCCAGCCTCGTGGCGGTGCTGCTGTGCGCGATCGCGGTCGCCATGGCCGCGCGCCGTTACGTGCACCGGCACCTGGACTCCGTGGCGTTGATGAAAACCCTCGGCGCCACCCGGGCATTCACGCTGACCGTGAGCCTCGTCCAGCTCGGCGTGGTGGGCCTCTTCGCGGCGGTCCTGGGCTCGCTGGTGGGTTTCGGCGCGCAGGCCTGGCTCGTCATAGCGCTCCAGGACCTGCTCAAAGGCGACCTCCCGCCCCCGGGCTTGGCGCCCCTGGTGGTCGGCTTCCTGACCGCCATAGCCGTGCTGGGCGGTTTTGCGCTGCCGCCGCTGCTGCAGCTCTCGCGCACGCCGGCACTGCGCGTCCTGCGCCGCGATGTCGGTCCGCCGCAGCCGCTGGTGATCCTGGCGTTCGGGCCGGCGGTGCTGGCAATCGCATTCCTGATCTACTGGGTGGTGCGCGACGTCCCCGTGTTCCTCGGCTTCGTCGGGGGACTCGCGGTGTTCGTCGTGGTGGTCGCGCTCGCCGGCTGGCTGCTGGTCAAACTAACTACGCGGCTGCGTGGCGGCGTCGGCGTGGCCTGGCGATACGGCATCGCGAATCTCGGCCGCCGGCGCACGGAAAGCGTCGTGCAGCTCACGGCGTTCGCGCACGGCATCATGATGCTGCTGCTGCTCGCGGTGGTCCGTAACGACCTGCTCGACGACTGGCGCCGCAGCCTGCCCGCCGACACGCCCAACTTCTTCTTCATCAACATTCCGCCGGACGAGACGCAAGAGTTCGGACAATTCCTCGCCGAGCGCGGCGCGCAGCGCGCGCAGGTGATGCCGATGGTCCGTGCGCGCATGACGCACATCAACGGCAAGCCGGTCGACGGCATCCAGTTCGCGACGCCCCGCGGCAAGGAATTCGCGACGCGGGACCAGAACATCACCTGGACCGAGAACCTGCGGCGCGACAACGAGATCACCGCCGGCCACTGGTTCACGGCGGAAGACACGGGCAAGGCGCTGGTATCCGTCTCCACCGAATACATGGAAGAACTCAAGCTCAATCTCGGTGATGAGCTCGAGTTCGACATCGCCGGCGAAACGCGCAGCGCGAAGATCTCCAGCGTGCGCAAGGTGAAGTGGGACAGTTTCCAGCCCAACTTCTTCCTGATGTTCGCGCCGGGCCTGCTCGAAGGTTCGCAGGGCACCTGGATGACCGCCGCGCACATGCCGGCGAAAGATCCGCGCACGATCGCGGAACTGGTGCGGCGATTCCCGAGCGTGTCGGTGTTCAACGTGGACGAGCTGCTCGCGCAGGTGCGCAGCGTCATCGACAAGGCGCTGGCCGCGGTGCAGAGCGTGTTCCTGTTCACGCTGATCGCGGGCCTCGTCGTGCTGATCGCCGCGGTGCAGGCGAGCCGCGAAGAACGCCGCTATGAAAGCGCGATGTTGCGCACGCTGGGCGCAAGCCGCGGCACGGTGCTCAAGGGTTTGCTCGCGGAATTCGCGACACTCGGCGTGCTCGCGGGATTTCTAGCCGCGGCCGGCGCCTCGGTCGCCGGCTACTTCGTGGCGCGGCGCATGCTGCAGATCGAATACCACGGCGATCCGTGGGTCTGGATCTACGGCCTCGCGGGTGGCGGTTTGCTGGTGTGCCTCGCCGGCTGGCTCGCCACGCGTTCGGTCGTGAACCAGCCGCCGGTGCTCACGCTGCGAGGCGCGGGGTGAGCGAGCAACCCATGCCGCGGCGCCGGCCGATGGTCGGCTGGTTCGAGCCGCGCGTGCTGAGTCACTCGGCTTACCTGATCGCGATCGCGAACGTCTTCGGCCGGCACTCCGATACGCGGCTCATCGAGGCGCTCGCGAGTCAGCCGCAGAACGAGTTCGACTACTCGAACGCGCCGGGCGACTTCTGGTTCGATTACGTCGCGGATACCGGGGATGGCTGGAATCCGACGTATGCGATCGCGGATGCCCTCGCGCGGCCGGAGCTCGAAGTCGTCGAGCCGGACGGCGCAACGGTGAAAACTCAGCCGGGTCGCGTGCTGGTGTTCGGCGGCGACGAGGTCTACCCGTATCCGACCCGCGCCGAATACGAAACGCGCACCGAAACACCGTACGAACTCGCCTTCGCGGGCCGTGCGCGCCCCGATGTGTTCGCGATTCCCGGCAACCACGACTGGTACGACAGCCTGATCGCGTTCTCGCGCACGTTCTGCCGGCCCGAGCGCGGCTTCGCGAGCTGCCGCACGCATCAGACCCGCAGCTACTTCGCGCTCAAACTACCCGCCAACTGGTGGCTGTTCGCCATCGACCTGCAACTCGGCGCGGACCTCGACGAGCCGCAGGTGCAGTACTTCAAGAAAGTCGCGGCGCGCCTCGACGAATCTTCGAGGATCATCGCCTGCGTGCCCGAGCCGCGCTGGATTCTCGAAGATGCGTATCCGAAGTATGAGAGTTACGCAGAAGATACTTCGCGGCAGTTCCTCGAAGATGAAGTCCTGCATCGCAAGGTGAGCGTATTTCTCACCGGCGATCTGCATTTCTACAAGCGTCACGAGAACGCGCAAGGGGTCCAGAAGATCACCTCGGGCGGCGGCGGCGCGTTCCTCCATCCGACTCACGCCCCGGTCACGCACACGCTGCGCGATGGGTTCGTGCAACGCGCGGTGTATCCGGATGAGGCGACATCGCGCCGGCTTTCGTGGCGCAACCTGGAGTTCCCGTTCCGGAATGCAAAGTTCATGTGGCTGCCCGCGTTCCTGTACGCGATGTCGGCCTGGCTCGCCTCGGCGAGTCTCGAAGCGGCCGACATCATCGATCTGCCGACCGCGCTGAGCCGGTCCATCAACGCGAGCGTGCGGGATCCGCTCAACGGGATGTGGCTCGTCGGCATCATCGGCGCGTTCATCTTCTTCACGGATACCCACGCCCGCTGGTGGCGGATCCTGGGCGGCGCGGGACATGCGATCGCCCATCTCGCGACGGCGTTTTTCGTCGGCTGGCTTGCGTTGCTCGCGACGGTGAAACTGCTGCACATGAGCTTCGGCAGCGTCGTCCAGCTGCTGACGTCGGGCCTGATCACGTTCGTGCTCGGCGGCCTCGTCGGCGCGTTCATCATGGGACTCTATCTACTGGTGTCGATCCGCTTCTTCGGGCGGCATTCGAACGAGGCGTTCTCGAGCCTGCGCATCCAGGACTTCAAGCAGTGGTTGCGCCTCAAGATCGATGCGAACGGCGCGTTGACGATCTACTCGATCGCGCTCGACAAGGTGCCGCGGCGCTGGCGCGCCGCCGAACGCAATGGCGAGAAGACGATGGAAGCGAACGATCCGCGCGCGACGGCGCCGCGGCTGATCGACAGGGTGACGATCAGGCCGTGAAGGCTGTTGTCACCATGTGCGTGCTTGTGGCGGGCGCAGTCTTCCTGTCCGCCTGCAAACGCCACACAGAGGTGCCGCTCGACGGGCGTGTCTTGCTGGAGTATTCGGGTAGTTCGGGCGAACATCTGACCTTCAAAATTTCGAACGGCACGAACAAGGCCATCAAATTCCCCGGTCGTTCCGCGTGGGGCCAGGATCCGGCGCCGAACTACTCGGCGGTTTGCCGCGACTCCAGGAATTCCGACGCGGGAATGTCGATTACCGTTGGGCCGCCCTTCCATTCTGTTCCCGGAACTCCGGGAACCATCAAGGTCTCTTCAGGAGAGCGGATACGGCTTGCGGTCCCGAAGATGGGCTTCCACCTCGGTGAACGTTGTCGGATGTCGGTGGAAACGAGCGACGGTACAACAGTCAGTTCGGGCGAATTCGAACTGTAGTCATTCGAGAAGGATGGCAGCGCTCAGCGCGTAACCGCGAACTTGTACCAGCCCATCGGCAGGGTTTCGCGGCGCATGTTCAGACCTTCGATCGTCACCAGGTACTCACCCGGTCCAAATGCACCCGCGTTCAGCGAGATGCGCAGGTGGCCATTCGAATCCTTCGTCAATCCGTCGATCACGGCCACGCGGCCCTGATCCACGCGATCGATCGAGACCTTGAACATCGTGAACTTGGTCCAGGAGAGGTCCGCCTTCAGCTCGGCGAAATCTCCCTGCGCAATCTGGACTCGTGCCTGGGAAGGTGGGCCATTGCGGGAAGCCTGGACGATGATCGTGCGCTTGCCGGTCGACGGTGCGATCGGCCGCTCGTGATTCTCTTTCTGCAGCTTCGCGATCTGCGTGTCGCGATTCGACACCTGCATCGCGAGCACCACGCAGCCGATGAGCGCGGCCACTGCCAGGCCGGCGGCGATGAAACCGTAGATCGGCTTCTCCCAGGCCTTTTTCTCTTTCTCGGCCCACGGTTCGGCGATGCCGGCGGCATCGAGCAGGCGCAGGCCGGCATTCACGCGCTCGGGCAGCCCCAGCTCTTCGACGAGCTCAGGCCGTGCGCGGATCAGTCTTTCGAAATCGGTGACGCCCTTGGGCGGCAGACGGCCGGCGAGATATCGCTCGACGATCTGATTCTTGATGATGAACTCGCGATCCATCGCGGGCGCGGATGTCCCTGCGCCATGCGCCTGGTTCACGCCAGAGGAATCGATACGAGACGCAGCTTCCATCGTGGTCCAAAGTTCCGCACATTGAGGCTCGAACGCTCGCGGCTTTCGCCCGAGGCTCCTATGCGACGCAGGAAGGCCAACCGCCATTCGGGCTGGCATCTGCCATTGGTCCTGCAGGATCGCACGAGGCTATGCTGCGATTCTTATGTCCGAAAGCCGCTGCGCCGCTTCACATTCCGTTCAGCGGGTCCCGGGCATCCTGCGAACTGGTTCGCAGTTTGACCACCCATGCCGGGCTAGCCCGGCCACTACCCGGGCCGCGTTGAAAATGCTGTCAGTCACTCCGAGGTTCCCCTATTCATGAAGTCCCCGAAAAACCCGCTCGCAATCGCCATCGCGGGCATCTGCCTGGGCACGGTCACGCAAGCATTCGCCGCTGATCCGGCAACCGCCATCACGATCTACAGCGCCGCGCGACCCGGCGGAATCTCCGCCGAGTTCTATCGCCCGATTCCCGGACAGGGCGTGCCGAACGCGATGTCGGTGCCCGGATACGCGCTGGTGCGCGACGAGCGCGAGCTCAAGATCAAGCAGGGGCGGTCGCAACTGTCGTTTACCGAAGTCGCGGCGTTGATCGATCCGACCACGGTCACGTTCACCTCGCTCACGGATCCGGCGACCCGGGCGCTCGAGCAGAATTTTCAGTTCGACCTCGTGAGCACGCAGAAGCTGCTGCTGAAGTTCATCGACAAGCCGATCACGGTCGACAAGGTGGTCGGCAACTCGGTGACGCCGGTGAGCGGCACGTTGCTGTCGGCGACCGACGGCATCGTGCTGCGCGGCAACGACGGATCTATCTACTCGCTGCCGTCGTATGCGGGCGTGAAATTCCCGGATCTGCCGGGCGGTTTCAACACGAAGCCGACGCTGGTCTGGGATCTGCAATCTCCCGCGGGCGGCACACACAAGACACGCGTGACCTATCAGACCGGCGGCATCACCTGGTGGGCGGACTACAACCTCGTGTTCGACGAGGGTGCGGACGCGAACAGCGGCGTGCTGGACATGTCCGCGTGGGTGAGCATCATCAACATGTCGGGCGCGACGTTCGATAACGCCAGGCTCAAGCTGGTGGCGGGCGATGTGAATCGCGTGCAGCCGGAAGTGGCGTATGAGATGCGGCGCGATGTTCTCATGAAGGCAGCGGCGGCGCCCGCCGACGCGGCTGGTTTCACGCAGAAGGATTTCTTCGAATTCCATCTGTACACGCTCGGCCGCCCCACGACGTTGCCGAACAATTCGACGAAACAGATCGAGTTGTTCGACCAGGCGAAGAAGATTCCCGCGAAAAAGGTGCTGACCTACAACGGCGCGCCGCAGTTCTATCCGTACGGCTCGCCGAATATCAATCGCGATACGGGCGGCGAGATGAACAAGAAGGTGGACGTGTTCCTCGAGTTCAAGAACGACAAGCAATTCGGGCTTGGGGTGCCACTACCCGCCGGTCGCCTGCGCGTCTCGAAACTCGACAGCGCCGACGGCAGCCTCGAGTTCATTGGTGAAGACCAGATCGATCACACGCCGAAGGACGAAACCGTCCGCGTGAAGCTCGGTTCCGCGTTCGACATCGTCGGCGAGCGCCGGCAGGTCAATTTCTCCGTGGACACGAATGCGAAGTGGATGGAGGAGGAGATCGAAGTGAAGCTGCGCAATCACAAGTCGCAGCCCGTCGAAGTTCTGGTGAATGAGAACCTCTATCGCTGGAGCAACTGGAAGGTCCTGACCAAGACCCACGACTTCAAGAAAGACGATGCCCGCACCATCACGTTCCCCGTGAAGATTGCGAAAGACGGCGAAGCCGTTGTCCGCTATCGCGTGCGCTACACCTGGTAGGAAGGTTGGTGCCGGGTGAGAAAAGACTGAGTTAGCTCGTCCGGGTCACTGGACAATGCAAGGTCGCCGGGGAGCTAACTCAGTCTTTTCTCACCCGGCACCGACATCCCGGCACCAACCTCAGTGCGCCCTGGGGCGTTTGAGGAAGTACTCGACCTTGTCGCGGTAGGTGCGGGAGAGCTTCAATTCCTGCCCGCCCTCGAGCCGCAGGAAATACTCGCCGTTCATGTGAGCGCGCAGCGACTTCACGCGCGTCAGGTTCACGATGGTCGAGCGATGCACGCGCTGAAAAAGCCGCGGGTCGAGCAACGACTCCATCTCGCGCATCGTCGCGCGCAGGATGTGTGTATTGCCCGACGCATGGATACATAGATAGTCGCCGGCGGCGTCCACCCACTCGATCTCGCGCACCGGCACGCGCACGGTTTCACGCCCGTTGCGGATCGGCAGCCAGTTGGGCGGCAACTCGGGCGCCTTCGTCGGCTGCCCCTGCGCGGCTTCGATCTCGCCGCTGCCGCGCAGCTCCGCGAGCAGGTTCACCAGCTGGTTGCGTTCGGCGATCGCGGTGCGCTGCTCGACCAGCTCCCGCACGTGCTGCAACGTCGCGGCCAGCCGCGCATCGTCCACGGGCTTCAACACGTAATCGATCGCGCGCGCCTCGAAGGCTTGCACCGCGAAGCGGTCGTACGCCGTCACGAACACGATCATCGGCAGCTCGTGCGGTTGCAACTCCGCCAGCACGTCGAAGCCCGACAACCCTGGCATCTGGATATCGAGGAACACCAGATCCGGCCGCTGTTCGCGAATGGCGCTCAGCGCCTCCCGGCCGTTGCTGCACTGGCCGATGATCTCGATGTCCGCGGCCACGCGCAGTCGCAGCTCGAGGCCGCGCCGCGACAAGGCCTCGTCGTCCACCAGCAGCGTGCGCAGTCTGCGTTGTGTCTGAAGGTTCACGCCGGCGCCACCTCGAGCGGCAATCCGAGTTCGATGCGTAATCCGGGTTTGTTGTCGATGGTCGCAAAGCGGTGGCGGTCTTCGTACAGCACCGCGAGCCGCTCACGCGTGTTGCGCAACCCGACTCCGCGGCCCGGCGCGGACGGCGCGACGGCCGAGAGACTAGTTGCCAGACCGGGCCCATCATCCGCGACCGCAAGCTCGAGCATCGAACCGCGCGTGCGGCCCTCGACGCGGATCGTGCCGCCTCGCTCGGACGGCGACACGGCATATTTGACGGCGTTCTCGATCAGTGGCTGCAGCAGCAGACTCGGCACGAGCGCCTCCATGGCGGATTCCTCGACCGCGTATTCGAGCTTCAGGCGATCGCCGAACCGCAGCTTCTCGGTAGTCAGGTAGAGGTTGAGAGCCTCGATTTCCTTCCGCAACGTCACCTTCTTCATCGGATCCTGGTCGAGTGTGTATCGCAGGAACTCCGACAGGCGCATCACCGTCTGGTTCGCCGTGCGGTTCTCGTTGTCGAGGATCAGCGTGGAAATCGCATTCAGCGTGTTGAACAGGAAATGCGGATTGAGCTGGTAACGCAGCATCTTGAGCTGCGCTTCCTGGGCGAGCGTCGCCGCGCGGATCGTCGCCTCGCGCTGCTGCTGGAATTGCTCGTAGTACTTGATGCCGAAATATCCCGCGGCCCAGCACATGTACAGGTAGGTCGACGAGATCGCCGCGCCGAAGATTTCGTACTTCGTCTTGAATTCCCAGTCGGGTTCGACGATGAACAGATAGGCCAGGTTGATGATCACGCGCCAGCACAACGCGAGCACGTAACACACCACGATCGCGCCGCCGATCATCACCTTCGGCGGCTGCTTCCACAGCCAGCGGCACACGTAACGCAACGACAGGCTCAGGAAGAAACCGGACACCGTCGCGATGATGATGACGTAGTGATACCCCGCCATCTTGTTGTAGAGCATCGCGCCGAGAATCTGCGCGATGCCGTAGGCCACCCAGCCGCCCGAGTGCAGCACCCAGAAGAGCGCCTCGCGGTTGTATCGCAGTGGGTCTACCCGGGCCATCCGATAAAGGTACGGGAGCCGCGCCGAACGGACAAACGGCCTGGCGCGAAGCTCGCTCGTTTCGTCGTGACCCGCGCCCGGGCCGGAAGGCTTATTCGGCGAGCTTGATGAGAGGGCGCGGCTGATCGAGCAGGAAGCCCTGCGCGTAATCGAGGCCGACCGCCGAAAGCCAGTCGCGCACCGCCGGTGTATCCACGCGCTTGGCGACGCACGACAACCCGAGCACTTTCGAGGCCTGGCAGATAGCCACGACCAGCGCCTGCGGGACCTTGTCCTTGATCGCGACGCTGGTGACCTTCGGGTCGAGCTTGAGGAACTTCAGCGCCGGCGAGCCGAGCCAGCGCAGCGAGTTGTGATGCATCCGGAAGTCGTCGAGCACCACGTGACAGCCGAGTTTTTCGCAGGCCTGGACGAATTGATCCACGTCGCGAACCTGTTCGACGCAGGACTTCTCGGTGATCTCGAAACCGAGCACTTTCGCCGGCACCTTGTGAGTCTTGAGAGTCGTCGCGACGAAGCTCGCGAACTTCGGATCCGCGATCGTGCCCATGCCGACGTTGATCGAGAAGCTCGACGGGTCCGCTTCCCACACCTTGCGATTCTCGGTCAGCCAGCCAACGAGCCGGTCGACGACGATGCGATCCAGATCGGAATTCGCGCTCGGGTCGTGCACGTCCTGCACCACTCGCTCCGGCGCCGTGCCGAATTCGTTGTCGGCGTAGGCGTCGCGCACCAGCACTTCGTAACGCTTCGTGCCGCCACTGCCCTTGAGTTTCACGAGCTGCTGCACGTGCAACTCGTAGATCTGACCGTAGAACTCGAACTGGCCGGCGCCGACCGACTGCGGCGGCGGCGTCTCGTCGACGTACTGCGGCTCGACGTTCATGTTGCTGTCGGCGTCCAGCAGCGCTTCCACCTCGGTGGTGACCTCCTCGGCCTCGATCTCCGGCGCCTGGTCGGCGATGGGATCGTCCTGGATCAGCTCGGGGATCGGATCCGGCGCGAGCGGTAGTTTGAGCTTGGGGAGCCGGTCGGTCTGGATGACGCGCAGGTCGGGACGCTTCGCCTCGGCGGGCGGCGCCTTCGCGCTGGGCTTCAGCAACGCCTTCGGATCGATATCCGAGATCTCGAATGCGATGGAATCGGTCTCCACGCTGCCGCTCTGGCGCTGCGGCTGGGTCGAAGGATGCGACGACCCGGGGGCGCGCGCAGCGGGGACCGCAGGACGGGCAGGCTGCGCGGCCTTCGGCGGCGGGACGGCGGGTTTGGCGGGCGCCGGCGCCGCGGGACGCGCGGTGGCTGCCGGAGCCGCGGATTTGACGGCCGGAGCCTGCGCAGGGCGCTGGGCCACGGGGGCGCCGGGGCGTGGCGCCTGCGGCGGA
>JAKFFF010000009.1:0-99438 GCA_036677145.1 Alcaligenaceae bacterium
GCTTGCGGTGCGCGTGGTCGAGGACGCGCCACTCGTGTGGTGGCAATCCGATCGTATGCTCCAGGCACAGGAACACGGTGTAGCGGTTCTCGGAGCGGAAGCCATGCCAGCGAAGCGCGGCCAGCGCGAGAGCATGCACCGCGTTGTACGCAAGATCGAAACGACTTTCGCGGCGGAGCTTTTCGATGGCAGCGTCCTTCAGGCGGACGCTGCCCGAGCGGATGAGTCCGTCAAGCTCAACGCGGGCGGCGGGCTCCGCTTTCAGCCTTCCGATCTTCGCGAGATTGACGAGCTGCGCTGACGGCATCCAGGTTTCCGAGGAGCGGAATGGTCGCGCCCGCGAGCACCTTCGTCAGGAAGACATTCCCTTTCTCGAGCCGTTGTGCGAATTCCTTCGATGAATATAGCGTCGGGCTGATCTTTCGCCGGAGCTTCATTTCGGGTCTTTCGAGCGAGGAATACAGCTCTTCCAGCAGTAGACCGTCGGCGACAATGAGCAAGTCGATGTCGCTGTCACCGCGCGACTCGCCCTTGGCGATGGAACCGAAAAGAAATGCGAGTGTGATGCGGCTTGCAAACGCGCCCAATGCGCCGCGAATCAGTGCCGGAATGCCGGAGGTCTTGATGACGATGTTGCGCAGGTCTTCAAACACCGGGGAAGCCGCGTTGGCGCGGTAGTGACGCTGACGGCCGATCAACTGCGCCGTCACCAATCCACTCTCGACGAGGCGCGCGAGTTCGCGCTGCACGGAGCCGGATCCCACCCTGGCACGTTCGATTATTTCGCTCGCGATGAAGCTCTGCGCGGGATCCGCAAACAAGATCTCGAATACGTTTCGTTGCGTGGTCGTGAACAACGCCGATGCGATGTCCCGTTTGGCGGCTGGCTTAATGCCCATATTGGGTAGTCTATTACCCGAATTGGGTAGCTGACCAGCCAGGCGCGCGAGCGATCGCGCAGGGGGCCTGGCGTAGCCCCCTTATCGCGGCGCTTCCACCCCGAGCGCATTCGCCGCGAATCCGAACTGATCCGCGTAGTCTTCGATCTGCATCCACACGGGCTTGCCCGCCCCGTGACCGGCGCGTGTCTCGATGCGGATCAGCACCGGGTTCGGACAGCTCTGCACGCGCTGCAGCTCCGCCGCGAACTTGTAGCTGTGCCAGGGCACGACGCGATCGTCGCGGTCCGCGGTGGTCACGAGCGTGGGCGGGAAACATCCCGGCTTCACGTTGTGCACGGGTGAATACGCCAGCAGCGCCCTGAAATCCGCGGCGTCATCCGCGAGTCCGTAGTCGCTCGACCACTGGCGCGCGTTCGCGCTGGCCGTGTGATATCGCAGCATGTCGAGCACACCGACGCCCGGCAGCGTGGCGCCGAACAGATCGGGCCGCTGCGTGAGCGCCGCGCCCACCAGCAAACCGCCGTTGCTGCGGCCGATGATCGCGAGACGTTTCGGATTGGTGTATTTCTCGGCGATCAGGTACTCGGCCGCGGCGATGAAATCATCGAACACGTTCTGTTTCTTGAGCCGCGTCCCGGCCTGGTGCCACTCCTCTCCGTATTCACCGCCACCGCGCAGGTTCGCGACCGCGTAAATGCCGCCGAGCTCGAGCCACGACTGGATCGCCGGGCTGAACGACGGCGACAAGGTGACGTTGAATCCGCCGTAGCCGTACAACATCACCGGCTGGTTGCCGTCACGTTTCGCATCCTTGCGGCGCGTGATGAACATCGGGATGCGCGTGCCGTCCTTGCCCGGATAGAACACCTGCTCGGTGACGTAGGGCGAGAAGTCCGCGGGCACTTTCGGCGTGCGGAAATCCGTGAGGGAGTTCTTCGAGACGTCGAGCCGCAGCACGCGCGTCGGCGACAGGAAGTCCGAATACGTGAAGAACATTTCGGGATTCGTGCCGCTGCCCTGGAAATCCTTGGCGGTGCCAAGTCCGGGCAATGTCACCTCGCCCGCCGCGGCGCCGCTCACGTCGAACAACCGCACGACACTGCGCGCGTCGCGCAGGTATTCGATGACCATGCGGCCGCCGATGTACGCGGCGTTGCTGATGGCGAGGTCGCCGTGCGGCACCACCGTGCGCCACGCCGCGGGCGCCGGATTGCGCGCATCGACCGCGATCACGCGGCCGCGCGGCGCTGCGTTGGTGGTCTGGAAATAGAGCTCGTCGCCCTTCGAACCGAGGAAGTTGTACAACGCGTCCCAGGCGACGAACAGCGGCCGTGGTTTCGCGTCGGGCTTCGTGAGGTCCTGGATCAGCATGCCATTGGTCTGGTAACCGTCGAACAGGCCGATGAGTAGATAGCGGCCGTCTTCGGTCACGAGGGCGGCGGGCACGCGCGTCGGGTGATCCGTGACGCGGAATACCAGTTGATCCGCTGACTGCGGCTGGCCAAGGGAATGGAAAAACACTTCGGGCCGGCCCGCATCGTCGCCGCGGTCGGCAGTGTCGGCGTTATCACCTTTTTTCAGCGGATAACGGCTGTAGTAGACGCCCGAGCTGTCGCGCGCCCAGGAGACCGGCCAGAATTTGCTGAACTTGAGCACCACCGGCAGATCGACTCCATCCGCGACGCGGCGGAAGTGCCAGGTGTTCCAGTCCGTGCCGCCATCCGAATAGGCGTAAGCGAGGATCTGGCCATTCGGGCTCGGCTCCCACTGCGAAAGCGCGATCGTCGCGTCGTCGCGCTTGCCGTTCGGGTCCACCAGCACACGCGGCGGAGCGTCGATTGAATCGGCCACGTACAACACGCTCTGGTCTTGCGTGCCGTCGTTGCGCATGTAGAAATATTTGCCGCCTTCACGGCGCGGCACGCCGAAACGCTCGTAGGTCCAGAGCTGCTTCAGACGGTTGCCGAGCCAGGCGCGCTGCGGAAGATCTTCCAGGAAGGGTTGCGATAACGCGTTCTGCGCCGCGACCCAGTCGCGCGTCGTTTGCGCGCCGGCGTCTTCGAGTGCGCGATATGGATCGGCAACGTTCACGCCGTGGTACGTGTCGATGACGCCGCCGCGCGGCGTCGCGGGATACTGGATAGTCGGTGGCAATGCGGGCTCCGCCGTTTCCGGCTCAGATAGGGGAGCGCTTGCGCACGCGGCCAGCACAATCGTGAGCGCGCCTGCAAGTGCGACGCACGACTGGCGATGCTTGTTGGCCATCCCTAAACTCCGATGATGATTTTGCACGTCAGTCTATCAAACAGTGCGCCCGTCCCGGTCCGGGACGCCGTGTTTTCATTTCGTTCCATCGTGGGCGCCATAGGAATTGCCGTAGTGGCCTTCCTGGTGCCGGCGCCGGCGAACGCAGGCAACCTGCCTCTCGAGCGCCTGTTCTCGGCGCCGGACCTCTCGGGTCCGACGCTGCGCGGCGTGAAGATTTCGCCGGATGGCCGGCTCGTCGCCTATCTGCGCGCACGCGACGACGACAAGGACCGTTTCGATCTGTGGGCCTACGACGTGCCCGCGGCGAAACATCGCCGCCTCGTGGATTCGCGCGTGCTGGCGGGCGCCGATCGCGCGCTGTCGGCCGACGAGGAAGCGCGCCGCGAACGGCAGCGCACCTCGGCTTTTTCCGGGATCGTGGAATACAGCTTCGCGCCCGACAGCCGGCAGTTGCTGATCCCGCTCAATGGCGACCTCTATGTCTACGACCTCGGCCGCAAGCCCGAAAACGCGGTGCGCCGGCTCACGAGCACGGAGGGTTACGAAACCGACGCTCGTTTCTCGCCGCGGTCTCACTACGTGAGTTTCGTGCGCGACCAGAACCTCTACATCATCGATCTCGAGAACGGCGTCGAGCGCGCGATCACTCGCGAAGGCGGCGGCAGCTTGAGTTTCGGGATGGCGGAATTCATCGCGCAGGAAGAGATGGACCGCGACACGGGTTACTGGTGGGCGCCCGACGAGCGAAACATCGTGCTGGCGCGAGTCGACGAATCGGCCGTCGCGGAAGTCGAACGTTTCGAGATTCAGGCCACGGGCGCCACCGTCGTCCGCCAGCGTTATCCGGCCACCGGCGCCACGAATGCGCGCGTGGACCTGTTCGTCGCGAACATCGCCTCCGAGAGCCGGCTGCCGCTCGATCTCGGACCCGACCTCGACATCTATCTACCGCGCGTCGACTGGTTTCCGGACAGCCGCGGCATCGCCGTCCAGCGGCAGAGTCGCGACCAGAAGACCCTCGAGCTGCTGCGCTTCGATGCACTCACCGGCCGCGGCCGTGTGTTGCTCACCGAACACAGCCCGCACTGGGTACCGCTGCATCACGAGCTGAAATTTCTCACGCGCTCGCCGCAGTTCATCTGGGCGTCGTCGCGCGACGGCTTTCAGCACCTCTATCTATATGGCAATGACGGCAAGCTCGTGCGCCAGATCACGAGTGGCGAATTCATGGTGGTCGGCGAGGCCTCGGAATCGGCCGTTCGGGCGGTGGATGAGCGCGCGCGGCGCGTGTACTTCACGGCCAATCTGCCGTCGCCGGTCGAGCGGCAGCTGTATTCCGCGCCGCTGGATGGCAGCGCCCCGCCGCAGCGCGTGACGGCCGGCGCGGGCTGGCACGCGATCACGATGTCTCCCGACGCGCGCGTGTTCGTCGACTCGTATTCCAATGTCGATACCCCGAAGAACGTCACGCTGCGGCGCACGTCGGGCGCGGTGCTGGCGAGCCTGTCGCCCAATACGCTCGATGCGCTGCATCCGTACGCGCCCTATCTCGACGCACACGTGCATGCCGAGTTCGGCACGATCCCGGCCGCGGACGGCCAACTACTGCAGTACAAGATCCTCAAGCCGCGCAACATCGCGCCGGGGACGAAGCTGCCGGTATTGATCGATGTATATGGCGGACCCGGCGTGCAGCGCGTGATGAATACGTGGGGAAACCTGTTTCACCAGTATCTCGTGCAGCACGGGTATGTCGTGTTCGCGCTCGACAATCGCGGCACCGGATTGCGCGGCACGAAGTTCGAGACGGCGCTGGGTTTGCGGCTGGGCGGGGTCGAGGTCCAGGACCAGTTGCGCGGCGTCGAGTTTCTGCGTGACCTGCCGTTCGTGGACCCGAAGCGCATTGGCATCTTCGGCTGGAGTTACGGCGGCTACATGACACTCATGTGCCTCATGCAGCATCCCGATGCGTTCGCCGCCGGAGCCGCCGGCGCGCCGGTCACGGACTGGACGCTGTACGACACGCACTACACCGAGCGTTATCTATCTACTCCGCAACTGAACCCCGCGGGATATCGGGCGAGCAACGTGCTCACGTACGCGCAGAACCTGCGCGGCCCGCTGTTGCTGGTGCACGGCATGGCGGACGACAACGTGTTGTTCGCGAACAGCACCGCGCTGATGAAACATCTGCAGGATCTGCAGAAGCCCTTCGACCTGATGACGTATCCGGGCGGCAAACACGGATTGATCCGACAGAACGTCAGCGGCTGGCATGCTCACGCGAACATCGTGCGCTTCTTCGACCGCGAACTGAAATAATGGGGACATTCCTCGTTTGCTAGCAAACGGGGACAGACCTCACTACAACTTGATGCGACCCCCGCCCTGCGGCGGTCCACCCATGCCACCGGCGTCCGGCACCACGATCCGCGACGCGGCTTCACGGCGCATCTCGCGCGCTTCTTCAATCGCCTGCTCGATCGCAATCTTCACGGCCTCGGGGAACTTGTTGCACGCATCTTCGAGCGACTCGGCTTCGAGTTCGAATGCGAGCGGCAACACGCCCGCGGGCGTGAGCAATTGCGTCTGTCCGGAGTACAACACGGGGCGCGCGGAATCATCGCTGCCGTCGCCCTTCACAGGCGTCAGCCGCCGCAGCGTGCCGGCCTTGCGATCGGTGAAGATCTCTTCGCGATACAGCTGCGTCGCGTCGAGTTTGATTTCTGGGAGTTGTTGTTCAGCGGCCATCGATTTCACCGTTCAGGATTGCTGAGGTCAGACACCAATCGTGCCTGGATGATAACGCCTGTATCGCCGTGACGAGCGGCAGGTCGGCCGGCAGGAGGCGTTCACTGCCGAGACTCTGACAATCCACCCATTTCAAACTTTGTCCGTCAAGCCCATGCGGCGCATCGTTGGACGACGCATGCCACAACACGAGATCGACAATCCGGTCGGGATACTCGTGCGATATCGAAGTGATTTCGCGCTGCGCGAGCGCCTCGATACCGAGCTCCTCGCGCAGCTCGCGCACCAGCGCGTCGCTATCGCTCTCACCATTCGAAACCTTGCCGCCCGGAAACTCCCACCAGCCAGCCATGTGTTTGCCCTCGGGCCGCTGCGCGATGAGCACGCGACCCGAGGCGTCGAATATCGCCGCTGCGACAACGCGCAGCCGCGGCTTAACGAGGTCTGTCCCCATTTGCTAGGAAACGGAGAATGTCCCCATTTTCACTCGACTCCTTCGAGGACGCCGTGGCAGTTCTTGAACTTCTTGCCGCTGCCGCACGGGCAGGGCTGATTGCGGCCCACCTTGGGCGCAGCGCGCACGGGCTGCTGGGGCGGCAATTGCTGCGCCGGCGGGCGCTGCGGCATCTGCGCGGGACGCGCGCCGGGCGGCAGGGCCTGCGGTTCGTCCCCCGCCGCGCCGAGCTGGGTGAGCGAAGCGGCTTCAGCATGCTGCGCCTGCAACGCGCGGTTGAGACGTTCGCGGCGCGCTTCCTCTTCGCGCTCCAACTGCTCGCGGCTCTTCACCTCGATGTTGAGCGACGCAAGAATGGTGACGGTGTCGAACTTGATGCGATCGAGCATCGCGGCGAACAGTTCGAACGCCTCGCGCTTGTACTCGAAGCGGTAATCCTTCTGCGCATAACCGCGCAGGTGGATGCCCTGGCGCAGGTAATCCATCGCGCCCAGGTGATCGCGCCACTGCTGATCGAGCACGCGCAACATGATGTCTTTCTCGACGTGCCGCATGATCAGCCGGCCGTTCTCGTCACGGCCGATGCGCTCGACCTTCGCGTCGTACATCGCGTCGACGGCGCCGACGACACGGCCGCGCAGCACGGACTCTTCGAGGTCGGGCTGATCCTTGAGCCACTGCACCGGATCGATCTGCGTCGCGAAATTCTTCTGGATCGCCTGGGCAAGGCCCTCGAGATTCCACTCCTCGTGGCTCAAGTTCGACGGCATGTGCTGATCGAGGATGCCGGCGACGACCTCGGCGCGGATGCCGCGCACGGCATCGGCGAGATTGTCCGCGCCCATGAGTTCGGTGCGCTGCTGGTAGATGACCTTGCGCTGATCGTTCGCGACGTCGTCGAAAGTGAGCAGCTGCTTGCGCACGTCGAAGTTGTGCGCTTCGACCTTGCGTTGCGCCTTTTCGATCTGCCGCGTGAGCATGCCGCTCTCGATGACCTCGCCTTCCTTCATGCCGGCCATCGCCAGCCATTTCTTCGTGCGATTCGGATCGCCGAAGATCCGCATGAGGTTGTCTTCCATCGATAGATAGAAGCGGCTCGAGCCCGGATCACCCTGGCGGCCGGAACGGCCGCGCAGCTGGTTGTCGATGCGGCGCGACTCGTGACGTTCGGTGCCGATGATGTGCAGGCCGCCGGCCGCGAGCACCTTGTTGTGGCGCTCCTGCCATTCGGCGCGGATGCGCGCCGCGGTCACTTCATCGAGCCCGGCCTCACCCGCCGCGGCCTGCGCCGCTTCGAGCTCGGCTTCGAAATTGCCGCCGAGTTTGATGTCCGTTCCGCGACCGGCCATGTTCGTGGCGATGGTCACTTTGCCCGGCATGCCGGCGTTCTCGACGATGTGCGCTTCGCGCTCGTGCTGCTTGGCGTTCAACACGTCGTGTGCGATGCCCTGCTTCTGCAACTCGCCCGAGAGCAGCTCCGACGTCTCGATCGACGTCGTACCCACGAGCACGGGCTGCTCGCGCTTCACGCAATCCTGGATGTCCTCGATGATCGCCTTGAACTTGTCGCCCTGCGTCAGGTACACGAAATCCGGATTGTCCTTGCGGATCATCGGACGATGCGTCGGGATCACGACCACTTCGAGGCCGTAGATCTGCATGAACTCGGGCGCTTCGGTGTCGGCCGTGCCGGTCATGCCGGAAAGCTTCTTGTAGAGGCGGAAATAATTCTGGAACGTGATCGACGCGACGGTCTGGTTCTCCGCGCGCACCTTCACGCCTTCCTTCGCCTCGACCGCCTGGTGCAGGCCATCGGACCAGCGCCGGCCCGGCATCGTGCGGCCGGTGAATTCATCGACGATGATCACCTCGCCGTTGCGCACGATGTATTCGACGTCGCGTTTGTACAGCGCGTGAGCGCGCAACGCGGCGTTCAGGTGATGCATGAGCCGGATGTTCGACGGGTCATACAGGCTCTCGCCTTCGCGCAGCAACCCGGACTCGAGCATGAGCTGCTCGACCTTTTCATGTCCGCCTTCGGTCAGGTGCGTCTGGCGCTGCTTTTCGTCGACCAGGTAGTCGCCGGGGACGAAACTGGCGTCACCGCCCTGCTTTTCCTCTTCGCCGATCTGCTTCTTGAGCCGCGGGACGAGCTTGTTCACCTTCAGGTACAGCTCGTCGTTTTCCTCGGCGGGGCCGGAGATGATCAGCGGCGTGCGCGCTTCGTCGATCAGGATCGAGTCGACTTCGTCGACGATGGCGAAGGCGAGCTTGCGCTGCACCTTGTCGTCGAGACTGAACGCGAGGTTGTCGCGCAGGTAGTCGAATCCGAATTCGTTGTTGGTGCCGTAGGTGATGTCGCAGGCATACGCGGCGCGCTTCTCGGCCGGATCCTGCTGGTTCCGGATGACGCCGACGGTCAGTCCGAGGAAACGATAGATCGGGCCCATCCACTCCGCGTCGCGGGCCGCCAGGTACTCGTTGACGGTGACGACGTGGACGCCTTCGCCCGTCAGCGCGTTGAGGTACGCGGCGAGCGTGGACATGAGCGTCTTGCCCTCGCCGGTGCGCATCTCGGCGATGCGGCCATCGTTGAGGGTGAGCCCACCGATGAGCTGCACGTCGAAGTGCCGCATCTTGAGCGTGCGCCGCGCGGCTTCGCGCACGACGGCGAATGCTTCGGGGGCGAGATCGTTGAGCTTCGCGCCGTCAGCCAGTCGCTTGCGCAGTTCCACGGTCTTGCCGGATAGCGCCTCATCGCTGAGACCTTGAAAGGTGGTCTCGAACGCGGCCGCTTTGCGCACCGTCGCTTCATAACCTTTGACGATGCGGTCATTGCGACTGCCGAAGAGCCGCGTCAGAAAATTGAGCACTTAGGAATCCTTGCGAGAAACTTCAAGGCGGACAGATACTTAGGACTGCGCCCCGCCAGATGCGGCCGGTATTCTACGGTCAGACCCGACCGCACGGTACTGGTTTCCAACGCAAGACCCGGCGCAGGTCATGGGGCCTGCGCAAAGGCAGAACAACCCAGCCAGGATTAAAGAATTGAGAGGTTTAACGAGGCCCGCCCGCATTCACGGACGCCGCCGCTTCGGCGGCGTCAAGAGTGGCCGTCAGGCCTGGATTATCGGCCGATGAAGGTCAGCGGATCGATCTGTCGGCCGTTCTTCAGGACTTCGAAATGCACGTGAGGACCGGTGGAGCGTCCCGTGGAACCGATGTACGCCAGCGTATCGCCGCGCGCCACGGTGCTTCCGACGGCAACCGCCAGGCCCTGGTTGTGGCCGTAACGGGTTACGAGGCCGTTGCCATGGCTGACTTCGATCAGATTGCCGTAACCGACTTTTTCGCCTGCGAACGTGACGACGCCGGCCGCCACCGAGATGACGTCCGCACCCCGCGGGCTCGCGAAATCGATGCCCTTGTGGAACGCCTGGTGGCCCGTGAACGGATCCTGGCGCTCGCCGAAATACGAGGAAATGTGACCTTCACGCACCGGACGGCCATCGGGCCGGATCTGCTCGTCGAGCTTGCGCGACAGCAGCGCGTTTTCGAGCGCCGCCATCTGGGCGTCGCGTGAGGAAATTTTCTGTTCGAGACCATTGAGCATCGCCGTCAGATCAGGCTCGGTGGTCGCGGAGCCGGCGTCGTTTTCGGGCCCACCGATCGCCGGGGCGCTCTCGAAATCGAACTCGCGGTTGTCGATGTTCGCCATCTGCGTGAGGCGCTTGCCCAGCGCGTCCAGACGGATGACATGGGCATTCATCTGACCGATGCGCATGGCGACCGCATCGACGCGGCGCTGCAGCTCAGCCTTCAATTCCTTGATTTCCGCCTGCTGCTCCGCGAGGGTCTGCGACCAGGTGGACGCGCCGGCGCGCGGATTGGAGTTGCTCTCGCCGATCTTCAGACCGAGGCTGAATGCCGTGGCCAGAATGGCGACCAGCACGGTGGCGAATGCCGTGACCGACAGCGGATGCGCAAGATTGAAGTGTCGGGCCCGACCTTCGCGGCGCGAAAAAAAGATGATGTTCATCGCGCGCACTCCGAAAGCGGGATACCGTTCGAACCTTTACGGTCCTGTTCTTCGTGCATCAAGGAGTTGCACGCAGCTGGCGACCTCGTTGTCATAGCTCCCTCGAGACTTTTGACCGGCAAACCATCAAGGGCCAGCAGGCGACGAAACTATGCCCAAAAGACCCCATCGAGACAAGCAAACGGTCCGACCTGGCACGAAACCCCGCACGGTCGGCGACTTAATGTCTGCCCGTCTGCCAGCACTGGCGCAGCGTGCGCTTTCGACGCCCGAAACGTCCGAGTGGCACGTCACAGTGATGAAGGCACTGGGAGACGACCTCGCAAATAAGGTAAATGCCTGTTCACTCGACAGTGGCCGGATCACTGTGCTGACGGAATCCTCCGCCTGGGCCGCCCGTATACGCTTCCGGCTGGCCGAACATGAGGCTCTGTTGCGCGAGAAGACCCCCGAGTACCGCGAATTCAGCGTCCGCGTGCGGCCGCGACAGGCCCGCCCCGGACGCCCCTGAGATCGCTCAGATCGGTCAGATATCCCCGTATCCCAGCCGATCGGCGGCGTAGTTGGCCGCCCTGGCGGACAGCGCCATATAGGTGAGCGAAGGGCTCACCGACCCCGACGAAGTCATGCAGGAGCCGTCCGTGACGAACAGGTTCGGCACGTCATGCGCCTGGTTGTGCCGGTTGAGAACCGAGGTTTTCGGGTCATGGCCCATGCGCGCGGTGCCCGTCTCGTGCACGGCCGCACCGGGCGCGCGCGGAGTGCCGAGTGCGGCGACGTCTTCGAAGCCCGCCTCAATCAGCATGCGCACCGCGTCCTGGCTGGCGCGTTCGGCAAGGCGCTTTTCGTTGTCGCCGTGCGCGCACTCGATGTGGACCAGGGGGATGTTCCACTTGTCTCTGCGCCGGGTATCGAGCGTCACGCGATTTTCCGCGCGCGGCAGCATTTCGCCGTTTGCCGAGAGCGTGATTTCCCAGGGACCCGGTGAGCGCATGCGTTGCTTGAGCTCGGCACCGATGCCGGCCTGGTGTCCGCCACGATGCCAGGTGCTGCGCTCCGAGTGCCCCTGAAAACCGAAACCGCGCACGAAATCGACCTCGGTGCGTTCGGTGGTGTTCAGGTACCGCGGCATGTAGAAGCCCGTGGGACGGCGGCCGTAGTAATAACGATCGAGAAAGCCCGGATGTTTGCCGCGCGCGCCGATCCCCACGACGTGATCCATCAGGTAGCGGCCCAGCGCGCCGGAGCTGTTCGCCAAACCGTTCGGGAACCACTCGGATTGCGAGGACAACAGGATCTGCGCGGTGCCGATGGTCGACGCGCACAAGAACACGACGCGCGCCTGGTACGAGCGGCCCTGCCCGGTGTTCGCGTCGATGACGCGCACGCCGGACACGCGCCGCCTGGCATGGTCGTAGTCGAGCCGCTCGACGATGGCATCGGTGACGATGGTCAGGTTGCCGGTGAGTTTCGCGGCCGGCAGCGTCGCGGACAGCGAAGAAAAATACGCGCCGTATCCGCAGCCGCGCTCGCAGACGCCGCGCATCTGGCAGGGCCCGCGGCCGAGCGCGACATGTTGCGCCGCCGGCTCCGTGAGATGCGCGCAGCGCCCGATCGTCACGCGGCGCGAGGGATGCTCCGCCTCGATGCGGCGCTTGAATTCGAGTTCGATGCAGTTGAGCTCGAGCGGCGGCAGGAATTGGCCGTCCGGCAAGTGATCGAGACCCTCGTTCGCGCCGGAAATACCGGCGAAACGTTCGACGCGGTCGTACCACGGTGAGAGATCCGAATAACGGATGGGCCAGTCGATGCCGTTGCCGTCGAGCTTGTTGGCGTTGAAGTCGACGTCGCTCATTCGATAGGTCTGACGGCCCCACGTGATCGAACGTCCGCCCAGGTGGTAGCCGCGGATCCACGCGAACGGCTGATCCTTCGGCGTGAGATACGGATGATCGCTGTCGCGCACCCACCATTGCCGGGTCGCGGAGTTGAAAGCCTCACACTGACTCTGGATCGCGTAGTCCCTGGCGATCTCCTCTTCCGGTACGAGCCCGCGATGCGGCACTTCCCACGGCGTCTCGAAATCCCGGTAGTCCGTGCGATGTTCGACGTGACGGCCGCGTTCGATGATCAGTGTCTTGAGGCCGCGCTCGCACAGCTCCTTCGCGACCCATCCGCCGCTGATTCCGGAACCGACAACAATGGCGTCGAAGTTCATGGGGGTGACGCGCTCAGACTGCCGACGCGCGGCCGATCTCGTCGAGCGGCAGGCAGGATCGCCAGGTACCGGGCACCATTTCGTAACGCAATTCCTGCGTCGCGCCGACCTCCGAGTGGTAGTAGCCGGCCATCACGAGGAACTTGAGTTTCTGGTACGCCGCGTCGCCGGCGCTCATCGCCGCGGCGTCGAACTCGCTCAGGATCTCGTGACGCTGATCCGGCGGCAGCTGGTTGAAGGAAGCGCCGCGTCGGACCCAGGCGCTTTTCTCGAGGGCTTCGAGAACTCCGAGGATCTCGGCGCGTGTCGCGACCGAGGCCCATTCGTCGAGCATCGCGCGCACGAACGCGGGCACCCCCGCGGCCACGGCACCCGGCGTGTCGGTGGCCGGAATCATCACGTCGGTGACGATCTCGAGCAGCGCGAATTGCGCGCCCGGCAGCACGCTCGCGGCGCCGTCGGGCCGCAGGTCACGGGTGAAACGTATCAGCGCGGCGGCGCCGCCGACGAGGAACACCGCGCCTAACAGGAGTGCGCGGCGGTTCAGCTTCGCATTGCCTGGCGCGTTATCGGGCGAGTTGTGGGTCGGCTGGGACAAGGAGACCTCGGTTCTTCCGCCTCGCCTTATCGGCCGGCGCGCGAGGTTCTGCACTGGAAAATTGCAGCCGCGGCAAACCATTGCCGCCGCGGCGGCGCCACGTCACGAAACGGGAATGGTCAGATCGCCGAGCCGACGGGAACCGGCGGCGGCTGCACGTACGCGATGGGCGCGTCGGAAGGTTTCTCGAACACGACCGATTCCCAGGTCGCGGGCTCGGAGATCAGCTTGCGCAGCAGCATGTTGTTCAGCTTGTGGCCGGACTTGTGGCCGCTGAACTCGCCGATCAGGCTGTGGCCGAGTAGATAGAGATCGCCGATGGCGTCGAGAATCTTGTGTTTGACGAACTCGTCTTCGTAACGCAGGCCGTCTTCGTTGAGCACGCGGAAATCGTCGAGCACGATGGCGTTGTCGAGATTGCCGCCGAGCGCCAGGTTGCGCGCGCGCATCATCTCGAGGTCACGCATGAAGCCGAAGGTGCGCGCGCGCGAGACTTCCTTGAGGAAGGAGGTCGTCGAGAAATCCATCGACGCCTTGTTCGCGCGTCTCTTGAAGAGCGGATGGTTGAACTCGATTTCGAAGTTCACCTTGAAGCCGTCGAAGGGACGGAACTCCGCCCATTTGTCGCCGTCTTCGACCCGCACGCGCTGTTTGATGCGCACGAATTTCTTCGGCGCGCGCAGGTCTTCGAAGCCCGCGGACTGCAGCAGGAACACGAACGGACCCGCGCTGCCGTCCATGATCGGCACTTCGGGCGCGCTCACTTCGACGTGTGCGTTGTCGATGCCGAGACCCGCGAAGGCCGAGAGCAGATGCTCGACCGTCGAGACGCGCGCCTCGCCATTAATAAGAGTGGTACCGAGCTGGGTGTCGCCGACATTCAGCGCATGCGCGCGGACTTCGGCCGGCGGATCGAGATCGGTGCGTCGGAAGACGATGCCGGTGTCAGCCGCACCCGGCCGCAAGGTCATCAGGACTTTCTTGCCCGTGTGCAGCCCCACGCCCTGGGCGCGGATCGAGTTTTTGAGCGTTCGTTGTCCGAGCATGTGATTCCAACTCCCGCATCCGTTGTCGCGCGATACGGGTAGCGCCGCCTCGCGGCGGCCTCGGGGAGCGGCCGCCCTTCATTCAGGCGGCACCGAGGCCCCAAAAGGGGCGCTACCGTAACACAGTTCGGCTGACCCGGTCGTTGGGTCAGTCCGCCTGGCGCCTCAAAAACGCCGGGATATCGAGCACATCTTCCGACTCCACGTCGGCCCGCAATCCGTCACCGACCGCGCGCTGGCGCTGCACGGCCGGCTTGTCGAGGGCCGCGTAGTCCGCGGCGGTAAGGGGACGACGCGGAACGACGCGCATCGGGGGCTCCGCGGGCTGTTGGGCCGCGGGCGGCGCCACCTTCTGCAACGTCGGGACTTCGCGTCCGAAAGGTGAACGTCCGGTGGCGACCTCCGGTCTGCCGAGGCCGGTCGCGACCACCGTGACACGCATTTCGTCCGACAGCTCCGGATCGATGACGGTTCCCACCACGACGGTGGCGTCTTCCGATGCGAACTGTTTGACGACGTTGCCGACTTCCTGGAATTCGCCGATCGACAGGTCCATGCCCGCCGTGACGTTCACCAGGATGCCGTGTGCACCCGAGAGATTGATGTCTTCGAGCAACGGCGAGGACACGGCCATTTCAGCCGCTTCCTTCGCGCGATTCTCACCACGCGCCACACCCGAGCCCATCATCGCCATTCCCGTTTCGCTCATCACCGTGCGCACGTCGGCGAAGTCCACGTTGATGAGGCCGGGACGCGTGATCAGTTCGGCGATGCCCTGCACCGCGCCCTGCAACACGTGGTTGGCGCTCTTGAAGGCGTCTAACAAAGTCGTCTTCGCGCCGAGCACCGTGAGCAGCTTCTGGTTGGGAATCGTGATCAGCGAGTCGACGTACTTGCCGAGTTCGGCCAGTCCGTGATTCGCGATCAGCGTGCGTTTGCCGCCTTCCATCTCGAAGGGGCGTGTCACCACGGCAACCGTGAGGATGCCGAGCTCCTTCGCCACCTGCGCGACCACCGGCGCCGCGCCCGTGCCCGTGCCACCGCCCATGCCGGCGGTGATGAACAACATGTCGCAGCCTTCGATCATCTCGATGATGCGATCGCGATCTTCCATCGCGGCCTGCCGGCCCACTTCCGGATCGGCGCCGGCGCCGAGACCCTTGGTGATGTTGCAGCCTATCTGCAGGCTCGTCTTGACCTTCGAGTGCTTGAGGGCCTGCGCATCGGTATTGATGCACATGAACTCCACGCCCTCGATGCCGCTCGTGACCATGTGCGCGACCGCGTTGCCGCCGCCGCCGCCCACCCCTATGACTTTGATTACAGCGTTCTGGCTGTAAGCGTCCATCAGTTCAAACATTTGTGTCGCTCCTTCACTAGTTGGATCGATGCTGTCAGCTTCGATTTCATCACCTTGAAACGGTCTTCCTCGGGGCAGTCCCCCTCAGAAGTTCCCCTGAAACCAGTTCTTCATGCGCTCGGCCATGCTGCGCGCGTTGCCGGCGATCGAACGCCCGCGGTTGCCCGCGATCGCGTTGTCGCGCGCGTACAGCAGCAGCCCGGCGCCGGTCGAATAGATAGGATTGCGGATCACGTCGGACAGTCCGCGGATGTGCTGGGGCAATCCGAGCCGCACCGGCACATGGAACACTTCCTCGGCGAGTTCGATCGCGCCTTCCATCTTGGCGCTGCCGCCCGTGAGGACGATGCCCGACGCGATGATTTCCTCGAACCCCGAGCGGCGCAGTTCCTCGCGCGCCAGGCCAAACAATTCCTCGTAGCGCGGCTCGACCACTTCGGCGAGCGTCTGGCGCGCCAGGCGGCGCGCGGGGCGATCGCCGACCGAGGGCACTTCGATGCTCTCGTCCGGATTGGCGAGCTGCGACAACGCGCACGCGTAACGGACCTTGATGTCCTCCGCGTATTGCGTCGGCGTGCGCATCGACACGGCGATGTCGTTCGTGACCTGGTCGCCCGCGATCGGGATCACCGCCGTATGACGGATGGCGCCCTGCGAAAACACGGCGAGGTCCGTCGTGCCTCCGCCGATGTCGATGATGCAGACCCCGAGCTCGCGCTCGTCGTCGGTCAGGCAGGCGAAGCTGCTGGCGAGCTGCTCGAGCACGATGTCGTCGACTTCGAGACCGCAACGCTGGATGCACTTCTCGATGTTCTGCGCCGCCGAATCCGCGCCCGTCACGATGTGCACCTTGGCCTCGAGCCGCACGCCGGACATGCCGATCGGATCGCGGATGCCTTCCTGTCCGTCGATGATGAATTCCTGCGGCAACACATGGAGGATCTTCTGGTCCGCGGGAATGGCGACGGCCTTGGCCGCGTCGACCACCTGCTGCACGTCCGCGTCGCTGACTTCGCGGTCGCGGATCGCGACCACGCCGTGTGAGTTGAGACTGCGCACGTGTGAACCGGCGATGCCCGCGAACACCGAGCGGATCTCGCAGCCGGCCATGAGCTCGGCTTCCTCGATCGCGCGCTGGATCGACTGCACCGTCGACTCGATGTTCACGACCACGCCCTTCTTGAGGCCGCGCGAGGGTTGCGTGCCGATGCCGATCACTTCGATCGAATTATCGGGCGCCACCTCGCCGACCAGCGCGGACACCTTCGAGGTGCCGATGTCCAGTCCGATGATGAGATTCTTGTCAGGCCGTTTGCCCATGTAGTTAGCCATCTTGGTTGTCGTCCTCCGCGGCGCCGCTTGCGACGCGCTGTCCACCGGCGCGCCAGCCGATCGCGAAGCCGTTGGTGTAACGCATGTCGATGTAGTTGATGTCGTTCGCGTGGCTCGCGATCTGCCCGACCGCGGCCGCCACGAAGCGCGCGAAGCGTTCGTCGATCTGGCGGCGGCCGAGCCGCACCGTGATGCCGTTGTCGAGATCGAATTCCCACGAGCCGCGCGCATCCAGCCTGACGGCGGTCAAGCGCATGCCGGCCTCGATGAGCTGGCCCTGCGCGGCGAGGTAACGCGCCGCGACCTCGCCCTCGGTGCCGCGCGGCCCGGAAAGGCGCGGCAGCTCCGGCGGGATGTGGCGCGCTTCGGAGATGAACAACTCGCCGCGCGTGTTCAGCAGGCCGTTCGCGCCCCAGCGCGCGGCCGCCGCCTGTTCGGTCACGCGGATGCTGAGCGCGCGCGGCCACTGGCGCTCAACCGTCGCGCTATCTACCCACGGAAGTTGCTCGACAGCGCGGCGCACCGCGGCCAGGTCCACGCTGACCAGGCCCACGTCGCGCACGCGCGCCTTCACGGCCTGCTCGACCTCGACGGGCGACACACGCTGGAAGCGCCCGGTCACCTCGACCTGGCTGATGTTCTGGTCGAGCGCGCTCATCGCGAGCACGCCGGCGATGCCGAGCACCGCGAGCACCGCCGCGCCCACGGCGACGCGCGCGAGCACCGCGCCCGAAAAACGCACGCGCGGCTCCGGCGTGCGCCGGTTGACCTTCTTGTTTTGGGCCTTGCCCCAGATCACACGCTCACCGCCGTGCGCGTGAAGCTGGTCTCGAGCACCTGCCACACGAGCTGTTCGAAGTTGATGTCGAGCGCGCGCGCCGCCATCGGCACGAGGCTGTGATCGGTCATGCCGGGAACCGTGTTGATCTCCAGCAGATAGGGCCTGCCGGTCTTGTCCATCATGAAGTCCGCGCGCCCCCAGCCTTCGGCGCCGACGGCGGCAAAGGTCGACAGCGACAGGTTCGCCAGATGTTTCTCGGCTTCGGGCGACAGGCCGGACGGGCAGAAATATTTCGTATCGTTGCGGAAATACTTCGCCTGGTAGTCGTAGAACGTCGCCGGCGTTTCGATGCGGATCGACGGCAGCGCGCGGCCCTGCAGCACTGCGACCGTGTATTCGGCGCCGGTGATCCACGCTTCCGCGAATACCGTCGGCTCGAGGAGCGACGCGGCCTGGTAAGCCGCCGCGAGGTCTTCGCGGCGCTCGACCTTGGTCATGCCGACCGAGGAGCCCTGCGTCGCCGGCTTCACGATGAGCGGCAGGCCGAGCCGCTCGACGCAATTGTCGAGATCGGCAGGCGAACGCAGCACCATGTATTCCGTGGTCGGAATGCCGACGGCCTGCGCGAGCCGCTTGGTGCGCAGCTTGTCCATGCCGATGGCCGAGCCCATCACGCCGCTGCCGGTGTACGGCAGTCCCAGGAATTCGAGCGCGCCCTGCAGCGTGCCGTCTTCGCCGCCCGGTCCGTGCAGCGCGATGAACACGCGATCGAACTTGCGGGTGACGAGTTCGTTGAGTGGTTTGTCGCGCGGATCGAACGGGTGCGCGTCGACGCCGCGTTTCACCAGCGCGGCGAGGCAGGCATTGCCGGAGATCAGCGAGATCTCGCGCTCGCTCGAGGTGCCACCTAACAACACCGCGACGCGGCCGAAGTCGCGCGCCTCGGTCACGTGGCGGATCACCTTGGGGTCGTGACGCAGCCGCATCAGGAGGCCTCCCCTACGGTGCGGAATTCAGGAGTCAGTGTGACGCCGAACTTTTCCTTCACGACGGACTGGATGTGCGCGACCAGCTGCTCCACGTCGGCGGCCCTGGCCGCGTCGACATTGACGAGGAAGTTCGCGTGTTTGGGCGAAACCATGATGTCTCCGATCCGGAAACCCTTGAGGCCGGATGCCTCGATCAAGCGCGCGGCGTGTTGGCCGGGCGGATTCGTGAACGTCGAGCCGCAGCTCCACTCGCCGATCGGCTGCGTCTCTTTGCGGCGCGCGATCATGTCGCGCATCGCCTCGTCGGTGAGGCCGGGACGCGGTTCGAACGCGAGCACCGCGCCGAGGAAGAATTCGCCGGGCACCGGTGCAACCAGCCGCCGGTAGGAATACGAATACTCGCGCGCCTCGCGGCGACGCTCGCGGCCGCGCGCGTCGCAGACGTCGACCGCGCGCACCCGCGGCCAGGTCTCGCCGCCGAACGCGCCCGCGTTCATCGTGAGCGCGCCGCCGAGCGTGCCGGGAATGCCGGCGAAGAATTCGGCGGGGCCGAGCTGCAGCGAGATCGCGCGGCGCGCGATACGCGCGCACGGCACGCCCGACTCCGCGTACAGGGTCGTCGCATCGACTTCTTCGAGCCGGTCGAGACCGGTGGTGTCGATGACGACTCCGCGGATTCCGCCGTCGCGCACCAGCAGATTGGAGCCCAGTCCTAGCCAGAACTGCGGCGTACCCGTGGGCAGCGCCTCGAGAAATTTGAGCAGGTCGTTGCGGTCCGCCGGCGTGAAGAACACATCCGCGGGACCACCGACGTGCCACGAGGTGTGGCGCGACATCGGCTCGGCGTATTTCACGCGCGGCGCGAACTCGGCGGCCAGCGGCGGAACGATGGCGGATACGCGCGGGCTCATCCGCGGCGCCTCGTTTTCATACACGTTGTAGTGGCGTCGGGCAAACACGTCACGATTGCCTCCGGGCCACGGCGACCCCTAACTTCTGCGGCAGCCCGTGCGAAACGGCGCTGATGGAACCGGCGCCCATGGTCACCAGTACGTCGCCGGGCTTGAGCACGTCGCGCAGCGCCTCGTCGAGCGTCTCCACCTTCTCGACGAACACCGGCTCGACCTTGCCGCGCGTGCGTACGGCGCGGCAGATCGCGCGCCCGTCGGCGGCGGAAATGGGCGCTTCGCCGGCCGCGTACACCTCGGTGACCAGCAACGCATCACCGGTGGACAAAACCGTCGCGAAATCGTCGAGCAGGTCGCGCGTGCGGGTGTAGCGATGCGGCTGGAACGCGAGCACGACGCGGCGTCCCGCGTAACCCTGGCGGATCGCATCGAGTGTCGCCGCGATCTCGGTCGGGTGATGCCCGTAGTCATCGACGATCGTCACGGGATCGCCATCGTTGAATAGTTTGAGGTCCGCGACGTGTGTCAGCCGGCGATCGATGCCCTGGAAATTCTCCAGCGCGTTCTGGATCGCCTGCTGCGAAATGCCGATCTCGAGCGCGACGGCAATGGCCGCCAGCGAATTGAGCACGTTGTGCAGGCCCGGCAGGTTCACCGTGACGGGCAGGCGCAGTCCGTCCGCGCGCCGCACCACGTCGAAGTGGGTGCGCAGGCCTTCGCGGCGCAGGTTCTCGGCGCGCAGGTCGGCGCCTTCGGAGAAACCGTAACCCACGACCGGGCGGTTCACCTTCGCGAGGATGCTGCGGATGTGCGCGTCGTCCACGCACAGCACCGCCAGTCCATAGAACGGCAGGTTGTGCAGGAATTCGACGAAGCTGTGTTTCAGCCGTTCGAAGTCGCCGTCATGTGTGCCGAGGTGATCGTTGTCGATGTTGGTGACGATCGCGATCATCGGATTCAGATGCAGGAACGAGGCGTCGCTCTCGTCGGCTTCGGCGACCAGATAGCGGCCAGCGCCCAGACGTGCATTCGTGCCGGCGCTTTTCAGGAGCCCACCGATCACGAACGTCGGATCCTGGCCGCCTTCGGCGAGGATCGACGAGGTGAGGCTCGTGGTCGTCGTCTTGCCATGCGTCCCCGCGACCGCGACCGCGTATCGGAAACGCATGAGCTCGCCCAGCATTTCGGCGCGCGGCACCACCGGGATGCGGCGCGCGAGTGCGCTCGCCACTTCCGGATTTTCGATCGACACCGCGCTCGAAGTGACCACCACATCGGCGTCGCCGACATTTTCCGTGGCGTGACCGATCATCACGCGCGCGCCGAGCGCGGCCAGGCGCTCGGTGACCGCGTTGGGTTTCAGATCGCTGCCCTGGACCTGGTAGCCGAGATTCACCAGCACTTCGGCGATGCCGCTCATGCCACTGCCGCCGATACCGACGAAGTGGATGCGATGGATGCGGCGCATGCGGTCGCTCATGCCGCCACCCCCATCGGTTGCAGGCCCAGTTCTTTCAAACAGATGGCCGCGAGATCCTCGGCGGCACGCGGTTTCGCGACCAGGCGCGCACGCTCCGCCATCGCCAGTAGTTTGCCGCGGCCGGCGCACAGGACCTTGAGTTCGGCCGCGAGGCGCGCGGGCGTGAGTTCGCGGTCCGCGATCAGCACCGCGGCGCCCTCGCTCGTGAGGTATTTCGCATTGAAAGTCTGGTGGTCGTCGACCGCCGCGGGAAACGGGACGAGCACGGAGGCGACGCCCACGGCCGCGAGTTCGGATACCGTCAGCGCGCCGGCGCGGCAGATCACCAGATCGGCGTCGGCATAGGCGCTCGCCATGTCGTCGATGAACGGCGAGACGTCGGCCTGCACCTTCGCTTCCGCGTACGCGGCGCGCGCCGCGTCGATGCCGCGTTCACCCGCCTGGTGACGCACGCGCAGCGTGAGGCCCGATTCGCGGATCGCGAACGGCACGACAGTGTTGAGCCGCGTGGCGCCCAAACTACCGCCGACGATCAGCAGGCGCAGCGCGCCTTCGCGGCGCGCGAAACGCGTGGCCGGCGGCGGCTGCGCGACGATCTCGGCGCGCACCGGGTTGCCCACCACGCGGACATCGATACCCGCGGGAAACGCCGCCGGGAAAGCCGCGAGCACGCGGCGCGCGAGATGCGCGAGGCAACGGTTGGAGTAGCCGGCGATCGCATTCTGTTCGTGGATCACGAGCGGCCGGCGCGTGAGCCAGGCCGCGACACCACCGGGACCGGTGACGAATCCGCCGAACCCCACGACCAGCGCCGGGCGCCGGCGCCGGACGATCTTCAACGCCTGCCAGATGGACAACGCGAGCTTGAACGGCGCCGCGAGCAACGTCGCGACTCCCTTGCCGCGCAGCCCGCTCATCGAGAGCCATTCGATCGAAATGTTTTCGGCGGGCACGACCCGCGCCTCGAGTCCGCGCGCCGTGCCCAGCCACACGACGTCGACCGACGCCGCGCGCAACAGCCGCGCGAGCGCCAGCGCGGGGAACACGTGGCCCCCCGTGCCGCCGGCCATGATGAGAACGGACGCGCGCGTGGCACTCATGCCGACGCCTCCGAAAGCCGCGGACGCGCTTCGCGTTCGTCGCGGCGCGCGCTCGCCATGCCGCGCGAGGCGTGCATGGCTTCGTGATAGACACGCAGCAGCAGGCCCACCCACGCCAGTGTCACCAGCATGCTCGAGCGGCCATAACTCATGAGCGGCAGCGTCAGGCCCTTGGTCGGCAACACACCCATGTTCACGCCGATGTTGATCATCGCCTGCGCGCCGAGCCACAGGCCGAAACCCGCGGCGAGATACGCCTGGAACTTGAGCCCCGCGCGCGACGCGAGCTGCGCGATCCAGAAACTGCGCCACACCAGCGCGATGAACAACGCGAGCGTGGCCGCGACGCCCACCAAGCCGAGCTCCTCGGCCAGCACGGCGAACAGGAAGTCGGTGTGCGCCTCGGGTAGATAGAACAGCTTCTGCACGCTCTCGCCCAGGCCCACGCCGAACCATTCGCCGCGGCCGATGGCGATCAACGACTGCGTCAGCTGGAAGCCGCTGTTGAACGGATCCGCCCACGGATCGAGGAACGAAGTCACGCGCGCCATGCGGTACGGCACCAGCATCACCAGCAGCGTCATCGCGCCCGCGCCGAGCACCGCGGCCGTGATTACGTAGCGCAGCCGCGCGCCGGCGATGAACAGGATGCCGAACCCCGTCAGGAACAGCACCGACGCCGCGCCGAAGTCCGGCTCCGCCAGCAGCAGCAACGCCATGAACACGAGCAGGCCGACAGGTTTGACGAGACCGAGCGCGGTGTTGCGCAGCTCGGTTTCGCGCCGGACGGCGTAACTCGCGATGAAGATCAGCGTGAGGATGCGCGCCAGCTCGGAGGCCTGGAAGTTGAAGCCGAGCAGCCGGATCCAGCGGCGGCTGCCGTTCACCATGTGTCCGACGCCCGGGATGAGCACCAGGAACAGCAGCACGACCGCCACGATCATCAGCGGCCAGGCCATCTTGTCGAGCAGTTCCGTGCGTACGCAGAACACGATCGTCGCGAGAATGAAACCCGCGACGCACAACACGAGCTGCCGTTCGAGGTAGGCGAACGGGTTGCCGGATTCCTTGCTCGCGATCGAGATCGACGCGGAGGTCACCATCACCAGGCCGAGCAGCACGATGGCGGCCACCAGCGACAATGCGACGGCATCGATGTGTAATACGCGCCTGGAGCTCATGTCAGCTCCTTCACGGCCGCGGCGAACACATTGCCGCGCTCGGCATAATCGCGAAACATGTCGAGGCTCGAGCAGGCGGGCGACAGCAGCACGGTGTCGCCGGGCAGCGCGGCGCGCGCCGCGACGCGCACGGCCTCTTCCATCGTGTTGGCGCGTACCGTGTGGCAGATACCGGCGAGCGCGGTCTCGATGACCGCCGCATCGCGCCCGAGCAGCACCGCCGTGCGCACCTTGCCGCGAAATGCCGGCGCGAGCGGCGCGAAATCCTGTCCCTTCCCGTCACCGCCGGCGATCACCACCAGCGGCCCCGTCAAACCACCCACCGCCGCGAGTGTCGCGCCGACGTTCGTGCCCTTGGAATCATTGATGTATTTGACGCCGCCGATTTCCGCGACCCACTGCGCACGATGCGGCAGCCCGGGAAAGTCGCGCAGCTCCTCGAGCATCGGCGTGATGGGCAGGCGCAACGCGTCGCCGAGCGCGAGCGTCGCCAATGCGTTGGCGGCGTTGTGCCGGCCGGAAATCTTGAGCGCCGTCAGCGGCAGCAGCGCGGCCCCACGGCGCGCGAGCCAGGTGCCGCCATCGCTGGCGGGCGTCACCAGCGTGAAATCCGCCGTCGCGTTTTCCACGCTGAACGTGATCACGCGTTGCCCGGCGCGCGGCATACGCACGACTTCAGAGTCGTCCGCGTTCACCACGGCGGTCTCGCTGTTCGCGTAGATGCGCGCCTTGGATGCCGCGTAGGCCGGAAGCGTGGCGTAGCGATCCATGTGATCTTCCGTCACGTTGAGCACGACGCTCGCCTTGAGCTTGAGCGAGTGCGTCGTGTCGAGCTGGAACGAGGACAACTCGAGCACGTAGAGATCAGTCGGGCCGCGATCGAGGAGGTCCAGCGCCGGATGGCCGAGATTGCCGCCGACACGCACGCGCACCCCGGCGCGTTCGGCCATGCGGCCTAACAAAGTGGTCACCGTGCTCTTGCCGTTCGTGCCGGTGATGCCCACCACCGGCGCATCGGCCGCGCGCGCGAACAGCTCGATGTCGCCGACGATGTCGAGGCCGCGCGATCGCGCCTGCGTGAAGAACGGATCGTCGAGCGGCACGCCGGGTGACGTGACCACGATATCCGCCTGTTCGAGCAGGCGTGCGTCGAACCCGCCGGTGCGCGTCACCACCGACGCGCCCAGCGCCTTGACGCCGGCGAGCTCCGGCGGCGTTTCGCGGCTGTCGGTCACGGCGATGCGAAAGCCGCTGCGCTGCAGGTGACGCGCGACCGACAGCCCCGTGCGGCCCATGCCCACGATGACGGCGTTCGGTGCGGTGTTTTGCTGGAGTGTGCTCATCGCAGCTTCAGCGTCGCGAGTCCCGCGAGCACGAGGATGAAAGTGATGATCCAGAAGCGCACGATGACTTTCGGCTCGGCCCAGCCCTTGAGCTCGAAGTGATGGTGGATAGGCGCCATCCGGAAGATGCGCTTGCCGGTGGTCTTGAACGAGATCACCTGGATGATCACCGACGCGGTCTCGACCACGAAGATGCCGCCCATGATGAGCACCACGAGTTCCTGGCGGACGATCACGGCGATGACGCCGAGCGCCGCGCCGAGTGCCAGCGCCCCGATGTCGCCCATGAACACCTGCGCCGGATAGGTGTTGAACCACAGGAATCCAAGTCCCGCGCCCACCAGCGCGGCGCAGAAGATCAGCACCTCGCCCGAGCCCGGCACCGCGGGAATCTGCAGGTACTGCACGAAGTTCGCGTTGCCGCTCGCGTAGGCGAACACGCCGAGCGCGCCGCCCACCATCACCGACGGCATGATCGCGAGGCCATCGAGGCCGTCGGTGAGATTCACGGCATTACTCATGCCGACGATCATGAAATACGACAGCGCGATGAACGCCACGGCGCCCATCGGCACGGCGAAATTCTTCAGGAACGGCAGATAGAGCGTGGTCTCGGCCGGCGTCTTCGCGGTGTAGAAGAGGAAGATCGCCGCGGCCAGGCCGAACAGCGACTGCCAGGAATACTTGTAGCGCGCGATGAGGCCTTTCGGATTTTTCTTCGCGAGCTTGAGGTAGTCGTCGTAGAAGCCGATCAGTCCGAACGTGAACGTCACGCCGAGCACGACCCAGACGAAGCGATTGCCGAGATCGGCCCACGCGAGCGTGCTCACGAAGATCGCGATCAGGATCAGCATGCCACCCATCGTCGGCGTGCCGGCCTTGGAGAAGTGCGACTTCGGACCATCGTCCCGCACGACCTGCCCGATCTGCCCGCCCTTCAGGCGCTCGATCATCCACGGGCCGATCAGCAGCGCGAGCAGCAACGCCGAGATCACCGCGAAAATCGCGCGCACGGTGAGGTACGAGAAGACGTTGAATCCCGAGTAGTAAGGCGTGAGTTGTTTCGCGAGCCAATAAAGCATGACGATTAATGGACCTTGCCGACCAGAGAATCGACCACGCGTTCGAGCCGGGCCGAACGCGAACCCTTGACCAGTACGCACACCTCGCGCGTGAGCTCCGCGTTCACCGCGCGCGCCAGCGTTTCGGTGTCCGCGAACCATTCCGCGCCCGCGCCGAACGCCTCGACCGCGAGCGCCGAAAGTTTGCCGGTCGCGAACAGCCGGTCGATGTGGTGTTCGCGCGCGAACCTGCCGACTTCTCCATGACTCTCCATCGCGTGATCGCCGAGCTCGCCCATGTCGCCCATCACCAGCCAGCGGCGCGCGTCGACGCCCGCGAGCACTTCGATCCCGGCCTTCATCGAACTCGGGTTCGCGTTGTAAGAGTCGTCGACGATCCAGGCACCACTCGGCGCGGTTTTGAGCTGCAATCGGCCAGGAACCGGGCGCATTGTGGCAAGGCCCGCGCGCACGTCGGCGAGCGAGGCGCCGGCCGCGACCGCGGCGGCCGCGGCGCACAGCGCGTTCTGCACGTTGTGCGCGCCGGCCAGGCGCAGCTCGATCGGCGTCGTCCCCTGCGGCGCGTGTAATTCGAATTGCGTCACGAATCCATCGGCGCCGATCGCAGTGCGCACATCGCTCGCGGAAAAATCCGCCGCATTGCGTTGTCCGAAGGTCACGACGCGCGCGCGCGTCATGGCGCGCCACAGCGGCAGGAACTCGTCGTCGGCGTTGAGAACGGCGACGTGCTCAGGTTCGAGGTCGGCGACCATTTCACCTTCTGCGCGCGCCGCGCCTTCGATGCTGCCGAAGCCTTCGAGGTGTTCCGCGCCGGCGTTGGTGATGAGCCCGACGGTCGGGCGCGCGAGCTGGCACAGCGCCGCGACCTCGCCCGGGTGGTTAGTCCCGATCTCGATGACCGCGAAGCGATGCGCCGGCTCGAGGCGATGCAGCGTGAGCGGCACGCCGATGTGATTGTTGAGGCTGCCGCGGGTGGCGAGTGTCGCGCCGGCCTGCGCCAGGATCACCGCGGTCAGCTCCTTGACGGTGGTCTTGCCATTGCTGCCCGCGACGCCGATGACGGGCAGCGAGAACTGCGCGCGCCAGGCGGCGGCGGATTTCTGCAGCGCGGCGAGCGTGTCGCTGACGATGACCTGCGCGATGGGACGTTCGCTCACGGTGTCGAGCACCGCGCCGGCGGCGCCGGCCGCTTCCGCGGCCGCGATGAATTCATTGGCGTTGAAACGCGGGCCGCGCAGCGCGACGAACAACTCGCCGGGCTTGAGCGTGCGCGTATCCGAGGACACGCCGGTGTATGTGCGGTCCGTTCCACGCAGTGTGCCGCCGCAGGCGCGCGCGAATTCGCCGAGCGTGCGGTTCATGACACACCTGCCGTGCGGCTCGCGAGCGCCGCCGCGACGACCTTCGCGTCACTGAACGCACGGCGCTCGTCGCCGTAGATCTGGTAGTCCTCGTGACCCTTGCCCGCGATCACCACGACGTCGCGCTCGCGTGCATCGGTCACCGCGTCACGGATGGCGCGCGCGCGATCGTGTTCGATGCGGAACGGCTTGCCGGCCGGGATGCCGGCGGAGATGTCGTCGACGATGGCGCGCGGCGACTCGCCACGCGGATTGTCGTCGGTCAGCACGATGTCGTCGGCGAGTTCGGCGGCAATGCCGCCCATGATCGCGCGCTTGCCGGGATCGCGGTCACCACCGCAGCCGAAGACCACGGTGAGACGACCCGGGCAATGGGCGCGCGCCGCGTTGAGTGCTTTCCTCAGCGCGTCCGGCGTGTGTGCGTAGTCCACCAGCGCCAGCGGCGCGTGCGCCGCGCTGAATGTTTCCATGCGGCCCGGCGCGGCGTGCACGTGCGCCAGCGCGCGCGTGGCCTCCTCGGGCGTGAGTCCCCAGTCGAGCAGGATCGCGATGACGGTGAGCAGATTGTCGACGTTGAAGTCGCCGACGAGTGCGCACTCCAGTACGCCGGGTCCCCAGCTCGAATCGAACTCGATCCTGATGCCCTGCGGCGCCAGGTCGACATGCATCGCGCGTACGAAACCGTCGGCGCTGCGCACGCGCGTCTGGTGGCCGCGGCTGGTGACGACCAGCCGTCCCCGTCCGCGCGGATCCATCGCGAGCTGCCGACCAAAGGCATCGTCGACGTTGATGACGCGCGACTCGAGCTGCGGTGACGAAAAGAGACGGGCCTTGGTGGCGCCGTAGTTCTCCATCGTGCCGTGATAGTCGAGGTGATCGCGGGTGAGATTGGTGAACGCCGCCGTGCGGAAACGCACCGCGCCGACCCGCGACTGGTCGATCGCATGTGAGGACACCTCCATCGCGACATTCGCGGCGCCGCCGGCGCGCAGGCTGGCGAGTGTGCGTTGCACGGTCACCGCGTCGCCCGTGGTCAATGAGCTCGCGACCAGCGAACGCGGCCGGCCCGTGCCGATCGTGCCCATGTAGGCCGCGGGGCGCCCGGCGTTTTCGAGCGCCTGCGCCAGTAGATAGGCGCAGGTGGTCTTGCCGTTCGTGCCGGTGATCCCCGCCACGGACATGTGCTGCGACGGCGCATCGAAGAAGCGGTCGGCGATCAGGCTCGCGTGTTCGCGCAGCCGCGGCACCGGCGCCACCACGATCTCGGAGGGCAGATCGGGCACCACGGCCACCGGCGCGGGCTCGAACAACACGGCGCGCGCACCATTGGCCACCGCCTGCGGCGCGTATTTCAGTCCATGTTCGACCGTGCCGAGCAACGCGAGGAATGCGCTGCCGGGCCGCGCGCCCCGGCCATCCTGCGTCAGGTCGGTCACGGCAACATCACGCGGCAGCTCGGCGAGTCCGTCGAGCAGGCGAGCGAGATTCTTGGTGACGGGCGCCGGAGGGCTCATCGCGTGGCCACCCTCTTCTCCGGCAGCGTCGCGTCGGTGACCGGCGCATCGGGCGGCACCGCCAACAGGCGCAATGCGCCGCCGACGACTCCCGAGAAAACCGGCGCCGCGACCTCACCGCCGTAGTACTTGCCGGCGCCCGGCTCATCGATCATCACGACAGCCGCGAGCCGCGGATTACTCGCCGGAGCGATACCGCCAAACACCGCCAGGTAGCGGTCCGTTGCGTAACCGCCGGCCGTCGCCTTCCAGGCAGTGCCCGTCTTGCCGGCGACGGTGTAGCCCGGGATCGCCGCGTGTTTGCCGCCGCCCTCGGGCGCGACCACCGACTCGAGCAGGTGAATCAGCATGCGCGACACGCTTTCGTCGAGCGCGCGCACGCTCTCCGGCGGCGATTCGACTCGCAGGAACGAAATGGGACGCGCGACGCCGTACGACGCCACCGTCGAATAGGCATGCGCGAGCTGCAGCGGCGTGATCGAAAGTCCGTAGCCGCGCGACATCGAGGAGATGCCGACGGGGCGCCAGTGCGAGAAGTGCGGCAGCAAGCCGGCGGACTCACCTGGATATCCACTGGTGGTCACCTGGCCGAAACCGAGCGCGGTGAGCGTGCCGTACATCTGCGCGGGCTCGAGCGACAACGCGACCTTGGTCATGCCGACGTTCGAGCTCTTCGCGAGGATCGTCGCCAGGTTGACCGCGCCGAGGTTGTGCGGATCCTCGAGTAGTTTGGCGCCGACCTTGATGTAGCCCGGGTTGGTGTCGATGACGCTGCTGTCGGAGAACTTGCCCGACGCGAGCCCCGCCGCCACGACGAACGGCTTGATCGACGAGCCCGGCTCGACGATGTCGGTCACCGCTCGGTTGCGGATGGCCTTGGCCTTGATCTGGTCGCGGTCGTTCGGGTTGTAGGTGGGCTGGTTGACCATCGCGAGGACTTCGCCGGTCGCGACGTCGAGCACGATCACGCTGCCCGACTTCGCGCGCTGGTCGCGGATCGCGGCCTTCAACTCGCGGTACGCCAGGTACTGGATGCGCAGGTCGATCGACAACACGAGATTGCGGCCCGGCCGCATCGCGCGAATCTCCTCGACGTTCTGCACGATCTTGCCGTAGCGGTCCTGGATCACGCGTTTCGCGCCGTCTTCGCCGGCGAGCCAGTGATCGAACGCCAGTTCGAGCCCCTCCTGCCCTTCGTCGTCGATGCTCGTGAACCCGAGGATGTGGCCCGCGACCTCGCCCGCCGGGTAATAACGGCGGTACTCGCGCGCCAGGTACACGCCGGGAATTTCCAGCGCGCGGATCTTCTGCGCCTCGGCCGGCTGCATGTGCCGCACCAGGTACAGGAACTCGCGGTCGAGATTCGACGTGAGCCGGCGCGCGATTTCGTTCTTGTCGCGCTTGAGCGCCTTGGCGAGCCGCGGCAGCTGATCGCTCGCGAGCGCGAGTTCTTTCGGATTCACCCACACCGAGTCGACCGGCGTCGATACCGCGAGAGGTTCGCCGTAGCGATCGGTAATCGTGCCGCGAGTTGCGGTGATTTCCGCGACGCGCGAGAAGCGCGCGTCGCCCTGCCCCGCGAGGAATTTGTGGTCCTTGAGTTGCAGTTCGACCGCGCGCCAGGAAAGGCCGAGCGCGCTGCACACCAGCAGCGCGAGCACGACATTCGCGCGCCAGCGGAAGCTGCCGGGGTCGTCGTGTTTCGCGGCCGATGCACCGTCGCCGCGGCCGCGCGTTTCGCGCCGCTTGCCGGAAAATACTTTCATGGAAGGGCCTTCACGGCGCCACCAGCTCGATTTCCTTGGGAGGAGGCATCGCCATCCGCAGCTTCGCCCCCGCCACGTTCTCGACGAACGCGTGCGTCGACCAGGCGCTCTGTTCGAGCTGCAGCTGGCCCCACTCGATCTCGAGATTGTCGCGCCGCACGTTGAGACGTTCCAGCTCGACGAACAGTTCGCGCGCGCGGTGTTTGCTGTAGATAGCCCCCGCAGCGGACGCGAGCGCGGCCGCCCACAGCAGCGGGATCGCGATGACGAGAATTTTGTTGGTGGGCGCCGACACCTAGCGCACCTTTTCGGCGACGCGCAGCACGCTCGACCGCGCACGCGGATTCACGGCAAGTTCCTCTTGCGTCGCGCGGATCTTCGATCCGACGCGTTTCATGCGCGGCTGCGCGGACTCGGGAATCAGCGGAAGTCCGGCGAACACGGGGTTCACGGTCGACTGGGCCTGGATGAACTGCTTGACCGCGCGATCCTCGAGCGAATGGAAACTGATCGCCGCGAGACGGCCGCCGACCGCGAGCAGCTCGAGCGCGCCTTCGAGCGCGCGGCGCAGTTGGCCGAGCTCGTCGTTGATGTGCATGCGCAGCGCCTGGAACGTGCGCGTGGCCGGATGTTTGCCAGGCTCACGCGTGCGCACCGCGCGCGCGACCAGGGCGGCGAGTTGCAGCGTGGTGGTCAGGGGTTGATGCTTTCTTGCCGCGACGATGTCTGCGGCAATTCGCCGCGCGAAGCGCTCCTCCCCGAGCGTCGCGATCACCTCGCGAATCTCAGGCTCGCCCGCTCGCGCGAGCCATGCGGAAACCGGTTCGCCGCTCGCCGGGTCCATGCGCATGTCGAGCGGGCCGTCCGCCCGGAAGCTGAAACCACGTGCGGGGTCGTCGAGCTGCGGCGACGAGACGCCGAGGTCGAACAAGATGCCGCGCACGGGCCGGCCCGGAACGAGCTCCGGCACGCGCGCGGCGATATCGGCAAACGGCGCGCCGACGAGCGCAAGCCGCACTTCGTCGGGAAAACGGCGGTGGCCGGCCTCGATGGCCGCCGGGTCGCGGTCGAACGCGAGCACGCGCCCTTCGGGACCGAGTGCCCCGAGGATGAGTGCCGTGTGACCGCCGCGCCCGAACGTCGCATCTATGTATAGGCCGTCCGCCTGTACCGCGAGTGCCTCGAACGCTTCCCGGGCAAGCACCGGTATGTGGGCGTCCGATTCATTCACTGCATCAAGCGGCTGTCAGTCCGCCCCCGTTTATCTCGCCATTTGCCACGGGCGAAGTCCGCACTGCGGCATTTCGCCCCACCCCTGAAAACCCTCGCACCCGGATCGCCGAGCTAACTACAGCGTCAGCGATTCGAGTTCCGCGGCGAGACCCGTTTCCGAGGCCTCGTTCGCGAGCCACAAAGTCCTGCGCTCGTTCCAGCGCGTTTCGTCCCACAATTCGCAGCGATTGCCCTGGCCGATCAACATGCCGCGGCGCTCGAGCAGCGCGAACTCGCGCAGCTCCGGCGGCAGCAGCAATCGGCCATGTCCATCGAGATCGAGCTCGGTCGCGTGACCCACCATGAGCCGCTGCAGCCGGCGCGCCTGCGCATGCAGCGACGGCAGGCTCATCAGCTTGCGTTCGAGCTGTTCCCAGTCGGGTAGTGGATAGAGGAGCAGGCACTGGTCCCGGTCGACGGTGACCACCAGCTTTCCCTGGCTTCTTTCGAGCGCGTGCTCGCGATACCGGGTGGGAAGAACCATCCGGCCCTTGTCGTCCAGGGTCACTTTTGCTGCACCGCGAAACATGGATGGACAGGCCAGTTAAGCCCATTTCTCCCCACTTTTTCCCACTTGCCGCCACTATAGGAACGGCCGGGAGCGCGGTCAAGAAATAAGTCACAGAATTTTCTCGTGGCGACAGCGACTTACGTAGTTTTTACACTGTCGCAGCGCGCCATTTCCAAAGCTCGTTGCTTACCGATCAGTAGCTTGTCATCGCAAGTTCATACAGTGGGTCACGTCGAGGTGCACTGGATGGCCTGAAAAGGACGAATGCCACTCGAATACGAGAGGGCCTCGGGGGTTATTGAATCCCTAATGGCTCAATTTGTGAGGATTCGCGGCGATTGAGCCAAGGGGTTTGGTGAGATGGATGCCGCCATCGCGACGCCTGTGGCACTCGCCCCCACCCGTATTCCCCCACCAACTGGGTCGGATCGCGGTTGTGGATTTCCCCGGCGGAGGCAGGCCGAGCAGCAGCGCCCTCGCGGCGCAGGCGACAAATCGCCGCGCTTTCCCGCGCGCTAGTTAGGCCACGTGCCGCGCGGAAAATGAAATGCAGACTAGATAGACCAACACGGGATTCGAGAAAGGTTCGAGAAAAGAAGGAGTCGGCCTGTAAGCCGGGTTCTGTCGAGGACGATCATTCCTCTGGGATCGCCGTCACCGGCGAACTCAAGCGGCCTACCCGAAAGCACGCGGGGACACGCGCTGCCACTTGCGTGGCGACTTTCCTATTTGGCCTTGCTCCAGGTGGGGTTTGCCGTGCCGCCATGTGTTGCCACCGGCGCGGTGCGCTCTTACCGCACCCTTTCACCCTTACCAGTTTCATTGCTGAAACTTCGGCGGTTTGCTTTCTGTTGCACTTTCCGTCGGCTCACGCCGCCCAGGCGTTACCTGGCACCTCGTCCGCAAGGAGCCCGGACTTTCCTCCACATTTCGTGAGAAATGCAGCGACCGTCCGGCCGACTCCGGGGCGCACCATAGCGGCATGAGGGCACGCGTACAAGGAAGTCGTCATGACACCGGCAAACGATCGAGCCGCGCGGACACCTGTGCTCAGTTTTCCGCGATTTTCGCGAGCGCAAGGGCGCGCGCGTACGCATCGTTACGCTTCGCCCCGGTGAGGCGCGCGGCCACAGCGGCCGCCTTGCTGGGCGCGAGCTCCGGCAGCAGCGCACGCAGAGCATCGTCGAGCGTCACGAGCGCACCGTCCGCGGCCGGCGCGGGCGCCGCGCCTTCCACCACCACCGTGATCTCGCCGCGCGTGAAGTTGGCATCACCTCGGGCCAGCGCGGCCAGCTCGGCGATCGTGCCGCGATACACCGTTTCGAACACTTTCGTGAGTTCGCGCGCCACCGCCGCGCGGCGATCGGCGCCAAATGCGGTGCTCATGTCCTCGAGTGATTCGGCGATGCGATGCGGAGCCTCGAAAAATACTTGCGTGCGCGTTTCCGTCGCCAGCTGCGCAAGCCGCGTGCGACGTTCGGCGAGACGCGCGGGCAGAAAGCCTTCAAATGAAAAACGCTCGGTAGGCAGTCCCGCGATGCTGAGCGCCGCCGTGATCGCCGACGGGCCCGGCACGGCGACCACGGTCATGCCCTCCTGTGCGACGCGGCGCACGAGCTCGAAGCCCGGATCCGACAACAGGGGCGTGCCCGCGTCGCTCACCAGCGCGATTTGCGCGCCGGCGCGCAGCTTTCCCAGCAACTCGTCGATGCGCTCGGTTTCATTGTGTTCATGCAGCGACACCAGCGGACGGGACAGGCCGAGTGTCGTCAGCAATTGCCCGGTCCGGCGCGTGTCTTCCGCCGCGACCAGTTCCGCCGCGGCGAGTTCATCGCGTGCGCGCGGCGAAAGATCGCCAAGATTGCCGATGGGCGTCGAGATCACCGCGAGACGCCCCTTGGTTGCAGCCACTATACTTCTCCACCGCGTTTTCCTGATTCGGGCGCGGCCACTGCGAAGGCTATTCGACGCATGACCACTGTGAAAGCTTTGCACAAACCGCTGACCCTGCTCGTGCTGATCGCGGCAACGTTGTTGCTCGCCGCCTGTCCGACTACTCCGCGCCGGGGCGGACCGCCGAGTGTCGATCGCGCCGAAGCATTGGTGCGCGCCGGTGACCAGGCGGGCGCGGCCGCGCTCTACGAGCGGCTGGGCGCCGAGACTGACGGCACGGATCGCGCGGAATTCCTGCTGCGCGCGGCGCGTGCCTGGCTCGCCGCAGGGCGCCCCGCCGATGCCGATCGCGTGCTAGCCACCGTTCCGCCGGGACTCACCCAGCAACAGACGATCGAGCAGCATCTTCTGCGGATCCAGTCTTCGGTCGCGCAAGGCCAGGGCGACCAGGCGTGGCGCGACATCAGCGCGATGCAGGCCCCGACGGCGCCAGCCGCGGCCGCGCGCTACTACGAGACCCGCCAGCAGGTCGCCGTCGCCACGGGCCACCTCGTTGATGGCATCCGTTCGCAGCTCGCGCGCGAGCGCTACATCGCTCCCGGCGAAGCACACAACGCGCGGGCCGAATTGTTGGCGCAGTTGCGCGCGGCCGCCGGACGCGGCGTCGCGATGACCGCGCCACCGGGCAGCGACGCGACGATTCGCGGCTGGCTCGAGGCGGCCAGTGTTGCCGCCGACAACGCCCGCAATCCGACGCTCGGCGCCGCCCGCCTCGCGGCATTCCGCACCCGTTTCCCCGCGCATCCGGCGCTCAGCGCATTGGCGAACGAGCCCGGCGTCGGCATCGAGGAACAAGGCGCCAATCTCGAGAAAGCGCCGCATGTCGCGCTGCTGCTGCCGCTCACCGGCCGCACCTCGGCGCCCGCCGCGCAGATCCGCGACGGATTCATGACCGCTTACTACCAGGCGCCCGCCAACGCCCGGCCGCGCCTGCGCGTGTACGACACCGCCTCTGGCGCCGTTGCCGACATCGTGGCAACCGCGACGGCCGCGGGCGCGGAATTCATCGTCGGTCCGCTCACCCGCGAGGAAGTCGTTGCGGCCGCCGAGCTCCTGTCTACCCGCCCGCCGGTTCTCGCGCTCAATTTCCTGCCGCCCGACCGGCCGGCGCCCGAGCGTTTCTTCCAGTTCGCGCTGTCGCCCGAGGATGACGCGCGCGCCGTCGCACGCTTCGTCAGCGCGAATGGCCGGCGTCGCGGCGTGGTGCTCGCGCCGGAGGGAGACTGGGGCAATCGTGTCGCCGCGGCTTTCGATGAGGAATTGCGGGCCGCGGGCGGATTCACGCTGGGCCAGTCCAGTTTCGGCGGCGTGCGCAACGACTTCGGCGACAGCATCACGCAGGTGCTGCGCACCGACGACAGCCGCGCGCGTCACCAGCGCATCCAGTCGGCGATCGGTCAGAAACTCGAGTTCGAGCCGCGCCGGCGCTCGGACATCCAGTTCATTTTCGCACCAAGCCAGCCGGCCGCCGCGCGGCTGCTGCGTCCGCAGCTGCGTTTCCATCTCGCCGGCGACATTCCCACCTACACGCTCGGAGATGCCTACGACCCGCATCCAACCGCGAATCGCGAAATCGACGGCATGATTTTTCCGGACATGCCATGGATGGTGGGGGCCACGGGATTGACCACTGAAGTGCGCGAGTCCGCCCGCCAGGCTTTTGGAGAGTCCGCCGCGCGCCGCGGCCGGCTGTTCGCGTTTGGTTACGACGCCTACCGCATCGCCAGCTCCCTGCAGCGCGGTGCGCCGGTGAATCCGCAGGGTCTCACGGGCACGTTGTCCCTCGACGAAAAAGGTCGCGTACGTCGCGAGCTCCAGTGGGTGAGCATCCGCAACGGCGTCCCCGTCCCGCTCGATGCGATCGAGACTCCGATTCCTTCGCCTACGCCCTGAGCTGACGTCTCAACGGACCGATGGCATGGATCGCCGTCAGACTGGCTCGCTCGCCGAGAACAGCGCCGCGGCGTTTCTCGAGTCGCAAGGTTTCACGATCGTCACGCGCAATTTTCTGCGCCGGGTCGGTGAACTCGACGTCGTCGCCCGTTCGGGGGATCTGCTCATCGTTGCCGAGGTCCGTACGCGAGCGAGCGATCGTTATGGAGGCGCCGCCGCCAGCATCGGCTGGAGCAAGCAGCGCCGCATCGTCGCGACCACCGGCCTCCTCCTGCAGCGCCATCCCGAGCTGCGAACCTGCAAGGTCCGTTTCGACGTGATCATCGTGCGCGACGGCGCGATCGAGTGGCTCAAACACGCTTTTCAGGCCTGAATTGCCGTCATGTGAAGGGCGCGAGATCAACGCTTTGCCAAACCGCGCGCATCCGTTCAAGATCCCGCCCGCATGCCAACACTCGACGAGCTGTTCAAAAACAACCGCGAATGGTCCGAGAGAATCCATCGGCAGGACCCCGAGTTTTTCGCCAAGCTCTCGCGCCAGCAATCACCCAACTACCTGTGGATCGGTTGCGCCGACAGCCGCGTCCCGGCGAACCAGATCGTCGGACTGCTGCCCGGCGACGTCTTCGTCCATCGCAACATCGCCAACATGGTGGTGCACACCGATCTGAACTGCCTGTCGGTCATGCAGTTCGCGGTCGACATCCTCAAGGTCAAACACATCATTGTCGTTGGCCACTATGGCTGCAGCGGCGTTCAGGCGGCCATGCGCCGCCAACGCGTAGGACTCGCGGACAACTGGCTGCGGCACGTCCAGGACGTACACGAGAAACACGAGCACTCGCTGCACCACTGTCGCAGCGAAAGCGCGGCCACCGACCGGCTGTGCGAGTTCAACGTCATCGAGCAGGTTCAGAACGTGTGCCAGACGACTATCGCGCGCGACGCGTGGGAGCGCGGCCAGGAGCTCCACGTGCACGGCTGGATCTACGGCATCGCCGACGGCCTGGCCCACGACCTGGGCACCACCGTCTCGGATTTTCGCGACGTCGCGCCGACCTACCGCGCGGCGCTCGCGAAACTCAGGGATCCTGCGCGCTCGTGAGTCGCCACGCGCTCCCGAGCGGCTGAACGGGGGCGCGCATGTTCGTCAACATGTGGATGACGCGTGAGCTGCTCACGATTGACCCCACTGCAACCCTGGGCCACATCGCCACAACCATGGGCCGCCACAAGATCCGGCGCCTTCCGGTCGTGAGTCCCTCGCCGGAGGGCCCGAGACTCCTCGGCATCGTGTCGCACTCCGACGTGTTGCACGCGTTTCCCACCGACATCAACCCGTTTGCGCCGAATGCCGCGAGCGCGGTTGCGGCGCTGGAGATGAGCGGCGCACGCAAACGCATTTACGCGGTCGACCTGATGGCGCGCGATCCGCTCACGACGGCGCCCGATGCGCCGATCGAATTCGCCGCGCGCCTCATGCGTGATCACAAGATTGGCGCGCTGCCGGTTGTGAGCCAGCACGCACTCGTGGGTCTCATTACCGAATCGGACATCTTTCGAGCACTGCTCGAAGTTTTCGACGCGCCCGTTCGCGCGGTGCGCCTGACGTTTTCGCTCGGCCCCGGGGAGGATGTGCTTCCGATGGTGGCCGAGATCGCGCGCCGCCGTTCGTTGCGGGTCACGAGTTTCATCGCGCTGCCGCGGCACGATCCGCCGGTGTGCGTCGTTCAGCTCGCGGGCGAGCAGGTGGAAGCGGCGCTCGACGACGTCTGGAAGTCGAAGCATCGCGTGATGAACGTGGTGAATCTCGTCCCCGAAAAGGACAAGGGCGGCAATCCGGCTACTTGACGACCTTGAGCTGCGGACGGCGGCTGCCGTCTTCGGGTGGCGAAGGCTTCGTCGGCGGCTCGGGTCCCAGGTCCTGCTCCGAGAACACCATCCCCTCGCCGGTTTCCCGCGCGTAGATGCCGAGCACGGTGATCACCGGAATGCGCACATGGTGCACGACGCCCGCGAAACGCGCTTCGAACTCGATCCAGTCGTTGCCGATGTTCAGGCGCTGCGTGGCGGTCGACGAAAGGTTGAGCACCACCTTGCCGTCCTTCACGTACGCCCGCGGGACTTCGACGCCGGCCTTCTCCGCGTCCACGATGATGTGCGGCGTCTCGCCGTTGTCCATCATCCAGCCGTGCATGGCGCGAATCAGGTAGGGGCGCTTCGAATTGCGCACGCGCTCGTTCATGCCAGGCGCATCTCCCGCTCGTTCTCGGACAGACTCGCGCGGAATGCGGGCCGCGAGAAAATCGTGCTCGCGTATTTGAGGATGGGTTGCGCCTGCGGCGGCAGGTCGATTTCGTAACGCGGCAGGCGCCAGAGGATCGGCGCGATCGTCGCATCGACCATCGAGAACTCGTCGGAAAGGAAGTACGGCTTGATCTTGAACAGGTCCGCGCTGCCGAGCACGTTGTCACGCAGCACCTTGCGCAACTGCACCACGTCTTTCGACTGGCCCGAATCGATCTTGCGGGCGAGGTCATACCAGTCGTGTTCGATCTGGTACAGCGCGAGCCGCGCGCGCGCGCGCGACACCGGGTCCACCGGCATCAGCGGCGGATGCGGAAATCGCTCGTCGAGATATTCCATGATCACGCGCGAGTCGTAGAGCACGAGATCGCGGTCGATCAATGTCGGGGTCGTGTGATAAGGATTGAGGTCGAGCAGGTCCTCGGGATATTTCCCGGGCGCGACGTCCACGATCTCGATCTCGATCGCCTTCTCCGCGATCACGATGCGCGTGCGATGACTCCAGGGATCATCGGGCGCCGAGAACAGCGTCATCGTTGCGCGTCGGCTCGACACTCAATGCCTCCTAGGACGATTTACGCGCGGCGGAAACCCCGCCTGCCGTCGCAAGGAACCGATCAGCGGACGTCCTTCCAGTACTCCGCCTTCAGCATCCACGCAATCGCGGTGAACATCAGCAGGAACAACACCACCCAGAGTCCGAGACTTTGCCGCTCGACCTGTGAAGGATCGCCGACGTATTGCAGGAAGTTCACCGTGTCGCGCGCGAACTCATCGTACTGCTCGGGCGTGAGGCTGCCGACGATGCCCGGCTCGAACTTCTCGAACTGCTCGACCTTGATCGGCTTGCCATCCGGTCCCGGCTGCTCGACCGTCACCTTGCGCGCGGACTGCACGCCCTGAAGGCTCGCGAGCACGTGCGGCATCGCGGTGCCGGGCAGCTGCAGATTGTTCACGCCCGTCTGGAGGTTGGCCGGATCGGCATAAAACGTCGTCAGGAAATTGAACACCCAGTCACTGCCGCGCGAACGCGTCACCAGCGACAGGTCGGGCGGCGCCTTGCCGAACCACTCGATCGCGTCCTTCTCGGGCAGCGACGTATTGATGTAGTCGGAGAACTTGTCGCCCGGCCGCACGAGGTACGCGTCGCGCTGCTCGTCGGTGATCTTGAGATCGGTGGCCACGCGCGAGTAGCGGATGAACTTGAGCGAATGACAGCCCGAACAGTAGTTGAGGAAGTTGCGCGCGCCGCGCTGCAGCGACGGCAGGTTCGTGACTTCATTGTCCGCGGCGCGTTGCCAGCTCGCGTGGCCACCTTCGGCCGCAAACACGCCCGTGCCGGCGAGCAGCGAGACAGCCGCGCCAACCCAGACGAAATTCTTAATGCGCATGGTAGGTCACTCGATCGGGAACCGGGCCATTGCCGTCGGCCTTGGACACGAACGGCAGCAGGATGAAGAAGCCGAAGTACACGACGGTGCCGATGCGCGCGAGCAGCACGTAGATGGGATCGGCCGGCTTGAGGCCCAGCCACATCAGCAACGCGAACGACACGAAGAACGCCCCGAGCAGGAGCTTCGAGGCGATGCCGCGATAGCGGATCGACTTGTTCTTGGCGCGGTCGAGCCACGGCAGGAACAGGAAGGCCGCGACCGACAGAGCCATGAGCAACGCTCCGAGTCTTTGATCCGGAACGGCACGCAGGATCGCGTAGTAAGGCGTGAAGTACCACACCGGCGCAATGTGTTCAGGCGTCGAAGTCGGATTCGCGGGCTCGAAGTTCGGCGCTTCGAGGAACAGCCCGCCGAACGTCGGCACGAAGAACACGACGATGGCGAACAAGGTCAGGAACAGACCGACACCGACGATGTCCTTGAGCGTGTAGTAAGGATGGAACGGAATGCCGTCGAGCGGCTTGCCGTCCGGCCCCAGCTTTTCCTTGATCTCGATGCCGTCGGGATTGTTCGAACCGACCTGGCGCAACGCGACCAGATGCAACGCGATCAGCAACGCGATCAGGAACGGCAGCGCGATGACGTGCAACGAGAAGAAGCGGTTGAGCGTCGCATCCGCGAGGCCGTAGTCGCCGCGGATCCATTCGACCAGGTCCGGACCGATGCCCGGAATCGTGCCGAAGATGTTGATGATCACCTGCGCGCCCCAGTAGGACATGTTGCCCCAGGGCAGCACGTATCCCATGAACGCCTCGGCCATGAGCGCCAGATAGATGAGCATGCCGATGACCCACAGCAGCTCGCGCGGCGCCTTGTAGCTGCCATAGAGCATCGCCCGCACCATGTGCAGGTAGACGACGATGAAGAAGAACGAAGCGCCGACCGCATGCATGTACTGCAGCAGCCAGCCGTACGGCACTTCGCGGCGCAGGTACTCGACCGAGTTGAACGCGGTGAGCTCACCCGGCTTGTAGTGCATGGTGATGAAGATGCCCGTCACGATCTGCATGACGAACATCAGCAACGCCAGCGAACCGAAGAAGTACCAGACGTTGAAGTTCTTCGGCGCGTAGTAACCGGTCAGCTGGTCTTCGACGAACTGATCGACGGGCAACCGCTTGTTGAGCCAGGCGCGGAAACCGCCCTTGCCTTCGATGACGGCGGCCATTACGCGGCTCCTTGCACGGTCTGCGGATCGACGCCGATGACGAGTTTGTCGTCGCTCGGGAACGAATAAGGCGGGATGCGCAGGTTGACGGAGGCCGGCGAGCCTTCGAACACGCGGCCGGCCAGGTCGAACTTCGAACCATGGCAGGGGCAGAAGAATCCACCCGGCCAGTTCGCCGCCAGAGTGGCGTCACCCGGCGTAAAGCGCGATTTCGGCAGACACCCGAGGTGCGTGCAGGTCCCGACCGCGACGAAAAACTCGGGCTTGAGCGCCCGCGAGTCATTCTTCGCGAACTCGGGCTGATCCGAGCTCTCCGAACCCGGATCCTTCAATTCGGAGTCGTGGTTTCCCAGCGAAGCGAGCATCGACTCCGTGCGCCGCACGACGTAGATCTGCTGCTTTCGCCAGACGAATACCGCCATCTGACCCGGTTCGATCTTTGTCAGATCGACTTCGGTGGGCAGACCCGCTGCGCGGGCGCTCTCCGAGGGTTTCCACGATGCCACGAAGGGCACTGCGGTCAGGATTGCTCCCACTGCGCCGGTGCCGACAGTGGCGGCTATCAGAAACTTGCGCCGACTTTCATCGACTTCAGGGACGGCATCGCCGGCCACGTGCTCGCTCATTCTTGACCTCAAAACCGAAACTCACCCAGGCACCCAAGGGCGCAAAATGCGCCGCTGCGCGCGGCCCGGGAGGCGGCGCATTATACACATGCGGATCATGGCTTAAGGCCCCTGGCGATTGAGGATCATCCTGCACATGTCCACACGACCCTTGCTCCGGATTCTGACTTTCGTCTTGTTATCCGCGGTCGTCGGACTCGCCGCGGCATTCATCGCTGTGGTAGTGCGGCCGGAACTCATTGCGCGCCAGGAATCCGCGGCAGAGCCGGACCCTCAGCCCGCGCCTGCGCCTGCGCCTGCGCTGGAGCCGGCGCCGGTCGCGGCAACGACCGAGCCGCCGCGCGCCCTGCTCTCGTATGCCGATGCCGTTCAGCGCGCCGCGCCGGCCGTGGTCAACATATATACCGCGCGTCTCGTAACCGAACGGATTCCACCCAATGCCATCGAGGAATTGTTTGGCGACGCGCGGCCACGCTACCGCCAGCGCGTCGAACAAAGCCTTGGATCAGGCGTGATCGTCGATAGCGCCGCGCATGTCGTCACGAATCACCATGTGATTGCCAGCGCCGACCTGATCCGCGCCCAGCTCGCGGACGGGCGCGTCGCGGAGGCCAGGATCGTCGGCCGAGATCCGGACACGGATCTGGCCGTGCTCAAGCTTGATCTGAAGGACAACGTTCCGGTCATGCCCTTCGGCCATTCGGACCGGCTGCGCCCCGGTGACATCGTGCTCGCCATCGGCAATCCCGTAGGGTTATCTCAGACGGTGACGCAGGGAATCGTGAGCGCAACGGGCCGCGGGCAACTTGGTGTCGCCACCTTCGAGAACTTCATTCAGACCGACGCGCCGATCAACGTCGGCAACTCCGGCGGCGCGCTGATCAATATCAATGGTGAACTCGTCGGCATAAACACCGCGGTGCTCGCGAAGAACCTTGGTGTCGAAGGCATCGGTTTCGCGATTCCGGTGAACCTGGTGCGCGGCGTGATGAACGAGATTCTCACCAAGGGCCGCGTGGTGCGCGGCTGGATCGGCATCCTGCCCACCGACATCGACAGCACCGAAGCGCGGCGCTTCAATCTTCCGCAGGCTGGCGTCGTCGTCGCCAAGCTGGTCATCGGCAGTCCCGCGGCCGAGGCTGGCATGGAGCCGCGCGACATCGTCCTGACCGTGAATGGCGTCAGGGTGCAGAGCGCGCAGGACACGCTCACGCGCATCGCCAATGCGAAGCCGGGCGACAAGATAACGATCACCGGCCTGCGTTCCAGCGGGAAATTCTCGAGCGAAGTGGAAGTGCGCGAGCGGCCACGTTCATAGGGGCTGCCATTTTCAGGGGCTGCGCCCCACAACGGAAAACGCCGGCCAAAGGCCGGCGTCCGTCAATCGATTGGAAGAAGACTAACTAGCTATTGCAGGCAGACGACGACATTGGCGGCGTAGCTGCGCCAGTTGATCGGGATCACGAACGAGCGGCCCGTGGTCGCGGCGGCCGTCGAGGCGTTGGTGCGATCGCAGATCGTCGGCGTGCTGATCACGAAATTGCGGCCGAAATCCCGGCGGGCGTTGCCCGAGATCGTGTTCGCCACTTCACCGACCAGGTCGCGCACGTTCTGCTCGCCGGTGTCGGTTTCGTTCATGCACATCAACATGACCGACAACATGCCGCGCGGCGCGGTGAAGTACACCTTGCCTTCGCGGTTGCCGGAGATGCCGATCACGCCGGCGTAGTCCTGGACCACGGCCGACTTGTCGATACATAGATAGGGTGAGCCCACCGTGGCGGCGTGACCCGTCGCGGTCTCGAAGAAGTGCACTGTACCCTGCACGAAGGTTCGAACTTCTTCTGCGTCAAGCATGTCTCTTACTCCCCAATCAACTCGGCGAGAGCTTCATTGAGCTGGTCGTCCGTAAACGGTTTGCACAGAAAGCCATTCGCACCCTTTTCGATGGCCTCCACCGCGGTGGCTTTATCGGCCAGCGCGGACACCACAAGTATAAGCACGTCGGCTTTGATTTTGAGCACGTGTTCCACGCACTCGATGCCGTCCATCTCGGGCATCGTCAGGTCGAGGGTCATCACGTCGGGCAACAGCTGCTTGAACTTGGCCACCGCGTCGACGCCATTCACCGCGGTGCCGACGACTTCGAGCGAATCGTTCTGTTGCGAACGCTCGATGCGACGGCGCATCACGTTCGAGTCGTCGACGATCATCATGCGCAACGGTTGGCGCGGTTTGGGCACAGCACTCATGATCTCAGGATCTCCTTAAGCGACGGCCGCAGCGCCGGCCGAGTTCTGCTGGGCCGGGAACGACAGCGACAGTTTCATGTTCTTGCCGATTTCCGAATTCAGCGAGATGCGGCCCCCGAGGCGGGCGGCAATCTCGGCAATGACGTCCATTCCGACACCGCGGCCGGCGTCACGCGTGACGTCCTTGGCCGTGGAGAAGCCGGAGCGGAACACCAGCATCATCGCCTCCTGGTCGGACAGCGCGGCGGCGTCGTTCTGCGAAATGATGCCCTTCGTCACCGCCGTCTTGCGCAGCTTCTCGGGCGTCAATCCGCGCCCGTCATCCTCGCACTGCATGCGGAATGCACGGCCGCCTTCGGTCATCTCGAAGTTGATGCGGATGTGACCCTCGGGCGACTTGCCGGCCGCCGTACGCTCGGCCGGCATTTCGATGCCGTGCACGACCGCGTTGCGGATCAGCTGAATGAGCACGTCCTTGACCGGTCGGCGATAGGACTCGGGAACCTGGTCGTGGCCACGGCAGGTCACGACGACTTTCTTGCCGTGATCATTGGCGATGCGATCGGCGAGCTGCTGCGCGGAGGCGACGAAACCTTCACGCGCCGAACGCTGCAACGTGGCTTCCGCCGCGATCGCGTCTTCGGTGAGCTTGGGCGTGCGTGTCGTGCTGTCGCCGGTGCCGGACGGCGCGCTACCCGCGGCGGCCTGCTTGCCGAAGCTGTCGCGGAAGCTCGCGAGTTTCGTGACCATGTCGCGCACCGACTGCGAGTGCGAGACGAGATCGTCGAACTTCGTGAGCAGCGGCAGGAAGTCGTCACCGGTCAGATCGGTGCGCTCACGCAGCGCGGCGAGATCGTTCTCGAGGCCGTGCGCGCGGGCTTCCATGCTGCCGAGGCCGATGGCCGCGGCTTCGCCCTTGATGCTGTGGATCTGGCGGAACAGTCCGTCGATCTTGCGACGGAACGTCGCGCTGTCGCGCGCCGGGTCGCGCAGCGTGGCGTTGATCATCTTGAACGCGACATCCGAATCGTCGAGGAACGAGGACAGCTGAGTCGGATCGACGTGCAGGATCGAGAGGAACGCGTCCATCTGCGTCTGCGCCGAGTCCTGCGCACCCTTGAGCTGCGCCGCCAGCGCGACGCGCGCGGTCACGTCGGCGACCGCGACGAGCACGTGGGTGATCTCGCCATCGCGACGGACGCGGTGGAAGTTGAACTCGAGGTAGCGGGTTTCGGAATCCTTGCTGCCCTTCTCGCCGACCTGCAACTCCACTTCGTTGAGTGGGTTGATCGAGCGGATCAGGTTTTCCTTCGTGCGCTCGCTCCACAACACCTTGACGAACTTGGTGGCGATCTGGAGCGTCTTCGGCGTCACGAGTTCGCGCAACAAGTCTTCGAAAGTGATGCCCGCGACGGACTCGCGCTGGAACAGCTGCGCGGTCGCGTGCGAGTGAATCGTGCCGATCTTGAGGTCCGAGTCGAGCAGGAAGAGACCTTCGCGCACGGTCGAAAGAATGTCTTCAGTCTGCTGGCGCGCGGCGGCGGCCGCGGCGGCCTGCTTGCCGCGAGCAAGAGAGAGGTATCCGACCAGCGCCGCGAGCGCGCCGGCGAGACCCACGCCGATGAGCACGACCGAACGCAGTGCCGTTGCCAGCGCGTCCGAGGAGCTTTGCAGGCCGGCGATGATCTGCGCGAGATTCTTTTCGAGCTGCGGCGTGTAGACACGCGACTGCGAGACACCCGTGGTCACCGCATCGCGCAGCTGACGGCCGTCCATGTTGAGCTGCGTGCCTTCACGCTCGCTGTCCGAGTACGGGATGGCAGTGAAGTTGGCCACCGGATCGAGCGCGGGTTTGTACTTCTTCCACGCCGCGTTCATCTCTTCGATGGTCTTCTGCACTTCATCGTCGCCACCGATGCCGCCGATGCGGACACCGCTGCCGGCGCTGAGACTGCTGGTGGACGTATCGAACTGCGCAGTGGCGCTCTTGAGTTGTTCGATCGAATCGCGGACGAAGCCCTTGGCACGCAGGCGGTCCTGGATCGAGTTGAGGGCCGTCTGGATGCGCGAGGGCTGCTGCTGCAGCTCACCGATGGCGCGGACAGCGGTGTTGTTCTCCACGAGGCGCCCGGCGAAGTACCAGGCCGGCGCCAACACGCCGACGAGGAAGGCCAGGGCCAGGATACCCACCGCCACCCAGACGGCACGGGCACCCTGCATTCGGGACGAAATCGTCTTGGCGGTCTTGTTTGTCACCTTGCTCACGGACATCTCCTTCATCACTCCGGCTTGAAGACGATGCGCTGGACCGCGAGGCGCGGCTCAGTCGAGTCGAATTCTTCGAACCGGGCAGAACCCATGGCATCGATGGCGGCTGCGTCGAAGAGCCCGGCCGGCTCGCTCGACAACACTCGCACGCGCTCGGTGCGCCCCTCGGGCGTCACGTAGAACTCGACTCGCACCCAGCCCTCGACTCCCTTGGCGGAAGCGGGGTACTTGGGACGCGGCGGACGCGACATCTTCAGCGGCGGCAGTTTCGGCGTGGCGGCGGCGGTGGCGGCCGCGGTCTGCGCGCTGGCAAGCGCCGCTCGCAGATCCGCAAGGTCGGCATCACCACCGAGACTTTCGGCGGCATCGAGGAAAGCCGTGGCTTCGCTCGTCTGTTTGGCGGCGACTCGCGTGCGTGCTTCGGCGATCAGGCGCGAACGCACGTCGCGCACCACCTGCACGGTGGTCGGATGGCGCACGTCGAGCAGCCGCAGACGCTCGGCATTCGAGAGGGCGGAGTCATTGGCGGGCGCCAGCAGCGCGCCGCTCGCCAGGCGTTCCTGCGCCGCCTTCGCGTAGCGGGCGATGTCTTCGGTGGTGCGCTGCTGCTTCTGCGCGGCGGCGGTGATGTCACGCTGCGCGGCGTTGAGCGCCGAGGCCGACACGCCGTTTTCGCGGGCGGCGGCCAGCATCGCCTGCACCTGGCCCTGGTCGCCCTTCGCGGCCGCATCACGGGCGGCGGCGAGGAGACGCTGGTTCAGATCGTTGTTGAGACGCGCGACGAGTTCGTTCGACGCACCGGCGGCACGCAGGGCGGCGATCGCATCACGCGCTGATTCGTCGTTCGGTGTCACGAGACGGCCGTTCGCCAGGCGCGACTCGGCGCTCGCGACCAGGCGCGACACCGTCACCGAACGGCGCTTGCCATCGAGTTCCTTGGTGAGCTGCGCGATCTGCGCCGGCGGCAGCAGGGCATCCTTCTGCGCGCCGTCGAGCAGCGTCTGCGCACGCTCGAAGTTCTGCGCGGCGAGAGTCGCCTGGATCTGCGCGAGCGCGGTCTGCGCGCGCATCGAGTCGAGACGGGCGTCGACTTCGACGAGCCGGGCGTCCTTCGGGTCGATGCTGCGGGCTGCCTCGAGCTCGGCCAGCGCGTTGTCGAAACGGCGCTCGTCGAGCGCGGTGCGGGCGCGCGCGATCAGCAATCCGCCGAGGCGCTTGAGACCTTCGGTGGCTTCCGCGTTGCCCGGTTCGATGACCAGCACCTGGCGGAAATGTTCAAGAGCGTTGTTCTTGGCGGGCTCGATGTAGCGGCGCTCGTCCATGGCGAGGCGCGCTTTTTCGAGCACTTCATCCAGGGTCGCGACCGGGGCGGCCGGCTTCGCGTCCGCGGCAGCGGCGGGCGCCGAGGCGGCCGGCGCGGCATCCGCGGTGGCCGTCCCGGACGAGGAACCTTTCATGAAGTACCAACCGGCGCCGGCGGCGGCGAGCACCGCCACGACGATGCCGATCATCATCACCGGCGATTTGCCGGATTTTTCTTCGCTGTCGGAGCCTGCGCCCGACGGAGCGGTGACCGCGCTCAGCGCATCGGCGGTCGAGGAAATTCGAGCGGCGTCGCTGACCGCGCGCAGCATCGGGCCTGATTCGACGGGCGTATCGACCAGCGCGTGAATCGCGCCTTCGAGCATCAGCGTATCGACCACGCCGGCGGAATCGCCGTCACGGATGGCGATGACGACCGGGTTGTGAGGACTGGCCGAGATCGGCGAGAAGTCTTCGGGATTCAGACCGCGCAAGTCCGCCACGAGGATCGTGCGGGTGCCGGGTTTGAGCATGTTGGCCGCCGACGCGAGACTGTCCGCGTGGCGCAGCGCGCAGCTCGACTCGAGCATCGGCCCGAGCTGGGCCCACAAGTCGAGATCGGGCGTCGCGATGACCGCGAGCGGCTTCCTGGATTTGAATGAACCCTGGCCTGGTGTGCCCCTGCCCCCGGTATCACCTTGCGCCGCAGCGCCGAATTCTCGTGCTTGCATGGACCCTCGACCTCTCATCGAACTAGTTACGACGGTGGAGCGTTCTCGTCGTGACGGCTGATGCATCCATGCCCGGCACGTACGGAACCGCGGTGAGGGGCAGTATTAAGTTAGTGATTTGCCGCTGAACGGGACTGAGTCACATCGCGCGCACCGGGATGGTTCGCGGAGGGCCGGATCGCGACCTGGGTCACACAGGAGAATGGGGGCAGCCCCCGTTTCCCAGCGAAAGGGGGCAGTCCTCTGGAGCCCATTTTTAAGGCTCGGGAGCGCTTGAAGGGCTGCCGGCTAGTTCGGAACGCGGCGGATCTGGGCGCCAATCTGGGCGAGCTTTTCCTCGAGCGCCTCGTAGCCGCGATCGATGTGATAGATGCGCTCGATTTCGGTCCTGCCCTCGGCCACGAGACCGGCCAGAACCAGGCTGGCCGAGGCACGCAGATCGGTCGCCATGACCGGGGCCGCCGTGAGCTTCGGCACGCCCTTGATGATGGCCGTATTGCCTTCCAGGCGGATCTCGGCGCCCAGCCGGCGCATCTCGAGCATGTGCATGAAGCGGTTCTCGAAGATCGTTTCGACGATGGTCCCGACGCCGTCGGCAATCGTGTTGAGCGCGGCGAACTGCGCCTGCATGTCGGTCGGGAATGCCGGGTATGGCGCGGTGCGAATGTCGACGGACTTGGGGCGCTTGCCCTTCATGTCGACTTCGATCCAGTTCGGGCCTATTCCCACCTTCGCGCCGGCTTCGATCAATTTCGCGGTGACCGCGTCGAGGTGTTCGGGGTTGGTGTTCTTGATGCGCACGTGGCCGCTGGTGATCGCACCGGCGACCAGGTAGGTGCCGCCCTCGATGCGATCGGGCTGCACTTCGTAGCTGGTGGCGCGCAGTTTCTCCACGCCCTGGATCAGAATCTTGTCAGTGCCCGCGCCCTGGATCTTCGCGCCCATGGCGATGAGGAAGTTGGCGAGGTCGACGACCTCGGGCTCGCGCGCGGCGTTTTCGATGATCGTCTCGCCGTCGGCGAGCGTGGCGGCCATCATGAGGTTTTCGGTGCCGGTCACCGTCACCGTTTCAAGATTCAGCCGTGCCCCCTTGAGGCGTCCCGCGCGTGCGCGGATATAGCCGCCCTCGATCTGGATTTCCGCGCCCATGGCCCGCAGCCCGGCGACGTGGATGTTCACCGGCCGCGCGCCGATCGCGCAGCCGCCGGGCAGCGATACGTCCGCCTTGCCGAAGCGCGCGAGCAGCGGCCCCAGCACTAGGATCGATGCGCGCATCGTCTTGACCAGTTCGTAAGGCGCGAAACATTCGCGCGTGGTCGAGCCGTCGATTTCAATGCGCATCTTCTCGTCGATGGTCACCGACACGCCCATGCGACCTAACAACTCGATCATGGTCGTGACGTCCTGGAGATGCGGGACGTTACGAATCGTTACCGGTCCATCGGCGAGCAGCGCGCCCGCGACGATGGGCAGCGTTGCGTTCTTCGCGCCGGATATGCGCACTTCTCCCTCGAGGGGAATGCCACCGTTGATCTGCAGCTTGTCCACGGAATGTCTCGCCAGGCGCCGGAAAAGGGCCGCTAGTGTAATGGGGTCAATGCAGGTACCGGGAAGGGATTCCCGGCAGTAGCGAGGCTCACGACCGCGGCTTCTCCCGGAAATCCCTTCCCGGCACCGATCAGGCCGCCTCGTCCGGGGTCAGGGCCTCGATGGACAGGGCATGGATCTCGCGGCCGACCAGCGCGCCGAGGGTCTTGTAGACGAGCTGGTGGCGCGCGATGGGCCGCAGTCCCACGAACTGCGCCGCGACGATGCGCGACGCGAAATGCGTGTTGTCGTCCGACTCCACGAGGACTTCGGCGCCGGGGAGTCCCACGCGGATCAGCTCGGCGATGCGTTCGGGGGTCATGATGGTTGAGTTCATGGGGCGAGTTTAATGCGCGAGGCGGTATGATTCCCGCATGAATGCCGAGGTCAAGACCGATCCGGACTCGCTGATCGCGGCAGGACGGCGCGCGCTCGACATCGAGCAACGCGCAATCGCCGCACTCGCCCCGCGGCTCGGCGCCTCGTTCGCGCAGGCCTGCCACATCTGCCTCGCCTGCCGCGGCCGCGTCATCGTCACCGGCCTCGGCAAATCCGGGCACGTCGCCGGCAAGATTGCCGCCACCCTCGCCTCCACCGGCACGCCGTCGTTCTTCGTGCACGCCGCCGAGGCGAGCCACGGCGACATCGGCATGATCACGCGCGACGACGTGTTGCTCGCGATCTCCAATTCCGGCGAAACCGCCGAAGTGCTGGTGTTGATCCCGCACCTGTCGCGCCTCGGCGTGCCGATCATCGTCATGACCGGCAACGCAAAGTCGAACCTCGCGCGCACGGCCACCGTGCATCTCGACGTCAGCGTCGACGAGGAAGCCTGCCCGCTCAACCTCGCGCCCACCGCCAGCACCACGGCGACGCTCGCACTCGGCGATGCGCTCGCGGTCGCGCTGCTCGAGGCGCGCGGTTTCTCTTCCGAGGATTTCGCCCGTTCGCACCCGGGCGGCGCGCTCGGCCGGAAACTCCTGCTGCACGTCGCGGACATCATGCGCACCGGCGACGCCCTGCCGGTAGTTAGTCCGCAGGTGCCGCTGGCCGAGGGCCTGGTCGTCATGTCGAAGAAAGGCCTCGGCATGTGTGTGGTCGTCGAGAATGGCCGCGCGCTCGGTGTGTTCACCGACGGCGACCTGCGCCGCGCGCTCGACGCCAAGGCCGACATACACCGGACGACGATGCGCGAGATCATGACCTCGCCGTTCAAGTCCATCCGTGCCGGCGAACTGGCGGCCGAAGGCGCGCACATCATGGAGAAGCACCGCATCACCGCGCTGCCGGTGATCGACGAGAAAGGCGCGCTGGTCGGCGCGCTGAACGTGCACGACCTGCTGCGCGCCGGAGTGTTGTGAGCGACGCCGCGCTCCAAGTCGGGCAATTCCAGGATCGGCTGCGGCGCGTGAAACTCCTCGTGCTCGATGTGGACGGCGTGCTCACCGACGGGCGTCTGTTCTACGGACCGCGCGGAGAATCTCTGAAGGCCTTCCACGTGCGCGACGGGTACGGGATCAAGGCGGTGGCGAAAGCCGGCATCACCGTCGCCATCATTTCCGGGCGCAAGTCGCTCATGGTTGCGCGCCGCGCGCGCGACCTCGGCATCCGCCACGTTCAGCAAGGCGTGAGCGACAAACTCGCCGCGCTCGAGAAACTGCTGAAGGCGCGCAAGCTGACGCTGGCGGAATGCGCCTGCGTGGGAGACGACACGCCGGATGCGCCCATCCTCGCCGCCGCGGGCCTCGGAATCGCCGTGGCCGACGCGCACGCGGACGCGCGCTCCGCCGCGGCCTTGCAGACCTCGCAGCCCGGTGGCCACGGCGCCGTCCGCGAAGTGTGCGACTGGCTGATCGCCGCGCGCGCGGCCGGCACATGAAGCCCATGAAATCCTGGACCCGGCCGCTGAGTGCCATCGGCGTGATCGCGCTGGTGGGCGGCGTGTATTTCCTCGGGCGCGCGGCCCGCGGCCCCGGCGAAGCGGAGACCGGTTCCGTGATGCCGCCGGATCCGGGATACGCGGCACGCGACGCCGTGGTCATCGAAACCGGCTACGACGGCCGCGAACGCTACCGGCTCAGGGCGCAGACCATCCGCCAGCAGGCGGACGGCGGCGTCATCGACATCGAACAGCTCGAAATGGATTACCACCCGGGCAACCAGCCGCAAATCGCCGGGGAATCGACGCCGTCCGGCGCGGCCACCGAGGTCTGGCATCTGAAATCCGATCGCGGCCAGGTACGCGCGGACGGCGACGACGTGCAGCTGTCGGGCAACGTTCGGGTTACCGGCTCGGCCCCGGGCAGTGGCGAACCGCTGACACTCACGACGGAAAGCATGCGTATCAATACGCCGACCGAGTTCATCGAGACCGAAGAACCGGTCACGATGCGGTGGTCGGGGCACGAGGTGAATGCGCGCGGCATGAAAGCCGATTTGAAGGCAGGCTTGCTGAGTCTAGAATCGGAAGTTCATGGCCAATTCACCCGAAAACAAGGCACGCAGCACTAACCCCTGTCTCGCCGCCGGCATCGCGCTCGCGATGTTGTTAGGCACGCGGGCGTGGGCTGCGGCGACGCCGTGCGTCAACCAGGAGATCGTGGTCGAAAACAAGACCATGGAAGTCGACTACCGCAACAACAACGCCGTGCTGCACGACGTCGTCATCACCCAATGCGACATGCGCATCCAGGCCGCCGAAGCGCGCGTCACGGGCGGACTCGATTTCGAGAACAGCCACTGGACCATCTCGGGTGACGTGCGCATAACCGCCGAGGGCGGCAAGCTGCAATCCGACAAGGCGGTGGTCTCGTTCCGCAACAACGTCATTTCGCAGGCCACGATCACCGGGGCGCCCGCCCGGTTCGAACAGCAGCGCGACGACGGCGGCACGTCGCACGGTCGCGCCAACACGATCGATTACGAAACCGGCAGCGGCACCGTGAGCCTCACCAAGGATGCCTGGTTGTCCGATGGCCGCAATGAGCTCAGCGGCCCCCAACTGGTCTACAACATCCGCACGCAGAGCTTCGTTGGCCAGGCGCGACCATCGTCGGAGCCCGGTAACGACCGTCGCTTTCGGCTGGTAATTCCGCAACGCGAACCGGGCGGAAAAGCAGCGCCACCGAAAGAAGAAAAGAAACCATGAGCGTGCTGCGCGCCTCCCACCTCGCCAAGAGTTACAAACGCCGCCAAGTGATTTCCGACCTCTCCATCGAAGTGGAGAGCGGCCAGATCGTGGGGTTGTTAGGACCGAACGGCGCGGGCAAGACCACCGCGTTCTACATGATCGTCGGCCTCGTGCCGGCCGACGCCGGGACCGTGACCATCGACGACCGCGACATCACGCACCTGGCGATGCACCAGCGCGCGCATGCGGGCATCGGGTACCTGCCGCAGGAAGCCTCCGTTTTCCGCAAGCTGAGCGTCGAAGACAACGTGATGGCCATACTCGAGACGCGCGACAACCTCGATGAACCGGCGCGGGCCGAGCGTCTCGAACAGATCCTCGGCGAACTGCGCATCGCGCATGTCCGCAAGAGCCTCGGAATGGCCCTGTCAGGCGGCGAACGCCGGCGCGTCGAAATCGCGCGCGCGCTGGCCGCCGAGCCCCGTTTCGTGCTGCTCGATGAACCATTTGCGGGCGTTGACCCGCTTTCGGTCATCGACATCCAGCGAATCATGAGTGAGCTGGCCGCCAAGGGCATCGGCGTGCTGATAACCGACCATAACGTCAGAGAAACCTTAGGTGTTTGTGGGCGCGCTTACATCGTTTCCGGTGGAACGGTAATCGCGTCCGGTTCTTCCGAAGAAATCCTTGCCAACCCCCAAGTCCGTGAGGTGTACTTGGGCCAGTCATTCCGCCTGTAGGGTTCGCAGAGCCAGCGGAAAAACCTCCTTCTTTCAAACGGTTGGGACACGCGCGCCAGTGTCGATGATGAAGCCCTCATTGCAGCTGAAGCTGGGTCAACAGCTCACGATGACCCCGCAGCTGCAGCAGGCGATACGCCTCCTGCAAATGCCCGCGCTGGAGTTGCAGGCGCACATCCGCGAACAGCTCGAAAGCAACGTGATGCTCGAGCCCGTGGACGAGTACGAGGCCACCGGACAATTCGAAGCGCTCGAGCCGCATCCGATGCCGGAGGAGAAGCGCGTCGACGCGCAGCCGGCTCCCGAAGTCGCCGTGGAAGCCGAAGTCATCGAGGACGCGTGGAACGAGCGCAGCCCCGGCTCCGACTCCTGGCGCGACGATGACGAACGTGGCGCTGATGTCGCCGACGACGCGCAGCTTTCGCTGCAGGATCATCTCGTCGGCCAGCTCGAATACGGAAATCTCGCGCCGCGGGACCTGGCCATCGCGCGCGCGATTGTCGACGCGATCAACGACGACGGCTACGTCACCGATTCATTCGAAGACATCGCGGCGACCCTGCTGCCGGAAGTCACCGCCAGCCCAGGCGAGGTAGAGCGCGTGCTCAAGCTCGTCCAGACGCTCGATCCACCGGGTGTCGCGGCACGCAATCTGAGCGAATGCCTCTCGCTGCAATTGCGCACGCTGCATCCGGACACGCCGGGTCTCAAGCTCGCGTTCGCCATCACCGACAAACATCTCGACCTGCTCGCCGATCGTGAGCTCACCATGCTCCGCCGCGAGCTTTCGGCTTCCGACGACGAACTCGCGCTGGCGGTGGCGCTGGTGCGCGGACTGCATCCGCGGCCCGGCGCGACGGTCTCGTCCGCGAAGGCGGAATACGTGGTGCCCGACGTTTTCGTGCGCCGCACGGATCGCGGCTGGACCGTCGAGGTCAACAGCTCCACGCTGCCGCGCGTGCGCCTCAACCAGTCCTATGCCGACATGCTCGGACGCGGCGCGGGCCATTCGTCGATGCGCGCGCAGCTCCAGGAAGCGCGCTGGCTGCTCAAGAGTCTCGAGATCCGCAACGAGACGCTGATGAAGGTTGCCCGCAGCATCGTCGAACGGCAGACCGCCTTTCTCGAATACGGCGAGGAGCGCATGCGGCCGATGATCCTCAAGGACATCGCCCAGGCCATCGACATGCACGAGTCGACCATCTCGCGCGTGACCTCGAGCAAATACATGCACACGCCGCGCGGCGTGTTCGAGCTCAAGTATTTCTTCTCGAGCCAGGTCGAGGCCGCCGATGGCGGCGGCGCGTCGTCCACGGCGGTTCGGGCCAAGATCCGCAAACTGATCAAGGAAGAGGACTCAGGCAATCCGCTGTCGGACAGCCGGATCGCCGAGCTCCTGTCCGGCGAGGGCATCGCGGTCGCGCGCCGCACCGTCGCCAAGTACCGCGAGGCGCTCGGCCTCGCCCCCTCCAACGAACGCAAGGCAAAGGCAGCAGCAAGGTAAACGAATCGAGTAGATAGACACAGGTTATTCAAGGAGACGGATCATGCAATTGTCGCTTTCCGGCCATCATGTCGAAGTAACTCCCTCCATGCGCTCTTACGTGGAAAAGAAACTCGAGCGGATTTCCCGCCATTTCGACCACGTAATCGACGTGCACTGTGTCTTGACCGTTGAGAAACTCCGACAAAAGGCCGAAGCCACGCTGCACGTGCGTGGCAGCGCGATCCACGCCGACGCCATCGAGGAAGACATGTACGCCGCCATCGACCTGCTGGCCGACAAGCTCGACCGCAGTGTGATCAAACACAAGGAAAGGAAGTCCGATCACCACGCCGCCGCCGCCCGCAAAGCGGTGAGGCAGCCGCAATAACACCCCGCATGCGGCTGATTCTCGTCAGCGGGCTGTCGGGATCCGGCAAGAGCGTGGCTTTGCACATGCTCGAGGACGCCGGGTTCTATTGCGTCGACAACATCCCGGCGGCCCTGCTGAAGCCGTTCATTTCCCACACGCTGCGCGACAACGACGCGCAGTACAGCCGCGCGGCGGTGGGCGTCGACGCCCGCAACGCCGCGGCGGAGATCGAAACCGTCCCGCCGCTCATCGACGAGCTCAAGAAGAGCGGCATCCACTGCGAAATCGTGTTCCTGCTGGCGAACGACGACGAGCTGCTGCGGCGCTTCGCCGAGACGCGGCGTAAACACCCCATCAGCACCGACCACGTCTCGCTCAAGGAAGCCATCGCGATCGAGCGGCGGCTGCTCGAACCGATCCTCAACGCGGCGGATCTCGTCATCGACACATCGCGCATGGGTGTCCACGACCTTCGCGAGCTCATCAGCCAACGAGTCGAGAAGCGCACCGCGGGGCGGTTGTCGCTGCTGGTCGAATCGTTCGGCTTCAAGAACGGCATCCCGGGCGATGCGGATTTCGTGTTCGATGCCCGCTCGCTGCCGAATCCGTACTGGGACCCGTCGCTGCGCGCGCTGACCGGCCGGGATGCGGACGTCATCCGCTTCCTCGAGGCGCAACGCGGCGTGCATCGGCTCGCCGACGACATCCTGCAGTTCGTCGGAGCCCGCATCCCCGAACACCAGGCTGCGAACCGCCGCTATCTCACCATTGCCATCGGCTGCACCGGCGGCCGCCATCGCTCGGTGTATCTCGCCGAACGCATCGCCGAGCGTCTAGCGCAGAACTACCCGGTCGTCTCCATCCGCCACAACTCCCTCGGCGAGCAGCGCTCCATCACCCGCACTCCAACCCTCGCCGGCACCCAGACCACTTCCGTCGCGTAGTTCGACGCAATCTTTTATATGTTTACGGACGCCGGCTTTGCCGGCGTTTTCCTTCGTGGCGCTTGCGCCTGAGAATTGCTTGCGCCTGAGGATTGCTTGCGCGTGGAAGCCGTTGCGCCTGAGAACTCCAAAAAATATACACTCCCGCGCGAAATGACCGACCCCAACCGCACACCCACGAAAGAACGGCGTCTCGCAGCGCTGCGCGGCGCGTTGCGCGAAGGGTCGTGGCGTGGCGCGGCCCGCATGATCGGCGCGATGCATCCCGCCGAGACCGCGCGGCTGATCGAGTCGCTGCCGCCCGCGCAACGCGAGGTCATCTGGAACTTCGTCGAGCCTGAAATGGAAGGCGACGTGTTGGTCGAGCTCAGCGACGAGGTGCGTCAGTCGTTCATCGAGGGCATGAACTCCGAGGATCTGCTCGCGGCGGCCGAGGGCATGGAGGTCGACGATCTCGCGGACCTGGTCGGCGACCTGCCCGAAACCGTCATGCGACAGCTCGTGAAGTCCATGGATGCCCGGGATCGCGAGCGCCTCAACGCCGTCCTCGCGTTCGAGCCGGATACCGCCGGCGGCCTGATGAATACGGACACGGTCAGCGTTCGTGCGGACGTCACCGTGGAAGTCGTGCTGCGCTACCTGCGCATGCGCGGCGAATTGCCCGACAAGACGGACCGTCTGTTCGTCGTCGACCGCAACGACCTGTATCTCGGCACACTCGCGCTCACGCGCCTGATCACCGAGGACCCGGAAAAGGCCGCCGGTGACATCATCGACCAGGAAGCGCCGCGTATCGCGCCCGATACCCACGCGCACGACGTGACGCGGCTGTTCAAGGACCACGACCTGGTGTCCGCGGCGGTCGTCGACCATTCCGGGAAGTTGCTCGGCCGCATCACCGTCGACGACGTGGTCGACGTGATAACCGAGGAAGCCGCGCACGAAGTCATGTCCGCGGCGGGTCTGCGCGACGAGGAAGACGTGTTCGCCGGCGTATTCCCATCCACACGCCGCCGCCTGCTGTGGCTGGGCATCAATCTCGCGACCGCATTCCTGGCCGCGGCGGTGGTGAGCCGCTTCGAAGGAACCATCGAAAAAGTGGCCGCGCTCGCCGCGCTCATGCCCGTCGTCGCCAGCATGGGTGGCATCGCCGGCACGCAGACCGTCACGCTGATCATCCGCGGCATGGCGCTCGGCCAGGTCGAGTGGGTCAACGCGCGCTGGCTGCTGTGGAAGGAAATCGCCGTCGGCGGCCTCAACGGCATCATCTGGGCATTCATCGTCGGCGGCGTAACGATCGCCTGGTACGGCACGTGGAAGATCGCCGCGATCATCGCCGCGGCCACGCTGATCAACCTGCTCGCGGCCGCCTCGGTCGGAGTGATCGTGCCGCTGCTGCTCAAACGCATGCGCATCGATCCGGCGCTGTCCGCGGGCGTCATCCTGACTACCTTCACGGACTGCATCGGCTTCGCCACTTTGTTAGGCTTGGGTGCGCTTTTCCTGACCTGAAGAGTCGATCCGGGGAGGAGTCATGAAACCATCCATCGCGCCGGCCTTCGTGGTCATGGCGGCGCTGTTCGTCGTCTGTGGCTGCGGCACGATCAATGGGCCGCGTTACAACCACCACATCGGCAATACGCTGGAACTGCGCGCCGCCGGCCTCGACAAGGTCAGCATCGGCGAAATCCGCAAGGATCCGGCCGCGCGCAAGGACGTGGACTTCGTGCGGGCGCGCGCGATGACGGTGGCATCGGCGTACGGCTCATACACCGCCTATCTGCGCGAGGCGCTGTCGAGTGAATTCGATCACGCCGACCTGCTCGATCCCGCCTCCTCGACCCGCATCGACGGCGTCCTGACGCACAACAATCTGGGCGGCACGCTGGAGCGCGAATACGCCGCGCTCGAGGCGGAACTCACGGTGACGCGCGGCGGCGAAATCGCCTACCGGGCAACCAAGGCCGCGCGGTACGAATGGGATTCGGTCTACCCCGGCGAGGTGGCGATCCCCCGCGCGATCACGAACTACCAGGCCGGCGTGCAGCGGCTCATCGCCGCTTTCATCGCCGACCCGGCGTTCGTCGCAGCGCTCAGGAAGCGCTGAGGTCAGCGGCTCACAGGTAGAGCGAGAGAATCTGGCCGAGCACCTGCGCTTCCTTGGCGGAATCGCTGCCGAGCTTCTTCGCTTCCTGCGTGATGAAAGCCCTGGACTCATCGGTGCCCAGGTCGGCGATCGCCTTCAGCGCGATGCTGTGATCCTGCCAGCTCACCGCCGGATCCTGGTAGATCGTCTTGAGCAGCCCGAAATGACCCGTGGCTCCGATGTTCCCCAGCGAGGAAATCGCCGCCTGGCGCACGTATTCCTGCTCATCCTTCGCGAGCGCGGCCAGCGTGTCGATCGCCGCCGGATTGTTCGTGAAACCGAGCGCGTAGACATCCAGGTAGGTATTCGGCGTGCGCGTGCCGTTGATCTTCGCGGTGAGTCCTTTCACCGTCTCGTCGCTGGCGCGATAGCCGTAGGCGAGGTTCGCGATCTTGCTCGCGAACTCCTGCACCCCGAGTGACAGTGGCTGATTCATCGTCGGCTCGATGATTTCCTCGAAGCTCCACACCGGCGTCTTGCCGCGCGTAACGAAGGCGCCGATGCGTTTGGCGCCGCCCGCCGTTTCGACGTCGGCGCTGATGTACGTCAGCGTGATGAACGGCGTGTAGGCATTGGTGCGCATGTTCTGCATGCGGTACGTCTTGAGCCGGATCGCCGGCTGCGACGTGGATTTCTCGGACACCTGCGCGGGCAGGCCGCGCGAAGCCAGCTCGGCCTGCAACTGCGTCGCGAGGAAAGGCACCGGGTCGATCGGCGTACCGTCGATCTTCAGTTCCGCCGGCAGGATGCCGCTGCTGAAGATCTTGCCGTCGGCGCGCCGCTCGTCGATGAGCGAAAACGCCTTCTGTTCGGGTGTGCCGGTGACGACATATTTCATGCCGGACGGAGTCGGCGTCTTGATCGCGTAGTTCGGCGGGGCGCAGCCCGCGAGAGCAAAACCCACGAGCACTACGCTCGCGAGAAGATGGCGAGAAATCATCATCGGAAGCCCCTCCCAGGGAAGTTTGTCCAAGCCGTCAAACTATCGTCTTCGCGGAACGGTCCGTCAAAACTTTCGGGTTCCCGTGAGATCCGCTGGAAAATTCTTGAACGCCACTGTCACGGCCGGAGGAGTCGACGCAGATAGGAGGCCCAATGCGAGGACGTGGTCCGATGAAGGCGCGAATTGCCAGAACCGCCAGCGGCCCGCATCGTCGGCCAGGAATTCGACGCGGCGCAGCCGATGTGTCTCATCGAGTTCGAATGAGGCATTCCCGAGTCCCGCCGCCAGCCCCTGGCCCGTCGCCTTGAGCCAGGATTCCTTCAGCGTCCACAACGCGAAGAAACGCGCCGGTCGCTCATCGGGCGGCAACGCGTCCAGCGCGCGAACCTCGGCATCCGTGAAATAGCGCTTCGCAAGGTGCAGCGGAGCCGTGCGCGTGCGCGAGTTCTCCGCGTCGACACCGAGACCGGGCAGCTTGCTCACCGCGAATGCGACCAGACCCGGTGTGTGCGCGAGATTGAAATGCAGGCCGTGCGCGGCGAATTCCGCGGTCAACGCCGGCTTGCCGCGCTCGCCAGCCGCGAAACGCCAGTCGCGCGGCGCGACCGCGCTGGCGTACTCCGACAGCACCAGCCGTTGCAGCGCGCGCGTAACCAGGAACTGGCGGCGATCGTGTTCGAAGTGCAGCTTGTCCCGCCGCGCCGTTTCTTCGGGCGTCAGCAGCCGCTCAAGAACGAGCTCTTGCGGGCCGGCGATGTCGCGATCGAACGCCAGCCACACGTGAATCTCGTGCGGACCGGCATTCAAGGCGCGAGGAAGGCCACGAGCTCGTCACGGCGCGCGAGCGTGTCGCGATAACCGAGCTCGATGAGCTCGCGTGTATAACTGGATTCGAACATGAGATAGCTGGCCAGCAGGCTGCCGCTCGGGCCGCGCGCGCCGATGATGCGCATGAGCGCCCGCAGACTCAAAGGCATGGTATCCGCGTGACGCACGGCGACCTGCGAAGGATCGACCGTCGGCGCAATCATCAGCGTGCGGATCTGCCGCGCGCCGGTCGCGGTGCCCGCGACGGCCGCGAGCCGGTTGATTCGCGCCAGGTTCTCGAGGTCGGCGGATATCTGGTCGCTGAACAGGGTATCGAGCATGTAACCGAAGAGCTGACCTGGCGTCGGCGGCGTGTCGGATGCGACGAATCGCGGGATCGCATCGAGATGCGTCGGGCGCACGCCGACCACCAGCAGGCGGTCCGCTCCCAGGTGTATGGCTGGCGATAGCGGCGCCGTCTGGCGCATGGCGCCATCGCCGAAATATTCCCCGTGCAGACTGGTCGGCGGAAACAGGAACGGGATGCCGAGACTGGCCATGAGGTAGTCGAGCGACAGGGGCACGCGTTCGCCGTGCCGCTGGGCGCGCGACCATTCACTCACGGTCGTGTCCGCCTCGAAGAACGAGACCGATCGTGCGGTGAAATAACTGGTGGCGCACAGCGCCAGCGCGCGCAGTTCGCCGCGCGCCACGCTGCCGCGCACGGCGTCGAAGTCCGTCACCCGCGACAGCAGCGCGCGCAGCGGCGAATTGTCGAGTATCGAGCGGGGTGCTCCGACCATGCCGCCGGTCAGCAGCGAGCCCATCCAGCGCCCGCCCGCCCGCAACATCGCGCTCACATCGGAACGGAACACGTGGTGGACGCGAAAATTGGCCCAGACGTTTTCGATCTCGGCGACCGACTGATGCCAGCGCACCACATTGCTGGCCAGGATGCTGGCGGCCACGGCGCCGGCCGAGGTCCCGACGATGATCGGGAACGGCCACTGGGTCCGCGGATGGATCTCCGCCAGCGCCTTGAGGACGCCGACCTGGTAGGCGGCGCGAGCGCCGCCCCCCGTCAGGATCAGGCCCGCGCGAGAAACGCCGGCGCCGGTACTGCTGGTATCCTCCTCCCCCACGACCCTTCCATTTCAACTCACGGAGAACACCATGCTCGCACTTCGAAGGACTTTGGTCACCGCCCTCATTGCAGTGGCCGCAAGTGTCAGCGCCGGAACTCCCGCCGCGCCCGCCGAGGGCTCGGCCGCGCCCGCTTTCAAACTACAGGACCAGGCCGGCAAGTGGCACACGCTGGACCAGTACAAGGGCAAATGGGTGGTCCTGTACTTCTACCCGAAGGACAACACCCCGGGCTGCACCACCCAGGCCTGCGAGCTGCGCGACAACATCTTCGCGTTCCGCAAGGCGGATGCCGTGATCCTCGGCGTGAGTGTCGATGACGTCGCCTCGCACGAGAAATTCGCCAAGGAACACAGCCTGCCCTTCGACATCCTGGCCGACCCTAACAAGGAAGTGACGAAGGCCTACGGCGCGAGCTGGAACCCGGCGCCGGGCGTCGAGCTGGCGAGCCGCACGACCTTCCTCATCGGACCGGACGGCAAGATCGTCAAGCACTGGGCGAAGGTCGACCCGAAGGGTCACTCGGACATGGTGCTCGCGGAGATCAAGGCGCACTCGCCGGCCCCGAAAGCGGACAAGGCCGGCTGAAACCCGGCAAGACGGACTGACAAACGCCCGGCGGCCTCGCGGCCCCGGGCGTTTTCTTTTACCTCGGGTTCAGTGCGTGCCGCGCCGCCTGAGTTCGCCCATCGCGGCGTCGAGTCCGGACAATGTCAGCGGAAACATGCGCTCGCCGACGAGCTGTCGCGTGATCTGCACCGACGCGGTCCACTCCCAGCGTTCCTCGGGTTCGGGATTGAGCCACACGAGCCGGGGGAAGTGCGCAGTGATGCGCTCCATCCAGGTTCGCCCGGTCTCGTCGTTCCAGTGCTCGACGCTGCCGCCCGGCTGCTCGATCTCATACGGACTCATCGTGGCGTCGCCGACGAACACGACCCGGTAGTCGGAATTGAAGGTGCGCAACAGCGCTGCCGTGCTGGTGGTGGCGCTGAACCGGCGGCGGTTGTCCTTCCACAATCTTTCGTAGGGGAAATTGTGGAAGTAGAAATACTCCAGGTGCCTGAACTCGGCGCGGGCCGCCGAAAACAGCTCCTCGCAGATCCGCACGTGATCGTCCATCGACCCGCCGACGTCGAGCAGCAGCAGCAACTTCACGGCGTTGCGCCGTTCGGGCACGAGTTTCAGATCGAGCAGGCCCGCGTTGCGCGCGGTCGCATCGATCGTGCCGTCGAGGTCGAGTTCTTCCGCCGCGCCTTCACGCGCGAAGCGGCGCAGACGCCGCAGCGCCATCTTGACGTTGCGCGTGTTGAGCTCGCGCGCATCGTCGTAGTTGGAGAATTCACGCGTATCCCAGACCTTGACCGCGCGACGGTGGCGCGAACCGGGCTGCCCGATGCGCACGCCCTCCGGGTTGTAACCCTGGTTGCCGAACGGCGAAGTGCCGGCGGTGCCTATCCACTTGTTGCCGCCCTCGTGCCGGCCGCGTTGCTCGGCGAGACGCTGGCGCAAGGTCTCGAGGAGTTTCTCCCAACCACCCAGGGCTTCGACCCGCCGTTTCTCCTCCTCGCTCAGCATTTTCGCGGTGAGCGCCGCGAGCCACTCCGCGGGCATCTCGGCCACCAGTTTCTCGAACACGTGCTGCGCGCCGGCGAAATGTTCGGCGAACACCCGGTCGAAACGGTCGAAATGCCGCTCATCCTTCACGAGCGCCAGGCGCGCCAGGTAATAGAACTCTTCGGGTGAGAATTCAGCCACGCGCGCCTCGAGCGCTTCCAGCAGGCTGAGGAATTCCGGCAGCGTGACCGGAACACCGCCCGCGCGCAGATCCGTGAAGAAGCGGATCAGCATCGCGGCCCGGTCTCAGCGCCCCGCGCGCCGGTTCAGGAAGACCAGCTGCTCGAACAGGTGCACGTCCTGTTCGTTCTTGAGCAACGCGCCATGCAGGACCGGAATCGTCTTCTTCGGATCGCCCGATCGCAGCGCCTCGGGCGGGATGTCTTCGGCGACCAGTAGTTTGATCCAGTCGAGCAATTCGGAGGTCGAAGGTTTCTTGCGCAGTCCGGGGGTTTCGCGCACCTCGAAGAATGCCGTCAGCGCTTCGCGCAGCAGGTCGGACTTCAGGCCCGGAAAATGCACCCGCACGATCTTCTCCATCGTCTCGGTATCCGGAAAGCGGATGTAGTGGAAGAAACAGCGCCGCAGGAATGCGTCCGGCAGTTCCTTCTCGTTGTTGCTGGTGATGAGGATGATGGGCCGGTGGCGCGCTTTCACGAGCTCGCGCGTCTCGTGCACGTAGAACTCCATGCGGTCGAGCTCGCGCAGCAGGTCGTTCGGGAACTCGATGTCCGCCTTGTCGATCTCGTCGATGAGCAGCACCGGCTGCGTCTCCGACTCGAACGCCTCCCACAGGCTTCCCTTGACGATGTAGTTGCGGATGTCGTGCACGCGTTCGTCGCCGAGCTGCGAATCGCGCAGCCGCGAAACGGCGTCGTATTCGTACAGGCCCTGCTGCGCCTTGCTGGTCGACTTGATGTGCCACTCGTGCAGCGGACGCGACAAGGAGCGCGCGATTTCCTCCGCGAGCTGCGTCTTGCCGGTGCCGGGCTCGCCCTTGATGAGCAGCGGACGTCCAAGGGTGACCGCCGCGTTCACGGCCATCATGAGGTCGGGCGTGGCGACGTAGCGCTCGGTGCCGGTAAAGCGTGTTTCAGTCATGCGCCGAGCTTATGCCGGCCCGGCGCCGCGCGGCCAGCGGCCAGCGCCTACTGGGTGGCTCGCGGGCGCAGTGTCAGCGTGTGTTGCGTCGGACCCGGCAGGAATGGCGTGGGCACGCCACGGGCCCAGTCGTCGAAACCGCTGCGATAAAACGGCGACAGCGGATGGCCGGAGTTTCCGCCCGGCAGTTGCAGATAACCGTCGGACTCACGCCCCGGCGACACCGCGAATCGTTCGGAGGCGCCGAACGCGCCGTCCTGGACTCGCGGCATGTGATGGTCACCGGCGAGTTCGAGGGTCGGCATGTCGACCAGCCGTGGCAAGAGCGGAACAGCACTCGACAAGGGATGGCGCACCACCACCGGCTTGCGGCGGCCGTAAGTGCAGGCCGCTAGGTTCGCGCAGTCTTCGTGCAGGTTTGCGATCGTCGCATCGACGCGCGCCAACAGGAATGCGCGCCAGTCTCCACCGCCGGGCGGCGCGATGGCCGGGGGACGTACCTTCACGAGCCGCCAGCCCGCGGCCTCGAACTGCGCGGGTCGGCGCAGCCTCACATCCGCGCCCAGGTACGCGGCCGTCAGCGAATTCCACAGAGTGTCCAGCGTCTCGCCGCGAAATTCGCGCACCAGCCGGTAACCGACCGACTCGGGATTCGCATGCGGGCTTGCTTCGCTGAGCAGCGCGCGGAATTCGCGCCGCGGCGGCATTTCCGCCAGCGCCGCATCGTCGAGCAGCGCGAGCAGCAACTCGGACCAGCGCGCGAGGAACAACGCGCGGGTATCGAGTTGTATGGCGAGCATGTCCGCTTCGGTGGCCGGATGCGCGAGCCCCAGCAGTCCGTCGCGGATCTGCCGCGCGCGCGCGCCAATGTCGTAACCGCCCGCGCCGACCTCCACTTCATCGTCGCCGAGCACCGCTTCGAGCGCGCCGTCGACCACGCGTTGATTCGCGGTCCACAGCCGGCCCACCGGTGGATTGGCGATCTTCGGATGATCGAGCGCGTCGCGGAACTCGAGCGGACCGAACAGCCGGTCCGGGCCGGTGCCGCGCGGCACGCGGCCTAACAATGTCCAGGCGATGCGTCCGTAGACATCACCCAGCACGGCGTTTTGCCCCGGAATTCCGATGCGCGGTGCGAGCGCCAGCGCGGCATCGACGTTGCGCGCGTTCTCGAGGGTGAGCAAGGCGAAGTTGGTTGCCTCCGGGCGCGTCGCGAGCCACGCGGCCTGCAGGCACTGTCCGGTCGCGACGTCGGCGGCGTATTCCTCGCCATCGAGAACCACCCCGGCTTCCACGTCGCGGAATTCCACCTGCGCGTCAGCGGCGCCGCGCACGACGATGCGCTCGCGGCGCACCGGGTAGTCAGGCGACGCGCAGGGACCCCAGCGCACATCGGAAAAATCGCCATAACTGTTGGTGAAGCCCCAGGCGATGCCGCCATTGGAGCCCGCCGCCACCGCCGGCGTGCCCGGCAGCGTCACACCGGTGATGTCCAGCATCGGCGCGCTCGTCACTCGCAGCCGCGCCGGATACCAGACCACCGGCACGCCCAGGTCGAGGTGCATGTCGTTGGCGATGAGCGCAACGCCCGATTTCGTGTGAAGGCCCGACACCGCCCAGTTGTTGCTGCCCGGCGCCCGTGGCTCATCCGCGCGCGTGGCCGCGGGCGGCGCGAAACGCAGCAGCGCTGGGAAAGGATCCTTGAGCACGGGGGCGCGTCCGGCGCACGCGGCCTCGCCACAAGGCGCATCGGCGGTGTAGTTGGGAGTGTCCCATCCCGAGTGCCCGGGATGGATGAACGCGATGAGTGCGTGCGCGGCTTCCGGCGTGGCGCCCTGCGCCGCCGTGACGGCGCGCTCGAGCCGGCGCCGCTCGATCTCGTCGCGCAGCGCGCCGTACTGCAGTTGCCACCACATCGAATGGACCACGAGCACCGAGTCTTCCGCCGTCCAGGGCCGCGGCTCGGCGCGCAGCAGCAGGTATTCCCACGGACGCGCGCGCAGTGCGGTGAGGCCGGCGTTGACGCCGCGTGCGTACGCCTCGATGAGGCCGCGCTCGGTTTCCGGCGCCGCCTCGACCACGCGATGCGCGACCGCACGGAACGCAAAGCGGCGGGCGCGCGTGTCCTGCGCGAGCGCCACCGGGCCGAACAGCTCGGACAGTTCGCCGGCCGCGAGGCGGCGCGAAAGATCCATCTGGAAATAGCGGTCCTGCGCGTGCGCGAAGCCGGTAGCCCAGGCGAGATCGGTCCGTGAGTCAGCGGTGATGGTGGGACGACCGGACGCGTCCCGTTCGATCGTGGCCGCGGCACTGAGTCCAGCATCGGGAGCGGCGCCCTCGGCCGCGATGACTTCACCATCGAGTTGCGGCAACGAAAGCCGCAACACCCACCAGCCCGCCGCGAACGTCAGCAACGCGACGACCGCGACGGCAAGCACAGTCCATCGCAGCCAGCGCAGCCAACGCATCGAGCCGGTCAGCTCAGTCGTTCGGAACGCGCAGGATGGTCAGCGCGTTGGTGCCGCCGGTAATGCCGGTGAGCTCACCCTTGGTCACGATGACGAGGTCGCCTTTGTCGACGAGCTCGAGCTGCAGCAGCATGGTCAGGATCGCCTTGAACAGCTCGGTGGTGCGCACTTCGGGAATGTCGAAGGGCACTGGATAGACACCGCGATACAGCGTGACACGGCGGCGCGTCGATTCGTGGCGCGTGAACGCGTAGATCGGAATGTCGGCGCGCGAGCGCGACATCCACAACGGAGTCGTGCCGGACTCGGTCAGGGCGACAATGGCTCGCACCTTCATGTGATTCGCGGTGTACATCACCGCCATCGCGATCGCTTCTTCGGAGCGGTCCACGACGCCATCGACCCGATGCCGGATGCGGCTGTGGGTGAGCTGATATTTTTCGGCGCCGTTGATGACTTCTTCCATCGCCTGCACGGCCTTGATCGGATGTTTGCCGACGGCGCTTTCGGCCGAGAGCATCACCGCATCAGTGCCGTCCATCACGGCATTGGCGACGTCGGAGACTTCGGCGCGTGTCGGCACCGGGCTCGTGATCATCGACTCCATCATCTGCGTCGCCGTGATCACCGCCTTATTGCGCGTGCGCGATTCGTGAATGATGGTTTTCTGCAAGCCCGTGATCGCCGCGTAACCCATTTCGACGCCCAGGTCGCCGCGGGCAACCATGACGACGTCGGAGGCGTCGATGATCTCGGTGAGATTGTGGATGGCCTCGTGACGTTCGACTTTCGCGCAGATGTGGGCCTGGCCGCCCGCGGCGCGCACCAGTTCGCGCGCGAGGTTCATGTCCTTGGCGTCGCGCGGGAACGAGACGGCGACGTAATCGACGCCCTTGCTGCACGCGAACTTGATGTCCTCGCGATCCTTGTCCGTGAGCGCGGGCGCGGAGATGCCGCCGCCCTTGAGGTTCACGCCCTTGCGGTTCGAAAGCTCGCCACCGGCGATCACCTTCGTGTCGATACGCGTGCCGGACACTTGCGTGACTTCGAGTTCGATGAGGCCGTCGTTGAGCAACAGGATATTGCCGGGCTTCACGTCCTTCGGCAGGTCCTTGTAGGCGCATCCCACCACCTGCTCATTACCCGCGTTGATGTCGTGCGCGGTATCGAGCGCGAAGGCCTGGCCGTCCTTGAGATCGACCGACTTGTTAGTGAAGCTCTCGATGCGGATCTTGGGTCCCCCGAGATCCGCGAGAATGCCCACGTAACGTCCGGCGCGGCGCGCCGCTTCGTGCACGAGGTCGATGCGCCGCCCGTGATCTTCCTGTTTGCCGTGGGAGAAGTTGACCCGCGCCACGTCGAGGCCGACGCGGACCATTTCGGTCAGAACTTCGATGGAATCGGTGGAGGGGCCAAGGGTCGCGACGATCTTGGTGCGCGAGTGCATCTGACGGTCTTGCATAGGGCGCGCATTCTGCCATGCGTTTTCACCGCGTGGCGCATAATCCAGGGCGCAATTTCATTCTCCGGAGGGTTCGATGTTCAAGCAATTCCGGGCACTTATGCTCGCCGGGCTCGTTTTTGGAGCGTGCCTGCCGCTGACCCATGCAGCGGACACGGCAACCACGCCTCGCGTATTCGAGATCAGGACGTATTACACGTTTCCCGGGCGCCTGCCCGCCCTGCACAAACGCTTTCGCGAGCACACGATGAAGATGTTCGAGAAACACGGCATGACGAACATCGGCTACTGGACGCCGCAGGACAGCCCCGGCAAGGACAACACCCTCATTTACGTGGTCTCGCACGCGAGCCGCGAACAGGCCAAAGCGAATTGGGCTGCGTTCATCGCGGACCCCGAATGGCAGAAGATTGCCGCCGATTCGCAGCTGGACGGAAAGATCGTGGAGAAGATCGAGTCGGTATTCGTCGATGCGACCGACTATTCCCCACTGAAGTAACGCACTCGGCCCCAAAAAGAAACGCCGGCCCTTCCGCGAAGAAGGGGCCGGCGTTCCTGGTACTGACCAGGAAGACTATCTATTGCTTCGCGCGGGACTGGAGCATCGCAACCGCCGGAAGCGTCTTGCCCTCGACGAACTCGAGGAACGCGCCGCCGCCGGTCGAGATGTACGAGATGCCTTCTTCGACGCCGTACTTCTCGATGGCCGCGAGCGTGTCGCCGCCGCCGGCGAGAGAAAACGCCGGTGACTTGGCGATCGCCTGCGCGATCGTCTTGGTGCCTTCGCCGAACTGATCGAACTCGAAGACCCCGACCGGGCCGTTCCAGATGATCGTGCCCGCGCGCTGCAGCAGTTCGCCGAAGTGCTCGGCCGTATCCGGACCAATGTCGAGGATCATCTCGTCCGGACGCACGTCGTGGATCGAGCGGATATCGGCATGCGCGGTCGCAGCGAATTCCTTCGCGACCACCACGTCCGTCGGCAACGGGATCTCCACGCCGCGCGCCTTCGCCTGCTCGAGCAGCTTGCGCGCCATGTCGAGCATTTCCGCTTCGTGCAGCGACTTGCCCACGTTGATGCCGGTGGCCGCGAGGAAGGTGTTCGCGATGCCGCCGCCAACGATGAGTTTGTCCACCTTCGAGAGCAGCGACTCGAGCACCGTGAGCTTGGTCGAGACCTTGCTGCCCGCGACAATGGCCACCATCGGCCGCGCCGGCTTCGCCAGCGCCCGTTCGAGCGCCTCGAGTTCACCGACCAGCAGCGGGCCCGCGCAGGCAATCTTCGCGAACTTGCCGACGCCGTGTGTCGAGGCCTCGGCGCGATGCGCCGTGCCGAACGCGTCCATCACGAACACGTCGCACAGCGACGCCATCTGCCGGGCCAGATCTTCCTTGTCTTTCTTCTCGCCCTTGTTGAAACGCACGTTCTCGAGCAGCACCGCTGAACCGGGCGCCGTATCGACGCCGGACAACCAGTCCTTCTTGAGCAGCACGGGCTTGCCTAACAACTCCGACAAACGCGTCGCGACCGGCGCGAGCGAGAACTCGTCCTTGTAGACGCCTTCTTCGGGACGGCCGAGATGCGAGGTCAGAAATACCTTCGCGCCCTTGTCGAGCGCGAGCTGGATGGTCGGCAGCGACGCGCGGATGCGCGCGTCGCTCGTGACCTTGCCGTCTTCGACCGGGACATTCAGATCTTCGCGAATCAGGACCCGCTTTCCAGCGAGATCCTGGTCCGCCATGCGCAGCACATTCATGGCCCTACCTCTTTCGAACCAGGCCTTTACGAAGCTTTCGACCAGGCGATCGTGGTATCCAGCATGCGGTTCGAGAAGCCCCACTCGTTGTCGTACCACGAGCACACCTTGACCAGCGTGCCTTCACTGACGCGAGTCAGCGTCGAGTCGTAGGTGGACGAAGCCGGGTCATGGTTGTAGTCGATCGACACGAGCTGCTTGTCGGTGTACGCGAGCACGCCCTTGAGCGCGCCTTCCGCGGCTTCCTTGACGACCTTGTTGATCTCTTCGACGGTCGTCGCACGCTTGGCGACGAACGACAGGTCGACCAGCGACACGTTGATGGTCGGGATGCGGATCGCGAAGCCGTCGAGCTTGCCCTTGAGTTCCGGCAGCACGAGACCGACCGCGGCCGCCGCGCCCGTCTTCGCCGGGATCATCGACATCGTGGCCGAACGCGCGCGGCGAATGTCCTCGTGATAGACGTCCGTCAGACGCTGATCGTTCGTGTACGCGTGGATGGTCGTCATCAGACCGCTGACGATGCCGATCTTGTCGTTCAGCACCTTCGCGAGCGGCGCGAGGCAGTTCGTGGTGCACGACGCGTTCGAGATGACGGTGTGCTCTTTCTTGAGCACGTTGTGGTTCACGCCGTAGACGACCGTCGCATCGACGTCTTTGCCGCCCGGGGCCGAGATGATGACTTTCTTCGCGCCGCCGGCCAGGTGCTTGCCCGCATCCGCCTTGGTGGTGAAGAAGCCCGTGGATTCGTAGACGTATTCGGCGCCGACCGACGCCCAGTCGATCTTCGACGGGTCGCGCTGCGCGAACACTTTGATCTTGTCGCCGTTGACGACGATGGAATCGCCTTCGACCGACACCTTGCCGGGGAACTTGCCGTGCGCGGTGTCGTACTGCGTCAGGTGCGCGTTGGTCTGCGCGTCGCCGAGGTCATTGACCGCGACGATCTGGATTTCGTTGGTGCGGTTGGATTCGTACAGCGCACGCAGAATGTTGCGGCCGATGCGTCCGTAACCGTTGATACCTACTTTGATCGCCATCTTTCCCGTTCCTTTGTCGTAATTACTATCTGGAAGACAAACTCAAGAAGACAAGAGATGCTCGAGCTGCGCCTTGAGATCGGCGCTGGTGAGCCCGAAGTGCTTGAACAGCTCCGGAGCCTTGCCCGACGCGCCGAAGCTGTCGATGCCCATGACGCGACCGCCGCTGCCGACGTAACGCCACCATGACTGCGTCGCACCCGCCTCGATCGCGAGGCGGCGCGTGACCGAAGCCGGCAACACGCTTTCGCGATAAGGCGCGGGCTGCGCATCGAAGGCTTCGCAACACGGCATGGAAACCAGGCGCACGCGTTTGCCCGCGGCCTGCAGTTCCTTCACCGCCACGGCGGCGATGCTAACTTCCGAACCCGTCGCGATCACGATGGCGTCGGGCGGGCCGTTGTCGAGCAGCACGTAACCGCCCTTGCGCAACGCGATCAACTGCTCGGGCGTGCGCTCGTTCTGCGGCAGGCCCTGGCGCGTGAAGATCAACGCCGTGGGGCCGTTCTTGCGTTCGAGCGCGGCGATCCATGAAGCGGCCGACTCGACGGCGTCGCAGGGACGCCAGATGTGCAGGTTCGGCATCGCGCGCAACGACGCGAGGTGTTCGATCGGCTGGTGCGTCGGGCCGTCTTCGCCGAGACCGATGGAATCGTGCGTGTAGACCAGCGACACCGGCAGGTGCTGCAGGGCCGCGAGCCGCACGGCATTCCGCGCGTAATCCGAAAACACCAGGAACGTACCGCCGTACGGGCGAAAGCCGCCGTGTTCGGTGAGGCCGTTCATGATCGCGGTCATGCCGAATTCGCGCACGCCGTAGTAAACGTAGTTGCCCTTGAAGTTCTCGACGGTGAGGTCGACCGAATCCTTGCGCTTCGTATTCACGGAGCCCGTGAGATCCGCCGAGCCGCCGAGCATCTCGGGCATCTTCGGACCGAGCACGTTGAGGGCGACCTGCGAGGAGGCGCGCGTCGCCTGCGCACCCGTGACCGCCGCGCCCGCGGCAAATGCCGCCTGCACGATCTCGGCCCAGTCAGCCGGCAGATCGCCCTTCATGCGGCGCTCGAATTCGGCGCCTTCGGCCGGGAATTCGCGCTTGTACCGTTTCCAGATGCGGATCCATTTCTTTTCCGCTGCGGCGCCCGCCTCGCGGTGATCCCACGCGGCGCGGATGTCGTCGGGCACGACGAACGGCGGTGAATCCCAGCCGAGGGTCTTGCGCGCGTTCGCGATTTCTTCGGGGCCGAGCGCCTCGCCGTGCGCGGACTTCGTGCCCTGCTTGTTGGGTGCGCCCCAGCCGATGATGGTCTTCGTGCAGATCAGCGTCGGCTGATCCTTGCGCGCGCGGGCCTTCTTGATGGCGGCGGCGACCGCATCGCTATCGTGACCATCGACATTCTTGATCACGTGCCAGCCGTAGGCCTCGAAGCGTTTCGGCGTGTCGTCCGTGAACCAGCCCGCGACCTTGCCGTCGATCGAGATACCGTTGTCATCCCAGAACGCGATGAGCTTGCCGAGTTTCAGATGGCCGGCGAGCGAGGCGGCCTCGTGCGAGATGCCTTCCATGAGGCAGCCGTCGCCGAGGAAACAATAGGTGTGGTGATCGACCAGCGCGATCCCTTCGCGGTTGTATTGCGCGGCTAACAACTTTTCGGCGAGCGCGAGTCCCACCGCATTCGCGAAACCCTGCCCGAGCGGTCCGGTGGTCGTCTCGATGCCCATGTCGAGGTCGCGTTCGGGATGACCCGCGGTGCGCGCGCCGAGCTGGCGGAAGTTCTTGAGCTCTTCGATGGCGACCGGGTAGCCGGAAAGATGCAGCAGGGAATACAGCAGCATCGAGCCGTGCCCGTTCGAAAGCACGAAGCGATCCCGGTTCCACCATCGTGGATTGCCGGGGTTGTGCTTGAGCACGTCGCGCCAGAGCACCTCCGCAATGTCGGCCATGCCCATTGGCGCGCCGGGATGTCCCGAATTTGCGGCCTGGACGGCATCCATCGACAAAGCGCGGATGGCATTTGCCAGCGTGCGCCGGCTCAGTGTGGGGTTTGCTGTATCCATAAAAGGGCGCGCATTGTCCGATACGTGGGGGGTGGGGGCAACCGTAAATCGGTGAAATATCGCCATCGGCCGATGCCCGGCGTCACCCCGTGAGTGCACCTGGGAGGAGCAGCTAAAAATGGCGGGCGGACGCTGGCGTTCCGCGGGTTTTCATAGAGCGATTTAGAGCTATTGTCCCGTGGACAACGCGGCGGCGCCGCGTCAGGCGCGCTCGGCGAGCACCACCCATTTGTCGGAGAGCAGCGGCGTGGACACGCGGATGATCTCGCGGATCGCGAGGCCGGCGGCCCGGAACTCCTCGTACAGTCCGCGGGTCGATACACGCGACAACGGCGTGCGGCCGAAGCCTAACTTCCCGACGGTATGAGTGGCCAGGTAACGAAAGGTGTATTTGTGCCGGTAATCGACGATGACCCAGCGGCGCGAGACGCGCGCGAATTCGCGCAGCATGCGCAGACGCGTGGCGGCGTCCACGTGCATCATGAAGCGGATGCAGACCACGCAATCGAGCGAGTCGTTGCGCAGCGGCAGATGTTCGGCGTTGGCCTGCACGTAGCCATGAATGACCGGCGGCTTGCCGTTGATCTCGGGCTGGGGAAGCGCGGCGGCCTTCTGCAGCATCTCGAGCGAGATGTCGCTGCCGATGATTTCGTAGCCCTCGCGCGCGAGCGCGCCGGTGAAGCGGCCCGTGCCACAGGGCAGATCGAGAATGGTGCGCACCCCGGTGGTTCCGGCCAGCGCCTTGCGGATCGCCGCCCACTTGCGCGCATTGCGCTTCTGGCGCTCGGGCGTACTGAAACGATGAAAATCGTAGTCGTCGGCGACCGACGCGCTGCGATAGAAATCGCGCTTGTAGTCGTAGCCGTCTTTCTGCGGCCGGCTCGGATCACTCTTGCCGGGTCTCTTCATGTGGGCCGCACTTTAAACTCAATTTACCAATGTCTGCTCCCGATTTTTTGTCAGACGCCTTCCAGAGTCGCGTTATGACGACGCTGATTCACGGTTTTCCCGCGGTAGTTTGCGACCTGGTTCACCCCCGCGAATCGGGGGGTTTCGCGCCGTGACGCGCATCACCCGCCACGACGCCGCATGTTTGTAGAGTCCGACTGAATGAGCGCCATCCGAGTCATCCAGTTCACCGACCCGCACCTGTTCGGCGATGCGTCCGCGACGCTGCGCGGGGTCAATACCCTCGAAACTCTCGAGCGCACGCTCGCGGATGCGTCCGGGCACCTCGCCATTGCGGACGCGATCCTGGTCACGGGTGATCTCGTGCAGGACGACGCGACCGGATACGCCCCGTTCCGCCGGCTGTTCGCGCGCTATGGCAAACCCGTGATGTGTATTCCGGGCAACCACGATTTCGTACCGCAGATGCGCGAGGCGCTCGCGGGGCGGCCGTTCGAGCTCGATGGCCCGGTGGACATCGGCGCGTGGCGCTTCGTGTTGCTCGACAGCGTCGTGCCGTTGCAGGCCGGCGGCCGGATCTCGATGGAGATGCTGACCAAGCTCGACGAGGACCTGGGCCGCGCGCGTCATCGCCACGCGATGGTCTGCCTGCATCACCACCCGATCGCGATGCAGAGCCGCTGGCTCGACAACGTCGGCCTCTCCAATGCCAACGAATTCTGGTCGGTGATCGACAGTCACCCGCAGGTGAAAGCGGTTGTTTGGGGTCACGTGCACCAGGCCTTCGAAGGCGCCCGCCGTGGCGTGCGGCTGATCGCGACGCCCTCGACCTGCGCGCAGTTCCAGCCGCGCTCCGACCAGTTCGTCATCGACAATCAGCCGCCGGCCTATCGACTGCTCACGTTGAATTCCAACGGCGCGATCGACACTGGCGTGCACTTCCTGACTGCCGCAGAATCCGCGGCATGACTTCCCCCATTGCGGCGCGACGAGGCCGGACGCTCGGCCTCGCGGGCCTCGTGCTTTTCGCGCTGGCCTGCGGCATCGCGCAGGCGCGCGGCGAATCGTCGGTATGGTCCGTCAAGGGCAGCCGCAACACCGTGTATCTCGCGGGCTCGGTGCATGCACTGCCCAAGGGTCAGGCGCACTTGCCCCCGCAACTCGAGCAGGCGTACCTGGCGGCAAAGGTCGTCATCATGGAAATCGACCTCGACGACCTGAACCCGCTCGAGGCCATGCAGTTCGTGAACTCCCGCGGCACGCTGCCGCAGGAAGAGTCGCTCGCCGACCTGGTAGGCGCCGCCGATTACGCGCGGGTGAACGAGATCGCGCAGTCGCTCGACGTACCGGAGATCGTCATCGCGCGGCTGGAGCCGTGGGCGGCGGCGATGGTGCTCACGCAGTTCGCGCTGCAGAGATCCGGTTTCGATCCGCAGCTCGGCATCGACATGCAGATCGTGGATCGCGCGCGCGCCGACGGCAAGCCGGTCGAAGGTCTCGAGACGGTGGTCGACCAGCTCAGCATCTTCGATGGGCGCAGCATCGAGGAGCAGACGCGCTTCCTGATCGAATCCGTCGACGACATGTCGACGCTCGACGGCGACCTCGCGCGGCTGGTTTCCGCGTGGCGCGCGGGTGACATGCGCGGCCTCGAAAAGGAATTCAAGAAAGAGCGCGCGCAGGCGCCGGGTCTCTACGACGAACTGCTCGGCGCGCGTAATCGCAAGTGGCTGCCGCAGATCGTGGCGTTGCTGGACGACGACCGCGATTACCTGGTGGTGGTCGGTACCCTGCATTTCGTCGGCCAGGACGGGCTGCTCGCGCTGTTGAAACGCGCGGGCCACGAGGCCGAACCGCTGCGGCCCCAGGCGCCCGCCGCCAAGACGCACTGACGCGGCCCGTGCGCAGTTTCGCGATCTTCCTCGGTCTGATCGCGCTGGCGCTCGCGGGCATCGCGCTGTTCGCGTATCCCGCCTGGCAGCTCACGCAGGCGCTGGGCTTCGACTTCAAGTTCCATCGCGTCGCGAGCCGCATCGCGATGCTCACCTTCCTGGTCGGGTTCTTGTTCGTCGCGCGGCGCCTGAAGGTCGCGGACCGGGTAAGTGTCGGTTACGGATTGCCGGCGCGCGATTTTCTGCGCGAACTCGCTCAGGCATTCCTGCTGGGCGCGGCACTCATGCTGCCGGTGCTGCTGACGATGGTCGCGCTCGACATGCGTTCGCTCAAACCCACGCTTGATCTCGACACCGGCGGCTGGACCTCGCTGATCCTGATGTCCATGGCCGCGGGCCTGGTCGTCGCGCTGCTCGAAGAGACCGCGATGCGTGGCGTGATGCACACCGCGATCGCGCGCGAGTCGGGCGCGGTGTCGGCCATCGTGCTGGTGTCGCTGGTGTACGCCGCGTCGCATTTCTTCGCCAAGACACGCATCCCGCCCGAGCAGGTGGATGCCGGCTCCGGACTCGTCATGTTGTCGGGGCTGTTGAGCAGTTTCTCGAACCCGCTGGCGATCCTCGATGCTTTCCTGTGCCTGACCGCCGTCGGCGTGATCCTCGGCGTGGTGCGGCACCTCACCGGCAACATCGCCGCCTGTATCGGATTACACGCAAGCTGGGTCGCGATCATTGCCGTCGTGCGCGAGACGTCGGTGCGCAACGAGACCGGCCACGGCGCCTTCCTGATGAGCGACTACGACGGTTTCATCGGCTGGATGGTGCTCGGCTGGACGATCGTCATCGGCTTCGCCCTGTACTGGTGGTACGGAAGAAGGTTGGTGCCGGGTGAGAAAAGACTGAGTTAGGCAGCGTCGAATCCCGCCCTAACTCAGTCTTTTCTCACCCGGCACCAACCTCCGGCACCACCTCTAACAACTTTGCGAGGCGCGCGAGCGGATCGTCGAGTTCGAGCAGCGCCTGTTTGGCGTCGAGCGCCATCGGCAGGAGCTCGGTCAGGCGCGCGCCGATCCATGAGGCGTCGTCGAGTTTGCGTTCCACGTGTGTGTACTGCGCGGACAGGTCTTCGAGCGCGCGCTGCACTGTCTCGCGCAGCACGGCGTACTCCACGGGCAGCGGCAATGCGGCCTCGACGGGCAACCAGTCGATTTCCGCCATGTTCAAACCATCGTTCGCGCGCCACACGCGCTGCACGCGGAACTTGCGCTCGCCCACGCAAGAGATGCCGAGCAGTCCATCCTTGAGCCGGTGGAAATCCACGATTCGTGCGCTGCATCCCACGGTCGCGGTGGTCGCAACCTCGCCCGCCTCGTCTCCTTCTTCGATGAGCACCACGCCGAAGGCGCCGCCCTCGCGCATGCAGCGGCGCACCATGTCGGTGTAACGAGTTTCGAAGATGCGCAGCGGCAGTGGGCCGCCGGGAAACAGGACGGTATGCAGCGGAAACAGGGGAATGACGCTGCCCGCTTCCGCCATCACGGCCTCCGGGCGCTTTCCCTTGGCGGCCTTTCGGCCTTGTCATTCAGTGGCCTCTCGGCCTTGTCTTTCGGTGGCCTCTCGGCCAACGCCTCGAGTAGTTTGCCGTGCAGCCCGCCGAAACCGCCGTTGCTCATGATGAGCACCTGGTCGCCGGGCTGCGCGCCGTTCGTGAGTCCGTTGAGCAACTCATCAAATGTGCGCGCCAGATTTCCCTTGGCGCCGAGCGAGGTGACCACCGCGTCCGCGTCCCAACCGAGATCGGGCGGCGCGAACATCCACACCGTGTCCGCCGCGGCCAGCGACGGCGCGAGTGTGTCGCGGTGCACGCCCATCTTCATGGTCGCGGAGCGCGGTTCGAGCACCGCCACGATGCGTTTCTTGCCGACCTTGCGGCGCAGGCCGTCGATGGTCAGCGCGATCGCGGTCGGGTGATGCGCGAAGTCGTCATACACCGCGACGCCGCGCACTTCTCCACGCAGTTCGAGCCGCCGCTTCACGCCCTTGAATTCGGCCAGCGCCGCCAGCGATTTTTCCGGCGGAATACCGACGTGATGCGCGGCCGCGATCGCCGCGAGCGCGTTTTCCGCGTTGTGCGCGCCGAGCAACGGCCAGCGCAGTCCACCGAGCTGGCCGGGCCCGCGCAGCACTTCGAATTCGGAGTAGTCCTGCGGTCCGTCCACCGGCAACTTCAGGGTCCAGTTCGGCGTGGCCGGCGCATCCGGCCCTTCGCCGCCCGAATCCTTGGAGAAAGTTTCGCGCGGCGTCCACGCCCCCATCGCGAGCACGGCGGCGAGATTGTTGTCGCGGTGATTCCAGAGAATCCGTCCCGAGGCGGGAATCGTACGCACCAGGTGATGAAATTGTTTCTGGATCGCGCCGAGGTTGTCGTAGATGTCGGCGTGATCGAACTCGAGGTTGTTGAGGATCGCGGTGCGCGGCCGGTAGTGCACGAACTTCGCGCGCTTGTCGAAGAACGCCGTGTCGTATTCGTCCGCTTCGATGACGAAATACTTCCGCCCGCCGAGCCGCGCGCTCACGGCGAAATTTCCCGGGACACCGCCGATCAGGAATCCCGGCTCGAGCCCGGCGTGCTCGAGGATCCACGCGAGCATGCTCGAAGTGGTGGTTTTTCCGTGCGTGCCCGCGACCGCGAGCACGTGCTGGTCGCGCAGCACCTCGCGCGCGAGCCACTCGGGACCGGAGGTGTAGGGGATGCCGCTGTCGAGCAGCGCCTCGATCACCGGCACGCCGCGCGTCATCACATTGCCGACGACCACGACATCGGGCCGCGGCGCGAGCTGCGCGGCTTCGAAGCCGCTGGTGAGCTCGATGCCGAGCGCCTCGAGCTGCGTGCTCATCGGTGGATAGACGTTCCTGTCCGATCCCGTGACGCGATGGCCCGCGGCTTTCGCAATGGCGGCGATGCCGCCCATGAACGTGCCGCAGATGCCGAGAATGTGAACGTGCATGAAAGTCCTAGACCGCTTTCGTGGGAACGCCGAACACCAGCCAGTAAATCACGGCACCCGCGATATTCTGTCCGAAGAGGAAGATGATCGAAACGAAGTACGGCCACTCGTACGCGGCGCGCACGATGCGCACCTGCACGATCAGCATCCAGACGGCGATCACGGCGGTGACGATGCTGAGCGCGAAGGGCGGCGGCGTGGCGGGGTCCTGTTTCTCCAGGTGCGGGAGCAACGCGCCGGCCAACGGCATCAGCGCCGGCAGGAACAGCGCACTCACCGCGAACAGCGCGGTGATGGTCTGCACGAAACGCTCGCGCTTCTTCGTGATGCGGAACGCAACGTCGAACCACAGCAGCGTCACGACGGTTCCGATCACGAGCTGTATCGGCCAGGTGTGCGGCGCGCTCGGCATCATGGCGGTCATCAACGCCGACACTGCGAGATTGAACGCAATCGCGCCCGCCATCAGCGCCGTCGAGGTCGGCAGGCTTTCAGGCCCACGCCGCAACAGCGCGATGTCGATGAGGACGCCGAACAATGCGCGCAGATTCCCAAGCATAATGTGCTCGGGATTGTACACGTCACCCGGAGTTTCCAGCCCTTGATGATCGACACCGCCGATGCGCTCGCCGCGTTTTCCGACAAGGCCCTGCGCGCATCCACACTCGCGCTCGATACGGAATTCATGCGCGAAAAGACCTACCGCGCCGAATTGTGCCTGGTGCAGATCGCGATCGACCGCGATGCGGTGTGCATCGATCCCATCGCCCTGTCGGACCTCGCCGCGCTCGTTCCCGCGATGCGCGCGCCCGGCATCGTCAAGATCATGCACGCCGCGCGGCAGGATCTCGAGGTGATGTTGCCGGCCGTTGGATTGGTCCGCCCCGTGTTCGACACACAGATCGCGGCCGCGCTCGCCGGTCACCCCGCGCAGGTCGGCTATGCCGAGCTCGCGCGGCGCCTGCTGGGCGTGGAACTCTCCAAGGCCCACACGCGCGCCGACTGGTCGCGGCGCCCGCTGCCACCCGAACACCAGGAATACGCGCTCGACGACGTCCGTCACCTGGGGCCGCTGCGCGACAGTTTGTTAGAGACCCTGGCCGCCAAGGGCCGGCTTGCGTGGCTGGAGGAAGACCTCGCGGCGCTCGGCAATGAAGATGCGCTGCGTGTCGATCCCGATGACGCCTGGAAGAAGGTCAAGGGATTGCCGACACTCGACCCCGCGCGGCAGAAATTCGTGCAGGCGCTCGCGGCCTGGCGCGAACGGCGCGCCGACGAACGCAACCGCCCACGTGGCTGGATTCTCGACGACACGGTGCTGCGCGAAATCGTGCTGCGGCTGCCGCGCTCGCCCGAGGCGCTGGCCGCATTGCCCGAAATGCCGGAATCGGTGGTGCGCAAATGCGGCGAGGAACTGCTGCAACTCGTGGGCGAAAGCGGGATTTCCGATCCGCCGCCGCCGCTGCCGAAACGCGAGCGTCCCGATCCGGCGCAGGTGGCCATCGTCAAGCGGCTCGCGGATATCGCGGCGGACATCGCGAAGCAGCTCGAGATCAGCGCAGAAGTGCTCGCGACGCGCCGCGAGCTCGAAAAGCTGGCGACCGGCAGGCGCGACATTTCCCTGCTGCGCGGTTGGCGCCAACAGGTGGCCGGCGAAAGGTTGTTAGCCGCGCTCTAGGAATGGCGCGCGGTGGCTACACCGCGCGACAGCTTGCGGAGCAGTCAATTACTTGCGGCGCGCCTTGGCTTTGGGCTTGGCCTTGCGCGCCTTCTTGCGGACGATGGCGCGCGTCTTCGCCTTCGCCCGGCGCACACGCACACGGGGCGCCGGTGCGCGTTTCGCCTTGGCTTTCTTGCGGCGCACGAGTTTGCGCGCACGCTTCTTCGCCTTGACCTTGGCGCGCTTCACGGCGACGCGTTTGCCCTTGACCTTGCGCTGAGGCTCGCCCGCCGAACCACCACCGGCCGCCAGCGTCTCGAACATCCGGCGCGTGACCGCATCGATGTCACCCTCGGCGTCCACCACCCGGATCAGCCCCGTGTAGGAGTAGTAGCCGGAGACCGGCTTGCGGGTCTTCTCTTCGTACACGCGCAGGCGCTCGCGCACGGTTTCTTCCTGATCGTCGGGCCGCTGCACGACCTGGTGTTCCGTGCGGCCCGGCAAGCACTCCGGCGGCACTGACGGTGGCGCGGTATGGATGTTGAAGACTTTCTTGCACAACTCGCACACGCGTCGGCCCGAGAGCCGCTGCACGAGCTGATCGGTGTTCACTTCGAACAGCAACACCGCGTCGATCGGCTTGCCGAGTTCGGCCAGCAACTTCGTCAGGCCTTCGGCCTGCGGAATGGTGCGCGGGAATCCGTCGAGGATGAAGCCCTTCGCGGCATCGGATTGCGTGAGCCGGTCACGGATGATCTCGAGCATCGTCTGGTCGTCGACGTACGCCCCCGCCGCCATGATTTCTTTCGCACGCAGACCGAGCGGCGTTCCGTCCGCAAGATGCTTGCGCAGGATGTCGCCCGTGGAGACTTGCGGAATGCCGAAATGCTTTACGAGACGCTGGGCTTGCGTGCCCTTGCCCGATCCGGGCGCGCCCATGAGTACGATGCGCATGTTAGATTCTTGACCTTGAAACCAGCCCCCTCGAAGGGGCGCCACAGTACCCAAACCATTCACCGCAGGCAAACGAGAGCCCCCATGAGCAAGCGCCCTTCCGCAAAGAAACAGAAGCCAATGAACGCGTTTTATGCTCAATCGGGTGGCGTCTCGGCGGTCATCAACGCGTCCGCCGCGGGCGTCATCGAAGCGGCGAGAAAGACGAAGAAGATCGCCAAGGTGTACGCGGGACGTCACGGCATCGTCGGCGCATTGACCGAAGATCTCATTGACGTCAGCAAGGAATCCGTCGCGACCATCAAGGCATTACGTCATACACCGGCCGGCGCATTCGGATCCGCGCGCTACAAGCTCAAGAGCCTCGAACAGGACCGCGCGAAATACGAGCGCCTGATCGAAGTCTTCAAGGCGCACGACATCGGCTACTTCTTCTACAACGGCGGCAACGATTCGATGGACACCGCCAACAAGGTGTCCCAGATCGGCGATCAGCTCGGCCACCGCGTCGTTTGCGTCGGCGTGCCGAAGACGGTCGACAACGATCTGCCGCACACCGATTGCACGCCGGGCTTCGGTTCAGTCGCGAAATACATCGCGGTGTCGACGCGCGAAGCCGCGCTCGACGTCGCCTCGATGGCGAAGACCTCGACGAAAGTGTTCGTCATGGAAGTGATGGGACGGCACGCCGGCTGGATCGTCGCGGCCGCAGGACTCGCGGGCAAAGGCCCTGACGAGGCGCCGCACATCATCCTCTTCCCCGAGATCGCCTTCGACAAGGAAAAATTCCTCGCCCGCGTGAAGGAAGTGGTTAGCCGCGTGGGTTACTGCGTGGTCGTGGTCTCCGAAGGCGTGCACGACGCCGACGGCAAGTTTCTCGCCGACGCGGGCACGAAGGACGCCTTCGGCCACACGCAGCTGGGCGGCGTCGCGCCGGTGGTCGCGAACATGGTGCGCGAAGCACACGGCTACAAGTACCACTGGGCCGTGCCCGACTATCTACAGCGTGCGTCGCGCCACATCGCCTCCAAGGTCGACGTGCAGCAGGCATATGCCATGGGCAAGGCCGCGGTGGAACTCGCGGTGAGCGGGCACGACGCCGTGATGCCGACCATCATCCGCAAGAAGGCCAAGCCGTATAAGTGGGTGGTCGGACACGTGCCGCTGTCCGAGGTGGCCAACGTCGAGAAAAAGCTGCCGCGCGATTACATCACCGAGGACGGCTTCGGAATCACCGAGAAGTGCCGCGCCTATCTGCAGCCGCTGATCGAGGGCGAGGACTATCCGCCGTACAAGGACGGGCTGCCTGTCTACGTGAAGATCAAGGGCGTGGCGGTGAAGAAGAAGCTCAACACTCCCTTCAAACCTTAGGCCCTTCAATCCTCAGGGCAAACAAGCCCTGACGGAAACGCGCCCGCCGAAAGTGTGCAAAAGGCCCATTTGGGCGGGCGCCATCGCTCGACGAATCTCGTTTCCGGGGGCTATCGGGGAACGTGATATCGACCATCGGCGCTGTCTCACGTTGTCATCGCCCGAATCCGGTTGGCCGGGCCACGGCTCATTGTTATAGTCCGCGCCCCTTACGGACGGCCGCCCCGGCGGACGTTTGTAACCAATTAATAAATATCTGATTTCCCAGAGGAGTTCCGCATGACTGCCACAACGTGGCTGTGGCTGGCAATCGGTGCCGGCATCGTTGCCGTTCTTTACGGCGTGTTCTCGATGATGGCCATCCTCAAGCTGCCGGCGGGCAATGCCCGCATGCAGGAAATCGCCGCGGCCATCCAGGCCGGCGCCAAGGCCTATCTCAATCGCCAGTACACCACCATCGCCATCGTCGGCGTCGTGTTGTTCCTGATCATCGGCGTGACGCCGCTGGGCTGGGCCACCGCCGGTGGATTCGCGGTCGGCGCGATCCTCTCCGGTCTCGCGGGCTACATCGGCATGAACATCTCGGTGCGCGCCAACGTGCGCACCGCGGAAGCCGCCAACAACGGCCTCAACGCCGCGTTGCAAGTCGCCTTCAAGGGTGGCGCCATCACGGGCATGCTCGTCGTCGGCCTCGGATTGTTGGGCGTCGCCGGCTACTACGCGCTGCTCGCGCCGCGCATCGGCAGTGAAGCTGCATTGCATGCGCTGGTGGGCCTCGCCTTCGGCGGCTCGTTGATCTCGATCTTCGCGCGACTGGGCGGCGGCATCTTCACGAAGGGCGCCGACGTCGGCGCGGATCTCGTGGGCAAGGTCGAAGCCGGCATTCCGGAAGACGACCCGCGCAACCCGGCCGTCATCGCGGACAACGTCGGCGACAACGTCGGCGACTGCGCCGGCATGGCCGCGGACCTGTTCGAGACCTACGCCGTGACGCTGGTCGCCACGATGTTGCTGGGCGGCCTGATGATGTCGCACATGGGCGTGAATGCCGTGCTGTATCCGCTCGCGCTCGGCTCCGCCTCCATCATCTCCTCGATCGTCGGCACGTTCTTCGTGAAGACTTCCGAAGGCGGCAAGATCATGAACGCGCTGTACAAGGGCGTCATCGTCGCGGGCGTCATCTCGGCGGTGGCGTTCTGGTTCATCACCGAATCGCTGATGCCGAACACTGCCGCGGATCCGAAGCTCACGCTGAACTTGTTCGGCTGCACGGTGATCGGCCTGCTGCTCACGGCCGCGATGATCGTGATCACGGAGTACTACACCGCGACGGAATACGGCCCGGTGCGCAAGACCGCCGCCGCGTCGCAGACGGGTCACGCGACCAATATTATTGCTGGCCTCGGCGTGTCGATGAAGTCGACTGCGTTGCCGGTCATCGCGATTTGCTTCGCGATCTGGGGTTCGTACGAACTCGCCGGCCTGTATGGCATCGCGATCGCCGCGACGGCGATGTTGTCGCTGACCGGCATGGTCGTGGCACTCGACGCGTACGGCCCGATCACGGACAACGCCGGTGGCATCGCCGAGATGGCGGGACTGGACAAGAAAATCCGCGACATCACCGATCCTCTGGACGCCGTCGGCAACACCACGAAGGCCGTCACCAAGGGTTACGCGATCGGCTCGGCGGGCCTCGCCGCGCTGGTGCTGTTCGCCGACTTCACGCACAACCTCGAGGCCGCCGGCAAGCTGGTGGAGTTCTCGCTGTCCGATCCGGCCGTGATCATCGGCCTGTTCATCGGTGGTCTCGTGCCCTATCTATTCGCCGCGATGGCGATGGAAGCCGTGGGCCGCGCGGCGGGCTCGGTGGTGACCGAAGTGCGCCGCCAGTTCCGCGAGATCAAGGGCATCATGGAAGGCACCGCGAAGCCGGAATACGGCAAGGCGGTCGACCTGCTGACGAAGGCCGCGATCAAGGAAATGATCATTCCCTCGCTGCTGCCGATCCTCATCCCGGTCGTGATCGCGTTCGGCATGACCTGGCTCATGGGTCCGGGCGCCGGCATCCGCGCACTGGGCGGCCTGCTGATCGGCACCATCGTCACCGGCCTCTTCGTCGCCATCTCCATGTGCACCGGCGGCGGCGCCTGGGACAACGCGAAGAAGTACATCGAGGAAGGCAACTTCGGCGGCAAGGGTTCCGAGGCGCACAAGGCTTCGGTGACCGGCGACACCGTCGGTGATCCGTACAAGGACACCGCGGGTCCGGCCATCAACCCGCTGATCAAGATCATCAACATCGTCGCGCTGTTGCTGGTCCCGCTGCTCTAAAGAAAGGTGCCGCGGCGGTGCCGGGAAGGGATTCCCGGGAGAAGTCCGGCAATCCGAAGAATCGAGGGACGCGTCCTGCGGGATGCGTCCCTTTTTCTTTGGGTCCGGCAATAATTGCCCCATATCGCTTGCCCCCCCCGACGCATTCGCAGGAGCACCCGATGGCGAACGAAACTTTCCCGGTCGAGAAATCCGAAATCGAGTGGCGCTCGCTGCTGTCCGCCGATCAATTCCGCGTACTGCGCGAACACGGCACCGAACGCGCGGGCACGAGTCCGCTCAATTACGAAAAACGCAACGGACAGTACGACTGCGCCGCATGCGGACAGCCGCTGTTCGAGTCGAGCACGAAGTACGAGAGCGGTTCGGGATGGCCGAGTTTCTTCCGGCCGTTGCCGAATGCCGTCGCCACCACCACCGACAAGTCGCACGGCATGACGCGCGTGGAAGTCCATTGCGCGAACTGCGGCGGCCACCTGGGCCACGTGTTCAACGATGGGCCGGCGCCGACCGGGCAGCGTTACTGCATGAATGGTTTGTCGCTGAAGTTCGAACCGAAGTGACTTCGGCCTAACTAGCGGCGGCGGACACCAGGACGCACCGCGGTGCGCGCCGTATCGCCGGTGGAGGCATCGCGGCCGGCGTCCTTGTCCGCGTCGATCACCGGCCCGGCGTTGACGAGCACGGCGCTCACGAGCTTGTTGAGGCGCGTGCAATAGGCGGCCACTTCGGGTGTCGCCTGGTCCTGGTAACTTTCGAGTGCGAGCGCGATGTCATGCAGTCGCCGCTCGATGCGCGTGTCCATCTTGAGCGAGTGGGTGACGCAGGCGCTCACACATGCCGTGATCTCGGCATCGAGCGCACCAATCTGCGTGCCGGCGATATCCAGGCCGCGCATTTCCGGCGGGCAGCCCGCTTTCAGATGTTCGCGCCACATTTGCGACAATTGCATCGCTTTTCGCCTCCCCGGACGTCAGCGCGTGAAACTACCCCAATTTTTTCTCACAGTCCTGCGCAATTTTCCGCATCACCCGCCGGTCTGTTTCGATGCCACTCGTGGCGCACTGCCCACAAGAACAACGCTGAACCCATGTGTCGACCCGTAACTGTTTGATTGGGCTGGAACCGCCTAACTGCATCGCGCGTTGCAAACAAGCACACGCGGGAAACAGGGCCGCCGCGCCGCCGCAACCTGACAAACATCCCGGAATTCGGCTCACGAACGGAGAATTCGATGACCACGCTCGCCCGCTTCACCGCCCTGTATCTCAACCTCGGGCGCGTTTTTGAATCAATCCAATCGCCATTGCTGCTCGGCACGCGGCTGTGGGTGAGCTGGCAATTCCTGATCGCGGGCTGGCTCAAGCTCACAACCTGGGACACGACACTCGAGCTGTTCCGCAGCGAATACCAGGTGCCATTGCTGCCGCCCACCGTGGCCGCCGTGGCCGGCACTTTCGGCGAATTGTTCTTCCCCCTGCTGATCGTGCTCGGCCTGTTCACACGGATCGGCGCGCTCGGGCTGTTTGCGGTCAACGTCATGGCGTTGATCTCCTACTGGCACGTGATCGGCGGCGACGGTTTCGAAGCGGCCCGCGGCCAGCACCATCTCTGGGGTCTGATGCTGCTCGTGCTGGTGGCGTTCGGGGCGGGTCGCTTCTCGCTCGACGCCTGGCTCGAGAAGCGCGCCGCCAGACTAGCTACCGGCGCTGTAAGCGCGCGCTGACATCGGATCGATCTCGTGGCGCCAACCGGGCGGCCGCGGCGATGCCAGAATTCCCGGCATGGAAATCGCCACGCCGATACTGCTGACGGTTGCCTGCGCGGTCGCGCTGATCCTCGCCGGGACGATCTCGTTGCGCGGCGCGGGCCCCGCATCGCGCGGCGTGCGCGCGCTCGCCTGGACGTCGGCATTCGTGGGTTACGCCACGATCGGCGTCATCGCGCTCGCCTATTTCACCGGCCGGTTCGGCGCCCAGCATCTGTGGTTTCGCGCGCCGGCGTTTTATGTGTGTGCCGCCATTCTCCTGGCGGGAATCGCGTGGTGGTTCACGCGGCCGCTGCCGCCGCGGATTCGATACGGTCTCCCAGTGGCCGCTCTCGCGCTGCTGGGCTTCGCGGCGCTGCTGCTGCGCCTCGATGGCCGGTCCGCGCCGCTGGCGATGCTGATGCCCACCATGAGCGCCGCCGCGCCCGACCTCACCTACTTCGACAGCGCCGGCAAACTGCGCAAGTTGTCGGAGCTGCAGGGCAACGTGGTGTTGCTCAATTTCTGGGCGACTTGGTGCTCGCCGTGCCGGAAGGAAATGCCGCTGCTGTCGAAAACGCAGCGCGAGCACGCGCACGATGGATTCGTCGTGTTGTACGTGTCACTCGAGGAGCCCGCGGTGCTCGAGCCATTCCTGGCGACGAATCGTTTCGACGGCATCCAGGGCCGGCTCGACCGCGCGCCGGATTTCTACGACGCGGGCAAGTTCTATCCACTCAGCTACCTGATCGGCCGCGACGGCAAGGTCGCGGAGCGCTGGAGCGGCCGGCCGGACGAAGACTGGCTGGCGGCGATCGTCAGCAAGGAATTGCAGGCGCCGCGCTGAAGCGGATCAGCCGGTGCCGGATCAGCCGGTGCCGGGTGAGAAAACACTGAGTTGGCAATCTACAAATGCCGGACCTCGTCCGGCACGTCCCACCAGGCGTTGTCGCGCCCATTGGAGTAACGCAAGGGCGCGTCGATCAGCTCGCGGGGATCGAGGTCGTCGAGGCAGTTCAACTTGACGGACACATACGCGCCGCCTATCTGTTCGACGAACCCGCGCTCGAAGGAACGCACGCCGCAATTGCGGCAGAACAGGTGTTCGCCCTGCATCGAGCCGAACTTGTAGTTGGACAGCGCCTCTTCGCCCGACAACAGCCGGAAGGCCTCGGGTTTGATGAGGACGCTCCAATTGCGGGTCTTGGTGCAGATCGAGCAATTGCATTTGCTGGTGCCCTGCGCGAGATCGAGGTCGCATTCGTAGCGAACCGCACCGCAATGACAACTGCCGTGGTAGGTTTTGAGCATGCCCCGCATTCAACACAAACTTCCTGCCGTTGAGAAGTCATTCTCATGAATAACCCGCCGGCGCACCGCAGCGCGATTTCCCTCGTGTTCGGCATCGTGTTCCTGGCCGTCGGCCTGCTCACCGTCTTCGGCAGTTGGCGCGGCTATCAGCTCGATAACCGGATCCTCGAGCATGGCGTGCGCGCGCCCGGTCAGATCACGAAAAAGGTCGTGGCCGCGGCCGCGGACGGCACCAACGAATACGGCGTCGACTACTGGTTCACGCTGCCGGAAGGGGAGCGCATCGAAGCACACGGCGGTGTCCCGAAATCGCTCTGGGATGGCCTGCGTGAAGGCGACACGCTCGAGATCGCGTATTCGCCGGAATATCCGCGGCGCAACTTCCCGGTCGGCGGCGGCGTGGCCTCGCTCGGCATCACCATGTTCGTCGGCACCTTTGGCGCCGTTTTCGCGGCGCTCGGTGGACTGCTCATCGGCGGCTACGTACGGGCGGGACGCAGCGCGGCGCGCTCAGGATGAGCGACGCGGCGCATTCCGCGACGCGGCGCCACGGCCGCGCGAGTCGCGCAACCGCGGGCGGCTGCTCGCGCGCAATCCGCGGCGCGTCGCGGCACACCATGCGCCGGCGCGGCCACGTCCCGCGCCATTGACGATCGGAACTCGCGAAGCGGGCCGTGCCCCGGTCGGATGCTGGCCGCGGAATCTGCATAGTGCGGTGGCGTGGCTTTGCGCGATTGACATGAAAACGACCCCGGAATCCTTTAGTTAGTTAGCCATCAGGCGGCGAGTGCGAGCCGCGCCGGCCGTGCGATCACGAAACCCTGAACGTAGTCGACACCCATCCTGCGGGCCGCCTCGAGCGCCGTGCTGTCTTCGACCTGCTCGGCGATGATCTTGAAGTTGAGCGTGCGCGCCAGCTTGATCATGGCGGTCACCATCGTCTGGCTGACGGAGTCGCGCGCGAGATTGCGGATGAACGAGCCGTCGAGCTTCAGGTAGTCGAGCGGCATGTTTTTGATACTCGAGAACGACCCGACACCCGAACCGAAGTCGTCGATGGCGAACTTGCAGCCCATGCCATGCAGCACTTCGACGAAGCGGCGCGCATGTTCGAGGTTGCCGACGACCGCGCTTTCGGCGATCTCGAAGCAGATCTGGTCCGGCGCGACGCCGGTCTGATCGAAGGTCTCGACCACGAACTCCAGGAACAGGGAATCACCGAGCGTCTGCCCGGAGATGTTGATCGCCACGCTGCGTTCGCGCGCGAGCTGGAATGCGTTCCTGGAAAGCGCCGACAGCGTGGTCTGCACCACCCAGCGGTCGATCGACGCCATCAGGCGGTAACGCTCCGCCGCGTGCACGAATTCACCGGGCTGAATTTCCGCGCCCGATTCATCGAGCATGCGCAGCAGCACTTCCATCGAAGGCCCGTGCGAATCGGCGCCGTACGCGGAAACGATGGGCTGGTAATACAGCGTGAAACGCTCCTCCTTGAGCGCCGACTGCAGCTTCTGCAGCCACTCGATTTCGCCGGTGCTGCGCGCCAGCGCCTCGTCGCGCGCCGAGTACACCGACACGCGGCCAGCGCCTTCCTTCTTCGCTACGTAACAGGCGGAATCCGCCGCGGCCAGCAATTGCTCCACCGAACCCGCCTCGCGGCCGATCTCGATCAAGCCGATGGACACACCGATGTTGAACACGCGGTCGTGCCACACGAAGCGATACGCCGCGATCGAGCGGCATACGTCGTCGGCTATCTGGCGCGCCTTGTCGAGCGGACAACCCACCAGCAGCATGCCGAACTCGTCGCCGCCGAGGCGCGCAACGGTGTCCGAATCGCGCACCGCTTCGCGCAGCAGCTTGGCCACTTCTCTCAACATGGAATCGCCGGCGAGATGCCCGCTGGTGTCGTTCACGATCTTGAAGCGATCGAGATCGAGGTAACACAACATGTGTGTGCCCTCGCCGCGGCGCGCGGTTTCGGCGGCCTCGCCCAGCCGGCGCTCGAACTCGCGCCGGTTCACGAGGCCCGTGAGCGCGTCGTGTGTCGCCTGGTAGGACATCTGCCGATGGAGGCCGCGCAATTCGGTGACGTCGTGCAGCAAAACGACCGCGCCGACGAGTTGATCGTCCACGCGCAGCGGAGAGGCCGCCAGCTCGATCGCGCGTTCTTCGCCCGCGGCCTTGCCCAGCAACACGGCGCGGCGCGACAAGGTATGCGGATTACCGTTGCTGTCGCCAACCGCTTCGCGGATCGGATCGGCGAGCAACTTGCGGTCGTTCTCGTCGACGAGACCCACGACCTCTTCGAGCGGCCTGCCCTGCGCCTGGAGCGTCACGATGCCGAGCAGTTTCTCGGCCGCCGGGTTCATGAACACGAGCCGACCTTCCAGGTCGGTGGTCACGATCGCCTCGGCGAGCGATTCGAGCGCGGCCACCTGCAACGGCGGCGGCGGTGGCGGCAGCGGCGGCGCGACCAGCGCGGCGCGCGCGGCGGTTTCCTTCTCGTCGAGCTTGCCGCTGGCGAGCGCGCGCAGCTTCCTGGTGGGAATCACTTCGACGCCGGTCACGAGCAGCGCGGGCTGCCCTTCGAAATCGATCAGCGCGGTAGTTAGTTCGAGCAGGCTGACCTGGCCCTGCAGTCCGACGATCTCCACTTCGAAACGTTCGGGGCCGTGCGCGCCCGACAGCCGGCGCCGCAGGTTGCCGGCGACCAGGTCCGCGTACTCCGGCGCGACGAGCTCCGCGAGCGTGCGATCGATGAGATTCACCCGTTCGGCGCCGACGAAACTCGCGAACTGGCTGTTCGCGTAGAGGATCACGTCGCGATGCACGAGCACCGCCTCGTGGATGCGCTCGCCGAGTTCGGTGAAGAGTTTCGGGCCGGACTTTTCGCGGCCGGAAACACGTGCGGCGCGCTGCAGCAGTTGATTCACGGACAGGCCGAGGGCCTGCACATCGAGCTGCTCCTGGCTGATGTCGATGCTCTGCGGCAGGCGCTCGCCGCTCACCGCGCGCTGCACATCGAGCGACAACTCGGAGACCGCCCGCAAATCGCGCCGCTGAAACATGAACAGCACGAAGAGCAGCGTCGCGACGAGTGCGAGCAGCACGCAGATCAGTCCCAGAATCGACATCCCCGATATGCCCTGTTGTTATTAGTGCGGTGTCTTGTGCAGGGCATCCGTGCCCGCCCGGAAGAGTATCCGAGCGAGTGCAATCACCCATGCGACATTAACCATAAAAATAAGCGTTGTGCCGACTGGTTCACCGACGAAAGGCCACCCTTCCGGGTCGCACTTTGGGGCAGAATAAGTAGCATCCCAAGTTACGGAGAAAGTCATGCAGACTGAGTTCGCGCGCGCCCAGATGATCACGCAGCAAGTACGTGCGTGGGACGTGCTCGACGAACGCGTGCTCGAGGCCTTCCGCATCACTCCGCGAGAACTGTTCGTGCCGGAACGTTACGCCGGGATCGCATTCGCGGACGCCGAAATTCCACTGCGCGCCGGGCAACACATGCTGGCGCCGAAAGTCGTCGGGCGCCTCCTGCAGGCCCTCGACGCTCAGCCGGGAATGCGCGCGCTGGTCGTGGGCGCGGGCACCGGCTTCGTCCCGGCCTGCCTCTCGGCCATGGGTGCGAGCGTACGCGCGGTCGAAATCGACGCGGACCTCGCCACCGCTGCGCGCGGCAATCTCAAGCGCGCGGGCTTCGGACAGGTCGACGTGGTGACAGGTGACATCTTTCACTTGGATTTCGGCACCGGCTACGCGCTAATCGCGGTGTGCGGCTCGCTGCCGTTGTATGACGAACGTTTTGCTCGCGCGGTATCCGTGGGTGGCAAGGCCTTCGTCGTCGTCGGCGCCGGGCAGCCACAGGAGGCCTTGTTGATTACCAGAACCGCGGAAAATGCCTGGACCAGCACCGGCTTGTTCGAGACGTCGATCGACGCGCTCGACAATGCCGCGCGCCCCGAGCCTTTCCAGTTTTGAGGATGCCCCGGGAATGATTCGCGAATTGCCGGTCGAGGAACTCAAGGCACGGCGCGACCGTGGCGAGAAGCCACTGGTCATCGACGTGCGCGAAGAATGGGAATTGCAACTTGCGAGCATCCCCGACGTCGTACATGTGCCCATGAACCAACTGCCGGCACGCCTGGGAGAATTCGCGCGCGATGCCGAGACAGTTGTCATGTGCCACGCCGGTGGAAGATCACTGCGGGTTGCCCATTACCTGGTCAACCAGGGGTTCACGAACGTCGCCAACCTCTCCGGCGGAATTTCCGCGTGGAGTCAGGTGGTTGATGCAACCGTCCCCCAGTATTGAATCGTCTAAGGGCTTCGTCAGACTTAGCCAACCATATCAGCAGCCCGGCGGCAGGTGATATAGTGAACTACAACACTAAAGAGGATTCTTATTAATGCGTCGTTTACTCGCCCTGGGCATGGGATGCCTCATCTCCGCCACCGCTTCGAGCGAAGACCTCATCACAATATTCGACCAGGCCGTGGTCAACGATCCATTGGTCAGGGAGGCGGAATACACGCGCAAGGCAACGCGCGAAGCGCGCCCGCAGGCATGGGCGGCCTATCTGCCGCAGCTCGGCGGTCGTTGGACGAAGACCAAGGAAGAAAGCTCGCAGAACAGCCTTTTTCCGCGTCTCGTTGAAACGGATCCGGACGATCCGACCTCACCGCTCATCATCCAGCAGCAGGCGCAGGTCGGTTCATCCGAACCGGAAAGCACCAGCTGGGGTCTGCAGCTCAGCCAGAGCATCTTCAACTGGGGCCAGCTCGTAGGCCTCAAACAGGCAACCAAGATCGCCGCGCAGGCCGATGCGGACTACGGTGTCGCGCAACAGGATCTGGCCATCCGCGTGTCCACCCGTTATTTCGACGTGCTCGCCGCGCAGGACAACGTGCAGGCGCAGCAGGCGTCACTGGATGCGATCTCGCGCCAGCTCGAACAGGCGGACAAGCGCTTCGAAGTCGGCCTGATCGCGATCACTGACGTGCAGGAAGCCCGCGCCGCGCGCGACACCGCCGCCGCGGACCTCATCGCCTCCAAGCGCCAGCTCGCGACCTCGCAGGAATTGCTGCGCGAGATCACGGACCTGCAGTACGCCGTGCTCGCGACGCCGCGCCCCACGATGCCGCTGCAGGTGCCCGAACCCGCGGATCCGCAGAAATGGGTCGAGGCATCGATGGAGCAGAATCTCTCGCTGACTTCGAGCCGCCTCGGCGCGGACATCGCGCGCGACGACGTGCGGGTGCAATTCGGCGGTCATCTGCCGCAGGTCGACCTCGTCGTGGGCAGATCGCATTTCGAAACCGATGACATCCAGACTTTCGATCCGGTTCCGGGGCGCGGCTTCGCGGGCGGCTCGGCGCCGTCGAACGCCACGGGTGACACGGACAAGTCCATCCAGCTGCAGGTCACGGTGCCGATCTGGTCGAGCGGTTTCACGCACTCGCGCGTGAAGCAGTCCTCGTATCGCTGGCAGGCCGCGAAGCAGCGACTCGAGCGCGTCTCGCGCGAAACCGAGCGTACCTCGCGTGATGCCTATCTCGGTGTCGTGTCGGAAATCTCGCGCGTGCAAGCGCTCAAGCAGGCGCTCGAATCTTCGGCGACGGCATTGCGCGCGACCGAGGCGGGTTACGACGTCGGCACGCGCACCGCGGTCGACGTACTCGCGGCGCGCCAGAACCTGGTGCAGTCGCAGACCGCATATTCGCGCAGCCGTTATGACTACGTGCTCAACGTGCTGCGTCTCAAGCAGGCCGCCGGCATCCTCGATCGCAAGGCGCTCGAGGACGTGAACGCGTGGCTCGAGAATCCCCCGCCGCCGGCCAATCCACCGACCGTTCCGGCGCAGCCGCAGCAGTAGTTAGCCGAGCTGCACGCGAGCCCCTCAGGGAAGCAGGGGCTCGATGAAATTCATGAGGCGCCCCACGGCGCCTCTGTTTTCATCCACTACCTTCCGGCCGGCCGCGCCCATCTGGGCGCGCTTCGCCGGATCGGACAGCAACTCACCCACCGCGACGGCGAGATCCGCGTCGTCCTGGACGATGCGCACCGCGCCGCGTTCGATCAGCAATTTCGCGACGTCGGCTGAATTGAAATTGTTCGGCCCGGCGACGATGGGTAATCCGAGCGCCGCGGGTTCGAGCAGGTTGTGCCCACCGATGGGTACGAGACTGCCACCCACGAACGCAACGTCGCCCGCCGCGTAGAACGGCGGCAGTTCCCCGAGCGTATCGAGCAGGAAAACCTGCGTGTCGGGCGTGGCCGCGCCGCCGCTGGTTCTCGTCACGTAACGCACGCCCTGCTCGCGCAGGGCCGCCGCGACGTCCCCGAAACGCGGCGGATGGCGCGGCACCAGCACCAGCAGTGCATCCGGGAAACGCCCGCGCACTTTCGCATGCGCGGCGAGCAACAAGTCTTCTTCCTTCGCATGAGTGCTGCCGGCAACCCACACGGGACGATTCGCTCCGAGCAGGCCTCGCAACTCGCGGCCGCGCGTTTCGATGTCGGGTGGATAGCCGAAGTCGAACTTGATGTTGCCGACCACGTGGGTGAGCGCGGGGTTTGCGCCGATGGATACGAAACGTTCCGCATCCTCGGCGCTTTGCGCGGCGATGAAGATCCCGTTCGACAGCGTCTCGCGGAACAATCCGACCAGGCGCCGATAACCGCTCACGGAACGCGGCGAGATGCGCGCGCTCGCGAGCACCAGCGGCACGCCGAGCCGGCCACAGCGGTGATACAGGTTGGGCCAGATCTCGGTTTCCAGGATCACCGCGAGCTGCGGCTTCACGCGCTGAAAAAAGCGTCGCACGGGCCCGGGCAGATCGATGGGCACGTAACGCACGTCGACGCGCTGCTTGAACAGCGCCTGCGCGCGCGCCCGGCCCGTCGGAGTCACGGTCGTCAGCACCAGTGGAATCTGCGGAAAGCGCTGCAGCAGCGCCTCGACCAGCGGCACCGCGGCCTGCACTTCACCGACCGATACCGCGTGAACCCAGATGCAGCGGCCGGCGGCGGGCACGCCGAAGCCGAAACGCTGCGAAAAGCCCTGCCAGTGACTGCGTTCGCGAAATCCCCGCAACGCGAGCGCGCCGATCACGATCGGCGAGATCAGGTAGGCGATGACGATGTAGAGAAAGCGCACGGCGCCGTCAGGCGAGCGAAGCCTGCGGAAGTCCCGCGGATTCGCGATACCCCGCGAGCAGCGTGTGCCAGTCCTGGTCGGTGAAACTCTCGGGCGCCGCGAGCAGCGTCACCTTCTCGAGCGAGCGATACAGGCGCACCAGGGTCGTGTCCGCCCACCAGCCGCGCTTGCGCAAGGTGCCGCGATCGAAATCGATGAGATAGACCTGTTCGGGCGTGAGCAGGATGTTGTGCGCGTTGAGGTCGGCGTGGTGGACGCCGGCATCGTGAAAACGCCGGATGCAGCGGCCGATCGCCACCCACTGCGTGAGCGACAGCGGCCCCTTGGCCAGCCGCGCGGCGAGTGATTCGCTGTTCTCGACGCGCTGGGTGATGAGATCGGCGGTGTAGAACGCGCCACTGCGGCGATAACGCGCGGCGATCGGCGTAGGCACAGGCAGGCCCGCGCGGTGCAGGTGATAGGTGAGGTACCACTCGGCGAAAGCGCGGGTTTCGGATTCGCCGCGAAACCAGTACCGATCCTTTGAAATTTTTGCCGCTAGTCCGCCGCGCCGGTAATGCCGCAGCACGAAACTCGCCTCGCCGGCGCGTATGAACCAGGTCGTGCCGCGACCCAGCGCGCTGCCCTCGATGGCGTCGTGTTTGCGCCAGTATTCCGGCTCGAAGAATTCCGCCGAGAAATTGCTCGTGCGGGAGGTGTCGTATAGCATCCGGCCGCCATCGAACGCGGCTTCGCTGACTTCCGCTCCCACGGGCCAGTGACGCTTCACTCAGTCACTCCATGGAAGAGCGAGCTTGCCGGCGCCGGACAAAGTTTGTTTGTTGCGACTCTCCGCAATCGGCGACACCTGCCACGTCGTTCCGCTGCTGCGCACGCTGCAGACGGCATGGCCGCGTACACGCTTCGCGTGGGTGATCGGCAAGCTGGAAGCAAAACTGATGGGCCTCATTCCGGATGTGGAGCTTATCACCGTCGACAAGGGGGCTGGCCTCGCGGCGTTCAGCCGGTTGCGCACCGACATGCTGCGGCGGGGCGCCTTCGACCTCCTGCTGCATCTGCAGCTTTCGCTGCGCGCCAGCGCCACCGCCGCCCTCATCCCCGCCCCCGTGAAGCTCGGTTTCGACAAACCTCGAGCTCGTGAGCTGCAGTGGCTGTTCACGAATCAGCGCATCGCGCCGCGGACCCGCGAGCACGTGCTCGACAGTTTCCTCGGTTTCGCGGACGCGCTCGGAGTTCCGCGCCAGCCATTGCGCTGGGACATTCCGCTGACACCCGACGCGCTGGCCTACGCCGCGCACCTGGTGCCCGACTCGCAACCCACGATGGTGATCAGCGCCTGTTCGAGTCACCGCGCGCGCAACTGGCGGCCGGAGCGCTACGCCGCGGTGGCCGACTACGCCGCGAAGAAACACGGCATGCGCGTAATCCTGAGCGGCGGACCCAGCGGCGTCGAACGCGAGATGGCGCAGGCCATCGCGCGTCATGCGCGCGTGCCGCTCATCGACCAGGTGGGCAAGGACACCTTGCCGCAGCTGCTCGCGCTGCTCGCGCGCGCCACGGTGCTGCTCACGCCGGATTCGGGTCCGGCGCACATGGCGACGATGGTGAAACTACCGGTCATCGGCCTGTATGCCGCGACGAATCCAGCGCGCAGCGGGCCCTATCTCTCCCGGCGCTGGTGCGTGGACGCCTACGAGGCCGCGGCGCGCAAGTTCCTCGGCAAAAACGTCGCGGAGATTCCGTGGACCACCAAGATCGAAGTTCCGGGCGTCATGGACCTCATCGAAGTGAAAGCCGTGGCCGCGAAGCTCGATGAACTGCTAGCCTTGAACCCGAATTCGCGGCTTGCATGAACTGCGGCTCATGTGATGAAGGACGACTCGTATGAAGGACATCCTGGTTCCCATCAGCCCCGGTGAGCTGCTCGACAAGATCACCATCCTGCGCATCAAGGCCGCGCGCATGAGCGACGCCACCAAGGTCGCGAACGTGAAACACGAACTCGCCGTGCTCGAAAAGACCTGGCGCGAATCGGGCGCCGCCGCGGTCGACATCGGACCCGAAGAAGCGAACCTCACACGCGTCAACGAAGCCCTCTGGGTCATCGAAGACGACATCCGCGACGAGGAACTCGCCGGGCGATTCGGCGAAAAGTTCATCGAACTCGCGCGCGCCGTGTACATCACGAACGACGAACGCGCCGCGATCAAGAAACGCATCAATCTCGCGCTCGGCTCGACCATTGTCGAAGAAAAATCCTACAAGCCGTACAAGTAGAACTTGCGCCCGGACAGAAGACATTTCCTGACGATCGGCGCCGCCGTCGCGGCCGCCGCGGCGCTGCGTCCCGCACATCTCTTCGCCGCGGACGCCGCAAGCAGTCTCAAACCGATGACCAGCGGTATTGCGCCCATTGCCCGCGAGGAATATCTCGCGCGATTCGCGAAAGCCCAGCAACTCATGACGCAGCAGGGTATTGGGGCACTGCTCATCGAACCTGGCGCTTCCCTCGTCTATTTCACCGGCGTGCAGTGGTGGCGCAGCGAACGTCTCACGGCGGCGGTGCTGCCGCGCGAAGGCCCGCCGACCATTGTCACCCCTGCATTCGAAGAGCCCTCGGTGCGCGAGAGCCTCAAGATTCCGGCGGAAGTGCGCGTATGGAACGAACACGATGATCCCCTCGCCACCGTCGCGGGCGTCCTGCGCGATCGCAAGGTGAAAGATCCGGTCGGCATCGAAGAGACGGTCCGTTACTTCGCCATCGACGGTCTCATGCGCGCCATGCCCGAGGTGCAGGTCATGAGTGGCGCCGGCGTGGCACGGGCCTGCCGCATGGTGAAATCGCCCACCGAGCTCGCGCTGATGCAGAAGGCGAACGACATCACCCTCGCGGCGTACCGGCACACGTGGCCCCGCATCCAGCGCGGCATGACGCCCGCCGATATCGGCGCAATGATGAAGTCGGCGCATGAGGCGCTGGGCGCCGAACACGAATTCGCGCTGATCCTGCTCGGCGAGGCCAGCGCCTATCCACACGGCTCCGGAAAACCCCAGGCCGTGCGCGATGGCGAAGTCGTACTCATGGACTGCGGCTGCAACGTCGAGGGCTACCAGTCCGACATCTCGCGCACTTTCGTCTTCGGCGAAGCGACCGCCGAACAGCGCAAGGTCTGGACACAGGTGCGCGAAGGCCAACAGATCGCGATCGAGACCGCGCGGGTCGGCGTGGCCGCCGGCGCGGTCGATGACGCCGTGCGCGCACACTACGAAAAGTGGGGCTACGGCCCCGGCTACAAACTACCCGGCCTCTCCCATCGCACCGGTCACGGAATCGGCCTCGACGGCCACGAACCCGTGAACCTGGTGCACGGCGAGTCGACCCTGCTCGCTCCAGGAATGTGTTTCAGCAACGAACCCGGCATCTATCTTCCCGGCAAGTTCGGCATCCGGCTCGAAGATTGCTTCCATATGGGCGCCGAAAAACCGATCTGGTTCACGAACCCGCCGTCTTCCATCGACCACCCTTTCAGCTGACTCAGTGGATCGCGCAACGGCCGGAGCGCCAGTACGCGTGTCGATGAGTCCCTGTTCAAGTGTTGCGCTCGCGGAGAACGGCAATGACGGTGCACACGCGATGGGGCTGAGCGGACGCGGCGTCCTGCCACTTCGCAAGCTGATAAGCCGGCAATCGACGCCCCATCACCGCGCTCGCTGACGCCGCGTCCTGGGCACACACAAATTTCCCGCCCCCGTGGCCGGCGGCCCGAGTCTTGCGCTGACAATTCAGATAAGGCGCCGCGGGAGCGAAACCCATCGCGGGGGCGACGGCGTTGCCGTTCTCCACCGCAACCCATCCACCGGGGACTCATCGACGCGCGCACTGGCGCATCGCCCCGCTTACATCACTTCGTCAGTGTGTATTCGGATCCGCAGTACGGGCACTTGGCCCAGCCGGTCTGCTCGATGGGTAGATAGACGCGCGGGTGCGAGTTCCACAGGTACATCTGCGGCATCGGGCACGACAGCGGCAGGTCGCTGGCGTCGACCTTGTATTCGTTTTGCGCGTTGGGCTGG
>JAKFFF010000010.1:0-96903 GCA_036677145.1 Alcaligenaceae bacterium
GACTCCTTCAATGTCAACGTGGGCGCGGGTGTCGGCATTCGCTGGAAATCGCCGCTCGGTCCCATTCGCGTGGATTTCGGCTTCCCGATCAAGACGGATTCGCCGATCGCCGAAAGCTGGCGCGTCCACATACTGCTGGGGCCTGACATATGAGGCCCGCGGCGAAATGGTTGGCGGTCGGCGGTGGTGTGCTGGCGTTCCTGTTGCTGGCGCTGATCGGCGCCGTGTCGTGGTTGTTGTTCACGACTTCGGGCGCGCGCTGGGTCGCGGGGCTGGCAACCTCGCGTTTTGCGCCGCCGGTCCGCGTCGAGTATGCGTCGATCGACGGAACGATCGCCGGCGAACTCGTCGTCACGGATTTCCGTTTCGAAGGCGATCCAACTACCGCGAAGGTGCGCATCGCGCGCATGACGGTCGATCCCACGCTGAGGATGTTGTTCTCGCGCGTGTTGCGCATCGAGCGCGCGAGCGTGCGTGGACTGGTGCTCACGCTGCCGGAGCAGCAGAAACCGCAGTCGGACGAGCCATTGTGGGTCGAGCCGCCGCTCGAGGTGGTGGTGAACGACTTCGCGCTGGAAGATGGTCGCGTTGTAAGGGCGAACGAAAGCCTGCTGGTGGTGAAGCAGCTGGGCGTCGCGGCGCGCTGGAGCCGCGAAGAGCTGATCATCGAACGGCTGTCGCTGTTGTCCGGCGACATCGAAGGGCAGCTCGACGTCACGGGACGCATCACGCCGGCCGGAAAGCTGGTGCACGGCGTACTCGACGCGCGCTGGAAAGACGTCGTGATCCCGGAGTCGCTGGCGGGCATGACGCTGGCAAGCGCGGGCGCGTTGCATGCCGAAGGCACCCCGGAGAAATACACCGCGAAGGGCGAGTTCGACATTGGGCCGCCGGGTGATCCCACGCATGCATTGGTGAATCTCTCGGGCACGGATGCGCGTGCACAACTGCATGCGTTGAACCTGCGGCAGCGGGCCGGGCGCCTCGCGTTGCGCGGCGACGTGACATTCGAACCGGTCGCCTGGAACCTCAGCGCGCAGGCGCGCGAGTTCAATCCCGGCACGTTGGTCGCGGGCTGGTCCGGGCGCGTGAATCTCGATCTGACATCGCGCGGTGAAATGGTGGATGCCGGGCCGAAGGGCAGCGTGCGCATCGATACGCTGAGCGGGACGCTGCGCGGCCGACCGATCGCGGGCGGAGGAGACATCGCGTTCGCCGCGCCGGCATCGGTGAGCGGCAATCTGCATTTGAAGTCGGGAAAGAGCCGCGTGGCGGTGCGCGGCGGCAGTCCCGACAGTCAGTCGATCGACGCGGATGTGGAGATCGCGCTGGCAACACTCGCGGACTGGGTGCCGGATGCGGCCGGTAGTTTGACCGGAAAATTCAATGTGCGGGGTGTATGGCCGAAGCTCACCATCGCCGGCGCCGCCAAGGGCAGCGCACTCGCATTCGGCGACGCGCGCGTGGCCTCGCTCGAGGTGAACGCCACGGTCGAGTCGCCGCTCGATCCCCGAGGCAAGGTCGAAGCGAACCTGCGCCAGGCAAGCGCCGCGGGCTTCGAGTTCGCGCGGGTGAAGTTCGCTGCCAGCGGCGACCCATCCAATCATCGAGTCACGCTCGATGCGGAAGGCGAGAAGCTCGACCTGGCCATCGCGCTCGCGGGTTCGCTCGATCGCGGAACGTGGCGGGCGGAGCTGTCGACCCTCGATATCGCGGCTCCGGACGTGCCCAAGCTCGCGTTGCGGGCGCCGGCAAAGATGACCGTCGGCAAGGGCACATACGAAATTTCCGAGACCTGCCTCGCGGACGACGCGCAGGCGGCGCTGTGCATCGCGGCGAAGATGGCGGCGGACGGAACGCTGGCGGCAAACTACTCCTTTGAAAAGGTCTCGTTGGGACTGGCAAACGCGCTGGCGCCAGATGTATTGCCGGGCCAGCTGCGCGGCGAAGTGGCCGGCCGCGGCTCGGTGAAACGCAGCGGAAACGGCGCATGGATCGGCGATGCGCGTATCGAATCTCCCGAGGCGCGTCTCGTATTGATGGGCGAGGCAGCGGGAGCTTCCGCGCTCGGACAGCAGACGTGGTTGCTGTATCAAAACCTCGATGTCGTCGCGCAGTTGCGCGGGGAGGCCGCCACCGCGACTGTCACCGCGGCGCTGCAGGACGGCGGATCGCTCGATGCGAACCTCGAGGCGCGCAATCTCACCGCGGCCTCACCCGGCATCGGCGGCACGATCAATGCGTCGCTGCCGACCATCGCGCCGTTCGCACCGTTCGCGCCCACGATCTCGAATCTCGATGGATCGGTGAGCGCGCAGTTCAGGCTCGGTGGCACGTTTGCCGCTCCCGAAATCACCGGCAACATCGACGCGACCAAACTGCGGGCGGACCTCGGCGAGCTCGGCATCGAACTACGCGATGGCCGGCTGGAGGCGGAAGCGAAACGCGATGGCGGGTTCACGCTGGCCGCGAGTGTTGCCTCCGGAAAGGGGCACATCGAGCTCGCCGGAACGATGAGCGCGCGGGGTGTCATCGAGGCGAAGATCCTCGGGCAGAACTTCCAGGCCGCGGATATCCCCGCGGCGAACGTGGTGCTCACGCCCGATCTCGATCTGGCGGGCGACCCGAAGGGTTACCGGCTCACCGGCGAGGTGACGATTCCGCGTGCGGCGGTCAACCTGCAGAAGCTGCCGCAGGACGAGCCGCCGGGCGTATCACCCGACGTCGTCGTCGTGCGCAATGGAAAAGAGGTCGTGCGCGCGGAGGAGGCCAAGGCGTTCCCCCTGACCGCGACCATAACGGTCCGGCTGGGCGAGAAAATCGAGATCACGGGCTACGGGCTCGATGCGACGGTGGGCGGCGAACTCCTGGTGCGCGAGGCGCCTGGGTCGCCGACCACCGGCTCCGGGACGCTGGCTGTGGCGGGGCGCTACAAGGCCTACGGGCAGGACCTCACCATCGAGGATGGCCGACTGATGTTCGCCGGCACGCCGCTCAACGACCCGCGGCTCGCCATCGTCGCGATGCGCGCCATCGACGATGACCTATCTACCGGGTTGCGCATAGCCGGTTCGGCGCAACGTCCCATCATCACGGTCATCTCGGATCCGGACGTGGGCCAGGCGGACGCGTTGTCCTACCTGGTGACCGGCAAGTCGCTCAACGAAGTGGGCAGCGCGAGCGGCGGCTCGCAGGATGCGCTGGCATCGGCGACGCGTTCGCTCGAGGGCGCCGGCGCGGGGCTCGTGGCGAAACGCATAGGCCAGCGCCTCGGGCTCGATGAAGCGAGCGTCGAGGAAAACGAGATGATCGGCGGCTCCGCGCTCACCATCGGCGAGTATCTGTCGCCGCGCCTGTATCTGAGCTATGGCGTCGGTCTGTTCGAACCGGGCGAGGTGATCGCGATGCGTTACAAGATGTCGAAGGACGTTGGTGTTCGCATTCAGCGCGGCTCGGAAGAAACGCGCGCGGGCGTGGAGTACCGCATCGAGAAATAGTGGAGCAAGTGCCGCGCGGTTTCCTTCGGCTCCTCGAGCCAGGGCAGGTGCCAGGCGTTTTCGACGACCACGAGTTGCGCGGATGGGATCTCACGCGCCAGGCGCTCGGCGGTGGCGACCGGCACGATCGGGTCCTCCGCGCCCCACAACACGAGTGTTGGCGTCGTGACGTTCGCGAGATCCGCTTCGAGGTCCGCGATTTGCGTCGACGCGCGTGACGTATGCATCGCGGCCCGCAGCGCCTCGGTGCTGCTGCGCACGCGCGTGGTTGCGGCGGCGGGCTCGCAGCTCGGCTGCCGTTTGCAGATGATGCCTACGTAACTCTTCGGGCCGCCCGCGAGCGCGTGCCACGTGACGGCGCTGCCGATGCCGAGCGGCAGGGCGATGATTTTTTCCAGCGGCGAGTTTTTCGGAAAGAAGAACGCGCCGTCGATGATGACGAGACGCCGCACGCGGCCGGGATAGTCACGGGCGAACTGCGTGGCGACAATGCCGCCCCAGGAATGTCCGGCGAGGTCCACCTGGTCGATTCCGAGCGTGTCGAGTATCGCCGCCAGGTCGCGCGCGTAACTCTTCAACGTGTAGTACTCGTCGGGCTCCGTGAGCCGCTCGGAGAAGCCGTAGCCGAGCATGTCGGGAAGGATCAGGGCGCGCTTCGGCGCGAGTTCGTTGCGCGCCCACGGCAGATAGGTCGTATGCCCGGACATGGCGAAACCATGCAGCAGCATCAGCGGCGCGCCGGTCGGATCGGTTGCCAGATCGCCGATGGTCTGCACGTGCAGACGATGGCCCTGCGCGGCGATGAATCGTCCAGGGGCCTCGGCGTCGATCGTGTTTACTTCATCGTTCGCGATCCGGTAGTTCGCATGTCCGACGAAGATCGCGAGCAGGCCGAGGACGATGCCGAACGTCCAGGCGAAGATCTTGAGCAGCTTGCGCATGCGGCCTCCCGCCGACAGGTGTGGCCGAATCTACTACAGTGGTAATAGATACCGCAATCGCGGGACGTCTACAGCGTCTTCTTGGGCAACACCTGCATGCGCTTCCAGTATCCGGCCCACGGATCCTTGCGTTGTTTCGCGATACGCTGGGGAACGTTGTGGATGTTGAAATGCGTTCCGCGGATGTCGTCGTCGATTTCATCCCACGCGACCGGCGTGGATACGCCGACACCCGGCCGCCAGCGTGGCGAAAAAGCGGCCACCGCGGTGGCGCCGAAGCCGTTGCGTAGATAGTCGATGAAGATCTTGTTCTTGCGATTGCGCTCGCCGGTTTTGGACGTGAACATCGTCGGCGCCAGGCGCTCCATGAAGAGAGTGACACTGCGCGCGAATTCCTTCGCGGTGTCCCAGTCGGGCAACGGACGGGTGAGCGGTGCGACCACATGCAGGCCCTTGCCGCCGGTCGTTTTCACCCAGCTCTCGAGGCCGTGTTCCTGCAATAGTTTGCGCACTGCGAGCGCCGCTTCGCGCAATTGCGCGTAGGGAAGATCCGCGCCGGGGTCCAGGTCGAAGGTGAGGCGATCCGCGTGCGTGGGACGCGGCATGCGTGAGCCCCAGCTATGCAACTCGACGGCGCCCACCTGCGCGAGGTGCAGCAGTCCCTCGGGCCTGTCGCAGACGACGAAGTCCGGATCCTTGTCCGCATTGGGAATCTGCACGACGCGCAGCCCGCGCGCGGATTCCTCGAGGAAATGTTTCTGGAAGAACGGCTTCGAGCCATGCGTATTGCGCAGGATCGAAAGCGGGCGGTCCTTGTAGTGAGGCATCGCGTGTTCGCCAATGGCGGCGAAATACTCGGCGAGCTGCAGCTTGGTGATGCCGTCATGCGGGAACAACACCCGATCCGGGTGTGTCAGGCGGCCGAGCGGCCCCGACTCGGCCGCCGCGGATTTGCCGGCGCGTGACCGGCCGGCGCCGCGCGTTTTCGACGCGGCTTCTCCCGGCTTTCCCTTCCCGGCACCACCTTTCTTCGTCACCGCTTCAGTATGCGCGGGTTCCTCGCGAATGACGGTCTTCGGATCGCGGTCCTGGCGCAGGCCGAGATAACGCGGCTGGCGCAGGATGCCGTCCTGGGTCCAGTCGGCGAAGGCCACCTGGATCACGAGCTCGGGCTTCATCCAATGCCAGATCTCGCCCGCGCGTTTGTCGGGCAGGCGGTCGAAGGGGCTCTCCTTGCGCTCGAACTTCTTCACGCGCGCGTGCCACTCGGCCCGTTCATCCGCGCTGAAGCCGCCGCCGACCCGGCCGGCGTATTTGAGGCCCTTGCCGGCCTTCACGCCCACGAGCAGCGACGAAAACGTGCCGGTGCCGCGGCCCGGTAGATAGGCCGCGCCCCCCACGACGAACTCCTGCTCCCGGTGGCACTTCACCTTGAGCCAGTCCGGCGAGCGGCTGCCGGTGTAAGGCGAATCGATGCGCTTCGCCACCAGCCCTTCGAGATGCTGGTTGCAGACGCGCGCGAGCAGGGCGCCACTGTCGCTATGGATCTGGTCGGCGAGGCGCACAGGTCCGTTGGGCGGCAGCCGCGCGAACGCCGCGTCGAGCCGGGTCTTGCGTTCCGACAGCGGCAGTGGCCGCAGATCCTCGCCGCGGTAGAACAGCATGTCGAACACGCAGAGCTGCAATTCTTCGCGGCGGCCTTGCTCCATCACGTGCTGCAGCAGCGAGAAGTCCGAGCGGCCATTCGGATCCGTGACGATCAGCTCGCCGTCGATCCACGCACCTTCGAGCTTCATTTTCTGGAGCGCGCTGACGATGGGTCCGACCTTGTGGGTCCAGTCGATGCCGTTGCGCGATATGCAGCGCACATCCTCGCCGTCGCAGCGGCACAGCAGCCGCACGCCGTCGTATTTGAGTTCGAACACCCAGCCTTCGTCATCGGGGACCTTGTCGACCAAGGTCGCGAGCTGCGGCTTGATGGTCGCGGGCAGCGCACGGCCGCTGCCGCCGCTCGCCTTGCGGCTGCGAGGCTTCGGAGCGGCGCCCGGTTTGGGGGCGGGCCGCGCGGATGCCGGGTGTGACGCCACTTTCATCGTCACACGCTGCGGATCATCCGCGCCGCCCGCATCGATCACATCGGCGTCCGCGCCGGCGCGCGCGAACTCGTCGTTGGACTTCATCAACAACCAGTTGGGTTGTTTGCCCTGCATTCGGGTACGCACCAGGTGCCAGCGGCCGCGCAGCTTCTCGCCGAACAGCTCGAACGAGAGGTGTCCCTTGCGCAGACCCTTCGCGAAATCCTCGACGGGCTGCCACGTCCCTTCATCCCAGATGTCGACGTGGCCACCGCCGTACTCGCCCTTCGGAATGTCGCCGGCGAACTTCGCGTACGAAATCGGGTGATCCTCGACTTCGACGGCGAGCCGCTTGTCATCAGGATCGAGCGAGGGTCCCTTCGGCACGGCCCAACTACGCAGCGTGCCTTCCCATTCGAGCCGGAAGTCCCAGTGCAACCGCCGCGCGGCGTGTTTCTGCACCACGAAAATGAGTTGTTTGCCACGAGCGCGCGGCTTTCCCGTCGCGCGCGCGCGATGCGTGGGCTCGGCGGTTTTCTTGAAGTTGCGCTTGGCCGCGTACTTCGCGAGCCGCTTGTTGCTCCCCGCGTCGGGCATGCGTCAGGCACGACGTGCGGCGCGCGGACTGGCGGTGCGGCGCCGCGCGGCGCTGTGTTTGCGCTTGCTGCCGCGGCTCGCGGTCGTAGGCGTTCCGCTGCCGCCTTTCTGATCGAGACTGCGCTGCAACAGCGACATGAGGTCGACCACTTTTCCACCGCCCGTCGCGCGCTCGGTGACTTCTGCTTCGGGCTCGGTCAAGGCGTGTGTCTGGCCGGCCTTCACCTTCTGCTCGATGCGCTTCATCAAATCGTCGCGATAGGTATCGGTGTAGGCCGCGGGATTCCAGGGCTCCGACATTTCCTCCACGAGTTTGAGCGCCATGGACAGTTCGCGGCTGTTCGCGGCTTTCTTGGCCGCCGCCGCCGCCACGTCCGGGTGCGCCTGGATCTCGGCTTCGAAACGCAGCGTGTTGAGCACCATGATCTCGTCGACCGGCATCAACGCCGCGACGTGCAGACGGCTGCGCAATACGAACGTGGCCACCGCGAGCTTTTGCGACTGTGCGAGGGCCTCGCGCAGCAGCGCGTACACCTTTTCGCCGTTCTTTTCCGGCGCCACGAAGTAGGGCGTGTCGAAGTAGTAAGGCGCGATCGAATCGCGATCGACGAAGGTCTGGATGTCGATGGTGCGTGACGCCTCGACGTTCGCGCGCCGAAAGTCCTCATCGGTGAGAACGACGTATTCGCCCTTGTCGTATTCGTAGCCCTTCACGACGTCGTTCCACTGCACGACCTTGCCCGTGGACTTGTTGTAACGCTGGTAACCGACCGGCGCGAAATCGCGCTTGTCCAGCAGGTTGAGGTCGAGCTGACTGGCCCGCGAAGCCGTATGCAGGCTCACCGGAATGTGGATCAGGCTGAAACTGATCGCGCCATTCCACAGGCCACGCGAGCCGCGCCCGCGTTTCTCCTCTCCGGCGTCCTCGCTCGAACTCTTGCGCGACTTAGGCATGACCACTCTCCACTTGAATCAGCGCGGGTTCCCGCGGCACGGCAGGCCGGCGCATTTCCTGCCGCAGCGTGGGCCGGCGGCGTTTGCGCGGGGTGTCGTGCATCGACTCCCAGCGGCCCGAAGCGATCGACCGGTGAATGGCCTCGATGATCATCACGTCGATCAGCCCTTCCTTGCCGGAAGGCTCCGGTGTCCGGTTGTTGCGCACGCATTGCGCGAAATGCACGAGTTCCGGCGCGAACTGATCGCTCTTGGCGAAACTCTTGCGACTTTTCTTTTCGCCGACGGTGAGCTCGTATTTCAGTCCTTCGGCGTATTCGAATGCGGGGTCCATCGTGACGCTGCCCTTGGTGCCCACGATTTCATAACGGGAGCGATCCGCCGCGCCAAAGCTGCAAACGATGTTGGCGGCGCGCTCGTCCGGGAATTTCATGACGATGTGCACCGTCTCCGGGACTTCCGCGAAACGCGGATCGCCGGAATTGGTCGCGGTTGCCCACACCTGCGTCGGCTCCGCGGCGAAGACGTAGCGTGCGGCGTTGATGCAGTAGATGCCGATGTCCCACACCGGTCCGCCGCCCAGGTCGCGTTTGGTGCGGATGTTCCCGGCCTTCACCTGCATCGAGAACTGCGCGTCGAAGTAACGCGATTCTCCGATTCGTTTGCTGCGCACGATGTCGGCGACTTCGAGATTGGCGCGTTCGAAATGCAGCCGGTAGGCCGTCATGAGATGCACACCGGCGCGATCGCAGGCATCGATCATGCGGTGGCAGTCGCGCGCGGTGGTGGCAAGCGGCTTTTCACTGAGCACGTGCAGCCCGGCGTGGGCCGCGCGCACGGCCCAGGTGGCATGCATCGTGTTCGGCAGTGCGATGTACACCGCGTCGATCTCGCCGCTGGTGAACAACCCGGCGGCCTCATCGTACGAATGCAGGCGTTTCACGCCGTAGCGTTTGCCGAGTGTCCGCAACTTGGTGCGGCTGGAGGAGACGAGCGCGGCCAGCTCCACGTGTGGCCGCGCATGGCGGAAGGCGGGTAACACCGCGGCTTGCGCGATGTGGCCCAGCCCGATGACCGCGAATCGCAGGGGCCGTTGCGCGCGGGCTCGTTTCGTGTGGGCAGCGCCTGATTTGGCAGATGTTTTCACGGTTCGAGTAGAAACTCGCGTAGCCGGCGTCGATATCGGCCAACGGCCCGCGGCCCTGTCGGAATTGATTCTCCGCAGGCGCTTTGGCAGGATGCCCGGCCCCGCAACTATTTGAATTGCCGGAGTTTCCGGCGGACCTTCGAACAACCATGCCAGTCATCACGCTGCCCGACGGCAGCCAGAAGAAATTCGATTCCCCCGTGAGCGTGTTCGAAGTCGCGGCGAGCATCGGCGCCGGTCTCGCGAAGGCGGCGCTCGCGGGCCGCGTGAACGGCAAACTCGTCGACACGTCGTACGCCATCGGCGAAGACGCGACGCTGTCGATCGTCACGGAGAAGGATCCGGCGGCGCTCGAGATCATCCGTCACTCGACCGCGCACCTGCTGGCGCAGGCCGTGCAATCTATCTACCCGAAGGCGCAGGTGACCATCGGCCCGGTCATCGAAGACGGCTTTTATTACGACTTCGCGTTCGAGCGTCCCTTCACGCCCGAGGATCTCGAGAAGTTCGAGGCGAAGATGAAGGAGATCGCCGCGGCGGACCTCAAGGTCGGCCGGCGCGTGATGCCGCGCGACGAGGCGGTGAAGCTCTTCAAGGACATGGGCGAGATCTACAAGGCCGAGATCATCGCCAGCATTCCCGGCAACGAGGAAATCTCGCTGTACGGGCAGGGCAACTGGTTCGACCTGTGCCGCGGACCGCACGTGCCGTCCACCGGCAAACTGAAGTCGTTCAAGCTGATGAAGGTGGCCGGCGCCTATTGGCGCGGCGATTCGCGCAACGAGATGCTCCAGCGCATCTACGGCACCGCCTGGCTCAACGACAAGGATCTGGCCGCCTACCTGCATCGACTCGAGGAGGCCGAGAAGCGCGATCACCGGCGCATCGGCAAGGACCTCGACCTGTTCCATTTCCAGGAAGAGGCGCCCGGCGCGGTGTTCTGGCATCCGCGGGGCTGGCGGATCTTCCAGCAGCTCATCTCTTATATGCGCAAGCGCCAGGACGAGGCCGGTTACGGCGAGGTGAATGCGCCGGAGATCATGGAATCCTCGCTGTGGCAGAAATCCGGCCACCTCGAGAAGTTCGGCGAGAACATGTTCCTGACGAAGACGCCCGACGAGCGCGTCTACGCGATCAAGCCGATGAACTGCCCGGGTCACATCCAGATCTTCAACCAGGGCATCCGTTCGCATAACGACCTGCCGATCCGCTTCGCGGAGTTCGGCAAGGTGCACCGTTACGAGCCCTCGGGCGCGTTGCACGGTTTGATGCGTGTGCGCGCGTTCAACCAGGACGATGCGCACATCTTCCTCACCGAAGAACAGATCACCGGGGAATCGGTGCTGATCATCAAACTATTGCTGTCGATCTATAAGGATTTCGGCTTCGAGGACGTGGCCGTGAAGTTTGCCGACCGGCCGCCGAAGCGGGTCGGTTCCGACGAGATCTGGGACAAATCCGAAAAGGCCCTCAAGGCGGCCGCCGCGGCGGCCGGCATCGAATGCGACTACAACCCGGGTGAGGGCGCCTTTTACGGGCCGAAGCTCGAATTCCACCTGCGGGACGCCATTGGGCGTACCTGGCAGTGCGGGACCCTGCAGGTGGACCTGAACCTGCCGGGGCGCCTCGGGGCGACCTATATCGACGAACACAGCCAGCGGCAGGTCCCGGTCATGCTGCATCGGGCGATTTTCGGGTCCCTGGAGCGCTTTTTCGGCATCCTGCTGGAGCACCACGCCGGAAAACTGCCCGCCTGGCTGGCCCCGACCCAGGCTGTCGTGATGACCATCACCGACCGCCAGGACGCCTACGTTCAACGAGTTGCGGAAACACTTAAAAATCAAGGGATTCGCACTGAAGTCGACTTGCGGAACGAAAAAGTGGGCTTTAAGATTCGCGCCCACACGCTGCAGCGCGTGCCCTATTTATTGGTGGCAGGCGACAAGGAAGTGGCAGCGAATCAGATTTCAGTGCGCACCATGAGTGGCAAGGATCTCGGCACGATGTCCCCGGAAGACTTTGTTAGTCGGCTCCGCGTGGAAGTCGAGAGCCACGGTCGCACATTGTTAGAGGGTTAGTTTATAGCTATTGCAAGCAAGCGCGTTCGGCGCAACGAAGAGATCACGTCGCCCAAGGTGAGAGTCATCGGGGCTGATGGCGGACAGGTCGGAGTGTTAACCAGGTTCGAAGCACTCGATCTCGCGAAGAGCGCGGAGCTCGATCTCGTCGAAGTGTCGCCGCAGGCGGATCCGCCGGTTGTCCGCGTGATGGACTTCGGCAAGTTCCTGTTCGAACAGAACAAGAAATCGCACGCCGCGAAGCGCAAGCAAAAGCAGATCCAGATCAAAGAGATCAAGTTTCGTCCCGGTACGGATGAGAACGATTACCAGATCAAACTGCGTAACATCATTCGCTTCCTGACCGAGGGTGATAAGGCCAAGGTGACATTACGTTTCCGCGGCCGTGAGATGGCGCATACAGAAATTGGCCGGAAGTTGCTGGACAGGTTGGTCAACGATCTTCGCGAACACGCGGCGATCGAACAGAACCCGCTGATGGAAGGCAGGCAGATGGTCATGATGTTTGCGCAAAAAAAGAAGTAACCCGCCAACCCCCTTCCATAAGGGAAGGACTTGGTGGATTCGCCCGTAGCGGGCCGAGTGGCGCAAGCCGCGACGCCTTGTGAACGGTAGCTACAACGGAGTTGATGTATGCCCAAGTTGAAGACCAACCGGGCAGCGGCCAAGCGTTTTCGCAAAACGTCGAAGGGATGGAAATCCTATTCGGCGGGCCGCCGCCACAATCTCGGCCACAAGCCTCGCAAGACCAAGCGCCAGCTGCGCTCGGGCGGATCGTCGCTCGTGCACAAGAGCGATACGCACCGTATCGATCAGCTGATGCCGAACACCAAGTAACCAGCGAGGACTAACTAATGGCACGTGTCAAACGTGGCGTCCAGGCTGGACGTCGTCACAAGAAAATTCTCAACAAGGCGAAGGGTTACTACAACGCCCGTCGCAAGACCTACCGGGCCGCCAAGCAGGCGGTCATCAAGGCGGGTCAATATGCGTATCGCGATCGTCGCGCCAAGAAGCGCGATTTCCGTGCGCTCTGGATCACGCGCATCAACGCCGCGGCCCGCGAGTTCGGCCTGAGCTACAGCAAGATCATCAACGGCCTGAAGAAGGCCGGCATCGAAGTCGACCGCAAGATGCTCGCCGACCTGGCTGTGAACCAGCCGGAAGGATTTGCCGCGATCGCGAAGCAGGCAAAGGCTGCTCTCGACAAAGCCGCCTGAGGCGGAGATCGTCGTGAGCGGGGAGGCTCCCAACGATCTGGACGCGCGCCGGGAGGAATCTCTCGGCGCCGTCGATGCGAGCTCCGATATCGGTTCGCTCGAAGAGGTGCGCGTCCGCACGCTCGGCAAGAGCGGCTGGCTGACCGAAAAGCTGAAAGGCCTCGGAAAGCTGGCCGACACCGAGCGCAAGGAATGGGGCGCGCGCTTCAATCGCGTCCGCGAAGAAATCCAGGCTGCGATCGAGGCGAAACGCGCCGAGCTCGAGCAGGCGGCTGTCGCCGCGAAACTCGCGAAGGAACGCATCGACGTCACGCTGCCGGGGCGCGGTGAGGCGCGCGGCGGTCTTCATCCCGTGACCAAGGTGCGGCTGCGTATCGAGCAGTTGTTCCGCCAGGCGGGTTTCGAGGTCGCGACCGGGCCCGAGATCGAAGACGACTTCCACAATTTCGAAGCGCTCAACATCCCCGCCGATCACCCGGCGCGTGCGATGCACGACACTTTCTATTTTCCCGACGGCAAGCTGCTGCGCACGCACACCTCGCCGGTGCAGATCCGCTCGATGCTCGCCGGCAAGCCGCCATTCGCGGTGATCGCGCCGGGGCGTGTGTATCGCAACGATCACGACGTCACGCACTCGCCGATGTTCCACCAGGTCGAAGGCCTCGCGGTTGCCGAGGGCGTCACCTTCGCCAACATGAAGGCGATGCTGCACGGGTTCCTCGAGGCGTTTTTCGAGCGCGACCTCAAGATGCGGCTGCGCCCATCGTATTTCCCGTTCACCGAGCCGTCGGCCGAGGTCGACATGAGCTGCGTGTTGTGCGGTGGCGCGGGTTGCCGCGTCTGCAAACACACCGGCTGGCTCGAGATCGCCGGCTGCGGCATGGTGCATCCGCGCGTGTTGCTGGCGGGCGGCGTGGATCCGGAGAAATACACCGGTTACGCATTCGGCATGGGCATCGACCGGCTGGCGATGCTGCGTTACGGCGTGAATGACCTGCGCCTGTTCTTCGAAAACGACCTGCGCTTCCTCGCGCAATTCAGGGCGGGGTAGGCCATGCGCGTACCGCTTTCCTGGTTGCGGGACTTTGTCGATGTGCCGTGGAGCGGGCGCGAGCTGGGCTCGCGCCTGACGATGGCGGGCTTCGAGCTCGAGGCCATCGAGGCCGCAGCGCCGCCGTTTTCCGGCGTGGTCGTCGCCGAAATCGTCGAGGCCGTGCGCCATCCGCAGGCCGACAAGCTGCAGGTGTGCAAGGTCAAGACAGTCGGCACCGAACTACTGCAGATCGTCTGCGGCGCGGCCAATGCCCGCGTCGGTCTCAAGACGGCGCTCGCGACCGTCGGGGCCAAACTACCCGGCGACAAGGTCATCACCGCCGCCAAGCTGCGCGGCGTCGAATCCTTCGGCATGTTGTGCTCGGCCAGGGAGCTGGGTCTCGCCGACACGTCCGAAGGCATCGTGGAACTGCCAGCCGATGCGCCGGTGGGCCAGGATTTGCGGGCGTACATGCAGCTCGATGATGAAATCCTCGAGTTGAACGTCACGCCGAATCGCGGCGATGTGATGTCGATCCTGGGCGTCGCGCGCGAAGTCGCCGCGCTCACGCGCGATTCAGTGAAGATGCCGGTGCCCGCGAACGCGTTGGCGCTGAAAGACACCTACCCGGTCAGACTCGTGGCGCCGCAGGGATGCCCGAAGTTCACCTGCCGCATCATCCGCGGCATCGACAACACGCGCCCGTCGCCCCTGTGGCTGCGCGAACGCCTGCGCCGCGCCGGACTGCGCCCGATTTCTCCCGTCGTCGACATCACGCAGTACGTCATGCTCGAGCTCGGTCAGCCGATGCATGCCTACGACCTCGACAAGCTGCAGGGCGGTCTCGAAGCGCGCTGGGCAAAAGCCGGTGAAAAGACCACGTTGCTCGATGGGAAAGAAATCCTGCTCGCGCCCGATGTGCTGGTCATCGCCGATGGCAGCGGTCCGGTCGGCCTCGCCGGTGTCATGGGCGGGCTGGCGAGTTCCTGCACGGCGACGACCACGAATATCCTGCTCGAGGCGGCATTTTTCACGCCCGCGGCCATCGCCGGTCGCGGCCGCCGCTACGGATTGGTGACCGATGCCGGCCAGCGTTTCGAACGTGGAGTCGACCCGCAGCATCAGGAACGCGCGATGAACCATGCGGCGGGCCTGTTGATCGGCATCGCCGGCGGAAAAGACGGCCCGCTGCACGTCGTGCAGGAATCGGATCTGCTGCCCAAGCGCCTCGAAGTCGAGTTGCGCCGCGAACGCATCGGGAAATTGCTCGGCACGCAGATCGCCGACAACGACGTCAAACTCACGCTCGAGTCGCTCGGCATGCGGGTGCTCGCGGAAGAAGACGGCTGGCTCGTGACGCCGCCCTCGCACCGCTTCGACATCAACATCGAACCCGATCTCATCGAAGAACTCGCGCGTATCGTCGGATTCGAGGCGATCAACGAGGCCGACGCCATCGCGCGCCAGGTCGTGCGCGCGATGCCGGAAGAGGCGCCCGTCGAACAGCAGGCGCTCGAGATTCTCGCCACGCGCGGCTACCAGGAAGCGATCAACTACGCGTTCGTCGATCCGGCGCTGCAAAACAAGCTGTTTCCGGGCATAGAAACTCCGAAGCTCGCGAAACCGATCTCGGCGGAAATGTCGGTCATGCGCGTGTCGCTGTGGCCGGGGCTCATCAAGGCCGCGACGGAAAACCTGCGCCGTCAGCAGGACCGCATCCGCTTGTTCGAACACGGCGCGCGTTTCGAACCGCTCGCCAGCGGCGGCGGTGAAACGGATCTGATCGCCGGCATCGCCATCGGCGCGCGCCGGCCGGAGCAGTGGGGTGCGAAACCCACGCCCGTGGATTTCTACGATGTCAAACAGGATCTCGAAGCCCTGTTCGCGCGTACCGGCGCACCGGACGAGTTCGGCTACATAGCCGACTCGTTGTCCTGCCTGCACCCGGGCCGAAGCGCGCGAATCACGCGGCGCGGAAAGACAATCGGCTGGATAGGCGAATTGCACCCCCAATTGGTGCAGGAGTTCGATTTCACATATGCGCCGATATTGTTCGAAATCGAATATGCGGCGGCACTGTCGGCCAAAATGCCGCGTTTTGAGGAGATCTCCCGGTTCCCGCGCGTGCGTCGCGATCTGGCCGTCGTCGTCGACGAGAAAGTATCTTTGAGACAGCTACATGAACGTGTAACCTTTGCCGCGTCGAGCTTACTTCGCGACGTCCGGGTTTTTGACGTGTTCAGGGGGCCCGGAATAGAAACGGGAAGAAAAAGCGTCGCTTTAGGCTTGATATTTCAGGACAATTCTCGCACCCTCGCGGACGAGGACGCGGACCGTTTGTTAGCCGCGATTCGTGCCGATCTGAGTGCAACGTTGGGCGCAGGATTTCGAGAATAAAAGCATGGCTCTGACGAAAGCGGAGATGGCTGAGGCGCTGTTCAATCAGCTAGGTCTCAACAAACGCGAAGCGCGCGAGCTCGTGGACCTGTTCTTCGAGGAAGTGCGGCACGCGCTCTCGAATGGCGAGCAGGTCAAGCTCTCGGGTTTCGGCAACTTCGACTTGCGCGACAAGAACCAGCGGCCAGGACGAAATCCCAAGACGGGTGAGGAAATCCCCATCAGTGCCCGGCGGGTGGTGACGTTTCGTCCAGGTCAGAAACTGAAGGCGCGGGTCGAGGCTTATGCTGGAACCAAAGAATAACGACGAACTACCGGCGATCCCCGGCAAACGCTATTTCACCATCGGTGAAGTGAGCGAGCTGTGTGGCGTGAAGCCGCACGTGTTGCGTTACTGGGAGCAGGAGTTTCCGCAGCTCAAGCCGGTGAAGCGTCGCGGCAATCGCCGCTACTACCAGCGCCAGGACGTCATCATCATTCGCCAGATCCGTTCGTTGCTCTATGAACAGGGCTTCACGATCGGTGGCGCGCGCAACAAGCTTTCCGGCGAAGAATCACGCGTTGACGTGAGCCAGAGCCAGCAGATCGTCAAGCAGATGCGCATGGAGCTCGAAGAGCTGCTGAAGATCCTGCGCCGCTAGTTACCGTCGGTGCCGGGTGGGGGAAGTGGGGGTTAGCCTTCGCTCCTTTCACCGGGACCTTCCAGCTAACCCCCACTTCCCCCACCCGGCACCCACCCTATGACCGGTACAGCCGTTACGTTTTCCGCGTTCGACTGGGGCGTCGTCGCCCTGTATTTCATCGCCAATACCGCCATCTGCGTGTGGGCCGTTCTCGCCAAGGGCAAGAACACCGAGGACTACTTCCTCGCGGGCCGCAGCGCCGGCTGGTTCCTGATCGGTTCGTCCATCTTCGCGTCGAACATCGGCGCGGAACATCTCATTGGCCTCGCCGGATCGGGCGCAAGTTCCGGAGTCGCGTTCGCGCACTGGGAGCTGCACTCCTACCTGGTACTGATTCTCGGCTGGGTCTTCGCGCCTTTCTATCTGCGCGCGAACGTGTTCACGACACCCGAGTTCCTCGAGCGGCGATACACGCCCGCCACGCGCACTTTCCTGTCGTTCATCTTCCTCGTGAGCTACATCCTCACGAAGGCGTCCGTCACCATCTTCGCCGGCGCGTTCGCGATCCAGACCATTCTCGGATACGAAGTCATCAACCTGCCGCTGCTCGGCGAAACGGATTTCTTCTGGTTCTCGGCTTTCTTCCTCGTGATCATCACCGGCGTATTCGTGATCTTCGGCGGCATGCGCTCGGTGCTGTGGACGGAGGCCATGCACGTGCCCGTGCTGCTCGCCGGATCCACCGTGCTGCTCATCGTGGGATTGCAGGCGATCGGCGGTCTCGATGCGCTGAAAGCCGCGAACCCCGACACGATCCATCTGTGGCAGCCGCTGTCGACCACGCCCGAGACGCAAGGATTCCCCGGATTCCTGTTCGATCCGAGCACGACGCCATGGCTGGGCGTGCTGCTGTGTTCGCCGATCATCGGCCTGTGGTACTGGTGCACGGATCAGTACATCGTGCAGCGCGTGCTCACCGCGCGCGGACTGAAGGAAGCGCGCCGCGGCACCATCTTCGCCGCGTATCTCAAACTCGCGCCCATGTTCATCTTCCTGCTGCCCGGCATGATCGCGGTGGCGCTGTGGAAGCAGGGCACGCCGGGTTTCGAATCCATCGGCACGAATCCACAGGGCGCATTCCCCGTGCTCGTGTCGAACATGCTGCCCGAAGGTCTGCGCGGCCTGGTGCTCGCCGGCATGTTGTCCGCGTTGATGAGCGCGCTGGCGTCGCTGTTCAATTCCACCGCGACACTGTTCACCGTGGATTTCTACAAGCGGCTGAAGCCCCAGTCCTCCGAGAGACATCTCGTGAACGTGGGACGCGCGGCGACCGCCGGCGTGATCGTGCTCGGCATGTTGTGGATCCCGTTCCTGCAGGATCTCGGCAAGGGCCAGCTCTACACCTACCTGCAGCTCGTGCAGTCGCTGCTCGCGCCGTCCATCGCCGCGGTGTTCATGGCCGGCATCTTCTCGCGGCGCGTGACGCCGCGGTCCGGCTTCGTCGGCATCGTCGCGGGTTTCGTCCTCGGCATGTTGAGGCTCGTATTGCAGGCGCTGCATGAGACCAAGGGCGTCGAATGGCCGGCGTTCATCCAGGCGTTCGTCGACGTGAACTGGCTGTATTTCAGCTTCCTGCTGTTCGTGTTCACCTGCGTACTGATCTTCGTCGTGAGCCGGTACACGCCGCGCGCGCCGGAGGCGCAGATTGCCGGGCTCACGTACAAGTCGGTGAGCGCGCAGCAGAACGCGGAGGATCGCCAGAGCTACGGCTTCTGGGAAATCTTCCACACCTGCGTGATCGTCGGAATCATCGCCGCGATCTACATCTACTTCTGGTAGCGCCCTGTCGCCAGTCGGCCACAGTTCTGCTCCCGCCGAAAATTAGGAGCAGACTGGTGGCTCGGGCTTAACAGGGAGAGAAGCCATGCGACCGACGAGCACGCTGCAAAGGATTTTGCGCAAGCCGTACCAAGAGTTCGTTTTCTGGCGCGGCATGCGCCGGCTGCTGCGCGACGCGGAGCTGGAGGAGCAGCCGTTCTGGACCGACACCCTCGCGGATCTCGTTTACGGCTGGGGCAACAACTGGTCGGCGCAAACCGAGTATCTTGAAGCCTGCCTGCGGGAAGTCCGGGAAACCAAGGGGCCCGTGCTGGAGTGCGGCTCCGGGCTGAGCACGCTCCTCATCGGCGCCGTCGCGCAGCGGGAGAGGGTGTCCGTGTGGTCACTCGAGCACGACATCGGCTACGCGAGCCGGGTGCAGGGTTATCTCGACCGGTATGGCGTGCGCAACGTGCGGCTGTGTATCGCGCCGATCAAGAGTTACGGCGACTTCGACTGGTATACGCCGCCGTCATTCGAATCGATCGCCGGAAAGTTTTCGCTCGTCATCTGCGACGGACCGCCCGGCACGACACGCGGCGGACGGTACGGCCTCGTCCCGGTCATGCGGGACAAGCTGGCCCACGACTGCACGATCCTGCTGGACGACGGCAAACGCCCCGAGGAGCGCGCCATCGCGTCCCGCTGGGCCCAGATGCTCGGCGCCAGCCAGGAAGTCCTGGGCACCGAGAAGCCGTATATCCACCTGAAAGCCGGGCAGATTCCGCCAGTTCCGCCGCATTGAGCGGAGCGGGGCAAAACGGTCCCGGCTTGGGTATCATGCGCACCCCGCCGCGTACCCTGGCAGCGGGCTTTTCGGTTTCCCGGTCGGGACGTGGCGCAGCCTGGTAGCGCACTTGCATGGGGTGCAAGGGGTCGCGAGTTCGAATCTCGCCGTCCCGACCAATACTTTCGCGTCACTCCACGTCATTTTGACCAAGCCCCTGAGCTTCCGAAGTTCGTATTGGGCGAGGCTGCGTGTGCATACACAGGCAGACCGATCCCAAGCAGTGCAGGCCTCGCGCTAATCAGGTCCCAAGGATGTATGGCGCCACTAACAACTGTGGAGGCGATGCTTTGGCGTGCCCTGACTCTTCGCGGGCAAGGCAGATGAAGTCCGTCCTTCAGACGCGTTGGACCAGGCGCGTCTTCGTGAGCTCACTGTCGAGCTATTGACTCAAGAATGTCGACGTTCTTTACAAATGTGAGTGCTGGGCTGCACGCGTGATTCCCTAACTATTTGACACGAAGGTCTACTGGCCAAGTGGCACGCAGATTGCTAGCTCCACTCGACTATTAGCCATTGATAGGGGACGCATATGACAGGTGGGAAATTGTTGAGGGCGCTCGCCGCATTTTCAGTGTTGGGCACAAGCCTTCCCGCTAGCGCTGACATTGTCACCTTGGAACCAGACGATTTTGCCAGCGGGACTGATGTTTCGCTTAGCTGGATAGAGTCAGGCATCAGATTGCGTTCATACACCTCGAGCGGAGAGCCCGATCGCACTCTCACGATAGAAGCTGTTTCCGTAGTAGATGATCGGCGGCCCGTCACTGGGGCGAGAACCTTCGGTACCTTTTCCTATGTAAATAGCTCTGACTATTGCTTTACAGTTGCTGCCGCCTGTCCGCCGTCGGGACTTTTTGAGTCGTTTCGCGTCCTCAGAATAGACTTTGAAAGGCCCGTCGATTTCGTGGAGGTGTTTGGCGCGCACTCTTCAGATCCGGTTGGCCTCTATGCCATCAACAGCGCTAACGAGATTGTCGCGACTTGTTACGCGCAATACAGTGGCGACTGTTTCCATACTTTGAGCACAACCAACATAGCCACCATTGCCACTTCTTCGGTCACTCGCCCGATTCGCGACATTACGTCGGTCTTCATTGGCGGTGTAAGCGGTGGCAGCAGCGTCGACACAATTCGGGTGAATGTGCCCGAACCAGGTACCCTCGCGTTATTCGCTTTGGGCCTGGTGTTGGCTACTGGGTGCCGTCGAAGGCGTGAAACTGCGATCTGAGTGCTATCCCACAGGGACTTTCCGGCTTTCCATATCGCACGCCCGCTGCGACACACGTCTCGCTTCCCGGTTGTTAGATGGGTCTTTCCCGAAATCGCGACACACCTATATACAACCCGCGCCGCAGTGGCACGGGCATAACCCGGCTCCCACCATGCCTCACTACTTCATCAACAACCACGCCCAGTCGAACGGCGACCACGAGGTCCACGCCGCGGGCTGTTCCAAGATGCCCGTCGACAAGGGTTATCTCGGACACTTCGAATGCATCGGCGAGGCGCTCATGGAAGCGCGCAAGGACTTCTGGCAATCCGCCACGTGTCTGCGCTGCGCCGGCGGCGATGCCGCCGCGATCGACACCGTGCGTGCGATACGCGTCGCGCCCGCGATGCGACTGAAGTTCGGCTGATCTCTAACTGGCAGCGGGCAGACTGAAGTAGAACGTCGCGCCCTGGTCCTGCTCGCCGTCGACCCAGACCTTGCCGCCGTGACGCTCGATTATCCGGCGCACGATGGACAGTCCCACGCCGGTGCCTTCGAACTGGTCGGCGGAGTGCAGGCGCTGGAACACGCCAAACAACTTGTTCATGTATTTCATGTTGAAGCCGACGCCGTTGTCCTTCACGAACACGACGAGCGTCTGGCCGTCCATGCGGTAGCCCACTTCGATCCGCGCCTTCTCGCGCTCGCGCGTGAACTTGACGGCGTTCGACAGCAGGTTCACGAACACCTGCTGCAGGAGCCCCGCATCTACCTGCCAGGTCGGCATGTCGGCGATGACGAACTCGATGTCGCGGCCTTCGCGCTCCTGCGCCATGCCATCGATCACCTTGCGCGCGAGCTGGTCGAGTTTCACGGGCTGCTTGTTGAGCGGCTGGCGATTCAATTGCGAGAGCCGCAGCAGGTCGGTGATGAGCCGATCCATGTGCAACGCGCCGGCGCTGACGTTGGTCAACAGGCGTTTGCCTTCATCCGAGAGATTGCCGACGTGCTCGGAAAGCAGCGCCTGAGTAAACGTAGAAACCGCGCGGAGTGGCGCACGCAGGTCGTGCGACACCGAGAATGAAAACGCTTCGAGCTCGCGGTTCGCGATCTTGAGTTCTTCGGTGCGCTCGCGGACGTTCTGCTCGAGCCGGGTTTTCTCGATGCGCAACTGCCGCACGGACAATGCGCGTTCGAGCACGGGCAGGGTGGTCGTGAGCTTGATCGGCTTCTGGATGTAGTCGAGTGCGCCGGCCTTCATGGCGGCTATGGCAGTGTCCAGCGCCCCGTGGCCGGTCATGATGATCGCGACCAGGGTCGGATCGATGAGCTGCGCCGACTTCATCAAGTCGATGCCGTTGGTGCCGGGCATCTGCAGATCGGCGAGCAGGAGATCGAAAGTCCGCTCGCGCATTGCGACCAGCGCGTCGGCCGGCGCGGTGAAGCCGACGGTCTCGTAACCTTCGTATTCGAGTGTGTCGCACAAGGCCCGCATGGAGGCGGGTTCATCGTCCACGATCAGCAGCCGGAATTTCTCCGCGGGCTTTTGCTTCGCGTCCGACATCGTTTCAGGTTCCCGCATCGGCTGGCGGCGTTTGGTGTCCTCGGTCATTTGCATTCCGGAATCACGGATTTGAATTGCCTCCGGGCGCACGCCCGCGTATTCGTTGATGCGCTAGTGTCCTCTTACTCATCACTATGGCCAAATCCCTAGGGTTATGCCTGATTGCGCTTGTCAGAGGATTCTCACAGGACATCCCGGCGAATTACGTTCAATGAGCAATGTAGTTAGCGCGTCACCGTCGATCGGCGCAATGTAGGGCTACATGCCTGATCGACGGGCTGCTGCGGTGTTCGCTGGAGCTTGACCCGGACGGGCTTCGTGGGCCTAACTAACACCCAGGGGGAGGGAAGGACGCATGCAGCCGGTCCGGTTGATCCTCGTCGAAGACATGCCGACAGAGGCCGAAATCGCCATCCGCCATCTCGAGGCGGGCGGTTTCTCGTGCCAGTGGTCGCGTGTCGATACCGAAGCGACATTGCGGGCGGCGCTGGCCGAGGGCCGACCGGACCTCATCCTGTCCGATTTCACCTTGCCCGGCTTCGACGGATTGACGGCTCTCGAAATGGCGCGGGCCGCGGCGCCGGATATCCCGTTCCTCTTTCTTTCGGGCACGATCGGCGAGGAACGCGCGATCGACGCCCTGCAGCGCGGCGCCGTCGACTACGTGCTCAAGACCAACCTCGAGCGGCTTGCGCCCGCGGTGCGCCGCGCGTTGAGCGAGGCGCAGTCACGCCGGCAACGGCGGGCGCTCGAACAGCAGTTGCGCGACATCGTCGCGACCTCGCAGGACTGGATCTGGGAACACGACCGCGAGGGGCGCTTCACTTTCTGCAGCGAGTCGGTGCGGCAGATCCTCGGTTACGCGCCCGCGGAAATCCTCGGCACCAACGCCTCGCAATTCGTGCATCCGGAAGACCTGGCCGCGCTCGATTTCGCAATGCATACGCTCGGGCCCAACCAACGCACCGCGACCAACCTGCAGGCGCGCTGGCGCCATCGCAACGGCAGCTACCGCTGGCTCGAGCGCAACATGCTTGCGTTGCTCGACGACAGCGGACACGTCAAGGGTTATCGCGGCAGCGAACGCGATTTCACGGAACGGCGCCGGCAGGAAAAACACATCAGCCGGCTCACGCGTGTCCTGAAAATGTTGTCGGGCGTGAACAGCGCGATGGTGCGCATTCGCCATCGCAGTGAAATCCTCGCCGAAGCGTGCCGGCTCGCCACCACCGCCGGCGGCTACGCGAGTGCGATGGTGGCGCTCATCGAGCCCGGAACCCACAGCGCGCGTCCCGCGGCCTGGTCGGGCAGCGTCGACAATCAGTCCGCGCACCAACTCACATTCAGCATCGCGGAGAGCGCCAAGGAAGACAGCAGCGTGATCGGCCGTGTGTTGCGCACCGGGCTGCCGCTCGTCTGCAACGATCTGAATGGCCTGGACATGCCGTTGGCCGCGCGCGCGCCGCTGCTCGATTCAGGATTCCGCAGTGTGGTCGCCTATCCACTGCTGGTCGATCGCACGCCGATCGGCGCCTTGATGCTCACATCCTTCGATGTGGGAGCCGTGGGCGATGAAGAGTCGCGCATGTTGCGCGAACTGGTGGCGAATCTTTCGTTCGCGCTCCAGTACCTGCACAAGGAAGACGAAGTCCGCTTCCTGTCCTATTTCGATCCGCTCACGGGCCTCGCGAAGCGCGGCCTGTTCTGCGAACGGCTGGTGCGTGCGCTCGAGCCGCGCATCGGCCGCCGCGGCACGCCTGCGGTCGCCGTGCTCGATATCGAACATCTGTCCTCCCTTAACGATTCGTTCGGACGGCACGCGGGCGACCTGCTGCTGCAACAAGTGGCGGACCGGCTGAAGCGCCACCTGGATTCCACGGAGCTGCTCGCGCATTTCGGCGGCGGCACTTTCGGACTCATCCTCGAAGCGGACGGTGATGAAGACGAGGCCATGCATTGGCTCCAGGAACAGGTGACCGAGGTGTTCCGCGCGGCATTCACGGTGGACGGGCGCGGCATCCCCGTCGATGTGAAATGCGGCTTCGCTCGTTACCCCGACAATGGACACGATGCGAACTCCCTCGTGCAGAACGCCGAGGCTGCGCTGAGAGGCGCGAAGAACACGGGCGAGAGATATCTGCCGCATCGGCTGGAGTTGTCCTCGGCCGTCGTGTCGCGCATGACGATGGAACACCGCTTGCGAGGCGCGGTCGATCGCCAGGAATTCGAGCTGCACTATCAGCCGAAGATCGACATCAAGTCGCGCCAGATCCGGGGTCTCGAAGCGCTGGTTCGCTGGCGCGATCCGGATGCGGGGCTCGTCATGCCCGGCGGATTCCTGCCGCTGATGGAATCGAGCGGGCTCATCGTCGCGCTGGGCGACTGGATCCTGCGGCAGGCGGCCTCCGATCTGCGGCGCTGGCAGGGCGCGGGTCTCACGCCGGGCCGCGTCGCGGTGAACATCTCCCCGGTGCAGTTGAAGCGGCGCACGTTCGCCGATCATCTGTTCGACCTCGTGGGCGAATGGCGCAACGACAATGTCGGCATCGACATCGAGATCACTGAAAGCGTCCTGATCGATGATGTGAGCTCCGCGGTTTCGCAATTACGGCTGCTGCGCCGTGCCGGCATCCGCGTGGCGATCGACGATTTCGGCACGGGTTATTCGTCGTTGAGCCGGCTCTCGGAACTGCCCGTCGACATGCTCAAGATCGACCGCTCATTCGTGAACGTGCTGACGGGAACGGGAGCCGGCCGCACCGTCGCGCAGACCATCATCACGCTCGGCAAGGCCTTCAACATGACGACCATCGCCGAGGGTGTGGAAACGCCCGAGCAACTCGAAATGCTCGCGAATCTCGGCTGCGACCAGTCGCAGGGTTATCTGCACAGCCGGCCGCTGCCCGTGGCCGACCTCGAGCCGCTGCTGAGGAATGGCTTTGCTCGCGGCCGTCATTTGCCGAACCTCGACATAACGGCGCAAGCCCGCGGCGGTTGACGCGCGCGCCCAAACTTATTTGGGAACGCCCCGGTACCCGTCTGATCTACACTTGAGCGCGTAAAAAGCGCCGTCTCAGATCGGATACCCAAATTGCTCAAACAACTTACTCGCACACGCCTCCTTTGGCTGATCGCAATCGTCCTCGTCGTCCTGTTTGGTTTCTGGCGCTGTACATCCGGCGGACCGGGCGCCCCTGAATTCCAGAGCGCCGCGGTCGAACGCGGCAACATCGTCTCGCGTGTCAGCACGTCGGGCAGTCTGCAGGCGGTGGTCACCGTCGATGTGGGCAGCCAGGTTTCCGGACGCATCCAGGAACTGTTCGCCGACTTCAACTCGACCGTGAAGAAGGGCCAGAAGATCGCGAAGATCGATCCGGCGCTGTTCCAGGCCGCGGTCGTGCAGGCGGAGGCCAACGTCACGGCCGCGCGTGCGAACGTCACGCGCCTGCAGATCACGGCCGAAGACGCCGAACGCCAGGCGAAACGTGCCAGTGAAGTGTTCGCGCAGCGGCTCATCTCCGAGACGGAGCGGGACAATGCCGTGGCCACCGCACGCGCGGCTCGCGCCTCGGTCGACCAGGCTCTCGGACAGCTCGCGCAGTCGAGGGCTTCGCTCGAACAGGCGCGCACGAACCTGCGTTACACGGACATCGTTTCGCCCACGGACGGCGTCGTGATTTCGCGCGCGGTCAACGTGGGTCAGACGGTGGCCGCTTCGTTGCAGGCGCCGATCATCTTCACCATCGCGCAGGATCTGCGCGCGATGGAAGTGCACACCAACGTCGCGGAGTCCGACATCGGGCGGCTCAAGAAGGACATGCGCGTCACGTTCACCGTCGATGCCTATCCGGGCGAGCCGTTCCGCGGAAAGATCCGCGACATCCGCAACGCACCGCAGATCGTGCAGAACGTCGTGACCTACGACGCGGTCATCGACGTATCGAACGAGGATCTCAAGCTCAAGCCCGGAATGACGGCGACGGTCAGTGTCATCACCGACCGGCGCGAGGACGTGCTCGGCGTTCCGAACGCCGCGTTGCGCTTCCGTCCGGAGAGCGCCGGACCCGCGGCCGGTGGCGGCGCGCAGCGTGCGCAAGGCGCGCAGGGCGGCGCGGGTGCGGGCAATCGTCCGCGACGCGAGCGCGGCGCCGAGGGCGACGAGGGTCGCCCGGCCGCCGCTCCGCGCACTGTCTACGTGGAAGTGAACGGCCAGCCGCAGCCGCGTGAAGTCACCACGGGCATCACCGACGGCCGCGTCACCGAGATCACCGGCGGCGATCTGAAGGAAGGCGAGAAGGTCATCGTCTCGGTCGCGGGCGCGAACCCGAACCAGCAGCGCGGCGGCGGCCAGCGCGGCGGCTTCCGGATTCTCTGACGAGTCACGCGATGGCACTCATCGAATTGCGCGATCTCGCGAAGATCTACCAGACCGGCGACACGGAATTCGCCGCGCTGCACGACGTGAATCTTTCGATCGAGCGTGGCGAGTTCGTCGCGATCTCGGGTTCTTCGGGCTCCGGGAAATCGACGCTGATGAACATTCTCGGCTGCCTCGATTCCCCGACGCGCGGCAGCTACGTGCTCGCGGATCGCGATGTCGCGCGGCTCACTCGCATCGAGCTCGCGCGCGTGCGCAACGAATTCATCGGATTCGTGTTCCAGAACTTCAACCTGCTTTCACGCACCACCGCCGCCGAAAACGTCGAGCTGCCGCTCATCTACGCGAAGGTGCCGCCGGCCGAGCGCCATCAACGCGCGAAGGAAGCCCTCGAGCGCGTCGGTCTCGGTCATCGCGCCGGGCATCACCCCTCACAACTTTCGGGCGGTCAGCAGCAGCGTGTCGCGATCGCGCGTGCGTTGGTGACGCGGCCGCCGTTGATCCTCGCGGACGAACCCACGGGCAATCTCGATTCGGCCACCAGCGTCGAGATCATGAAACTGCTGACCGAGCTGCAGGCCTCGGGCATGACCATCGTGTTCGTCACGCACGAGCCCGACATCGCCGCCTACGCGGCGCGCAAGCTGCTGCTCAAAGACGGCGCGATCATCAGCGACATACGTCAGCAACCACAATTGCAGGAAGCATCATGATCTCCGCCGTGGAAACCCTGCGACTCGCGGCGCGTGCGCTGCGCCGGAACAAATTGCGTTCTTTCCTGACCGCGCTCGGCATCATCATCGGCGTCGCCGCGGTCATCTGCATGGTGTCGATCGGCGAGGGCGCGAAGTCGCGCATCCAGACCTCGATCGAAGGCGCGGGCACGAACGTCGTCATGGTGTTCTCCGGGTCGAGCTCGGGTCCCGGCGGACGCGGCGGGTTCGGCTCGCAGCCCACCATCACCTGGGAAGACTTGCGCGCGATCCAGACGGAGCTGCCATCGGTGCTGGCCGCGGCGCCGCAGATGAGCGCGAGTCAGCCCGTGATTTCAGAAACGAACACCTGGAACACGCAGGTATCGGGGACGACGCCCGAATGGTTCGTGATCCGCAACTGGCCCATCGAACGCGGCGAAGGACTCACGGTCTCGGACCAGGCGAGCGCGGCGAAGAACGCGGTGATCGGCAAGACCGCCGCGGACAATCTGTTCGGACCGGGCGTGGATCCGGTCGGGCAGATCGTCCGCATTCGCGACGCGCCGTTCACGATCATCGGTGTGCTCGCGCCCAAGGGTCAGAACGGCATGGGCCAGGATCAGGACGACGTGATCATCATTCCGATGTCGGCCTTCCAGACCCGCATGCAGCGCGGTCTCGGCAAGTTCGTGCCCGGGCGCATCTTCGTGAGCGCGGTGTCGGCGGACGCGATCCCGCGCGCGCGCGCGGAGATCAGCGCGCTGCTGCGCGAGCGGCACCGGCTCGGCCCCGAGGATGAAGATGATTTTTCGACCAGCAGCATGGCCGAGATGACCAGCATGCTGACCTCGACCACGCAGACCATGACGACCTTGCTCGCGTCCATCGCACTCGTGTCGCTGATCGTCGGTGGCATCGGTGTCATGAACATCATGCTGGTATCGGTCACCGAACGGACGCGCGAGATCGGCATCCGCATGGCGGTGGGCGCGCAGCCCGCCGACATCATGGCGCAATTCCTCATCGAGGCACTGGCGCTGGCGGCGATCGGCGGGGCGATTGGAGTACTACTGGGGATTGGAATAGGGCAATTGCTGGCCGCGAAATTCGGCTGGTCGATGGTCACGCGCACGGACATCGTGCTCATCGCGCTCGCGGTCAGCGCGGGAGTCGGTGTCGTGTTCGGTTTGTATCCGGCGCGCAAGGCCGCGCGCCTCGATCCCATCGACGCCCTGCGATACGAATAGGGTCCCCGAGCAACGGGACGAGTTGCGGTAATCCTCGGGAGACTCCCCGGGGCGCCGTGAATATACTCGGCCGCTCCTTCCAAACGGACTCGAAGACATGAAGATCTCTCGCCGAAATCTGGTGCGCGGCGCAGCGCTGGGCGCAATCGCCGCACCCTTCATCGTTCCCTCGCGCGCCTGGGGTTCCAACGACCGGATCCGCGTCGGCCAGATCGGCTGCGGGCGCATCGCGCTCAGCCACGACATGCCCGGCGTGATCAAGTCGGAGCTCGCGGATTTCGTCGCGGTGTGCGATCTCGACACGAACCGCGCCGCGGACGGTGTCAAGAAGGCGGGCGAGTCGTACACGGCGCGCGGCATCGGTGTGCCGAAAATCGCGACGTATGAAAACTATCGCGAGATGATCGGCCGGCGCGACATCGACGCCGTCGTCATCAGCACGCCCGATCACTGGCATGCCGAGCTCGCGCTGGCCGCGGTCAACGCGGGCAAGGACGTGTACCTGCAGAAGCCGTTCACGATGACACACGCCGAGGGCGTGATCCTGCGCGACGCGGTGCGCCGCAAGGGCCGCATCCTGCAGGTCGGCAGCCAGCAGCGTTCATGGGAGCAGTTCCGCCGCGCCGCCGAGCTGGTGCGCTCGGGCCGCGTGGGCAAGGTGCAGCGCGTGGAGATCGGACTGCCGACGGATCCGACCGCGGAGAATGCGCCGCCCGAGATGGTTCCCGCGAACCTGGACTTCAGCCAGTGGTTAGGCCCGACGGCGTTCGCGTATTACACCGAGATGCGGGTACATCCGCGCGCGGACTACAGCCGTCCGGGCTGGCTGCGCAACGACGCATTCTGTCTCGGCATGATCACCGGCTGGGGTTCCCATCATTACGACACGATGCACTGGGCTCTCAACTGCGAGCACACCGGCCCGACGAAGGTCTCCGGCCGCGGCGAGTTCCCGGATCCGGGTCGCATCTGGAACGTGCATGGCGCCTATGACGTCACGCTCGACTATCCCAAGGGCGTCACCGTGCACGTCTCCGACAAGAATCCGAACGGCCTGAAGTTCATCGGCGACGAAGGCTGGATCTGGGTGTCGCGCGGCGAAGGCGCCGCGACCTCGAGCGATCCCACCTCGCCTAACAAGGCGCCGCCGCCGCTCGATGCCAGTTCGCCGAACCTGCTCGACGACGCGGGATTGTCCGTGCGCCTGCCGGTGAGCGCGTCGCATCACAAGAACTGGCTCGAAAGCATGCACTCGCGCAAGCCGCCGCTGGCGCCCGCGGACGTGGCTCATCGCAGCAACACCGCGTGTATCGTGAGCTGGATCGCGATGAAGCTCGGCCGTCCGCTCGAGTGGGACCCGAAGGCCGAGAAGTTCAAGAACGACGCCGAAGCGAATTCCATGCTGACGCGTGCGGAGCGTGGGCCGTACGGCGCTCTGCGGATGGCGAAGGCGTGATGACGATCCGGAAGATCGCGGCCGCCCTCGGGGCGGCCGCCGTCTTTCTGTCGCCGTCCGCGTTATCGGGCGACGGCAAGGACTCGATACAGCTCGTCACGCTCGAGCCCGGACATTTCCACGCGGCGCTGGTCCAGAAGTTCGCGTTGCCGGGCGTGTTGCCCGAGGTGCGCGTGTTCGCGCCGGCGGGCGACGATCTCGATCAGCATCTGAAACGCATCGCGAGCTTCAACGCGCGCGCGGAGAGCCCGACGCGCTGGGTGGAGCAGGTCTACACCGGGCCCGACTATGTCGAGAAGGCGTTGGGCCCCGTGCATTCGAGCGTATTGCGCAGACCCGCGCAGACGACGGTGCTGGTGCTCTCCGGCAACAATGCGCGCAAGTCCGAATACATCGGCCGCGGCATCCAGGCGGGCATGCACGTGCTGGCCGACAAGCCGATGATCATCAAGCCGGCGCAGCTCGCGGCGCTCGAGAAGAATTTCGCGGCCGCGAAACAGCGCGGCGTACTGCTATACGACATCATGACGGAGCGCTTCGAGATCACGACCCAGTTGCAGCGGGCGCTGTCGCAGCAACGCGGCCTGTTCGGCGTGCTCGACAAGGGCACCCCTGACAACCCGTCGATCACCAAGATCAGCGTCCACAACTTTTCCAAAGTGGTCGCGGGTGAGCAACTCAAACGGCCGGAGTGGTTCTTCGATCCGGAGCAGCAGGGCGAGGGGATCGTCGATGTCACCACTCATCTCGTCGACCTCGTGCAGTGGGAGGCTTTCCCCGGGGTCACTCTCGCGCCGTCGGATGCAAATGTGCTGAGCGCGCGCCGCTGGACCACGCCACTGACACTCGAGCAGTTCGGCCGGGTGACGGGCGCGCAAGAATTTCCGGGCTTCCTCAAGCGTTTCGTCGCGGACGGCGTGCTGAACGCGCCGGCCAACGGCGAGTTCACGTACACGCTCAAGGGTGTCCATGCGCGGGTATCGGTCACCTGGGAGTTCGAAGCGCCGCCGGGAGCGGGCGATACCCATTTCTCCCTGATGCGCGGCACCAAGGCATCGCTGACGATCAAGCAAGGCGCGGAGCAGGGATTCAAACCCGTGCTGTACATCGAACGCGCCGCGTCGGTGACGCCTGCGCAGCATCAGCTGGCGCTGTACACGGCGATCACCGCGGTCGCAAAGTCATTTCCCGGTGTCGATGTGAAACCCGAAGGGGATCACTACGTCGTCATCGTGCCCGACAAGTACCACAACGGGCACGAAGCGCATTTCACCCAGGTCACCGAGAATTTTCTCGGCTATGTCCGGGCCGGAAAGCTGCCCGACTGGGAAGTGCCGAACATGATCACCAAGTACGCGACGATCATGCAGGCCTACGAGAAAAGCCGCTGATGCACCGGGAGTGAGCCGGAAATTCCGCGGACGCCCGCCGACGGTGCAGTTCGCCACCAGATTGCAGCAACTTCGCGGGATATTTCCTGCATGAATCTTGCACGCCCAAACTTGTACGAAGACGAAAAACAACGCAGGGAGTCCTTTCCGTGAGCTCTACCGTAACCACACTCCCGACGGCTGGCAGTCCAGCACCCCAGATCGACGAGGATCGCGTTTCCCTCACCAAGGAGGCGTTCAAACACGCCTTTCTCGACAACCTCTTTTATATACAGGGCAAGTTTCCGGCGCTCGCGACCAAGACGGACTACTACATGGCGCTGGCGTACGCGGTGCGCGATCGCATGTTGCAGCGCTGGATCTCGACCGCGGCGGCCTACACCAAGAACGGCTCGCGTACGGTGTCCTATCTGTCCGCCGAGTTCCTCATGGGACCGCATCTCGGCAACAACCTCATCAATCTCGGCATCTACGACACGGCGCGCACGGCCGTCGCCGAGCTCGGCCTCGACCTGGAAGAGTTGTTAGCCCAGGAGGACGAGCCGGGACTCGGCAATGGCGGCCTCGGCCGGCTGGCCGCGTGTTTCATCGAATCTCTCGCGACGCTCGAAGTGCCCGCGCTGGGTTATGGCATCCGTTACGAGTTCGGCATCTTCCAGCAGGAAATCGTCGACGGCTGGCAGGCGGAGAAGACGGACAAGTGGCTGCGCTTCGGCAACCCCTGGGAGATCGCGCGGCCCGAGTGGTGCTGCGAAGTGAAGTTCGGTGGACATACCGAGGTGTGGTACGACGAGTTCCATCGCAAGCGTACGCGCTGGGTGCCGGGTCACATCGTGAACGGCATTCCGTATGACACGCCGATCCTCGGTTACAAGGTGAACACCGCGAACACGCTGCGCCTGTGGAAGGCGGAGGCGCCGGAGTCGTTCGACTTCGGCACGTTCAATCGCGGCGACTACTACGGCGCGGTCAACAAGAAGGTCGCCAGCGAGAACCTGACGAAGGTGCTCTATCCGAATGACGAGCAGGCGCGCGGCAAGGAGCTGCGCCTCGAGCAGCAATACTTCTTCGTGAGTTGCTCGCTCCAGGACATGTTGCGCATCTGCAAGGTCCAGAAGATTCCGCCGGAGCGCTTCCACGAAAAATTCGCGATCCAGTTGAACGACACGCATCCGTCGATCGCGGTGGCGGAATTGATGCGCCTGCTCATCGACGACATGGCCATGGATTGGGAACGCGCCTGGAGCATCACGCGCCAGACCTTCGCGTACACCAATCACACGCTGTTGCCGGAGGCGCTCGAGCGCTGGCCGCTGCCGATGTTCGGCCGGCTGCTGCCGCGGCTGCTCGAGATCATCTACGAGATCAACGCGCGTTTCCTCGACGAAGTGCGCATGGCGTTTTTCGGTGACGAGGAGCGCATCAAGCGGTTGTCGCTGATCGATGAGAGCGGCGAACGTTACGTGCGCATGGCGAACCTGGCGAGTGTGGGCAGTCACGCCATCAACGGCGTCGCCGCGCTGCATTCCGAACTACTCAAGAGCGACGTGCTGCGCGATTTCGCGGAGCTGTGGCCGGAGAAGTTCAGCAACAAGACCAATGGCGTGACACCGCGCCGCTGGATGGTGCTGTCGAATCCGCGGCTCGCGCACTGCATCTCGCAGCGCATCGGCGAGGAGTGGATGCGCGATCTTTCGCAGCTGCGCAAGCTCGAGCCGCTGGTCGACGATCCCGATTTCCGCGCCGAATGGCGGCAGATCAAACATGCGAACAAGACCGCGCTGGCGGGATTGATCGCGGAGCGGACGGGAGTCATCGTGGATCCGTCCGCCATCTTCGACGTTCAGGTGAAGCGCATCCACGAATACAAGCGCCAGCACCTCAACATCCTGCATGTCATCGGCCTCTATCACCGGATCAAGACGGATCCGAAGTTCACGATGGAGCCGCGCGTGTTCGTGTTCGGCGGAAAGGCAGCGCCGGGTTATCACCTCGCGAAACTGATCATCCGGCTGATCACCGCGGCCGCGGAGATCATCAACCGCGATCCGGGCGTGCGCGATCTCATCAAGGTCGCTTTCATACCCAACTTCAATGTCACGAACGGGCAGAGAATCTACCCGGCGGCGGATCTCTCCGAACAGATCTCGACCGCGGGCAAGGAAGCCTCGGGCACCGGCAACATGAAATTCCAGATGAATGGCGCGCTCACCATTGGCACGGTGGACGGCGCGAACATCGAGATCTGCGAAGAAGTCGGCGTCGAAAACTTCTTCCTGTTCGGCCTCGAAGCGCACGAGGTGGCGGCGAAACGCGCAGCGGGTTACCGGCCGATGGAGTACGTCGAGCACAACGAAGAACTTCAGGCCATCATCACGCTCATCCGCGACGGATTCTTCTCGCGTGGCAACAGCGCGCAGTTCCAGCCGTTGATCGACAATCTCGTCTACCACGATCCTTACTTCGTTCTTGCCGACTACGAGTCGTACGCGGATTGCCAGACGCTGGTCGATCAGACCTACCGTGACAAGGAAGCCTGGACGCGCATGTCGATCCTCAACGCCGCGCGCTCCGGAAAATTCTCCTCCGACCGCACGATCCGCGAGTACTGCGCGGACATCTGGCAGACGAAGCCGGTGCCGGTCCAGCTCCTTTCCCAGGAAGAAGTGAAGGCGGGACTTCTCCAGTGACATAGGGGGTATGGGCGATTCGCACGTCTACCGGGGACGAGGCGGCCCGACAATTCCTGGCAAATGGGCTCGCGCCCCGTGGCAAGATGGCCGCCCGCGCCAGGCAGGCGCGGAATCGCACGAGGAGAAGGGGAATGCGTCAGTCCATCGGCCGAGCGGCTTTGTTAGCCGCGTCCGCGTTGTTTGCCGTCGAAGCCGCCGCAAAGGATGCGCCGGCGGCGGATCCGAAAGCAGTCGAACTCGTCAAGGAAATGGGACTGCATGAAAGTCCCAAGCCCATGCGCGAGCTGCCGGGTTGGCGCGCGCCGAAGAAGATCGTGCTGACTTCCCTGGGAAGTCTCGATGCACTGAAGGCGATGGCGCCGGGAGTGGAATTCGTCGTGGTCAACGGCCCCGAGCAGATGGCCGCGGCCGCCGCCGATGCTGACGCCATACTCAGCGGCGACAATGTCGTTTGCGACGATCGCGTGCTCGCCGCCGCGAAACGCGTGCGCTGGGTGGCCGTGTATTCCGCGGGCGTCGAGGAGTGCCTCGGCAAGCCGGCGCTCGAGAAGCCCGGCGTGGTCGTGACCAACATGCGCGCGATCGCCGGACCCGTGATGGCCGAACACGTCATCGCGCTGACCTACGGATTGTCGCGCTCGCTGCAGGTTTCCATCAGCCGGCAGGCGCGTGGCGACGGCTGGGGCGGCGGATTCGCCGGCTCACAACCGCAGTCGCTCACGGGCAAGACGATGCTGATCGCCGGCCTCGGCGGCATCGGTCTCGAAGTCGCCAAGCGCGCGAACGCGCTCGGCATGAAAGTGATCGCGACGCGCAACAGTTCGCGCGAGGGTCCGCCCTTCGTCAGTTACGTGGGCCTTTCCGACGAACTGCCGACGTTGATCCAGCAGGCGGACGTCGTCGTCTCCGCGCTGCCGCTGGTGCCCGCGACCACCAATCTATTCGACGCGAAGATGTTCGCGCGCATGAAGAAGAACGCGTTCTTCATCAACGTGGGGCGCGGCGGCAGCGTCGTCACCGACGACCTGGTGGCCGCCCTCAACAACGGCGTGATCGCCGGTGCGGGAGTCGACGTCACCGAGCCCGAACCGCTGCCGAAAGATCATGCGTTGTGGAAGGCGAAGAACGTCATCATCACGCCGCACATGTCCGCGCAGTCCGATCTGGGGCAAAGCATGCGCGCGCTGGTGCTGCAGGAGCAGGTGCGGCGCTTCGCGGCCGGCGACAAACTACTGGCCGTCGTCGACACGAAGAAAGGGTACTGATCGAGTATCGATGATCGAGTATCGATGATCGAGAATCAGGCGTTCAGCACTTCCTGCTTCTCGATCTTCGCCGTATCGAACTCGATGCCGAAGCCGGGTTTCTCCGGCAGCGTGACGAGGCCGTTCACGGCCACGAGCGGGTCCTTGATGAACCACTGCTTCTCGACCACGTTGTTGATCAGGAACTCGCCCATCGGACATACCGCCGGCGACTGGCTCGCGACGATCGCCAGCGCCGCATGCACGTTGTGGCAGTGGGGCATGACGCGCACGCCATGCACCGAGGCGAGCTGACAGATCTTCGCGACTTCGCTGATGCCGCCACACCACTCCGGATCCGCCTGCACGTAGTGCAGGGCGTCGGCCTTGAGGAACTGCTGCACTTCCCAGCGGTTGTAGAAATGTTCGCCGGTGGCCACCGGCACGCTGGTGGACTGGCGCAGCCGGATGAAGCTTTCGACGTCGGCCATGGGGAAGGCTTCCTCGATGAACCACGGCCGGTATTGCTCGACCTTGCGGCACCACTGCAGCGCGTAATTCAGATCCCAGCCCTGATAGGCATCGAAGCCGATCTCGACCTCGTCGCCCACCGCCGCGCGTAATTCGCGCATCAGCGCCACGTTGAGGTCCATGCCTTTCTGGCCGTCGCCGGGTCCGTAACCCAGGAACCATTTCTGGTGGATGAAGCCGTCCTTTTTCAATTGCGCCGCGCGTTTCGCGGCCAGTGGCGGATCGATGGAAAAACCCAGGCAGCTGCCATACACGCGCGCCGGCTGCTGCGTCGGGCCGCCTAACAAGCGGAACACCGGAATGCCGAGATAACGCGCGCGCAGATCCCACAGCGCGTTGTCGCAGTAGCTGATGCCCATCATGTAGTGGCTCGCGCGCGCGTGGCGATTCGAGCGGTACATCTGGTCCCAGAGTTTTTCGATCGCGAGCGCGTCCTGGCCGATGAGCAGGCGGCGCAGTGGCCCGAGAATCGTCGGCAACGCCTCGTTATCCACGTAACCGTAGATACCTTCGTGGCCGCCTTTCGTGCGGATGCGCAGGTAGTGATGTTTCGCGGTGTAGGTTTCCTGCCGCGCGGGGGATTCCTTGAATGGTTCGGGACGCCGCTCCGGATAAAGGTGCAGCGGATTCACCTGGTGTTGTCCGGTGGGGCCGCGGGTCCGTTCGCGGGGACCGCTCAGCAGCAACACGTCGACATCCGTGATGACGAGATCGGGAAGATTCAGCGTCGCGGCGAGGGTTTCGCGGATCGACAGCGGCAGGAAGGCGAGCGCGGATCCCGCGCCCAAGGTTTGCAGAAAGTCTCGGCGTTTCACGGTGGCCTCGCGAGTAAGGACTGCGCGAGCTTGTTGCAAGGGGAGTCGCGCAGTCAACGGCGCACGATGAACCCAGACACAGTCAGCCCGGCGTGAGGTCCTTGTAATACACCACCGTCGCACAGAACGGTCCGTCCGGCATCAACGCGTATTTCGGAATCGTGCCGACGCGCTGCCAGCCACCACGTTCATAAAGCCGTTCGGCGTCCGCGCTCGCCGTGTCGAGCACGAGCAGCGTACGTCCCGCCTCGAACGCGGCGCGTTCCGCCGCGGCCAGCACCGCCGCGCCCACACCCTGGCGGCGCGCGCGTCGATGTACGAGCATTTTTGAAATGTCCGCGCGATGCGGCTGATTCTCGGGTCCGGCCCACACGGCCTGTGCCGTGCCCACGATGCCCGCATCGTCCTCGGCGACGATCAACACGCGATCGCCGCGTGTCAGTCCTTGCGCGACGGCCGCCCAGTAGGCCGCAGCCTTGGTGCGCGTGATCGGCAGCATGAAATTCACCGACGCGCCGCCCTCGACACAATCGACGAGGACTTCGATCAAGCCATCGAGCGCATGCGCATCGATGGATTCGAGTTTGCGGATGCGCAGGCTCAGGCTCACGTCCCCTTTTCTTGGGCGACGCGGGTCTTGAGCCGCTCGCGCGCGCCAGCCGCGTAGGCCTTGCATGCCCCCGTATCGATGAACGGGTTCACCGTGGGCGTTTTCTTCCACTGCGCGAGCTTCGCGTCCATGTCGATGAGGACGGGGTGCGGCGCAATCAGCAGGTCGCAGGGCAGGCTTTCGACGACGCCGATGGAGCGCTCGAATTCGACGACGCGCGCGGGATCCGCCGAGAACTTGAAGTCCGGCGCCGACACTGAATTGAGGCTGTCCGCGTACACGAGATTCAGGCAGCGTTTGCCCTCGCAGGACTTCCACGTCCACGAGGTGCCGCCCGGCGTGTGGCCCGGCGTCAGATGCGCGGTAACCGCCAGCGGACCCACTCGCAGCGTCTCGCCGTCGGCGAACTCGCGCACATTGGGCACGGGCGCGTAGTCGTTGTGTTCATGGCCGAACGTGAACTGCGGATCGTCTTCGTTCGGGCCGCCGCGCTCCAATGCGAGTTTGCCCTTGGGGCTGGCCGCCACCTGAGCGCCGCTGGCGCGTTGCAGCGCCGCGATGCCACCCGCGTGGTCGTAGTGGGTGTGTGAATTGAGGATGAGCTTGACGTCTTCGAGCTTGAAGCCCGCCTTGCGGATGTTCTCGGCGATCAGCGGCGCGGATTGCGGCAGTCCGCCGTCGATGAGGATGTGGCCCTTGGGCGAGGTGATCAGCACCGCGCCGAGGCCCGCCGTACCGACGTACCAGGTGTTGCCGTACACGCGGAACTCGGCCGTGGGGATGTTCCATTCATCGCAGGGATCGCAGACGTGCGGTCGATCGGCGACCACATCGCCCGAAATGGCGGCGGAGCTCGCGAGCAGGGGTGCGACGGCCAACAATCGTATTAGTGTTTTCATGGTGCCGGACTCTGTTGGAGCGGCGCCCGAAGGTCAATACGTCGAGCAGGCGGCGCGCCGGATATCGCGCTCACATGAACGCGATATCCGGCCGCCGCTATCTACTATCTGGCCCGGAACAGCAGCGGGGCAAAGCCCTTGAGATTGCGCCGCCAGGTCTGCCACTCGTGGTCGGTGCCGGGAGATTCCCAGTAAACGTGCTTGACCCCGGCGTCCGTCAGCGCCGTGTGCAGGCCACGGATGCGCGTGGTGAAGCGCTCGGCTTCCGCGCTGCCCACGCCGAGATACAGGACGTGCACTTTCTTCGCGAACGCCGCCGGATCGGCGAAGACGCCGTTGAAGTCCGTTTTCATGTCGGGTTTGCGATCTTCGAGCAGACCCGCGGCCCCGCTGAATCCGCCGATATGCGAAAACTTGTCGAGATTGTTGAGCGTGACGTGGAAGGTCTGGAATCCCCCCATCGACAGTCCCGCCATCGCGCGATTGTCGCGGTCGGGCAGGGTGCGATAGGTCTTGTCCACGAAGGGGATGAGCGCCTGCGTGACGTCATCCTCGAAAGCCTTCGCCATGTCGGTGCGCGCCTGCGCGCCGGCCGCGGTGCCGAGCGTGGGGCCCGTTCCCGGGGCGGGGGCTCCGGCGCGGCGGGCATATCCGTTGGCCATCACGACGATCATCGGCTTCACTTCGCCCGAGGCGATCAGGTTGTCGAGAATGAAATTGGCGCGGCCCTGGCGGATCCAGCCGGTTTCATCCTCGCCACCGCCGTGCTGTAGATAGAGCACGGGATAACGCTTCTTGGTGTTGGCTTCGTAATCCGGCGGCAGATAAACCATGGCGTGCCGCCAGGTGCCGGTGACCTTCGAGTTGTACCAGACCTCGCGGACCTGCCCATGCGGCACGTCCTGGATCGAGTAGTAAGTCGAGCCGGGCTCGGGGATCTCGACGGCGCTGGTGTAGCGCGAGCCGCCGAAATAAGCGGTGCTGCCGGGATCGCTCGCATCGGCGCCATCGACGTTGATCACGTAGTAGTGCAGGCCGGGCACGAGCGGCGTCGTGGTCACGGTCCAGAAACCGTCCGCCTGCTTTTCCATGTCGACCTTGGGTCCGCTCCAGAAGTTGAGCTTGACCTTGTTGGCGTCCGGCGCCTTGATGCGGACCTGCACGCGCCCCGCGGCGTCGATGCGGGGATACTCCGCGCCCAGGACATTCGTCTCGGCGCGAACGAACTGGCTCGCGTCCTGCGCGCAGCAGGCCCCCGCGATCAGCATGAAAACGAATCCGATTTTTTTCATGATCACTCCTCCGGAAGGGGCGGCATCATCGCACGCTGTGCCATTCGCCGGTGTCTCGATAACCGTTTTGTCATTCATCGATTCGAATCGAATGCCTATATTCAGTTCGCAACCGCCAGGGGAGGACCAAACATGAAACTGACCATTTGCGCGCTCGCGCTGCTGTTGAGTGCGCCGGCGTTGGCGCAGGTCGAAACGGAAAAACCACCCGTGGTCGCTGGCGCGAAGCCGGTCAGTGTCGAGCGCGTGCGCGTGCACGGCGCGGCACTCGAAGGCAATCTCGAAGGCAACGCCGTGGAGCGGGAACTGCTCGTATTTCTCCCGCCTGGATACAAGGCGGACAAGAAACGCCGTTACCCGGTCGTCTACGCGCTGCATGGCTTCTTCATCGGCGCCGATCAATGGAGCCGTGAGATCCACGTTCCGCAGACTCTGGAAGGTGCATTCGCGCTCGGCGCGAAAGAAATGATCGTGGTGCTGCCGGACTCGAAAACCGTGCACATGGGCTCTATGTATTCGAGCTCGGTGACCACCGGCGACTTCGAGAACTTCATCGCGCGGGATGTCGTCGGCTACATCGATGCTCACTACCGGACGCTCCCGGCGCGCGAGAGCCGCGGTCTGGCCGGCCACTCGATGGGTGGATATGGCGCGACGCGAATCGGCATGAAACATGCGGACGTGTTCGGCAGCCTCTACATCATGAGCCCGTGTTGCCTTTCGCCGCGGCCGTTCCCGATGGATGCGGAGTTGTCGAAGAAACTCGAGGCCATTCGTTCGAATGACGACTTCGCCTCGTTGCCGTTCTTCGCGCGCGCGACGTTCGCGAGCGCGGCGGCCTGGTCACCCAACCCGAACAATCCGCCGTTCTACGTCGATCTGCCGACGAAGGACGGTGCGCCTCGACCCGACGTGCTGGCACGCTGGACGGCGAACGCGCCGCTGGCGTTCATCGATCAGTACGTCATCGAACTCAGGCGTTATGCGGCCATTTCGCTGGACGTCGGCGACCAGGACGGATTGCGTGGCGATACCGCCAGGCTCCACGAAGTGCTGCGGCAAAATGGCATTGCCAACACTTTCGAGGAATACCCAGGAACGCATACCAGCAGGCTCGGGGATCGCATCCAGAATCACGTGCTGCCTTTCTTCAGCAAACATTTGTGTTTCGACGCGAAATGCGGGCGCGCGAATCCGGGCTTGTAACTCGAGGCTGATGAGAGTCACGTCACCTGGCGGATCCGGATGTCCATGAAAGTGAAATCGCTGCGCGCCCTTGCCCTTGTCGCCTCGCTCGCGTGCCTGGCAAGTGCGGCGGCGCATGCGGATGCATTCGACGCTCACATCACCATTCGGGCCGACCGCCCCGGCGCCGTGATCAACCCGAACATCTACGGACAGTTCGTGGAGCATCTGGGCCGTGGTGTTTACGAAGGAATCTGGGTCGGACCGGATTCACCGATTCCCAACACACGCGGCATCCGCAATGATGTCGTGGCCGCTCTGCGCAAGATCCGGATTCCGCTGGTGCGGTGGCCGGGCGGATGTTTCGCCGAAACGTATCACTGGCGCGATGCCATCGGTCCGCGCGAAAAACGCCCGCGCGGAGTGAACACCGCCTGGGGCGACGAAACCGAAAGCAATCATTTCGGCACGCACGAGTTCATGGATTTCATCGAGCAGGTTGGCGCGCAGCCGTTCATCTCCGTGAACGTCGCGAGCGGCACACCGGCGGAAGCTCAGGCGTGGATGCAATACCTCACCGGGCCCGCCAGTTCCGGCGCTGGCCAGGAACGCGCGCGCAACGGGCGTACCGAACCGTGGAAGATTCCGTTCATCGGCATCGGCAATGAAACCTGGGGATGCGGTGGAAACATGACCGCCGAGTTTTACTCGGACGTCTATCGCCAGTACGTGAGTGTCCTCAAGCCTTACGGATCGATGATCGCCTCGGATGCGAACTCGGATGACTATGCCTGGACCGAGACTTTCCTGACCCGGGCGCTCTTTCGTCATCCGCCCGAAACATCGACGACTCTCGCCTACATCAGCAAGCAACGGCAGATCGACATGATCTCCGTGCATTTCTATACCTTCTCGGGAAACGACTGGGGAAAGAAGAGTCCCGCCGTCGGCTTCGACGAATTGGATTGGGTGCGGTCGATGGAGCGCACTTGGAAAACGGATGCAATGATCGCGGGCCATTCAGCGATCCTCGACCGACACGATCCCAAGGGTCAGGTCGGCATCTCATTCAGCGAATGGGGCGCCTGGTGGGCGACGGACAAGAACCGGCCTTCGAATCTTCACCAGGCGAACACTCTGCGCGACGCGGTGATCGCGGGGCTCACGCTCAATATCTTCCAGAACCACGCCGCGCGCGTGAAGATGGCCAACCTCGCACAAATGGTGAATGTGCTGCAGGCGCTCATCCTCACCGACAAGGAAAAGATGTTGCTGACGCCTACCTACCATGTGTTCGACCTCTATCAGGGTCACCAGGGCGCCACGTTGCTGCCCACGGAGGTGGCGGCTCCAGAATATTCGTTCGAAGGCGTAAAGGTCCCTGCGCTCAGCGTGAGCGCTTCCCGCGCCGCGGGGGGAGAAGTCACGCTTTCGTTGGTGAACCTCGATCCGGTTCGCGACGCGAAAATCGACATCGATGTCCAGGGTCGCGTCGTGCGTGCGGCGAAGGGACGCATGATGACGGCTGCCTCGATGGATGCACGGCCCGAGTTCGATCGGCCGGATCCGCTGCAGCCATCTGCGGCGCGATCGGTCTCGGTGCGACGAGGTGTGGTTTCACTTGTGGCGCCGGCCAAATCGGTAACCGTGCTGCAATTGCATTGAGCGATCGGCAAGGCCGCGGAGGCTGGCGTCGCGAGCTGAAGTGCCACTTGGGACCACTAACCGATCGTCGAGGCCTGTCTCGCCGTCGGCGTCGGTCAGAGCAATGACTTCTCGAGAGTATCCAGCGTGCGCATCGCGGGCAGTACCTGCTGCACGCTCGCGTTTGGCTCACGTTTTTCCTTGATCGCCGCGAAGAACTCGCGATCCTGCAGCTCGATGCCGTTCATCGAGACATCGACCTTCGACACGTCGATGGGATTGTTCTTGCCGTCGACGAGTTCGTCGTAACGCGCGATGTACGTGCCGTTGTCGCAGATGTAACGGAAGAACGTGCCGAGCGGCCCATCGTTGTTGAACGACAGCGACAACGTGCAGATGGCGCCGGACGGCACTTTCATCTGGATGCTCATGTCCATCGCGATCTTCAGATCGGGGTGCAAGGGACCTTGCACGGCGCGCGCGACGCTCGCGTTCTCGCCGGTCTGGTACTGAAACAGGTCGACGGTGTGGCAGGCGTGGTGCCAGAGCAGGTGATCGGTCCAGCTGCGCGGCTTGCCGAGCGCGTTCATGTTCGAGCGGCGGAAGAAGTAAGTCTGCACGTCCATCTGCTGAATCTTGAGTTCGCCCGCGAGGATCTTCTTGTGGATCCATTGATGCGAGGGATTGAAGCGGCGCGTGTGGCCGCCCATGCAGATGCGGCCGGTGTCCTTTTGCACGCGAACGAGGTCTTCGGTTTCTTTCAGACTGTCGGCGATCGGAATCTCGATCTGCACGTGTTTGCCCGCGCGCATGCACTGGATGCCTTGCTTCGCGTGCATCTGCGTCGGCGTCGCGAGGATCGCGGCCTCGACGCCGGGTTGTGCGAGGCACTCCGCGAGATCCGTGGACCAGTGCGGAATGCCGTATTTCTTCGCGACTTCGGCGGTGGAGTCGGGGCTGCCGCCCGCGAGTGTCACGATCTCGATGCCGGGAATGTTCTTGACGGCCTCGATGTGTTTGACACCGAACGCTCCTTGTCCTGCGATGCAGATTTTCACTCGATGTTCCTTGGGATTGAATCGATTATGTGGATTCCAGGCACAGCAGGCCCGACGCGGTGTTCGACGCGGGCACGTGATAGAAGCGGTACGCCTCGCGCACCTTGTCGCCGAGCGCGCCGCGCATCGCGAGCCACATCACCATCTCGATGCCCTCCGAACCGGCCTGGCGCATGTACTCGGTGTGCGAGAGTTTCGTGAGCTTCTGCGGATCGTGAACCATGCCCTCGAGGAAGGCCTGGTCGAACTCCCGGTTCACGAGGCCCGCGCGCTCACCCTGCAACTGGTGCGACATGCCGCCGGTGCCGTAGACCACGACGCGCAGGTCTTCCGGAAAATCCTCGACGGCGCGGCGGATCGCCTGGCCGAGCTTGAAGCAGCGCACACCGGTCGGCGGCGGATACTGGATCACGTTCACGCACAGCGGAATGACGCCGAACGGCCACTTGTCGACCTGGCCGCAAGTCACCGACAGCGGCACGGTGAGTCCATGATCGACCGGCATCTCGTTCGCGATCGTCATGTCGAACTCGTCGAGGATCAGGTTCTCGACCAGGTGCCAGGCGAGTTTCGGATGCCCGTAAACCTTCGGCACCGGGCGTGGGCCGAAGCCTTCGTCGGCCACCGGGAACTCCGCGGCGGTGCCTAACAAGAACGTCGGGATCATCTCGAGCGACAACGCATTGGCGTGGTCGTTGTAGATGAGAATGGCGACGTCGGGCTTGAGTTTCGCGAGCCACTCACGCGCCGGAACTGTGCCGTCGAAGTAGGGCTTCCAGTACGGATTGCCGGCGGTGCCCTTGTCGAGCGCCGCGCCGATCGCCGGCACGTGCGAGCACGCGATGCCTCCAACGATGCGGGCCATCTACTTCTCCTCCTTGTACAAATTGCCTTCGGGCGTGCGCCCGCCGGCCAGCATCATCTTCGCGTAGTCCTCCTTCGGCATGCTGCACATCATGCCGGCCACATCCTGGAAGGTCAGACCGTCGCAGAACGCGATCTTGATGGTGTAGTAGATGTTGCCGCCGACCTTGAGCATGCCTAACCAGTCACGCTTGAGCACCGCCTGCTTCTGCTCGGGCGTGAGCGGGAAGCGATCGAGGTACTCGGCTTCATTGGCCTTGAACGCCACGCGGTTCTCGGGTTTGTTGAGGGACATGCAGAACATGTTGAGGTGGTAACCCACGCGGCCGCGTTCGGCATCGTAAACGTAGGTTCCGGGAATGTTTTCGTAGTCGCGCGGTGCGGACATCGTGTGTTCTCGCAGATAAAAGGGTTCGATGCAGTGTGCGCGAAATCAGCGCCGGTGCGCTCGATGGTGGCCGAAGATTATTCGATTGCGAGTGCAATTCAAGAGTCGAGCGGCAGTCCTACGTAGTTCTCGGCGAAGACGGTTTTCGCGGCCCGGGAATGACGCAGGTATTCGAGCTCCGCGATCTGCATCTGCCGGTCGAAACCATCCATGTGCGGAAATCGATGCGTGAGCTGTGTCAGCCACCATGAGAATCGTTCCGCTTTCCAGACTCGGCCGAGTGCTCGCGCGGAGTAGTTGTCGATGGCTTGCGTGGTGCCCGTGGAATAGTGGGCTGCCAGCGCCTGCGCGAGCACGATGACGTCGGTGACGGCAAGATTCAGACCTTTCGCGCCGGTGGGCGGAACGATGTGAGCCGCGTCGCCCGCGAGGAACAACCGGCCATGACGCATTGGCGCGCAGACAAAACTGCGCAGTGGCGCGATCGATTTTTCGAAGGAAGGTCCGCGCGTGATATGCGGCGCGAACGCCGTGCCGATGCGCACGGCGAGTTCGTCCCAGATCGCCTCGTCGCTCCAATCCTCGATCCGGTCGTCGAGCGAACACTGGATGTAGTAGCGGCTGCGGGTCGAGGAACGCATGGAAGCGAGCGCGAAACCGTTCTCGTGATTCGCGTAAACGAGTTCGTGATTGCAGGGCGGGACCTCGGCGAGGATGCCGAGCCAGCCGAAAGGGTAGGTGCGCTCGTAGATGCGCAGCGCGTCAGCCGGGATGCTGGCGCGGGCGACTCCGTGAAATCCGTCGCATCCGGCGACGAAGTCGCAATCCACCTGGTGTTCGCGCTCGTCCTTTCGCCAGGTGATGCGCGGACGATCGCCGTCGAGACCTTGCAGCTTGACGTCACGCGCCTCGTAGACGATCCGGATGCCGCGTTCGTCGGCGGCGCTGTCGAGATCCTTCATGACCTCCGACTGGCCGTAGACGGTGACGGCCGCGCCGTCGAGATACTCCGCGAAATCGATGTGAAATGGATCGTCGTTGATGGTCAGCGTGGTTCCGGCATGCACCAGGCCTTCGCGATCGACGCGTTCCCCGATGCCGAGTTCGCGCATGAGTTGAACGGTCGCGCGTTCGAGAACGCCGGCACGCACGCGCCCTTGAACGTATTCGCGGCTGCGCGCCTCCAGCACGAGGACATCGATGCCGGAACGATGGAGCAGGTGCGCCAGGAACAGTCCCGCGGGCCCCGCGCCGATGATTCCAATCTGAGTTCGCGGTGTTCCTGCCATGCCCATTCACGCATCGGTGCGTGCCTTGCGAGTAGTGGTCGTTCGTTGCAGAATCGAAATAGTAAGTAGTACATACAAACAACTCAAGCCGGGATGCGCAATGCCGTCGCCCGGCTTCCCGGAGCAACCGTCCTTGCTTTACGAGTCGGTCGCGTATTTCGCGAGGGCGCGCCGCGACGCGCTTGCCTGCATCGACCTGTCGACCGGCGAACGCCTCGACTATGGAGCCCTGGAGCAGCGTGCCGCGCGAATCGCCGCGGTCATTGCCAACGTCTGTGTTCCCCGGGTCACGCGCGGGCTGCGCGTCGCGGTTCTGTCGCGCAACTCCGTGGACTTCCTGTGTCTCACCGTGGCGTGCCGGGCGTTGGGCGCGACCTTCGTGCCATTCAACTGGCGATTGACCACCGCTGAACTCGTAACGCTCACCGAACTCGCCGAGCCGCAGGTCGTATTCTTCCAGGAGGAGTTTGCCGCCAGCGTCGCCGATCTCATGCGGGCGGCGCCCCGCGCAACTTTCCTGGGACTGGGTGAACACGGTGAACTGGAGCGCGAGATCGCGCGCCCGCTGCATCGCCTGCCCGAGTTGCACGGAGCGGCGCCGGACGATGTCGTGACGCTGCTGTTCACGTCGGGCACCACCGGCCGGCCCAAGGCCGTCATGGTCACGGAGCGGAATGCGACGGCGACCGCGCGAAACTTCGCGCTGTCCGTCGACGTGAGCGGCGAAACCGTGTTCCTGTCGCACATGCCGATGTTCCACGTGGCGGGGCTGTTCACCGTCGCGACCACGGTGTTGCAGGCCGGGGGCACTCTGGTGATCTCGCCGCAGTTCTCGGTCGAGGAAACGCTCGCGGCAATCGGTGATGAGTCACTCGGCGTCAGTCACTGCTTCTGTGTGCCGCAAATGACGGACCGGCTGCGGAGTGCGCCGTCATTCGACCCGGCGCCGTTCCGGCGACTGAAGGTGTTGCAGACCGGCGGCGCGCCACACGCGCGCGCTTCGGTACTTGCCTGGATTGAAGCCGGAGTGCGTTGTGCCGATGGCTACGGCATGACGGAGGCCGGGACGGTGCTCGGAATGCCACCGCGCGATCTGGAACTGCTGTTGCGCAAGGCCGGCGCCGCCGGCGTGCCCGCGGCTTCGATCGAGATCCGGCTGCGTGATCCCGAGGGTCGCGACGTTGCGGCCGGTGAAATAGGTGAGTTGTGCCTGCGCGGGCCGTCGGTCACGCCTGGCTACTGGCGCGACGCCGGCGCGACGGCGCAGGCATTCGTCGACGGCTGGTTTCGCACGGGCGACGCGGCGCGACTCGACGAAGACGGATTCTTCACGCTCGTGGACCGCTTCAAGGACATGTACATCTCCGGCGGTGAGAACGTTTTCCCGGCGGAAGTCGAGGCGGTGTTGCGATACAACCCCGGCATCATCGACGCGGCAGTGATCGGAGTGCCGGATCCGCGCTGGGGCGAATCCGGCGCCGCCTTCCTCGTCATGGCGCCCGGAAAGACGTTGACGGACGATGAAATCGTCCAGTTCTGCAGGACGCGTCTCGCGGGCTACAAACTACCGAAGCAGTTGCACCGCGTGAACGAACTGCCGCGCACGGCGTCGGGAAAAATCCGCAAGGACTTGTTGCGCGCCCGCGGCGGGACCGGCAACTAACTACGCCGCCCGCGATCCCAGTCGGCGAACGTACGGCCCGACTCCGCAAGCTCGCGCAGCAGTTTCGAGACGCGCCAATAGTCGCCGCCACCGGTGGATTGCAGATCCCCGATCTGCTTCACCACGCGATCCAGGCCGAGCGAATCGGCATGAAACATCGGGCCGCCGCGCCAGCGCGGGAATCCATATCCCGAGGTCCAGACGACGTCGATGTCGCTGGCGCGAAAGGCGATCTCTTCTTCGAGAATCTGCGCGCCGACGTTGACCAGCGACAACACGCAGCGCCGCTCGATCTCGTCATCGGAGACCTCGCGCGGCTCGACCTGGTGACGCTTGGCGAGTTCGCGCACCAGGGTTGCAAGTTCCGGATCGGGATGGGGAGTGCGGTCGCCCGCGACATAGCGATAAATTCCCTGGGCGGTTTTCTGGCCGAGCCGGCCCAGCGAAGTAAGAGTGTCGGAAACGACGTGGTACGGCGCGGCCCGCTTCTCGCGTCGCGCGAGTTCATTGCGAACGCGTGTGCCGACGTCGATGCCCGCCATGTCGTTGACCCTGTTGGGTCCCATCGCGAAGCCGAATTTCTCCATCACGGCATCGATGCGCTCCGGCGCGACGCCTTGCAGCAGCATGAGTTCTGCTTCCCGGAAGTAGCCGTCGAGCATCATGCGGTTGCCGATGAATCCGAAACCGTCACCGGCGACGACACCGATCTTGCGCAGTTTCTTCGCGAGCGCGAGCGCTTCGAACAGAGTCTTGTCGGAGGTGTGCGCGCCGCGCACGATCTCGAGCAGACGCATGATGTTCGCGGGACTGAAGAAATGCAGTCCGACCACGCGTTCCGGATGGCGCAACCCGGCGGCGAGCTCCGTCAGCGACAGACTCGAGGTATTCGATGCCAGCAGCGCATCCGGAGCGAGGAGGGCGTCGAGCCTTTGCAGGACCGTGCGCTTCAGATCGAAATCCTCGAACACGGCTTCGATGACGAGATCCGCGTCGCGCGCCGTTTCGAAATCCAGGGTTCCCTGGATCAGCGAGAGCCGCTTCGCAAGCGTGGCCGCGTCGATGCGGCCGCGTTTCATCGAGGCTTCGTAGTTGGTTCGTATCGTGCCAATTCCGCGATCGAGCGCGGCGGCATCACGTTCGATGAGCGCGGTGGGAATCCCGGCGTCCGCCAGCGCCATGGCGATGCCACTGCCCATGGTGCCCGCGCCGATCACGGCCGCGCGTGATGGCTCGCGCGGACGTCCGGCGGGTTCGCGGCCCGGAATGCGTCCGCACTCACGCTCCGCGAAGAAGACGTGACGCAGGGCGAGTGACTCGGGTGTCAGCAGCGATGCGGCCGACAGCTCCGCTTCGAGACGCAGGCCGGCATCGAAGTCCGGGTTGGTCGCGGCCCGAACGCTGGCGATGATCGAATTCTGTGTCGTGCGTCCCGCCAGCGCGCGCGCGTTGCGATCGAGGATTGCCGTGATCGTGGAATCATCGAGTGCCGCCGGCACGGGCCGCAGCCGCGCGGGTTGCGGGTGCGCGTTCGCCGCGATGAGGCGGCGAGCGATTTCCAGGCCATTCGACAGCGCATCGCCGTCGAATACTTCGTCGATGAGCCCGAGCTCCAGCGCGCGCTGCGCGGTGATCGGCGCGCCCTGGATGAGTAGTTCGAGCGTGTTCGCGGCGCCGATCAGGCGAGGCAGACGTTGAGTTCCGCCGGCGCCCGGCAGGATACCCAGCGTGATCTCCGGCATGCCCATGCGCGCATCGCGCGATGCACAGCGGTAGTGGCAAGCCATCGCGATTTCGAGTCCACCGCCGAGCGCGGTGCCGTGCAGCGCGGCGATCACCGGAATCTTGCAGTTCTCCAGGGCGCTCAACACCAGGGAGTAGGCAGGCGGGCGGATCTCGGAGCCGAGTTCGGCAAGATCGGCTCCGGACAGGAATGTCCGGCCGGCACAGGCGACGACCAGCGCTCGTACGGAGGGATCGGCCTCAGCCTGCTGCACCGCGGCAATCAACCCCGCGCGTACGCTCGCGTCGATGGCATTGACCGGGGGACGATCGACCACCGCGGCGGCGACATCGCCGTGCCGCTCGAATTTGACACTCATTTGATGCATCTTCCGTCGGAAACTCAGCCCAGGGACTGGATCTTTTTCAATACTTCGATGAACGCGGCTAGTTCGGCGGGTTTCAACAACGCCTTGAACCGATTCTCATGTTGGGCGATGCGCGTCTTCACCTTGCGCAACTTCTGCAGGCCCGCGGGCGTCAGGTACAACTCCTGCTTGCGGCGGTCGACAGTGGAGCGCTTGCGGATGACCAGGCCCCGATCGTCGAGCCGGTCGGTGACCGCCATCATCGTTGCGCGATCCATGCCGAGCGCGGTGGCGACCGAGACCTGCGAAACGCCGGGATTCGCCTGGATGAGCCACAGCGTCGCGGTCTGCTTCTGGGTGAGGTCGAATCCGGTCACCGTGGCCATGTAGTCGCGGTGCATGGCGCCCTGCGCGCGCCGCATCTGGTAGCCGAGCAGTCCATCGAGCTCCTGGAACATCAGCTCGGGCCCCTGTAGTAGTTCGGTGGACTCAATCTTTTTCGCGGTGGCGATGCGCGGCATCAGACTTCCGGGAGTCAGAACAGGGGCGCGAATTTACTCCCTTGCAATGTGCCTAGCAACGCTAATAGTATGTACTACATACAAACATTCCGATTAGGGGAGAGTTATGGAAATGTTTGATCTCGTAAGGCAGATTCGTATTGCTAGCACCGCGCCTGTTCTCGCGGCCTTCGGATTCGCAACGCTCGTCACAAGCAACGTGAACGCGCAGCAATCCGGACCACTGGTTCAATCCTCGGAGGCGGAGACACTCGATGCGATCGTAGTGACGGCGCGCCGTCGCGAGGAATCACTGCAGGACACGCCGGTCGCCGTGACCGCGCTGAGCGCCGACGCTCTCGAGCGTCAACAGATCGTGGCAACGACCGACCTCGACAAGGTCGCGCCCAACCTGCAGTTCCACAGTTACGGAACACTCACCGGCAACAACTCCGCCGCGCAGGTGTTCATCCGCGGCATCGGCCAGACGGATGCGACCCCCGCGGTCGATCCCGGTGTCGGCATCTATATAGATGACGTGTACATGGGCCGCGCGGTCGGCGGCGCGATGGACTTTCGCGATATCGCGAGCGTCCAGATCCTGCGCGGTCCGCAGGGCACCTTGTTTGGACGCAATACCATCGGCGGCGCCGTGCTGCTGACGACCAACCAGCCGGGCGACGGCGCGGGCAACTCGGTGCGCCTCGGCGTGGGTGAGGACAACCTGCGCGAAGTGTACGGCGCGTTCGATCTCACGGGCGACGACGAGAGATTCGCGGCACGCATCGCGTTGGGCGCCCGTCAGCGCGACGGATACGTCAAGCGCGCCTTCGACGGCAAGGATCTCGGCGACGAAGACATGTTCACGGCCCAGATGGCGATGCGCTGGAAACCGTCCGACAGCTTCACGCTGACGATACGTGGCGACTTCACCACGGAGGACGAGAACGGTTCGCCGTTCGTGTTCCAGTCGATGAACGAGGCGGCGACCTTTGTAGGCGCCGCCAGCCAGGCCGCTGGATGCCCGAACATGCTCGATCCGCTGCCGCCGCCGGTGCTCGTGGGTCCGCTCGCGGATCCGCGCTGCGGCAACGACGCACAGGCGCTGGGTTCGTTCACGAACGGCGGCACGTACCAGGCTTCGAGCACGCTCAATAACGTGGGTGGCTCGCTGATCGCCGATTGGGACGTGAACGAAGTGCTCACCCTGAAGTCGATCACCGCGAAGCGGAATCTCGACTGGACGGGCACGCGCGACGCGGACAACACGCCGCTGCTGATTCTGCACACCAACTACGACAGCGAAAGCGAGCAGTTCAGTCAGGAACTGCAGGCGATGGTGAATACCTCGCGAGTCGACGGTGTGGTCGGCGCTTACTACTTCGACGAAGATTCCTTCGACCGTCTGCTCGTGCCGCTGGGTAATCCGGGCACCTCGTACGACACGCAGCGTGTCGCCATGGACGCAACCGCGAAGGCGGTGTTCACCGAGTGGACGTTCAAGGCCACCGACGCGTTGAGTTTTTCGGCTGGCGTGCGGTACACCGAGGAAACCAAGGGGCTGCAGGCGACGATGTTCAACGTGGCGCCGGCGACCGCGCCGGAGCCCGCGGCACCCTCGACGCTGTGTCCGTTTGCCGGAGCGCCGCCGACGCAGGTGCGCTGCCTGTTCATCACGACGAATCGCTTCGAGGAGAAGTTCTCCGCGACGACGAAGTCGGCGAGCGTGCAGTACCGGTTCAACGAGCGTGCGATGGCGTACCTGAGCTGGGCGGACGGCTTCAAGAGCGGTGGCTTCAACCAGCGCTACAACGCAGCGCCGCCCGGAAATGCGCCCATCTCCTTCAATGCGGAGACCGCGGAGTCGTTCGAGCTCGGCTTCAAGCTCGATCCGACCGACACTCTGCGCGTCAACCTCGCGCTGTTCTCGACGGATTACGATGACATCCAGATGACGTATCGTCTGGGAGTCGTGCCGTTGCTGTTCAACGCGGGCGTCGCGTCGATCATGGGTGCGGAACTCGAAATGGAGTTCGCGCCGACGGCGGATTTCCGCATGGATGCCAGCCTCGGCTACGTCGACGCGGAGTTCGACGAAATCAATGCGCCGCCGCCGTTCGGTCCGGTCACTCCGACGGCGACCGCCACGCTGGATAGCCGCTTGCCGTTCACGCCCGAATTGCAGGGACATCTCGGCCTCCAGTACGCGTTCCACCCGATGAGCAACTGGGAGATCACGCCGCGCGTCGATGTGAGCTACACCGACACGCAGTACTTCGATGCCGGCAACTCGCCGGAGATCGCGCAGCTCGACGCGGTGACGCTCGTCAACGCATCGCTCGCGTTCTCGTCGGACGATGACAAGTGGCGCTTCGTCCTCAGCGGCAACAATCTGACGGACGAGCTCTATCCGGTTGCGGGCACCTCGTCGCTGACGACCGCCTCGGGATATGCGGAGATCATCTACGCAAGACCGCGCACGTTCGCGCTCAGCGCGACGATGAAGTTCTAAGAGAGGGCATCTGAAAAAGGGACCGGCGCTGCGAACTCGACCGTGACGGAATCGTCTTCGATTCCGGGTGCAATCGGGTATTGGCGACGACGCTGCTAGTATTGGCAGCCTCTATGTCGAAGCAGCGACCGATCCCTTGCCTCTTCATGCGCGGCGGCACATCGCGTGGCCCGTTTTTTCGGGCCACGGATCTGCCTGCCGACATTCCCACGCGCGATCGCGTATTGCTTGCCGTCATGGGCTCGCCCGATACGCGCCAGATCGACGGACTTGGTGGCGCCGATCCTCTGACGAGCAAGGTTGGCATCGTCGGCACGAGCAAGACGCCTGGAGTCGATCTCGAGTTCCTTTTCGCCCAGGTGTCGATGCGCGAGGCGCTGGTCGACACCACGCCCAACTGCGGCAACATGCTCGCCGCGGTCGTGCCATTCGCCATCGAGAGTGGCCTGGTTGCGGCGCGCAACGGCACGACGACGCTGCGCGTGCACACACTCAACACGGGCACGATGTGCGACATCGAAGTCCAGACGCCCGACGGTCGCATGGAATACGCGGGCAACGCGCGTATCGACGGTGTGCCCGGAACGGCGTCACCGGTGAACATCCGCTTTCTCGACACGGCGGGTTCGGTGTGCGGCGCGTTGTTTCCTACCGGAAACCTGCTCGATCGCTTCGATGGCATCGAGGTGACCTGCATCGACAACGGCATGCCAGTCGTGATCATGCGCGCGGCGGATCTCGGCGTGACGGGTTACGAGACTCGCGACGAGCTCAACGGCAATGCGGCGCTGAAGAAACGCATCGAGGCGATCCGCCTGCAGGTCGGCCCCGCGATGAAACTCGGAGACGTCGCGAAGAAAGTCGTTCCGAAGATGTGCCTGGTCGCGCCGCCGCGTTCCGTCGATGGAGGCAGCGGCGGACACATCACGACGCGCACGTTCATTCCGCATGACTGTCACTCGGCCGTGGGGGTGCTCGGCGCCGTGACGGTCGCCACCGCGGCGGTCACGCCGGGCACGGTGGCTAACAAGATTGCGGAAGTGCCGCCGGGCGCACGCAAGGAATTCTCGGTGCAGCACCCGACGGGGGAATTCACCGTCACGCTGGACATGAGTCCCGCCAATCCGGCTGAAGTCGCCAGTGCTTCATTGCTGCGCACCGCGCGGCTCATCATGCGCGGCGAGGTATTGATTCCGGCTGACATATGGAAGGCAACATGATCGGCAAATCCGGCATCGCGATCCGCAACATCCAGCGTGCGCCAGCGGAGGCGGTGGCGGCGCTCGGCAAGTTCGGCGTCGCGACCATTCACGAGGCGATGGGGCGCAAGGGCCTGCTCGCGCCGTACCTGCGGCCTATCTACACGGGCGCGCGCGTGTGCGGTACTGCGCTCACGGTTTTCGAACATCCCGGCGACAACTGGATGCTGCACGTGGCGGCCGAACTGCTGCAGGAGGGCGACGTCGTCGTGATGGGGTTGTCCTCGCCCGACGATCACGGCATGTTCGGCGACCTGCTCGCGACGTCCTTCCGCGCGCGCGGCGGCAAGGGTCTTGTCATCGACGCGGGCGTGCGCGACATCGCGGAGCTGAGCGGCATGAACTTCCCCGTGTGGTCGAAGGCCGTGCACGCGAAGGGAACGATCAAGGCCACCGTGGGTTCCGTGAACGTCCCGATCATCTGCGCGGGCGCCGAGGTGAATCCCGGCGATGTCATCGTCGGTGACGATGACGGCGTCGTCGTCGTGCCGGCCGCCAAGGCCGCGGAAGTCGCGCGGGCCGCGCAGGCCCGCGAAGAAAACGAAACGTCGAAGCGCAAGCGCCTCGCGGCCGGCGAGCTCGGCCTCGATATCTACGACATGCGCGCCAAGCTCGCCGCGGCGGGCCTGAAATATTTCGACCAGGCCGACGACGTCAAGTGAGCCGCGAAACCCGATGAAAGATCCGAACAAGTCCTGCCTGCCGCCCGATCCGAACCCGGTGAAGCCGCGCATCGAGCTGCCGCCCGGCGCCTGCGATGCGCATTGCCACGTGTTCGGGCCCGCGGCGAAATTTCCCTATGCCGAGGATCGCAGCTACACGCCGCCCGATGCGCCGGTCGAACATCTGCGCAAACTGCATGCGCGGCTCGGCATCAGCCGGGCGGTCATCGTGCACGCCAGTTGCCACGGCAGCGAGATGGACGTGACGCTCGATGCGATCGCCTCGAGCGGCGGCCTGTATCGCGGCGTCGCGGTGGTCCAGGACTCGATCACGGATGGCGAACTGGCGCGACTGCACGCGGGTGGCATCCGCGGCATCCGCTTCAATTTCGTGAAGCACCTGGGCGGTGTGCCGGATCTCGCTGTTTTCCATCGATTGGTCGCGCGCATCAAGCCGCTGGACTGGCACATCGTGCTGCATTTCGACGCCGGCGACCTGCTCGAGCAACAGGAGCTGCTCGCGCGCATCGACGTGCCGTTCATCATCGATCACATGGGGCGCGTGAAAGCGGCGGAAGGACTGGATCAAAAGCCGTTTCAATCGCTGCTCGCGCTGTATCGGAACAATCCGCTGGCGTGGATCAAGATCTGCGGCGCGGAACGGGTGTCGGTGGGCAAGCGGCCGTTCCGCGATGCGGTGCCATTCGCGCAGGCGCTGATCGAATTGGATCCGGATCGTCTGCTGTGGGGCACGGACTGGCCACATCCGAACATCACGAAGGACATGCCCAACGACGGCGAACTGGTCGATTTGTTGGGCGAGATGTGTCCGGACGCGGCGCTGCGCGCGCGGATCCTGGTCGACAATCCGACGCGCATGTATTGGAGGTGACGCCATGAGCGCACCGCGAATCGGTTTTCTGGGATTCGGCGAAGTCGGTCAGCGCTTCGCGGCCGACCTGCGCGCCCGCGAGGGTGATCTCAAGCTCTTCGCATTCGATCTGCTTTTGCACCAGGCGGCCGGCGAGGGGATGCGGCGGCATGCGGACTCCAACCGTGTCGAGCCGCTCACCGACGTGGCGGGCATCAACGAAAATTGCGATGTCATCTTCAGCGCGGTGACCGCCGACCAGACGCTGATTGCGGCGCGCTCGATTTGCGCCGGGCCGCTCTCGGGCAAGTGGGTGATCGACCTCAACTCCGCCGCTCCGGCGACCAAGATCGAATGCGCGGCGGCCGTCGCGCACGCGGGTGGCCGCTACCTGGAAGCCGCGGTGATGACCTCGGTGCCGCCGCACGGCATTCGAGTGCCGATGTTGCTGGGTGGCCCGCATGCGCAGGAGGGCGAAGAGTTGTTGCGCTCGCTGGGTTTTTCCGCCGAGACAGTGTCGGCGGATCTTGGTGTGGCTTCCGCGATCAAGTTGTGCCGCAGCGTGATCATCAAGGGACTCGAATCGCTGGTCGTGGAGAGTTACACGGCCGCGCGTGCTTTTGGCGTGGAGGCGCGGGTGCTCGAGTCGCTGGCGGAGACGTATCCGCAGTTCGACTGGGAAAAGCAGGGCGACTATCTATTCTCGCGCGTGATCCAGCACGGCAAGCGGCGCGCGGAAGAGATGCGCGCGAGCGCGCAGATGATCGATTCGACGGCCCCGGGCGGTGTCATGGCCGCGGCGATCGCGGTGCGTCAGGACTCGATCGCGAAGTTGCGCGCCGATGGTGCAATCAAGGATCCGCTGGAGCTGCATCCCTGGCGCGAGCGTGCCGATGAAATTCTTGCCGCGCCGCCGCACGGCAAGTAGTAAGGCCAAGGACTAACTTCCCTTATGATCGCGTCGCTCGCTGGCGATCCAGCCGGCGAGGGACGATCAATCACAACAATGGGATAAGGAGTTCCAGATGTTCAAGAAAGGATTGAAGGCGGCATTGCTCGGCGCCTGTGTCATGGGAATTGCCGCGTCGGTCTCACACGCCGCGCCGGCCAATCAGGGGTCATTGTATGAATCCCTGTTCGGCGGTTCGAAGGGCGTCACCCCGCCGCCGAAGTTCGACGGCTCGGATCCGGTGACGAACCCGCCTGGCCCGCGGCCGCCGCCGAGGCTCGACGGCTCGGCGCTGGAGGAGACCCTTGCGCCGGGGCAGCCCGGTCCGCGTCCGCCGCCGAAGTAGCGGCATTGCCGCGGGGATCGATTCCCCGCGGCATCTTTCGCTTAGCATCAGTGTGGATCACACAGAGGATTGACGATGATCATCGACTGCCACGGGCACTACACGACCGCGCCGGAACCGCTCAATGCCTGGCGCAAACAGCAGACGGAAGCGCTGAAGAATCCGGCGCTCGTGCCGGCGAAGGGTGGCGTCACGATCAGCGACGATCAGATCCGCGAAACGCTCGAGAACGCGCAGCTCAAACTGCAGCGCTCGCGCGGAACGGACGTCACCATTTTCTCGCCGCGCGCCAGCGCCATGGGTCATCACGTCGGCAACGAGACGACGAGCCGGCATTGGACCGAGCATTGCAACGAGCTCATCCATCGCGTCTGCACGCTGTATCCCGAAAATTTCGTGGGTGTCTGCCAATTGCCGCAGTCGCCGGGCGTGGATCCGCGCGGCGTGATCCCGGAGCTCGTGCGCACCATCGAGGAGTTCGGTTTCGTCGGCTGCAATCTGAATCCCGATCCGTCGGGCGGAAAATTCTCCGAGCCGCCGTTGACCGACAAGTGGTGGTATCCGGTGTACGAAAAGCTGTGCGAGCTAGACGTGCCCGCGATGGTTCACGTGAGCCAGGCCTGCAATCCGGCGTTCCACACCACGGGGTCTTACTACCTGTCGGCGGACACGGTCGCCTTCATGCAGCTCATGATGTCGGACCTGTTCAAGGATTTTCCCACGCTGCGTTTCATCATTCCGCATGGCGGCGGCGCCGTGCCGTTCCACTGGGGCCGGTTCCGCGGCATTGCCCAGGATCAGAAGCGTCCGCCGCTGCCGGAGCTGATGCGTAACAACATCTTCTTCGACACCTGCGTGTATCACCAGCCGGGCATCGACCTGCTGCTCAAGGTCGTGCCCATCGACAACATCCTGTTCGCGTCCGAGATGGTGGGTGCGGTGCGCGGCGTCGATCCAGAGAGTGGCCACTACTACGACGACACGAAGCGCTACATCGACGGCTCGTCGCTGTCGGCGGCCGACAAGCAGAAGATCTTCGAGGGCAACATCCGCCGCGTCTTCCCGAGGATGAGAGTGGGGGCAGCCCCCGTTTCCTAGCAAAAGGGGCCAGCCCTCCGTGCATCGAAAAGTTCATCGCAAGCGTCGGCTCTCGAGGCCTGACTCCTTTTGCTAGGAAACGGGGGCTGCCCCCATACTTCTACAAATGCAGATCCGCAAACTCGGACCGTTCGACGTCACCGCCATCGGCTTCGGCTGCATGAATCTTTCGCACGCGTATGGTCCGCCGCAGCCGCGCGACGTCGCGGAGCGCGTGTTGAAACGCGCACTCGAACTCGGCGTCACGCATTTCGATACCGCGGCGTTGTACGGGTTCGGCATCAACGAGGCGCTGGTCGGCGACGTACTCGGAAAACGTCCCGCGAATGTGATCGTCGCGAGCAAGTGCGGCCTGTTCGGCCGCGACGGCAAACGCGTGATGGATGGCAGCGCGGAGGCGATTCGCGCAACCTGCGAACAATCGCTGCGTAGCCTGCGCACCGAGTGCATCGATCTCTACTATTTGCATCGCTGGGACAAACGCATTCCCATCGAGGAATCCATCGAGGCGATGTCCGGGCTCGTCCGAGCGGGCAAGATCCGCGCGATTGGTCTCTCGGAGGTCTCAGCGGCGACCCTGCGGCGCGCGCATGCGGTTCATCCGATCGCAGCATTGCAATCCGAGTATTCGCTGTGGACTCGTAATCCGGAGATCGCAACCCTGGCCGAGTGCCGAAATCTCGGCATCGCATTCGTGGCGTTCAGCCCACTTGGGCGAGGGTTTCTCGCAGGCCGGCAGCGTGCCACCAGTGAATTCGTCGAGGGTGATCTGCGGCGTGGAATGCCGCGCTTCCAGAGTCCGAACTTCGAGGAAAATCTGCGCCTGCTGGGCCCGCTGGCGGCGATCGCAGCCGAAGTGGGCGTCTCCTGCGCGCAAGCGGCGCTGGCCTGGGTGCTTGCCCGAGACCCCGGAACGCTGGTCATTCCAGGCACGACGAACGAGGCGCACCTGGTCGAAAACTGTGGTGCGGACCGGATTCGTCTGCCTGCCGCAACGATTGCAAAACTCGATGCGCTTTTGCCACCAGGGAAGGTAGCAGGAGCCCGGTACCCGCCTGCGACGCAGGTCGAAAATGACACGGAAGAATTTGGGTCTTAGCCCTTGAATCGTATAGGCTTGCCCGCCTATGCCGACCCCCGCCCCGAGTGATTCGGCGCGCAGTGATGCGCGCAAGACTGTCCGTGTCGCGATGCAGGAGTACCTGCGGCGCGATTCCTTCATGCCCGTGCTGCGCCTGCTGATCGATCTCACGTTCCTCGCGGCGTGTATCGCCGGGGCGTGTTACTTCGACGCATGGTGGGCGAAAGCCCTCATGGTCGTCCCGGGTTCCATCGCCATCGCGCGCCTGTTCGTGATCGGTCACGACGCCTGCCACGGTAGTTATACGAAGCACGACTGGCTCAACAAGGTAGTTGGCCGCATCGCCTTCCTGCCTTCGCTCACCCCGTTCTCGCTGTGGGACGTGGGCCACAACGTGGCTCATCACGGTTTCACGAACCTCAAGGGCCGCGACCAGGTCTGGGTCCCGATGTCCGCCGAGGAGTGGCAGAACGCGTCGAAGGGCCGTCGCTTCCTCGAGCGCATCTATCGCTCCGGTTTCGGCCAGGGTCTCTACTACCTCATCGAAATGTGGTGGAAGAAGCTGATTCTCCCGACCAAGAAACACGTCGGCGTGCGCCGCGCGATTTTCTGGTGGGACAACCTGCTCGTGCTGGGAGTCGCGGCGATCTGGATCACGGCACTCGTGCTCTGGGCCGTCTACGACAACCACTCGATCACCTGGACGCTGCTCGGCGGCTTCGTGCTCCCGTTCCTGGCGTTCAACTGCATCATGGGTTTCGTGATCTACGTGCAGCACACGCATCCGGAAGTCGCGTGGTTCGACAAACGTGACGAGTGGCAGAAGCGCTTAGGGTTCATCACCACCACAGTCAATGTCGTGGTGCCGAAGCGCATGGGCGAAATCCTGCACGACATCCTCGAACATGGCGCGCACCACGTGAATACGGGCGTGCCGCTGTACCGGCTGCGCGAAGCGCAGACGGCGCTGAAGAACGCGGTGCCGCAACTCGCGCGTGTGTACGTGCTGACCTGGCAGCGTTACTGGGCGACGGTGCGTACCTGCAAGCTGTACGACTACGCGAACCATCGCTGGATGGACTTCAAGGGCCGTGTCACCGCGGCGCCGGTGTTCCCCGACGCGGTTCCCGCGCGCTGACACGCGAACGCGGCATGGATGATGAAACGGCGCGGTTTACCGCGCCGTTTGCTTTTCCGGGGTCTGGAAAACCCGGCTAACTTTCTTGCGCGAGTTTCGCGATGAGTTCGCGCAGCCAGGTGTGCGCGGGATCGGTCTCGTGCCGCTTGTGCCACAGCAGCACTTCCTGCGTGCTGGGCACATCGAAGGGCAGCGGCAGGATCCGGATCGGCAGCGCCTTCTCATAAAGTTGCGCGACACGCGCGGGCATCGTCGCGGCCAGCGTCGACCCCACCAGCGCGAGCGGCAGTTGCAACAGGCTCGGCAGGGTCATGTGCACCTTGAGCTCGATGTTGAGCAGATTGCGCACGAGTTGATCGGCGCTGCCGGTGTAACCACCCGGTCGGCCGAACAGATGTTGCAGCGCGATGTACTGCTCGAGCGTCAGCGTTTCGCCAACCACCGGATGATCCTGGCTGACCACGCAAACCCATTTCACGGGGCGCAACGGCGTCGCGCGGATGTTTTCCGGATAGGCGCGCAGATCGAATAGTTGGAGATTCTCGAGACACAGGCACAGGTCCGCCTCGCCGTATTCGAGCCGCGAAAGCGCGGTCGGCGAGATCATCTCGATGTGCAGGTCGAGCTCGGGCGCCTCACGCGCCAGCGTGCGCAGCAGCGCGGGCAATACGCCCGGCACGGCTTCCTCGGACATGATCACGGTGAATTCGCGGCGTGCGGTGCGCGGATCGAAGGTCGGTTGCGTGCCGAGCATCACCTGGATACGCAGCAGCGCTTCGCGCACGGGTTCGACCAGCGAAACGCCGCGCTGCGTGAGTTCCATTTCCCGGCCAACGCGTACCAGCAACGGATCGTTGAAGTATTCGCGCAGTTTGTGGAGGGCGGCGCTCATTGCGGGTTGTGAGACGAAGACGCGCTCGGCCGCGCGTGTGACGTTTCGCTCGCGCAGCAGTGCGTCGAGTGCGATCAGCAGATTGAGATCGAAGCGGTTGAGTTGCATGCGCCGCGATCATAGCGGAGGTAGTGGATGGACTACGGGATTTCCCGCCGAGTTGAGGGCGTATTCCGCGTTGGTGGAGTCCCGCAGGGTGCATTGCGTTGTGATGAAGCTACGAGGGGAACTGTGGTCGCGCCACCAGGCGAGCCCGCGCGCTCCCAGGGGATGCCATACAAATCGGCCACGGGAGTTCGCAATGAACGATCCACGACAGAAGCCAATTGTTCACGCCCGCCTCAGTTTGACTCTCGCCGGCGCGATGAGCGTGTTCGCCGGCCCGACCGTACTGGCGCAGACGCCGACGCAGTCAGGGAGCACGGGCCTCGATGAAATCATCGTCACCGCGCGTTTCCGCGAGGAAAGCCTGCAGGAGACTCCCATCGCGATCACGGCCATCACGGCCGATGAGCTGACTTCCCGCGGCATGCAGAACGCTTACGAAGTTGCCTACACCGTGCCGAACGCATCGCTCCGGCCGGTACAGGCGGCGTTCGGGGCCTCGATGAGCGCATATATCCGCGGCATCGGCCAGTACGACTTCCTGCCGGAGTTCGAGCCGGGCGTGGCTATCTACTTCGACGACGTCCTGCACCCGGTGACCTTTGCGTCGAGTATCGACCTCATGGACCTGGAGCGCGTCGAAGTGCTGCGCGGTCCACAAGGCACGTTGTTCGGGCGCGGTTCCATCGGCGGCGCCATCCGCTACATCAGCAAGGCGCCCCAGGGTGATGACACCGGGCAGATCTCGCTGACTTACGGCGACTTCAACCGCGTGGACGTACGGGCCAGCTATGACTTCAAGCTCTCGGACACTGTGTTTGCGCGCGTGGCTGGTGTGTCGAAGAAACGTGATGGCTACCAGACTGTCTACGATTTCGCCTGCAAGTTTCCGCAGCTCGCCGGTTATGGGGACGGTATCGGCGCGACCGGGGCCGTGACACCCAACAGCCCTGAGGACAACAGCTTCGCCATCCCGCGCCGGACTCAGAATCGCGAAGCAAACTGCAAGGTCGGCACACAGGGCGGACAGAGCGTGACGGGCGCGCGCGCCGCGCTGCGCTTCGCGCCGAGCGACAAGTTCGATTTGACGGTCACCGGCGAGTACATCAACGACAACTCCGAGGCGCGCGCCGACACGCTGGTGCACATCGGCCGCCCACCCGGCAGCGCCAGCCTGCCGATTCCATTCAATTTCTGGAGCAATGCACAACAGGCCCGCACCGGCGTGCCGTTCGACAACCGCTTCGTGCCCGATGACATCTACACGAGTTATGCGACCTACCAGGATCCGGTGACCGGCTTCACCGTCAGTCCCAAGACTTCGTTCGAACAGAAGGCATTGAGCGCCAAGGCGGACATTCAGATCACCGACAACCTGCTGCTCGAGTTGATCGGTTCGTACGCCGAGTTCGACGGCAAGTTCGGCACCGACTCCGATCAGTCACCGTTCAGCGCGCAGCTCGTCGATGGCATCCAGGTGGTCGAGTCGAAGACGATGGAAGCGCGCCTCTCCGGTGGTATCGGCGAGAGTATCGACTGGACAGCGGGCGCGTTCTGGTACCAGGGCGACTTCATCAATTCACAGCAGGTCTCCATTCCGGCATTCGTGCCGAATGCGCTGCTGGTCAATGGCCACAACACGACGAGTTCGGAAAATCTCTCGGGTTTCCTGCACGGCGTATTCCGCCTTGGCGACCGGTTCTCGTTGAACGCGGGTCTGCGCTACTCGACCGATCAGAAGGACGAGGAGTTCGACAACTCGATCGTGATCACCGCCCTCGACACCGATGAGAGTCGCCTCGACTGGAAGCTGGGCGCCGACTTCAAGATCAACGACGGCATGATGGTGTATGCCTCGGCCGCGACCAGCTATCGCCCGCAGGCGTTCAATCCGCGCCCGTTCCAGGAGCCGCAATTCGTGGGCGTCGACGGCGAGGAGGCGACCTCGTTCGAGGTCGGGCTGAAGAGTGACTTCGCCGACAACCGCGTGCGCGTGAATCTCGCCGCGTTCTACGTCGACTACAACCAGCGCATCCTGCCGGTGGGTGGCACCGAGTGCTTGTGGGACAGCGTTGCAAACGAATACGCCAACATCGTTCCGGCCGGGACGGCGGGCGCCGTCCAGGACTCGCTGGGACAGTGGTGCATCGATCCCAATGGTCCGGTGCCGCCGGGAGCCACGACGTCGCGCACGTTCTACCAGAACATTCCCGCGACGATTCAGGGCGCGGAGCTGGAAGTGAGTTTCGCGCCCATCGAGGGTATGACGATCAGCGCTCAGTACGGCTTTACGGACTTCTCGGGTGACGAGTGGGACAACCCGGGCTTGCTGGGCAACCCGAACGTCACGGAGATCCTGAGCGACAACCCGATCTATGTTCCGGAGAACAACTGGAGCTTTTCGTTCGCGCACGAGTTCCATATCGGCGATGGCGGCAGCCTGATTCCGCGCGTCGACTATTTCGGTCAAAGCGAGATCTGCACGGGCATCCGCACCAACGTCTCGATCATGCAGATCGACACCACGGAAGAGCAGGCCTGCTCGCAGGGTTATGAGCTGCTCAATGCGCGTCTCGAATGGGCAAGCCCGGAAAATGTCTGGAGGGTCGCCATCGGAGCCACCAACCTCACCGACGAGGAGTATTTCCTCAACAAGTTTGACCTGACCGCGTTCGGTCAGCCGACTCTCGAGGGGCAGCCGGGAGCTCCGCGCGAGTGGTACGTGCAGTTCACGCGCAATTTCAACTGAAGGCCTGGCACCGGGGTGACAATGAGGCGCGTCCGTGGCCGGGCGCGCCTCACTCATTTCGACGGGAGCAAGAATGGAGCAGCTCGAGGACAAGGTGGCGTTCGTGACCGGCGGCGCCAGCGGCATCGGTCTGGGCATCGCGAAGGCGATGGTGTCCGCCGGCATGAAGGTCGTGATCGCCGACGTGCGCGACGATCACCTCGGGGATGCGAAGGCCTGGTTCCTCGCGCAGAAACTCAGCCGCCGCGTACGCACGATCAAACTGGACGTCACGAACAGGAAAGCCTATTCACGCGCCGCCGACAAGGCGGAGGCCGCCTTCGGCAAGATCCACGTGCTGGTCAACAATGCGGGCCTCGGGTTGTTAGGGACCATCGACAAGACGAAGTTCGACGACTGGGACTGGGGCCTGGACGTGATGATCGGCGGCGTGGTCAACGGCATCCTCACCATCCTGCCGCGCATCCGCGCGCACGGCGAGGGCGGCCACGTCGTCAATACCGCGTCGATGGCCGCGATGCTCCCGATTCCGAACTGCGCCATCTACATCACGGCGAAGTCGGCGCTGGTGGGACTGTCCGAGTGTCTCGCGGGCGAGCTCGCGCCAAGCAACATCGGCGTATCGGCGTTTTGTCCCGGACCCGTGCAGTCGAACATCCGCGAGCTCGGCAAGTTGCGGCCGGAGAAATACAAGAAAGACACGGGTCTCGAGGAGTTCGAGAAAAATCTCGCGCAGCGTCCCACCAGCGATCTGTGGATGGATGCGGTGGAATGCGGACAACGGGTCGTGCGTGGCATCCAGCGCAACGACCTGTACATCTTCACGCACCCGGAATTCAAGGCCGGCGTACGCGAGCGCTGCGAAAAGATCGTCGCGTCGTTCCCCGACGAGCCGATCAACCAGTCACGCGCCGACGCCATCAAGTTCCTGCTCTCGAACCCCATCTTCCGCTGAGCGGTCCCGGCGGCGAAAGGCGGGGAAAAGTTGCGACACTTGCGCCGCAAGTGCGCGCTGGCCAGTATTCCGCTCAATGAATCGATTCATCGCGCAATACCGTGGACGCCTGCTGGGCGCTTTTCTGATCGCGACATTGACGGCCTGTGGGGGTGGGGGAGACGGGAACAACGCCCCGACGCCGCCACCCGTTCCACCGCCCGTTACGCCCGGACCTCCGGTGAGCGGACCGGCATGGTCCATGTTCAGCCGCGATCCTCAACATACGGCAGTGAGCGCCATCGCAACGCCGGCGCTCAATCGCATCATCTGGCAGATGTCGGTCGACGAGCAGCAGACACTGGCTGGCGGCCGGTTCCTGCTGGCGCACTACGGCTCGCCGGTCATCTCCTCGAACAACACGGTGCTGGTGCCCGTCAAGACGACGACCCAGGGCGCGTTCCGTATCGAAGCGCGCAGCGGTTCGAACGGCGGGTTGATGTGGAGCGCCGCGAGTGATTACGTCGTGCCGCCCCACAACTGGTTCCCCAGTTACAACCTGACCATCACCGCCAACGGCCGCCTCTACGCACCCGGCGCCGGCGGCAAGCTCCTTTATCGCGACAACGTGGATTCGGCCACCGGAACCGTGCAGACCGCGGTGTTCTACGGGGCGAACATTTACGCCGGCGCGCAGGCGGAACTGGATGCCAGAGTCATGGTCAGCACGCCGATCACCGTGGATGCGGCCGGCAACGCCTGGTTCGGATTCTTCGTCACGGCCGCCAATTCCGCGGGCCTGAGCAGCGGCGTCGCGCGCCTGTCCGCGACGGGCAGCGGCACGTGGCAGTCCGCCAGCGTGCTCGCCAGCGACATCACCATCGATCGAGTCGCGATGAACAGCGCGCCGGCGCTGTCGAACGATGGCGCGACACTGTACGTGGCGGTGAACAACGCGGCCGGGCGCGGTTACCTGGTGGCGCTCGACAGCGCGACGCTCGCGCCGGTATCGCGGGTGCTGCTGCTCGATCCGAACACCGGCACACCGGCGCGCGTCTCCGCCGATGCCACCTCGTCGCCCACCATCGGCCCCGACGGCGATGTGTACTTCGGCGTAATCGAAGCCAACCAGCCGTCGCACAACAACCGCGGTTGGCTGCTGCATTTCGATGCCACGCTGTCGCAGACGAAGCTGCCGGGATCGTTCGGCTGGGACAACACGCCGACCCTCGTGCCGGCCTCGGCCGTGCCTTCATACGCCGGCACGTCGACCTATCTACTCGCCACCAAGTACAACAACTACGGCGGTTCCGGCACCGGCAATGGCCAGAACCGCATGGCCGTGCTGGACCCGTTCAATCCGCAGGTCGACCCGATCTCGGGCGCCCAGGTGATGGCGGAGGTCATGACCATCCTCGGCCCGACGCCGGATGCCACCTATGCCGGCGGCGTGCGCGAATGGTGCGTCAACACCGCCGCCTTCGATCCGGCCACGCGTTCGATGCTGGTCAACAACGAAGATGGCTACCTGTATCGCTGGGACCTTTCGACCAACCAGCTCTCGCAGCGCATCCGTTTCAACAATGGTCTCGGCCAGTCGTACACGCCCACCGCGGTCGGCGCCGATGGGACGATCTACTCCATCAACGCCGGCGTGTTGTTCGCGGTGGGGAACTAGGACGCGACGTAGCCGTAACGCAGGTTGCTCGGCAACCCACCCATGGCGAGGTACTCGCCCCTGATCGCGTCGAAGTTGTCGGCGGACATTTTCTTCGCGGCGGCCGGATCGATCTTGTAGAGCTTCGAGGCATTGCCCGCGAAGATTTTGGTTTTCACCGGACCGTCGGCCGCGCCGAGCGGCCGGTAGCCGTACTTCCTGCGCATGTCCTCGGGAATCTCGAGCCGGCGCATGGCTTCGATCTGCCATTGCGGCGATCCCCACCAGACCGAGTCCGTGCCCCAGATGACCTTGTCCTCGCCGAGTCCCTTGATGAGCGTGCCCAGCAGCGCGGCCGCGAGCTTCGGGTGCGTGACGCAGGTGTTCGCGAAGCAGGCGCCGAGCTCGCCGTAGACATTGCTGACGCCGAACTTCGCGGGGATGTCCGCGAGATCGGAAACCCAGTCGAAGCGTCCGGTCTTCTCGAATTGCGCCAGCTCGCGGTCGGGCAATTCGAGGAACGGCCGCATCGCGGAGTGATAGATCACGAAGTTGATCTGCGGCCAGTCCTTCGCCGCCTTGCCGACGTCCCACACGGTTGCGTATTGCCACATGTCCGCCCACGAGGTCATGTAGTCCGCGGGCATCAGGCCCTTGTGGATACATATGGTATCGATGCCGTTCGCGAGCATCGCCTCGTAGAGTGGATAGACGAGTTTTTCATCGTCCATGCGCCAGTTGGTTTTTTTCTTCGTCTGGTAGATGGGATCGCCGATGGTGTAGCCCTTGATGCTGTCGGGCTTGAGTTCGGTCATCACGCGGGTGATTTCCTCGAACCAACCCGGCGTGCCCGGGGTCACGATGCCATGGCCGAGACAGCGGCGCGTGCCGGCAATCCGGTTGACCACATCGCGCGCGGAGGCGATCTGGTCGTTGGTGAGGAACAGGTACTCGTAATCATCGGTGGGCGTGCCCGAGATCATCGCGACCTTGGTGTCGCTGTCGATGAAGATCTCCTTCACGTAGTTCTGGAACTTGTAGCGAGTGAGTCCGTCGGCGCCCGGGATGTCCGGGTTCCAGTGTTTCATCGCGAACTCGGCCGAAAACTTCAGCAGCGGTTGTGCGTAGTCGTCACGCACGAAATGCGTCTGGCAATCGACGATGAACTGGTTGCGCAACGCCTGCGCACGCGCGTCCGCGACACCGGGGGTCGCCGCTTCGGCGCGGCTCGCGGTGAACACGGGACCGAATACTTCATTGAAGGCGAGAAATGCCGCCGACATGCCGGCGGCCGAGGAGAGGAATCCGCGGCGGTTCATGCCGTGTTTCGGCGCGAATTCGTCCGCCAGCGCCGTGATGCGCGCTTCGACGCGCGCCTGGTCCTCGCTCTGGGGCAGGGGCGTGAACTCGCCGTTGCTGACTACCTGGGTCGGAACCGGCGAGGCCGTGTCGTGTTGTTCCGCGGGTGTGAGGCCCGCGAGTTCGCGGTCACTGACGAAACGCATGGTCGATCCCTCCATGAGTCTTGTGATGCACGGAAACCTACCACTTCCCGCCCGGTTTCCTTGTCGTCGAACGGCGAGTCCTGCTTCCGTTTGAGTCGAGTGGGGAATCGTGCTGAAGTCGAAAGTGATTCGCCGCCCGGGGGATACGAGATGCGTGCAGCTGGATTCGGAATGGTGTGCCTGTTGCTGGCCGTGCCTGGGCTGGCCGCGACCCCGGTCGACAACGCCGCGCTCAACAACGAGACCGACGGGCGCAACTGGCCCGCATACGGGCGCACCTTCAGCGAGGCGCACTACAGTCCGCTGGTCGAGATCAATCGCGAGACGGTGCCGCGCCTGCGCCTCGCCTGGTCGCTCGATCTCGACGTCACGAACAACCTGTCGACGCCGCTCGCGGTGGATGGCGTGATCTACGTCGCCTCCGGGTACAGCTTCGTGCATGCCGTCGATGCGAAGACCGGCAAGCTGCTGTGGCGTCACGACCCGGAAGTCGCGAAGGCGGCGGGCGCCAAGCTGCGCACCGGTTGGGGCATCCGCGGGCTTTCGTTCTGGAAAGGCAGGCTGTTCGTCGGCACACATGACGGCCGACTGATCGCGCTCGACGCGAAGACCGGCGCACCCGTCTGGTCCGTGCAGACCATCGACCCGCAGGACGGCTCGTTCATCTCGGGACCGCCGCGTGTGTTCAACGACAAGGTGATCATCGGCTTCGGGGGCGGAGACTTCGGCGCGGTGCGCGGCTACGTGACCGCCTACGACACGGCCACCGGCAAACAACTATGGCGCTGGTGGACGGTGCCCGGCGATCCGGCCAAGGGATTCGAGAACAAGGCCATGGAGATGGCCGCGAAGACCTGGACCGGTGAATGGTGGAAGTACGGCGGCGGCGGCACGGTCTGGAACGCCATGACGTATGACCCGGAGTTCAACCGCATCTATCTAGGCACCGGCAACGGAGGACCCTGGAGCTGGAAGATCCGCAGTCCCGGCGGCGGCGACAATCTGTTTCTGAGTGCGGTAGTCGCGCTGGATGCCGATACCGGCGAATACGTCTGGCACTACCAGACCACACCCGGCGATTCGTGGGACTACAACTCCGCGATGGACATGACACTGGCGACGCTGAACATCGGCGGCAACCCGCGCAAGGTGCTGCTGCACGCGCCCAAGAATGGTTTCTTCTACGTCATCGACCGCGCGGACGGCAAACTCATTTCGGCGGAGAAGTTAGGCAAGGTCACCTGGGCGGAGCGAGTGGACCTCGCCACGGGGCGCCCCGTCCTCGCGCCCAACGCGCGTTACGAGAATGGCCCCGTGACGTTGTGGCCGAGCTTCCAGGGCGTGCACAACCTCTATCCACAGTCGTTCAGCCCGAAGACCGGGCTCGTGTACGTGCCGACGATCGAAATGCCGGCGACCTTCGGCGGCGATGTGGACCCGAAGACCTGGAAGCCGTTGCCGGCCTCTATCCAGTACACGGGATTTCCCACCGCGGACGGCGACGCGCCGGCCGACGCCGGCAAGAGTTACCTGGTTGCATGGGATCCCGTGAAGCAGCGGCCCCTGTGGCAGCAGCCGACACCGGGTCCGCACAACGGCGGCACTCTTGCGACGGGCGGCGATCTGGTCTTCCAGGGACAAGCGGACGGCTACATCAATGCGTATGACGCGGCCGGTGGCCGCAAGCTCTGGTCGTTCTACGCGGCGACCGCCGCGCTCGGCACGCCGATCACGTTCGCGATCGGCAAGACGCAGTACGTCGCGATCCTGACGGGCCCGTTACATGGCGCGGCCGGCGGCTTCGGTTCGATGGCTGCGCGTTTCGGCTGGGATTCGCGGATCCATCCGCGCCGGCTGCTCGCATTCGTGCTCGACGGCAAGGCCGAACTACCGCCCACGCCGCCGCCGATTTACGCGAAACCGCTCGACGGCACTGACGTGACGGTAGATCAGGCGCTGGTGCAGGAGGGCATCCAGCAATGGTCGCGCTGCCAGCTCTGTCACGGACCCGGCGCGGTCGCGGGTGGCACCGCGCCCGATCTGCGCGCTTCGCAGATCGTTCTGACGCCCGCGCAGTTCAACTCGACCGTGAGAGGCGGCGCCGAGGCGCGCGGCATGCCGAAATTCGCCGAGCTGACGGATCGCGAGCTCGATGCACTGCGGCACTACATCCGGTATCGCGCGCGGCTTGCGACGCGGCCCAGCGGCGTGGCGCCGCCGGTCGTCGCCGCGCCGGCCGCCGAGGAAAAACCGGAGGCCGAAGACAACGAACCGAAGCGGCCACCCGGTTCGCTCGAGTCGACCGGCTCGCCGCCACCGCCGCAATGAGCACACCACAACGGGGACGGGGAATTTCCTCCCGAGGGTCAAACTAACAGCCGCACGCGCTTTCCATTTCTCCCATAGTCGATAACCAAACGGGATCCCGTCGAGACAGACGGGATCCCGCCACAACACCATGGGCCAAATGAGCACCCAGCTGGCGCAGGCGGTAGTTCGACTCCGGGAGATGATCCTGAACGGCAGACTCGTGCCGGGGCAGCGGGTGGCCGAGGCGCCGCTCGCGGATTTGTTAGGTGTTTCGCGCACGCCCGTGCGCCAGGCGCTGCCGCTGCTGGCCCAGGAAGGCCTGCTGGTCGAGAACGGCACGCGCGGCTACGTAGTTCGCGCATTCACGGCCAACGAAATCACCGATGCCATCGACGTGCGCGGCGCCCTCGAGGCGCTGGCGGGCCGGCGCATCGCCGAACGCGGGGTCAGCAAGGCGCTGGCGCGCGATCTGCACCGCTGCCTCGACGATGGCGACGCGATGCTCGCGAAGCGGCGCATCGAAGAGCATGACGAAGCGCACTACGCCGAAATGAACGTGCGTTTCCACGGCCTCATCCTCGAAGCGGCGGACAGCGCGATTCTTGCCGCCGCGCTCGAGCGCAACAGCCACGTGCCGTTTGCCGGTCCGCAGGCGCTGGCCTTCGACGGCACCCAGCTGGATCGTATGTACGATCACCTTCACTACGCTCACCGGCAGCATCACGCCATCGTCGCCGCGCTCGAGTCGGGCCAGGCAGGGCGCGTGGAAGCGCTGTTGCGCGAGCATGCGCACGGCGTAAAGGAAAGTCTGAATCTGGTCGGATTTCACCTGGCCTCCACCGAGGCCGTACGGAGATTCGCGCTGGTCCGCTGATCCAATTACTTCGTTTTGGGGAGAACGATGATGAAGAAGGGCTCATGGCACAACAAATCCTTGCTGCCGCTGGCGCTGCTCGGCGCTGGTACGGCGCAGGCACAAACGCCCGCGAATGACGCGCTCGAGGAAGTGATCGTCACCGCGCAGTTCCGCGAGCAGAACCTGCAGGAGACGCCGCTCGCCATCACCGCGATCACGGGCGACATGCTCGAACGGCGCAGCCAGACCGACATCTCCGAAGTCGCCCGCCAGGCGCCGAACGTCACGCTCGCCGCGCAGAACCAGGAATACGCCTCCGGTCTCATCGCCTACATCCGCGGCATCGGCCAGAACGACCCAAACTTCGCCGTCGAACCGGGCGTCGGCATCTACGTCGACGATGTCTATCTACCGACGTTGACGGGATCGCTGCTCGACCTGATGGACGTGGAGCGCGTGGAAATCCTGCGCGGACCGCAGGGAACTCTCGCGGGCCGCAACTCGATCGGCGGCGCGATCAAGATGTATTCGGTGCGGCCGCAGGGCGACGATTCCGGATCGTTCCAACTGACCTACGGATCCTTCGACCGGCTCGATCTGCGCGGTATTTACGATCTGAAGCTCACTGACACGATGTCCATGCGTGTATCGGGTGTCAGCAGGAACGAGACGGGCTACATCAAGCGGCTCGACTACAACCTGACCCATCCGGGCACCAATGTGCCGACGCAGGCTCGCGGCTTGAGCCCGGTGATTGGCCGCGACGGCGGTGTGGCGATCGCGGCCGGCAAGGTCGCTTTCCGCTGGCAGCCGAACGACGGTCTCGACTTCAACCTCGCGGCTGACTACACGCGCGAGCGCAACGACGCGGGCGTCGCGACCCTTCTGTATGCGAACGCGGCCGGTCTGCTCAACAACGAACCATCTCGCCCCTGGCTCAGGGGCACCAACGGTGCGGCCATTCCCTACAACTGCCAGTTCGTGCCTTCGGGTCGGAACAGCTGCGACACCCTGCAAGGGTATGACCGCCGCTACGTCACGTACGGGACGTTCGCCGACCACTATCCGGGTGATTCGCAGATGCCCTACAAACCGCTGTCGCTCGATCCGCATCGCGACATGGACAACTGGGGCGTCGCTCTCACCATCGAAGCGAAATTGAACGACGCGTTTTCGCTGACGTCGATCACTTCGTATCGCGACTACAAGACCGACTGGTCGTACGACGTGGACGGCGCGCCGCTCACGTCCAACCTGCTCAACCAGACGCAGACGAACGAGCAGATCAGCCAGGAGCTGCGTCTGAACGGAAAGCTGGGCATCGTTGAGTTCACAGTCGGTGGGTTCTACTTCGACACGGACGGCTTCTACACCGGCCGCATCGACATTCCGTATGGTGGTCTCGACTTCATTCACGGGCCCGATCCGACGCCTTCGAACAACAAGGCGCTGTTCGCCAATGCAACTTTCAACTTCACGGAGGCGCTGCACCTCTCCGCGGGCCTGCGTCAGTCGTGGGACAAGAAGGACTACGAGTACCGCCGGCACAACCCGGACTATTCGGACGTGCAAGGTCCCTGCAATTTCTTCCTCGGTGCGCCGACCGCGGGCCCGACCGGCATCGGCAACCAGCCAAATTGCCTGCTGTTCGGCGTCAACGGCACGACCGCGACCTTCGAAAACGATCAGCTCGACTGGCGCGTCGCGCTGGACTATCGCTTCACCGACGATGTGATGGCTTACGCTTCGGCCGCGACGGGTTATCGCGCGGGCGGTTTCAACGCCCGGCCGTATTTCCCGAGTCAGGCCACGCCGCACGTTCCTGAAACGATCACGTCATACGAACTCGGTCTGAAGTCCGACCTGTTCAATGACAAGCTCCGTTTGAACCTGGCCGGATTCTTCTTCGACTACGAAGACATCGTCCTCCTGTCTACCTTCTGCGCGAACCTGCCGGTGGGTCAGCAGACGCCATGTCTGCGTCCGGACAATGTCGGCTCGGCCGAAGTGAAGGGCGTCGAACTCGAGGCGTTCTTCTATCCGACCGGGAACTTCAGCATCGATGCGTCGTTCAGCCTGCTCGATTTCCAGTACCAGGAGATCAACGTGGGTGCGGGCACCGGCGTATCACTCGACGACATCACGCCTTACACGCCCGAGAAGAAGGCCAGCATCGGCGTGCAATACGACGTGGATGAGGTTGCGGGCGGGAAACTGAGCTTCCGTGTCGACGCCGCATATCAGTCGGAAATCTTCACCGAGGCGGGAAATGTCAGGGCACTGAACGTGTCGAGCACCAACCCGCGCGGCGCACCCTTCAGCCAGGCGGGTGGCGGTGGTCCGATCCCGGTGCTCGTCGCCGACAATCTCATCGATTCGTATACGCTCGCCAACGCGCGCATCTCGTGGGAATCGGCCGAGGAAACCTGGGGACTGGCCCTGGAAGTCCAGAACCTCGCTGACAAGTACTACCTCGGAACGAAAGTGAACGACGCCTATTCCGTGGGCCATGTCTACGGCTCACCGGGCAAGCCGCGCACCTATGCGATCACGGTGAAGAAGAACTTCAACTGATAGCCGAAGCGACCGGGTGGGGCGGCCATCGCCCCACCTAGTCGTGAGTCGGCCCGTTCCGCGGATCTCACTCGACAGGGAAGTCCGGCGGCAGCATCATTCCCCGGCGTCATTCACGGGAACGGAGGCTGCATGAACGCGAATCTTCAGGACAGCAATCTCGAGCACTACAAGTCCTACACCAACGTCTGCTACGCGCTGTATGCCGCCACGCTGATCACCGCGGTTACGTTCTTCGTCGCGATCGTGCTGAACTACATCAAGCGCGAAGACGTGGTGGGCACTTACCTGGAGAGCCACTTCCGCTGGCAGATCCGTACGTTCTGGTTCTCGTGCCTGTGGACCACCGTCGGCATCATCACGATCCCGATCCTGGTCGGCTTCGGCATCCTGTTCGCCTCGTTCATCTGGTTCGTGTACCGGATCGCGAAGGGCTGGATGCGGCTCAACGAAGGGAAGCCGATGTACGTGACGCCGGAGACGGCGAGCGTCTGATACGGATCAGGTTCGCGCGCGCGCTTCGGCGGAAACCCAGGCGCCATGGATCTGGTTGAACAGCCGGAACGGCATGCGCACGGTGGCCAGGGGCCCTTCCGCGAGGCGCTGCGCGTCGAGGATCAGCAGGTCGCTGCGCGCTTCGAGCACGCGTTGCGAGATGCCGACCAGGTAACCATCACCCTCCGGCGCGCGCGCCGAGCGCGGCACGAAACAGCATTCCTGGAGAAACGCGCTCGGCCCGCCGAAGTACGACTGCGTCGTGCGCGTCGCATGTTCGAAGCGCGTCCACGTGTTGAGCGGCCGGCCCATGGGCCCCGCCAGACGCGGATCGAAAGGCTTGTCGAGATCGACGCAGGGCATGAAGCCGACGTTGTACGGCACGGTGTGATATCGATCGTCCTGTCGTGACAACACGCCCGTGTGTGGAAACAGCACTTCCATGTCGTAATCGGGCCGGCTTGCGCGCGCGAGATCGACCGACAATCGAGTGACGCGTCCCTGCGCCGCAACGGCGTCGAAGGGGCTGCCATCCTTGTTGGGGAAGAACGGAAACTGGTTCTTCAAGCCCATGTCCATGTCGATGTAGATGCGGTCGCCGTCACTGAAGCACCCCATCGTGTGCGTGGCGCAGCGTTCGGGACCCTTGAACCAGCGCAGATCGCGGCCATCGCCGCCGCGGCGCATGACGCCTAACCACGTGGGCAGCGACGAGTCCCAGGAGAAATGCACGCGGCCGGCCTTCATCGCCGGCACGTCGACGATCATCGGAACCACGAGGAACGCGACGTGTTTTCGCGTGACCGCGAAGTCGTGGAGCATCCCGGCGTAGGGCACCTTGATCCAGGTTTCGTCGACCAGGCGGCCGCCGCGGTCGATCGTGATGACCGCGACATCGTCCGACGCCTCGCCGCGGCCTTCGTAACCGAACGCAATCATCTCGCCGCTTTCGGGATCGAGTTTCGGGTGCGCGGTGAACGTGAGACTCGTGAGTTTTCCGCCGAAGGTGTAGTAGTCGTCGGTGGTCGCGAGCGTGTCCGGATCCAGCGCGACCGGCGGACTATCTTCCTTGAGCGCCAATAGTTTGCCGTGATGGAAAACCACCGCGGTGTTGGCCGTGCCGCGGCTCAAACCACGCACCGCGTCCATGTCGGTGTACGGATTGCGATACGTGCCGAACAACGCTGCGCGCGCGGCGGCCTGCGCCTTGAAGCGCTGCGTGCGCACGTAGCGGCTCTGGTAGTCGACATGGCCATCGGCGAAGCGAAACATGCCGACGTGGCCTTCGCCATCGAAGGGAATGTTCGGCATGAATGGCGGGTACTGGAAGTCCGGCCCGACCCGGTAGAACGTTCCCCGCAGGTCGGCGGGTAGTTTGCCCTCGACTTCGCAGTCGGCCAGGTCGATCTCCGCGCGCACCGGCGGGAACGGCCCGCGGAACATGGGGTTTGCCGAGAAGTCGGGTGGGTCGCCGCGGGCCATGAGGTTTTACGCGTGTAATGCGCGGGCGCGTTCGTAGGCTTCGCCGTACGGACGCAGGCCTTTCCAGAACACCCACACCGCCAGCGGTCCGAGGACGGCGTGCATCAGCGCCAGCGCATAACGCAACTGTGACGGATCGCCGAACACGTAGGTGGTGATGCTGCTCACCAGGTTCGGACCCAGCGCCATGCCGAACGTGAACATGAACAGGAAGGTCGCGGTGATCTTGGCGCGCATGTTGTTGGGTGCGATCGCCTGAAAGGCGGCGTTCTGCGGCCCGGTGCCGATGCCGATGACGCTGGTGTTGAGCGCGGCGAGCACCAGCGCGAGCCAGGGATTCGAGACCAATGCGAACGAGACCGCGAAGGGGATGTGGGCCAGCGATGCCCACACCACCACGCGCTGGTTCGCATCGACGACGCCGCGTTTGGCGAGCCGCTCCGCCAGCCAGCCGCCAAACATAAGTCCCGCGGGCGCGAGCACCAGCGTGAGCCAGCCCTGGTAGATGCCGAACTGCCCGGGTCCCCAGCCGTGCGTGCGCTGATAGAAAGGCGCCATCCAGAACGAATGCCCGAACAACGCCGCGCAGTTGATCAGCAGGCCGATGTACATCGGCGCGAAGGCGCGCCGGTTGTCCCACAGGTGACGAAACACTTGTTTGTAAGAGACCCCGGAGGCGGGCGCGCCCGGCGCCACGGCACGCCCGCGGCGGCGTGCCTCGTGCACCGTGAAGAGAATCAGTACGCCGAGCAACAGATCGGGCAGCGCCAGGATGAGGAACACGACCTGCCACGAGCGCAGCGTGCCGACGACCGGCAGCGTGTATTCGGGAGTCGCAAGCGAAGTGAGCAGGAAGCCGCCCAGAAGATAGGAGAGGCCGACCGCGACCATGAATCCGATGTTCATGGTGGCCATCGCCTTCGGCAGTTTTGGGGGTGGGAAGAGATCCGCGAGTAGTGAGAAGGTCGCGGGCCCATTGCCGGCGCCGCCGGCGCCGCCGATCAGGCGTATCGCGAGCAGCGCCCCGGCGGTCGCGACCAGCGCGCTGCCGATGTTGCAGGTGCCGAGAATGAGCAATCCGACACCGATGATCAGCCGGCGGCTGTATTTGTCGGCCAGCGGACTGATCACGAGGCTCGCGACCGCGAGCGTGAACATTCCGGCGAGCCCGAAGATGAAAGCCACCTGTTGATCGGTGAGCTGCAGGTCGACCTTGATCGGCTCGAGCATGAGCGCGACCACGTACTGGTTGCCGAACAGTGTGAACACGGTCAGGCCGAAGAGGGCTACCGCGTACCAGGCTCGCGCGGGTGAAGGCCAGGGCTCGCTACCCGCGGTGCCGGCGGAAGTGGCGCCGATGGATGACATCTCGCGAGCTTCTGTCATGGACTTCAACCCCCGCGAGCATCGTATCGAGAAGCGGTGTCCCTGCGTGTGCGCTCCCAATCGAGTTTTCGTTCGCGAATGCCACACATCCACACAAGCGATTTTTGCCGGCGTATCGCGGCCGCTAACGTGCGCACGAATTTACCCAGGCGGAACACACGCAATGAGCGCGGCAACGAATACGGTGAGGGATGTGTCCGGGATGAATCTCGCGCTGCGGCTGAGCGAGTTCGTGGCGGCGGGTTCGACCGAGGTCACGCCCCACGACGAAAAGTTGCTGGAGGAATTCGCGGCGGTGCTGCCGTCGGGTTACACCGTGTACGTCGCCCACACCCCGAAGGCGGAACTCGAAGACGTGGTGCGCGTGGCGCTGCGTCTGAAGTCGCTGGGTCTGCGACCGTCGCCGCACATCGTCGCGCGCCGCGTTACGACTCTGCCGCGCTTGCGTGCAGCGCTGTTGACGCTCACCAAGGCTGGCATCGACCAGGCATTGCTGATCGCGGGCGATCGCGCTTTGCCCGACGGTGCATATTCGAGCACGCTCGAATTGCTCGAGTCGCGCGCCACCCTCGATGCCGGGATCCTGCGGATTGGCGTGGCCGGGCATCCCGAGGGACATCCGGCGGTGTCGGATGCGGTGCTGTTCGACGCGCTGGTGCGCAAACAGGCTTTCGCCGATCGCCATGGCATCCAGATGCACATCGCGACCCAATTCGGTTTCGATTCCAGGACCCTGGGACGCTGGGAACGGGAGCTCAAATCGGCCGGAATCCGACTGCCAATCCATGCCGGCGTGGCGGGGCCGGCGCCGCTCACCCGGCTCATCAAATACGCGCTGCACTGCGGGGTAGGCGCTTCCCTCAAAGCGGTGGCTGGAAATTCCTTATCCGCCAGTAAGTTACCGCATCTTGTGACGAAAGCCGACGAAATGCTGATCGGCCTGCATGCGGCCAAGCATCTCAATCCCGATTCGCGTATCTTTGCGCCCCATTTCTTCGCGTTCGGCGGCGTTCTCGAGACGGCCCGCTGGCTGCGCGCAGTGATCGAGGGCTCCTTCGAGCTGGACGCAGCGGAGAGGGGTTTTTCCATAACGACTTGAGACGGGCATGGCGGGTAAAGAGAAGAGTGCACTCATCTGCGGATCGGTTGCTTACGACACCATCATGGTGTTCCCCGATCGCTTCCGCGCCCACATCCTTCCCGACAAACTCCACATGCTCAACGTGGCCTTCCTCGTGCCACAGATGCGGCGCGAGTTCGGCGGTTGCGCGGGCAACATCGCCTACAACCTGGGGCTGCTGGGCGAGAAGGGCTACCCCATGGGTGGCATCGGCTCGGACTTCGGTCCGTATCGCGAGTGGATGAAGAAAGTCGGGATGTCCGAGAAATATCTCGTGACGATTCCCGAAGAGCACTGCGCCCAGGCCTTCATCACCACCGATCTCGACGACAACCAGATCACCGCTTTCCATCCCGGCGCCATGAATCATTCGTCACGGATCAAGGTCCCGGCGAATGACGATATAACCATCGGTGTTATTGCCCCGGACAGCCGCGAGGGCATGCTGCAGCATGCGGAGCAGTTCAAGGCGGCGAACATTCCCTTCATCTTCGATCCGGGCCAGGCGATGCCGCTGTTCGCCGGCGAGGATTTCCGCCGGTTCATCACGATGGCGGACTGGGTCGCCGTGAACGACTACGAGTGGCACCTGTTGCAGGAACGCACCGGCTGGTCCGCAGCCGACATCAGCAAACAGGTCAAGGCGCTGATCATCACGCGTGGCGCGGAAGGCTCGGTGATTCACGCCGACGGCCGCGAGCATCACATCCCGTGCGCAAAGGCGCGCGAAGTGGTCGACCCGACGGGTTGCGGCGACGCGTACCGCGCGGGACTCATTCACGGCATCCTGCGCGGGCTCGACTGGGAAACCACGGGCCGGATTGCTTCGCTCATGGGCGCGATCAAGATCGCCGTGCGCGGCACGCAGAATCACACGTTCACGAAGGCCGAGTTCGCGCAGGCGTACGCGGCCGCGTTCGGCGAGCCGCTCAGGGCCGCCAGCTGAAACCACGAATTTCAATGTAGATAGGCAGGTAAAGAGGATCGTATGTCGAACAGTTTTCTTTTCACGTCGGAGTCGGTTTCGGAAGGACATCCGGACAAGGTCGCTGACCAGATCTCCGATGCCGTACTCGACGCCATCCTCGCGCAGGACAAGAATTCGCGCGTGGCCGCCGAGACGCTGTGCAACACCGGCCTGGTCGTCATGGCCGGCGAAATCACGACCAACGCGGTCGTGGATTTCCAGACCGTCGCGCGCGAGACCATCAAGCGCATCGGTTACGACAACACCGACTACGGTATCGACTACCGCGGCTGCGCCGTGCTGGTCGCCTACGACAAGCAGTCGCCCGACATCGCGCAGGGCGTGGATGAAGGCAAGGGCCTGAACCTCGAGCAGGGCGCCGGCGACCAGGGAATGATGTTCGGTTACGCGTGCACCGAGACCGAAAGCCTCATGCCGCTGCCCATCGACCTGTCGCATCGCCTGGTGGCGAAGCAGGCCGAGCTGCGCAAGAACGGCAAGCTCAAGTGGCTGCGCCCCGATGCGAAGTCGCAGGTCACGGTGAAGTACGTCGACGGCAAGCCCGGAGAGATCGACACCGTGGTGCTCTCGACGCAGCATCATCCCGAAGTCGAGCACAAGCACATCGAGCAGGCGGTGATCGAAGAGATCATCAAGCCGGTGCTCGCGGGGCAGACGCTCGCGAAGAGCATCAAGTACCTCGTGAACCCGACCGGACGATTCGTCGTCGGTGGTCCGCAGGGCGACTGCGGTCTCACCGGCCGCAAGATCATCGTCGACACTTACGGTGGCGCAGCGCCGCACGGCGGTGGCGCGTTCTCGGGCAAGGATCCCTCGAAGGTGGACCGCTCGGCCGCGTATGCCGCGCGCTACGTCGCGAAGAACATCGTTGCCGCGGGTCTCGCCAGCAAGTGCCAGGTGCAGATTTCGTACGCGATCGGTGTCGCACAGCCGACCTCGGTCATGGTCACCACGTTCGGCACCGGCAAGGTGTCGGATGACAAGCTCGAAGCGCTGGTCCGCCAGCATTTCGATCTGCGCCCGAAGGGCATCGTGCAGATGCTCGACCTGCTGCGTCCCATCTACTTCAAGACGGCGGCGTACGGCCACTTCGGCCGCAGCGAACCGGAGTTCAGCTGGGAGAAGACGGACAAGGCGGCGGCCCTGGCCGCGGATGCTGGAGCGCGCAAGACTGCGTAAGGGTTGATAAAGGCGGGTTTGCCGAGGAGCGCTGCAGCGTCGTACGACGCGAGGCTCGGAAACCCGCCGATCGATTCCAACGGCGCTCTCTAACTATCGACTAGAGAGGTATTTATGAATGCTGTTGTGAAGCCCGGAACGGGCAATGACTACGTAATCGCCGACATCAAGCTCGCCGATTGGGGCCGCAAGGAACTCAACATCGCCGAGGGCGAGATGCCCGGCCTCATGGCGATCCGCGAGGAATTCGCGAAGAGCCAGCCGCTGGCCGGCGCCCGCATCACGGGCTCGCTGCACATGACCATCCAGACCGCGGTGCTCATCGAGACGCTGCAGGCGCTGGGCGCGAAAGTGCGTTGGGCCTCGTGCAACATCTTCTCGACGCAGGACCATGCCGCCGCGGCCATCGCCGTGAAGGGCACGCCCGTGTTCGCCGTGAAGGGTGAGTCGCTCAAGGATTACTGGGACTACACGCACCGGATCTTCGAGTGGCCGAACGGTGAATACAGCAACATGATTCTCGACGACGGCGGCGACGCCACGTTGCTGCTGCACCTGGGCACGAAGGCCGAGAAGGACCAGAGTGTTCTCGCCAACCCGGGCAGCGAAGAGGAAATCGAGCTGTTCAACTCGATCAAGGCGACGCTCAAGCGCGATCCGAAGTGGTATTCCACGCGCCTCAAGCAGATCAAGGGTGTGACGGAAGAAACCACCACCGGCGTGCATCGCCTGTACGACATGCACAAGCGTGGCGAACTCGCGTTCCCGGCCATCAACGTCAACGACTCGGTCACCAAGAGCAAATTCGACAACCTGTACGGTTGCCGTGAGTCGCTCGTCGACGCCATCAAGCGTGCGACGGACGTGATGGTCGCGGGCAAGATCGCCGTGGTTGCCGGTTACGGTGACGTGGGCAAGGGATCGGCCCAGGCGCTGCGCGCCTTGTCGGCGCAGGTGTGGGTGACGGAAGTCGACCCGATCTGCGCGTTGCAGGCGGCGATGGAAGGTTATCGCGTCGTAACGATGGAATATGCGGCCGACAAGGCCGACATCTTCGTCACGGCCACCGGCAACTTCCACGTGATCACGCACGATCACATGAAGCGCATGAAGAACAACGCCATCGTCTGCAACATCGGCCACTTCGACAACGAGATCGATTGCGCGTCGCTGAAGCAGTACAAGTGGGAAAACATCAAGCCGCAGGTTGATCACGTGATCTTCCCGGACAGCAAACGCATCATCCTGCTGGCCGAAGGCCGCCTGGTGAACCTCGGTTGCGGCACCGGCCACCCGAGCTACGTGATGAGCTCGAGCTTCGCGAACCAGACGATCGCGCAGATCGAACTGTTCACGCAGACGGCGAAGTATCCGCTCGGCGTGTACACGCTGCCGAAACATCTCGATGAGAAGGTCGCGCGCCTGCAGCTGAAGACGCTGAATGCGACGCTGACCGAGCTCACCGAGACGCAGGCCAAGTACATCGGCGTGAGCAAGGCCGGTCCGTTCAAGGCCGATCACTACCGTTATTGAACTAACCAGAAGAAAGGTCTCTGTGACGGCAAAGATTCTCGACGGCAAGGCCGTCGCGGCAAAAGAGAGACAGAGGTCGGCGGCGCGAGCCGCCGACTTCGTTTCGAAGTTCGGACGCGCGCCCGGATTGGCGGTGGTGAAGGTGGGTGAAGACCCGGCTTCCGCCGTCTACGTGCGTAACAAGCGCAAGGCCTGCGAAGAATGCGGCATCGCCTCGTTCGCGCATGATCTGCCCGCTACGACCTCGCGTGCGGAACTGCTCGCGCTGATCCAGAAATTGAACCGTGACGATGCGGTCGACGGCATCCTGCTGCAGCTGCCGCTGCCGAAGGGACTCGACAGCACGGAGATCATGGACACCATCGATCCGGCGAAGGATGTCGATGGATTTCATCCCGTCAACACCGGGTTGTTAGCCCAGAAACGTCCGGGGTTGCGCCCGTGCACGCCGTGGGGCGTCATCCGGCTCGCGCAGGAATACAAGATCGACCTCGTCGGGTTGCGTGCCGTGGTGGTCGGGGCCTCGAACATCGTCGGACGTCCCATGGCGCTCGAGCTGCTGCTCGCGCGTTCGACGGTTACGGTGTGTCACACGGGCACGCGTGATCTGAAAGCCGAAGTTGAACGCGCGGACCTCGTCGTCGCGGCGGTCGGCAAAGCGGCTTACATTCCAGGTATATGGATTCGTGATGGCGCGATCGTGTTCGACGTGGGAATCAACCGTATGCCCGACGGAAAGCTCGCGGGCGACGTGGAATTCGCCGCGGCCGCGGAACGCGCCGCGTGGATCACGCCCGTGCCCGGCGGCGTGGGGCCGATGACGATCGCCATGCTGCTCTCGAATACGGTCGACGCGGCGCTCGCACGCCAGGGTCACAAGCCGGCGTAGCGCCCAGCGTCGAGTGGCTTTCGGGCGCGGGTGTAAACTCGGGCCCATGAAGAGCCCGGCCCATCGCAACGTCGAGATCGATGCGTTGCGCGATGCGGGAGATACCCGCCGCGGCGACGCCATTGCCGTCGAAGAACCTCTCGAAATCCGCCTGATGCGGGATGGCCTGCCCGAGGCAGACGAGAACGGCGGCACCGGCCGTTCCATTTCCGTCACGATGCGCACGCCCGGCAATGACGCGGAGCTCGCGATTGGATTCCTCTACGGCGAAGGAATCATCAGCGCGTCGCGCGATGTCGTCGATGCCGGCCATTGCGGGCCGGCCGGCAACATCCTGCGCGTCACCGTGCGCGCGGATCTGCCGCTCGATCTCGACCGGCTTGCGCGCAATTTCTACACGACCTCGAGCTGCGGCGTCTGCGGCAAGGCATCGATCGAGGCCGTTACCGCGAGCGCGGGTGTCCGCCGGGTGAAGCCGGGCCTGGTAGTCAGGGAGTCCGTGCTGCGCGGTCTGCCGGACACGCTGAAGGCCGCGCAGCGTGAATTCGCCGAGACCGGCGGCATGCACGCGGTGGGAGTGTTCACCGCGGAAGGTGAACTCATCGCGAGCCGTGAGGACGTCGGCCGTCACAACGCGATGGACAAACTCGTGGGACACGCGTTGCGCGAGGACGCGTTGCCGTGGGACGAGCGCATCGTGCTGCTGTCGGGCCGCGCCAGTTTCGAACTCCTGCAGAAGGCCATGATGGCGGGCGCCTCGCTGGTAGCCGCGATCGGTGCGCCTTCCTCGCTCGCGGTCGAGCTGGCCGAGTCCGCGGGCATCACACTGGCCGCCTTCCTGCGCCCGGGTGGATGCAATGTGTATTGCCATCCGCAACGCGTGCGTCCGATGCGGAGTGAGTCATGACGATCGAAGTTGCCGAGGTGCATCGCTGCGTGGCCAGCGCCGTCGAGCGGCTCGGCGCGCAGCCCGGTCCGTTGCTCGAAATCCTGCACGCCGTGCAGGACGAACTCGGCTGTGTGCCCGCCGATGCCGTGCCGCTCATCGCCGCGGCGTTGAACCTGTCGCGCGCGGAAGTGCACGGCGTCATCAGTTTCTATCATCATTTTCGTCATGAAGTCCCGGGCCGCACGGTGGTGCAGGTGTGTCGCGCCGAGGCCTGCCAGTCGGTGAACGGCAATGTGCTGGCGGACGCCGTGCGCCGGAAGTTAGGCATCGATTTCGGTGAGACGCGCGCCGACGGCAAGGTCACGCTCGAGGCGGTGTATTGCCTGGGCAATTGCGCCTGCGCGCCTTCGATGATGGTCAACGGCAATCTCAAGGGACGTGTCGATCCCGACAACATCGACGAACTGGCGGCCGGGTGGGGTGTGTCCGGATGAACGCGCCGGTCAAAGTATTCGTGCCCGGCGATTCGAGCGCGGTGTCCATCGGCGCGGACGAGGTCGCACGCGCGTTTCCGGAACAACATGCCGGCGTGCCTATCAACATCGTGCGCACGGGATCTCGGGGCTTGTTCTGGCTCGAAACACTGGTTGAGATCGCGACTCCGGCGGGGCGTGTTGCGTACGGTCCGGTGCAGGCGCGCGAGGTTCCCGGACTGCTCGCCGCCGGACTGCTGCAGGGCGCGGATCATCCGAAGCGACTCGGCAATATCGAAGAACACGCCTGGCTCAAGAGCCAGCAGCGCCTGACGGGTGCGCGGCTCGGCATCGTCGATCCGCGCAACATCGTGGATTACATCGCACATGGCGGATTTGCCGGACTTGATGCCGCACTGGCGAAGGCGCCGGAAGAGATCGTGCGCGCGGTCACCGATTCGGGTCTTCGCGGCCGCGGCGGCGCGGCATTCCCGACCGGCGTCAAGTGGCAGACGGTGCACGACCAGAAAGCCACGCAGAAATACATCGCGTGCAACGCGGACGAGGGCGACTCGGGCACGTTCTCCGATCGCATGCTGATGGAAGGCGATCCTTTCGCGCTCATCGAGGGCATGACTATCGCGGGTGTCGCCGTGGGAGCGACGCAGGGTTATATCTATTTGCGCGTCGAGTATCCCTACGCTGCGCGCACGCTCATGGCTGCCATCCAGACCGCGCGTTCTCTCGGTTATCTTGGCGACGACATTCGCGGCAGCGGCAAACGCTTCGACATCGCGGTGCGTCTCGGCGCCGGTGCGTACATATGCGGCGAAGAGACCTCGATGCTCGAAAGCCTCGAAGGCCGCCGCGGAGAAGTGCGGGTGCGGCCGCCGTTGCCCGCCATAAAGGGGTTGTTCGGTCAGCCCACCGTGGTCAACAACGTGGTGACGCTGGCGACCGTACCGGTGATCCTCGCGCAGGGCGCGGCTTACTACCGGGATTTCGGGGTTGGCAAATCGCGCGGCACGATTCCGCTGCAGCTCGCCGGCAACGTAAAACGCGGCGGGCTCGTGGAACGAGCCTTCGGTCTCACGGTGAACGAACTCGTCAACGATTACGGTGGCGGCACGCTGACGGGGCGGCCGGTGCGCGCCGTGCAGATCGGCGGGCCGCTCGGGGCCTATCTACCACCCTCGCAGTTCGATACGCCGCTCGACTACGAAGCGCTGGCGGCGAAAAATGCATTGCTCGGCCACGGCGGAGTGGTGGTCTTCGACGACAGCGTCGACATGGCGCGGATGGCGCGTTACGCGCTCGAGTTCTGCGCCATCGAATCCTGCGGCAAGTGCACGCCGTGCCGCATCGGCTCGGCGCGCGGCGTCGAGCTGGTCGATCGCATTCTCGCGTCGCGCAATGGCAGCCGCGACGCGGACCTCGCGTTGCTCGACGAGTTGTGCGACACCATGTTCAATGGATCATTGTGCGGGCTGGGAGGCATGACGCCATTCCCCGTCCGCAGCGCCCTGAAGCATTTTCGAAGTGATTTCGAGAGGCACGGATCCAATCATCTGACGGACGGCGCCGCTTCGGCGGCGCAGAGGAGTGGGGCGTGAGCCCCTGACAAAGCCATGTACGCCAAGGACTATCACGACAAGGGAACGCCGGCCGCGACGGGTGCGCCGGTCACGCTCGACATCGATGGCGCCACGGTGACCGTGCCGGCCGGTACGTCGATCATGCGCGCCGCGGCGCTGGCGGACTGCAACGTTCCGAAGTTATGCGCCACCGACACTCTCAAGGCATTCGGTTCGTGCCGCGTGTGCCTGGTCGAGATCGAAGGGCGCAAAGGATTCCCGGCCTCGTGCACCACAGAAGTCGCGGCGGGCATGAAAGTGCGCACGAAAAGCGACGCGCTGACGAAACTGCGCAAGAGCGTGCTCGAGCTGTATGTCAGCGAACACCCGATGGGCAGCTGTCCGGATTCCAGCCGCTGCGAACTCGAACATCTGGCGCATGAACACGGCATCGGCCAGTCGCCGTATGCGGACGCGTCCACGGCGCGTCACGTCCACACGCCGAAGCCCGAGGATCACAGCAATCCTTATTTCCGCTTCGACAACGACCTGTGCATCGTCTGCTCGCGCTGCGTGCGCGCCTGCGAGGACACGCAGGGAACGTTCGCATTGACCATCGAAGGCCGCGGACTTAAGTCACGCGTGGTCGCGTCCGAAGCCGCAACCTTTCTCGATTCCGAATGCGTGTCCTGCGGCGCCTGCGTCGAGGCCTGCCCGACCGGCGCGCTCATGGAAAAAAGCGTCATCACCGCGGGTCTGCCGCAGCAGGCCATCACGACCACGTGTGCCTACTGCGGCGTCGGCTGTTCGCTGGTCGCGGAAGTGACGGATGGCGCGGTGGCGCGCATGGTGCCGAACCGCGATGGCCGCGCGAACCAGGGCCACGCCTGCGTGAAGGGTCGCTTCGCCTACGGTTATGCGACGCACGAAGATCGCGTGATCAAGCCGATGATCCGCAAGCACATCAGCGACGAATGGCGCGAGGTGAGCTGGGATGAGGCACTCAACTACGCCGCCTCCGAGTTCAAGCGCATCCAGGCGAAATATGGCCGTGACTCCATCGGCGGCATCACCTCGTCTCGCTGCACGAACGAGGAAACCTTCCTGGTGCAGAAACTCGTGCGCGCCGCTTTCGGCACCAACAACGTCGACACCTGCGCGCGCGTCTGTCACTCGCCCACGGGCTACGGTCTCAAACACACGCTGGGTGAATCGGCCGGCACGCAGGAATTCGTCTCGGTACAACACGCCGACGTGATCATGGTCATCGGCGCGAGCCCGACCGAAGCGCACCCGGTGTTCGCCTCGCAGATGAAGCGCCGGCTGCGGCAGGGAGCCCGCCTCATCGTGGTCGACCCGCGCGAGATTCCGCTCGTGAGGTCGGCGCACGTCGAGGCCGACTATCACCTGCGGCTGACGCCGGGAACGAATGTCGCGGTGATCAATGCGCTTGCGCACGTGGTCGTCACCGAAGGGCTGACGAAGGATGACTACATCGCGGAGCGCTGCGAGCGGGAGTCGTACGAGAAGTGGAAGAAGTTCGTCTCCGATCCGGTGAACTCGCCCGAGGCCATGGAAAAGGTGACCGGCGTGCCGGCGGCGCTCCTGCGCGGCGCGGCGCGGCTCTACGGCGGCGGCCCGAACAGCGCTATCTACTACGGCCTCGGCGTCACCGAGCACAGCCAGGGTTCGACCATGGTCATGGGCATCGCGAACCTCGCGATGGCCACGGGCAATCTCGGCCGCGAGGGTGTGGGTGTCTCGCCGCTGCGCGGCCAGAACAACGTGCAGGGCTCGTGCGACATGGGCTCCTTCCCGCACGAGTTCTCGGGTTACCGCCACGTCTCGGACGACGCGACCCGCGCGCTGTTCGAATCGATGTGGAACGTGCAGCTCGGCAACGAACCGGGTCTGCGCATCCCCAACATGTTCGAAGCGGCGCTCGACGGCAGCTTCAAGGGCATGTACATCCAGGGCGAGGACCTGGCGCAGTCCGATCCGAACACCTCGCATGTGACCGCGGCGCTGTCGGCGCTCGAATGCCTGGTCATCCAGGACATCTTCCACAACGAAACCGCGCGTTTTGCGCACGTGTTCCTGCCGGGGTCTTCATTCCTCGAAAAGGACGGCACGTTCACCAATGCCGAGCGCCGCATATCCCGCGTGCGCAAGGTCATCGAACCGCTCGCGGGGCTGGCCGACTGGGAGGTCACGGTGCGCCTGTCGAATGCCCTCGGGTATCCCATGGAGTATTCGCACCCCTCCGAGATCATGGACGAGATCGCGGCGCTGACGCCCACCTTCACCGGGGTGAGTTACGAGAAGATAGACGAGCTCGGTTCGATCCAGTGGCCCTGCAACGACCAGGCGCCGCTCGGCACGCCGACGATGCACGTCGGGAAGTTCGTCCGCGGCAAGGGAAAGTTCTACGTCACGGCTTACGTGCCGACCAACGAACGCACTTCGTCGAAATATCCGCTGCTGCTGACGACGGGTCGCGTGCTGACGCAATACAACGTGGGCGCGCAAACGCGCCGCACCGCGAATCTCGCATGGCATAACGAGGACCGTCTCGAGCTGCATCCCCACGATGCCGAAGCGCGCGGCATCGAACACGGTGATTGGGTCGGGGTCACGAGCCGCGCGGGCGACACTGTGTTGCGCGTGGAGATCACCGATCGCGTGGCGCCGGGTGTGGTGTACACGACGTTCCATTTCCCCGAGTCGGGCGCGAACCTGATCACCACCGAGAACTCCGATTGGGCGACGAATTGCCCCGAATACAAGGTGACCGCGGTGCAGGTCGTGAAGGTCGCGCAGCCCGCGGCCTGGCAGTTGCGCCGGCAGGCGCAGCTCCCGGCGTCGCCCACGCGCCGCAGACGGTCCGAAGAGACGCCGGTTGGCGGATAACGATGGACGTCGAACGACTGGTCGCCATGGCGAATGACATCGCCGCCTTTTTCGATTCCGACGCCGACAAGGCCGCGGCCGTCGAGGGCGTTCGCTTTCATATGTCACGTTTCTGGGAGCCACGCATGCGCCGCGAAATCATCGCGCACGTGGCTGGTGGCGGTGCGGGTCTCGCACCCACGGCCCGTTCGGCGGTCGAGTTGCTGGCTAATAGCCCAAATCAATCAAAGTGAGGCTGCGTGCACTCACAAGCGCGGACGACGCCGTGACAGTATTGACCACATGAGTGCAAGTCTCGCGGCGAAGATCGCCGCCCAGCAATTCGTCGTCACCGGTGAGCTCACGCCCCCGAAGGGAACGGATCTTTCGAAACTGTTCGCGACCGCGGAGCTGCTGCGCGGCTCGGTCGACGCGATCAACATCACCGAGTCGCCGCGCGCGCGCATGGCCATGGATCCACGTGCGGTCGCCAAGCTGCTGCTCGATCGCGGCATCGAGTCGGTGGTGCAGGTGACCAGCCGAGACCGCAATCGCATCGCCGTGCAGTCGGACCTGCTCGGCGCCGCGGCGCTGGGCCTGCGTAATTTTGTCTTCATGGGCGGCGATTCGCCGGCCGGCGGAGATCATCCGGACGCGAAGCCGGTGTTCGACCTGACGGCCTCCGGATTGTTAGCCGCGGCCCAGGCACTGCGCGGCGGCCACGACGCGGCGGGCAATGCGCTCGCGGGGACGCCGGATCTGTTCCTCGGCGCCACGGCGAATCCGGGCGCCAGGAACTTCGAAGCCGAGGTCGAAAACACCCGCCGGAAGATCGACGCCGGCGCGAAGATGCTGCAGACGCAGGCGATCTATCACGTCGATCAGCTCGAGCGTTTCATGAATGCCGTGAAGCCCGATGGCGTTGCGATGCTCGCCGGCATCATCCCGCTCAAATCTGAAAAGAGCGGACCGTGGCTCAACGCAAACCTGCCGGGCGTCGTCGTTCCTCAGGACATGCTGGCTTCGATGGAAGAGGCCGCGAGCGCCGGCAAGGCGCGCGAACGGGGCATCGAGTTGGCCGCGCAGGTGGTGCGCGAGATGAAGGGTATCTGCCAGGGCGTACACATCATGGCCATCGGCTGGGAAGCCGAAGTCCCACAGATCCTGAAAGCCGCCGGCGTACGCTGACGCTCAGGAACCGCCGCGCAGCTTCTCGAAGCGTTCGACGTTCCAGCCCCGCATCGGCTCACCGTGGACGAAGAAGTACGGGACACCGTTGCCGCCGCGTTCGCGGTATTCATCTTTCATGTCCGCGTCGTATTCGATGTCCTTCTGCACGTATTCGATGTCGTGTTTGTCCATGTAGGCAATGGCCATCTTGCAGTAGCCACACTGCGGCGTCGTATAGATCTCGATGTCCGGGAATTCGGCGACCCGCGCCTCGAACGCCTGGTGCGCGGAGTAGCGCTGCCAGCCGAAATACAGCCCGGCGCAGACGAAGGCGATCTTGATGAGGCGGCCCATGCCGCCGTTTTAACGACCCAGGCCGGGAAATTCCGTGACGAGCCTCTCGTAGTTAGAGCCAGGTCCGGAAGTTAGAGGCCGGCCGCTAAAGAATGTCGTCTTCGCCCGGGACGCCGCCTTCGTCTTCCCAGCGATTCACTTCCCAGACTTCCTCGCGGCTGAATTTCAGGCGCACACCGGCGCCGCCGCCGTTTTCCGCGATGAACACCACGCCCGCCGCTTCGAGCGCCGCGCGCAGGCGGCGCCGCGTGGTTTCGTCCGGGGATCGAAAGCGTTTCTCGAAGTCGGCGATGGTCTGCGCGTCGATCGAGGCCGTCTGGGAAAGCTGCGCCTGCGACCATTCGATGAGAGCGCGCGCGGCGCGGCATTGTGAAGCCGTGAGCGCGGTGGGGGTTGGAACAGCGGTGTTCATGGCGACGAGCGTACTACGCGCCACCGCCGTATCAAACGGCCGGTCGAGCGATAGTGACGGGCAGCCGATTGGGTTATAACCGGAGCGTCGAATCAAAGGAGACGTTCATGCCTGTTCCATGGATCGTGGTTGGCGGCATGGTGCTGAGCAATCTCGACAAGATCATGGCGGCGGTGAAGCCCGCGTTCACACGCAAGCCCATCGAGGCGCCCCCGAGCCAGGTCGAGCTGGTGAGTCAGACCACGCTGCTCAATCAGCAGATCGCCGAGCTGCAGGCCGCGTCCCTGGCGAATGCCGAGCAGATCCGCGGACTCGCGGCGCAACTCAAGGATGTCGTGGCGGCACTAGATCAATACTCCGCCGCCGCGGCCGCGCACCGCATCCTCACGCGACGCCTTTCGTACGCGGCGCTGGGTCTCTCGATCATTGCGCTGACCGTCGTGACCGTGATCGCGGTGCGCTGACCGCCGGAACGATTCGGACGGCGCCGGGTGGCTGGCATACCCGGAACCCGCATTCGAGCGCAATTCCGCTGCGGTGGAGAGCCAGTTCGCCCACGGTTGAACCACGCCGGGGGCGACCGCCAGAATCAATGACCTTCAACGCGGTACGGCTGGGGAGCATCCGATGACAGATCCGACACCGAAAACCCCGCCGGCGGCGCCCCCGCTCGAATACGCGCTGACGATTTCCATCAATCTCGGCAAGGCGTACTGGGTGCGGCCGACGCAATACGGCTCGGAGCGGGCCGCGGTCTATCTAGTCGACGGCATCGTGAGCGGGCCGGAAATCAACGGCATCGTGATCCCAGGCAGCGGCGGCGACTTCCCGTGGACGCGGCCCGATGGCGTCATCGATTTCGACGCACGCTACATGCTGCAGACCGACGACGGCGCCAACATCTACCTGCAGAATCGCGGATACCGCTGGGGCAGGACGCCCGAAGTCACCGCGAAGATGGCGCGGCGCGAGCCGGTCGCGGAGGACGAGTACTACATGCGCGCGTCGCCGAAGTTCGAGGCCCCGGCCGGCAAATACGACTGGCTCAATCGATACGTCTTCATCGGGCGGGCTGAGAAGACACCCACGGCGAACCGGATTCACTACTTCAAGGTTCTCTAGTCATTCCCAAGGCAAGGTTCTTCGAATGAACGCACCCGCGCCTTTCATCAGCGATGCCGCCCGCGCCCGCGCGGCGAGTTTCACGGCAAAGCCGCGTGAGCTGTACATCGGCGGCAAGTGGCAGGCCGCGCAATCGGGCGAAACCTTCGAGGTGATCGACCCGGCCAGCGCGCAAGTGTTCGCGCGGGCCGCGGCCGGCGGCGCGGCGGACATCGACGCGGCAGTGAAGGCCGCGCGGCGCGCATTCGAATCGCCGCCCTGGGCCACGATGACACCGGCGCAGCGCGCTCGGCTGCTGCTCAAACTCGCGGATCTCATCGAAGCGAACGGCGAGGAAATCGCGCTGCTCGAAACTCTCGACAACGGCATGCCGTTTCGCATGGCGAAATTCGGCGGCGTGTCCGGCGCCGCGGAGAGTCTGCGTTATCACGCCGGCTGGGCGACGAAGCTGCACGGCGCCACCGTGAACCTGAGCATGCCGGGCGAGTGGCATGCGTTCACGCTGCGCGAACCGGTGGGCGTGGTCGGGCAGATCGTGCCGTGGAATTTTCCGTTCGTGATGGGCGTGGCCAAGATCGCACCGGCGCTCGCGGTGGGATGCACCGTGGTGCTCAAACCCGCCGAGCAGACCCCGCTGACGACCATCCGTCTCGGCGAACTCGTCGCCGAGGCGGGGTTTCCGGAGGGAGTGGTCAACATCGTGACCGGCTTTGGCGAAATCGCCGGCCGCGCCCTGGTTGCCCACCCGGACGTGAACAAGATCGCGTTCACCGGCTCGACGAGCGTGGGCCGCGAAATCCTCAAGAGCTGCGCGGGAAATTTCAAACGAGTCACGCTCGAACTGGGCGGAAAGTCACCGGTGATCATTTTCCCCGACGCGGCGCTCGAGCCGGCCACAGAAGTCGCGGCCCGCGGCATCTTCATGAACACGGGCCAGGTATGCGCGGCGGGCTCGAGATTGTTCGTTCACGAGAAGGTGTTCGACGGCGTCGTCGAAGGGATCGTCGCGCGGGCGAAGAAACTCACGCTGGGCGCGGGTACGGAGCCCACCACGGATATCGGACCAGTAGTGTCCGAAGAGCAGCGCAGGCGGGTGCTCGGCTACATCGAGTCTGGCAAGAGCGACGGCGCGCGTGTTCTCGCCGGCGGCGGTGCGGTGTCGCGCGCGGGTTATTTCGTCGAGCCCACCGTGCTCACGGACACCACGAGCAACATGAAAGTCGTGCGCGAGGAAATCTTCGGGCCCGTGTTGTGCGCGATGAAATTCAGCGACACGGATCTGGATGCGGTTGCGCGTTTGGCCAATGACACCGACTACGGTCTCGCGGCGAGCATCTGGACGCGCGACATCTCCACCGCGCACAAGCTCGCGAAGAAAATCCGCGCGGGATCGGTGCGCATCAACACCGCGGGCACGGTGGATCCGGCCATGCCGCTCGGCGGCTACAAGCAATCCGGCTGGGGCCGCGAGAACGGCCGCGAGGGCACCGAGATCTACACGGAAGTGAAGTCGGTGACGGTAGGGTTGTAAGGCGCCTTGGACTACGACTACATCATCGTCGGAGCCGGTGCCGCGGGTTGCGTGCTCGCGAACCGGCTGTCCGAAGATCCCGGCATTCGCGTGTTGCTGGTGGAAGCGGGTGGCAGCGACGACCGGTTCCTGATCCGCATGCCGCTCGGCTTCCTGCGCGCGTTCCGCGATCCGACGATCACCTGGGGTTATACCAGCGAGCCGGAGCCGAATCTCAACGGCCGGGTGCTCGCGGCGACGCGCGGCCGCGTGCTTGGCGGATCCTCGTCGATCAACGGCATGTTCTTCATGCGCGGCCATTCGGCCGACTTCGATGGCTGGCGCGAGCTCGGCGCGGCGGGTTGGGGCTTTGCCGACGTATTGCCGTATTTCAAGAAGCTCGAGTCGAGCTGGCGTGGCGCCAGCCCATTCCACGGCGCGGACGGCCCGATGCCGATCGCGCCCATCGACACGGCCAAACTACTGCACGAACCTTTGATGCGCGCCGCCGCGCCGGCCGGTTTCTGGACCAGCGAGGACCTGCACGGAAAACTCCAGGAGGGGTTCGCCCGCGGCGAGATAACCGTGGATGCGCGCGGCCGGCGCGCCAATGCCGCGCGCGCCTATCTGCATCCCGTGCGCCATCGAGCGAATCTCGAGGTCTTGCAGGGCGCGCTGACCACCCGTGTGCTCATCGCGAATCATCGGGCGGCGGGAATCGAGCTGATACGCGGCAACGAGACTCGCCAGGTGTTCGCGGGGCGCGAAGTGATTCTTTCGGGCGGCACGTTCAATTCCGCGCAACTCCTGCTGCTGTCGGGATTCGGCCCGGCCGATGAATTGCGCGCGCTGGGCATCCGCGTGCGAGGTGACTTGCCGGGCGTCGGCCGCAACCTGTCCGAGCACCTGCGCGCCGGCCTGCAGTTCGCGACGCGCGAACCCGTGACCTTCCTGCGCGAACTGCGCGCGGACCGGGTGGCGTTTTCGTTGCTGCGCTGGATGATGTTCGGCACCGGTGTGTTCGCGACGCAGATCAACAGCTGCAACGTCGTCATCCGCACCGATCCCGCGCTCGCGCAGCCCGACATCCAGTTGATGTGCAATCCGGTGCGCATGGACGCGAAGGTGTGGTGGCCGCTGGTGAGCCGCAAGCAATCGCACCTGATCACCAGTGACGCGGTGCTGCTGCATCCGGAATCGCGCGGCCGTGTGTCGCTGCGTTCGGCGGATCCACGCGCGAATCCGCGTATCGAATACAACTGCCTCAGCGATGCTCAAGATCTCGCGACGTTGCGGCGCGGGCTGCGCGTGGCGCGGCACATCTATTCCTGCGCGCCGCAGTCCGGCCTGATCGCCGCGGAAGTCGCGCCCGGTCCGGCGGTGCGAAGCGACGCGGAGCTCGACGCGTATATCCGCGCCACCGCCGGGGTGACGCAGCATCCGGTGGGCACCTGTTCGATGGCCGCCGGGCCCATGCGCGTCGTCGACGAGCAATTGCGTGTCCGCGGCGTCGAGGGTTTGCGCGTGGCCGATGCTTCCGTGATGCCCACGGTGCCGGGCGGCAATACGTACGGCGCGGTTCTCATGGTGGCCGAACGCGCGGCCGATCTCATCCGCGGACGGACGCTGCCGCCGCAAACGGAGCTGGCATGACCCTCGACACAAACCCGCCCGAATCGCTCGCAAGTTTCGAGGTGAAACTCATACACGCCTTCGACGTGCGCATGAATTTCCACAAACGGGTGATCTTCGGCCCGGTGTCCGGTGGCGCCCGCCAGGGATACGTGGCGCTCAAGGACGGCATCGTGCGTGGTCCGAAACTCAACGGCCGGCTCATCGACGGCAGCGGCGCCGACTTCGGCGTGGTTCGCACGGATGGCGTGGTCGAGTCCAACGCTCATTACATGATGGAAGCCGACGACGGCACGCCTATCTACATCCAGAACCGCGGTTACATCTACAACACGCAGCCGGATGCGCCGGGGCCGGCGTATTTCCGCTGCACGCCGTATTTCCGCGCGCCCGTCGGCAAACACGACTGGCTCAATCGCACCGTGATCGTCGGCGGCGGCGAGCGCCACCACGATCCGGACTACACGATCTTCCGTTACTACACGGTGGAGTAACGCGGCGATGCACCGGATCGATTACATCGTCGTCGGCGGCGGATCGGCGGGCTGCGTGGTCGCGGCGCGCCTTTCCGAAGATCCCTCCGTCAACGTCCTGCTGCTGGAAGCCGGCGACGATGAACGCAAGTTCTTCAGGATCCGCATGCCGATGGCCTGGCGCGACGCATTCCTCGATCCGCGCACGTCATGGGGATTCGAGACTGAGCCGGAGCCGCATGCCGACGGGCGGCGCGTGCCCGCGCCGCGCGGCAAGGTGCTCGGCGGTTCCAACTCCGTGAATGGGCTCATGTACATGCGCGGCTGTCCCGCCGATTACGACGACTGGGCCAGGCGTGGTCTGCCGGGTTGGGACTACGAAGGTGTGTTGCCGTATTTCCGCCGCTCCGAAAACAACTGGCGCGGCGCCTCGCGTTTCCACGGCGACCAGGGGCCGCTGACGACCTCGCGTTACGAAACCGACGATTTCATCTATCCACGCGTCATCGAAACGGCGGAGGCGCTGGGCTTCAGACATCTCGAGGACTTTCACGCCGAAGACATCGAAGGTTTCTCGGTGCCCGACATCAATTGTCATGGCGGCGAGCGCGCGAGCACCGTGGCGCGTTATCTGCGGCCCGCGATGTCGCGGCCGAACCTGCAGGTGCGCATCAATACCTGCGTGCATTCGCTGCTGTTCGACGCCACCCGCTGCATCGGCGTGCGCGCGGAATCGGCGGAGAAGGCCGGTGACATCCGTTGCGAACGCGAAGTGATTCTTTGCGCGGGTACGTTCAATTCGCCGCAACTCCTGCAGTTGTCGGGCATTGGCGCGCCGGAGGATCTCGAGCCGCATGGCATTCGCGTGCGGCATGCGTTGCCGGGCGTCGGGGCGAATCTGCAGGATCATCAGTCGACCAGCGTCGAGTTCGCCGCGAGCGGCGAGTTCTGTTTCGACGCGCGACTGCGCGCCGACCGGCTCGCGTTGTCGGTGCTGCAATGGACGTTGTTCCGCAGCGGCATCATCGCGCGTTCGCCGTTGTCGGCGCAGGGACTGGTGCGCACCACGCCCGGCCTCGACCGTCCCGATCTGCAGATGCTGGTGAGCCCGGTGTCGATGTTCGCGCGGCCCTGGTTTCCGTTGTGGCGCCGGGGCGCCGGTCACCAACTCTCGATGGCCTGCGTGCTGCTGCATCCGCGCAGCCGCGGCAAGGTCACGCTGAGGTCACCCGATCCGCGCGACAAGCCGAAGATCCAGCTCAACCTCCTGGCCGCCGAGGCGGATCGCGTATCGCTGCGGAACATCGTCAAATTCGTGCGCCGGTTTTTCGCGACCGCGCCCGCATCCGGATTGGTCGCCGCGGAGCTCAAGCCCGGCCCGCAGGTGCAGGGCGATGAGGCCATCGACGCGCACCTGCGCGCCACCGTGCGCACCGCCATGCACCCCACCAGCACCTGCGCCATGGGTACGGATTCACTCGCGGTGGTGGATGGGCAATTGCGAGTTCACGGGTTGTCGGGATTGCGCATCGCCGATGCGTCGATAATGCCGGCTATCGTTGGCGGCAACACGAATGCGCCGACCATCATGATTGCCGAGAAGGCGGTCGACCTGATCAGGGGATGCGAGTGACGAAATCTCTTTATTACGGCTGGATACTGCTGGGCGCGCTCTGGCTGGTGTTCGCTTTCAACCTGGGTTTCCCGGCCTACGGCGGGCCGCTGATCAACTCGTCGATGGCGATCCAGCTCGACTTCAGCCGCGAGACGCTTGGCCTCATCACGTCCTTCTACATCATCATGTCGGGCCTGCCGGGACCGGTGGTGGCGATGGCCGTCAATCGCTTCGGCGTTCGCCGCACGCTGGTCGCCGGCAGCCTGATGAATGTCTGCGGCGCG
>JAKFFF010000011.1:0-196481 GCA_036677145.1 Alcaligenaceae bacterium
TGGAACGCGCGCGCAATTCGCGTGGCCACAAGTTCGAAGGCAATCACCCGATCCTGAACCCCGCGCGCTCCGCCGAATACGCGCAGGTGCTGGTGTCGTTCGCGCGCCGCTGAGGCGCCTGCTCTTCGGGCAATGGCCTATTCAGGCAATGACCTATTCAGGCAATGACCTATTCAGGCAATGAATAGGGCAGTGGCAACGGCCCACTGACGATCACGACGCCCGCCGGCGCTTCCGCGGTGGAATCCTCGGAAGAGCTCGCGAAATTTCCGACCGCGAGCAGTTCCTGGCCGCCGTGATCCAGAGTGACTGCTCGCACCACGCTGAGCGGTCGGCCGTCACTCGTGCGGGCGGTGTCGCCGGGCGCGAGCTGCGTCGGGCCGTCATTTCGCCAGCGCTGCAGCCGCCGCTTCACGCGACCGCGATAGTGGGCGCGGGCCACGACTTCCTGCCCGGTATAACAACCCTTGTCGAACGCGATCGCGCCTAACAAGTCGAGATTCAGCATCTGCGCCACGAAGGTTTCGCTCGTGTTCGCGTAGACCTGCGGGATTCCCGCTTCGACATCGGCACGTTCCCAGCGCGCCGCGGATGCGGGCTCGATTCTCCCGGCGTGTGTGGCCGGCACCAGTAACACGCGCCGACCGAACCAATCGAGCGCCACACCCGTCACGTCGGGCGTGTCGTCACTGGCAAACCCGAGCGCCCGCAGATTTTCCGATTCGTCGACGATGCGAACCTTCGAGCGAAACACGAATTTGCCGAGACGTTGGGCGACGGTGGCGGCGAGTTCGCGCGGCAGGACCGCGAACAATTCATCGGCCGCCGTGCGTGCGAGCACGAGCAGTGCAATTACGCGGCCCTGTGGATTGTGCAAACCGGCACGTGTCGATCCGCCAACTGGCAGCTTCTCCACATCGGCCGAAAGTTGCCCCTGCAGAAAGCGCGCGGCATCGGCGCCGCGGAACGCGAGGACGCCGAGTCCATGCGGCGGGGCCGAAAGATCGATGCCTCTGGACGTGCTCATCTTTGTTTTTCAAAGGGTTTCAAGTAGGCGGATGCGATCGATTCTGGCAGAATTCGGGCCCGTGCCGAATGCCCATTCCGACGTATCTCCGCTTCCCGCCGCCGCTGCTGCCGCCGCTCCCGAGGGCGTGCCGCGGACAGGGCCTGCAGGCGAAAGCGCAGCCCCGCAGCCCAAGCGCTCCGAAGTCGGAGGCCCCGGCGGTCCGGAGCCCACCCGTTTCGGTGACTGGGAAAGAAATGGCCGCTGCATCGATTTCTAGGAACTGGTCCTGATGCCCAATCGCCCGCTGTCACCGCATCTCGGCGTGTACAAATTCATGTACACGATGTCGCTGTCGATCTTGCATCGCATCACCGGCGGCGTAGCGACGGTCGGGTTCCTGGCGTTTGTCTGGTGGTTGATGGCGCTGGCTTCGGGCCCGGCGGCCTATTCCAAGGCGATGCAATGTCTTTCGAGCCCGCTCGCCAAACTACTGCTCGTCGGCTTCACTTTTTCATTCGTCTACCACTTCTGCAACGGCATCCGGCACCTGGTCTGGGATACCGGCCGCGGCCTCGAGCGAGCGCAGGCACGCCGCAGCGGAGCCGTGGTAGTCGTGGCCTCGTTGCTCCTGACCGTGCTGGTGTTGTGGTTCGCATGCCGCGCGCTGGGCTTCGCGGCTCCGGGGGTCGCATGAGTCTGCGTACGCCGCTCGGAAAGGTTCTCGGTCGTGGTTCGGCCGGCGAGGGCGTTGGCCACTGGTGGGTGCAACGCGTGACCTCGGTTGCGCTGTTGCCATTGACGGCATGGTTTCTCATCAGCCTGCTCGGCCATTCATTGCAATCCTACGAGGAGATGCGCGGCTGGCTGGCGCAGCCGTGGGTGGCGGTGCTCACTATACTGCTCGTCCTCACGCTGGCCTGGCATTCGAAGCTCGGAATACAGGTGGTCATCGAGGATTACGTGCATTCGAATGGCGCGAAGACTCTGCTGCTGCTGACGTCGACGTTCCTGCACGCAGCCGCGGCCGTTGCCGGCACGTTCGCCATTCTCGTGCTCGCGCTTTCCCCAGGATGATGGCAACCGAGACGGCATGAAAGATTACGAATTCATCGATCACACCTACGACGTCGTCGTGGTCGGCGCCGGCGGCGCGGGTCTGCGAGCGACTCTCGGACTCGCCGAAGCAGGCCTATCTACCGCCTGCATCACGAAGGTTTTTCCGACACGCAGCCACACGGTGGCTGCGCAGGGCGGCATTTCTGCCGCGCTCGGAAACATGGGCGAGGACGACTGGCGTTTTCATTTCTACGACACCATCAAAGGCTCGGACTGGCTCGGCGACCAGGACGCGATCGAGTTCATGTGCAAGGAAGCGCCGGCCGCGGTGATCGAGCTCGAGCACTATGGCGTGCCGTTCTCGCGCACCAATGACGGCCGCATCTACCAGCGGCCGTTCGGCGGCATGACGACGAACTACGGCAAGGGCACTGCGCACCGCACTTGCGCCGCAGCCGATCGCACCGGTCATGCGATGCTGCATACGCTGTATCAGCAGTCGATCAAACACGACGCGGAATTCTTCATCGAATACTTCGCGCTCGATCTCATCATGCAGGATGGCGCGTGCCGCGGCGTGATCGCGCTGGATCTGGCGACTGGCCGCTTGCATCGCTATCGCGCGCACACCGTCATCCTCGCCACCGGCGGTTATGGCCGGGCGTACTTTTCCTGCACCTCCGCGCATACCTGCACGGGCGACGGCGGCGGCATGGCGCTGCGCGCGGGACTGCCGCTGCAGGACATGGAATTCGTGCAATTCCATCCCACCGGCATTTACGGATCGGGATGTCTCATCACCGAAGGCTCGCGCGGCGAGGGCGGCTACCTCACGAACTCCGAAGGCGAGCGCTTCATGGAGCGCTACGCGCCCAACGCGAAAGATCTCGCGTCGCGCGACGTCGTCTCGCGTTCGATGACCATCGAGATTCGCGAAGGCCGGGGAGTCGGCAAACACAAGGACCACATTCATCTGCATCTCGAGCACCTGGGGCCCGAGGTGATCCATGCCCGCCTGCCGGGCATCGCCGAGACCGCGCGCATCTTCGCGGGCGTCGACGTGAACAAGGACCCGATCCCCGTGCTGCCCACCGTGCACTACAACATGGGTGGAATCCCCTGCAACGTGCACGGCGAAGTCGTCACCGTGAAGAACGGCAATCCGGATACCGTCGTCCCGGGGCTCATGGCCGTCGGCGAGGCGGCCTGTGTTTCCGTGCACGGCGCGAATCGCCTCGGTTCGAATTCGTTGCTCGATCTCGTGGTGTTTGGACGAGAGGCGGGGCGCCATGCCGCAACCGTGGTCAAGCCCGGACAATCGCACGCGCCATTCGCCGCGGACGCGGGCGATTCCGCGGTGGCGCGCCTCGATCGCCTGCGCAATTCCAAGGGCTCGCGCGCCACCGCCGAGATACGCCTTGAAATGCAGAAGACCATGCAGCGCGATGCCGCGGTGTTTCGCACCGGGCAGACGATGCAGGAAGGCGTCGTGGATCTCGCGAAGACACACGCATCCTTCGCCGACGTGCGAGTGGCCGATCGCGGCCTCATCTGGAACACCGATCTCGTCGAGACGATGGAACTCGACAACCTGCTCGGGCAGGCGATGGCCACCATTGTCTCGGCGGAAAATCGCAAGGAGAGCCGCGGCGCGCACGCGCGCGAGGATTTCAAGGATCGCGACGACGTGAATTGGCAGAAACACACGTTGTGCTGGGTCGACGACGCCGGCAAGACGCGCATCGACTACCGCCCCGTCCACATGAACACGCTCACGAAAGACGTCGAGCCCATTCCGCCGAAGGCGCGGACGTACTGAGGCAGAAGTCAGATGGCCGAATTCACGCTCCCAGCCAATTCGAAGATCGACAAGTCGGCGGGCAAGACGCACAAGGCGCCCGCGGGCGCGAAGAACGTCCGCAAGTTCGTGATCTATCGTTTCGATCCGGATTCCGGATTGAACCCGCGCATGGACACTTATGAAGTGGACATGGATGCGTGCGGGCCGATGGTTCTGGACGCGCTGATCAAGATCAAGAATGAGATCGATTCCACCCTGACGTTCCGCCGTTCCTGCCGCGAAGGTATCTGCGGCAGTTGCGCAATGAACATCGGCGGCCTCAATACGCTCGCGTGCACGAAGGCCTGCAGCGAGGTCAAAGGCGATGTGAAGATCTATCCGCTGCCGCACATGCCGGTGGTGAAGGACCTGGTGCCGGATCTGACCAACTTCTACGCGCAGTACGCCGCGGTGAAGCCCTGGTTGCAGACGCGCACGCCAGCGCCGCCGGATCGCGAGCGCCCGCAGTCGAAGGAAGATCAGGAAAAAATCGATCGTCCCTCGGCCTGCATCCTGTGCGCGTGCTGTTCGACGTCCTGCCCGAGTTACTGGTGGAACAGCGATCGTTATCTCGGGCCCGCGGCGCTGCTTGCCGCATATCGCTGGATCATCGATTCGCGTGATGAAGCAACGGGTGAACGGCTCGACGAGCTCGAAGATCCGTTCCGGCTGTATCGCTGTCACACCATCATGAATTGCACCGAGGCCTGCCCGAAAGACCTCAACCCGGCCAAGGCGATCGCCGAGATCAAGAAGATGATGATCGAACGACAGCATTAACGTGTCCGGGCTTTCTGAAGACTTAACGGACGGCGCCGCTTCGGCGACGACTTCCGAAGTGGCCCGTCAGCGCCTGAGCAAACTCGAGTGGCGTTGCCGCCGGGGAATGAAAGAACTAGACCTGCTGCTGACACGTTATCTGCGGGAACGATTCGAAAACGCAGCAAGCGAAGAACAAGCTGCGTTCGTCCAGTTTCTCGAATTGCCGGACCCCGAAATCGCGGGTTATCTCGTCGCCGGTGACGTACCCCGCGATCCGCAGCACGCGGCACTCTGCCGCGCACTTCTGCAATCGGATTGAAATCAGTCCATCGCCGCGCGCGGCGGTGCTTTGGTTCGGATGGTTGATCGGAGTCTGTTGCGCGATGCTGCTGGAGGTCGCGTTGCCATTGGGCGTCCGCATCGCCATTTGCGCGGTAGTCGTCCTGACCTGCGTCCCTCCGGGCCTGACGTGCATCCTGCTTTGGGGGCGCCGGGCGGTTCGGCGCCTCGATTGGACCGAGCCTGAGGGTTTCACCGCCTTCCTTGGACCTTCGCTGACGGCAATACGCGCCGAATTGGCGGCCGGATCCTTCAGGCTCGGCAATGAGGTGCTGGTACTGCGCCTGGCGACCGCGATTGGCGTACGCTTCGTTCTTATAGATAGCGCGGCCCAGGATTCGGCGTCTTTCCGGCGCCTCTGCCGGCGACTCAAAACCTGCCCGCGCCGCTTGCCACGGGGCCCTGGCCAGTCAAGCTGATACCATCCGGCCACAAGGTATGACGTGCGTCACGAGGCATTGAAAATCATTCGATTAGACCCGCAGGCGAGGGAAACTTTCGCAGGCGTTCAGGGTCTATTCAGCCTTCACGGAGCCGGGGTGCTGCCGTGACGGTCGAAGAAAGTGATCTGGTTCTCGTCAAACGTGTGCAACGTGGTGACAAGACGGCGTTTGATCTGCTGGTCCGCAAGTACCAGCACAAGGTGGTGAAGCTGGTGTTGCGTTACGTGCGAAACCCGGCGGAGGCGGAAGACATTGCGCAGGAAGCCTTCATCAAGGCGTACCGGGCGCTACCTCAATTTCGCGGCGACAGTGCCTTTTATACGTGGATGTATCGCATCGCAATCAACACCGCCAAGAATCAACTCGCATCGCGCGACCGCAGCCCCATTGCCTACGACCTCGATCTGAATGACCCCGAGGAGTCGCACAGCGTGCAATCCAAGCTTCAGGATCCCGATACGCCCGAGGGCATGGCCCTCACGGAAGAAATTCGCGGGATCGTGAACTCCGCGATCGAAGGATTGCCTGAGGAGCTGAAGACAGCAATTGTTCTTCGGGAACTCGACGGTTTGAGCTACGAGGAAATTGCGGCAGCGATGGAGTGTCCCGTGGGCACCGTGCGTTCACGAATTTTCAGAGCGCGAGAGGCAATCGACAAACGCCTGCGCGAAGTTTTTGAAGGCGGCCTGGGCCGCACCGAGGAAATGGTATGACGGAAGAGCGCGACAGCCAGCTCTCTGCGATGTTCGATGGCGAATTGCCGGCCGGCGAATGCGAATTACTTGCACGACGCCTGGCCAAGGATGAGGCGCAGCGTGCCCAGTGGTCCCGTTATTCGGTGATCGGTGCCGCATTACGCGCCGAGCGGGGTGTCGCCCTGCATGACCGTGTCGCCTGGCGTGTGCAAAATGCGTTGGCCCAAGAGCCGGTGTACGGCGAGGGCGGCTCGGCGGATTCCGCCGCACCTGCGCGTAGTCCGGTCGCTTCCCCTGCGGGCAGGTCTGCCCAATCCAGTGAACGATGGATGCGTTTCGCGCGTCCCTTCGCGGGCGCGAGCATCGCGGCTGGCGTCGCGGCTGTTTCGATACTCTGGCTGCGTAATCAGGAAGCCCCTGCTCCGCTGATGGCGAATTCGACCGCGCCTGTCGCGGCGAGCGAAATCACGCAAGGGGCGGGTACTCTGGTCGCGGTGGATACTTCCGCGGCGAGGACGCCAATATCCAACGGCGAGCCGGATCGTTACGTGACGCCGCAACCCAGCAACCAGACGAGCATCGCGCCGCCGGCGCGCCTGGCGAATTACGTCGTCGCCCACAGCGAATATTCCGGCCCGTTATCCCGACGGCTTGCGCTGCTCGGTCTCGTGGCAACGGACCCGACGGATGCTGGTGGCCTGCCCGAGAACGCCGATACAGATGCGACGATTGATATGGAGGCGAATGATGCGCGGTAACGCATCCCTTGCCGGCCGCACGCATGCTGCTCGCCGCAATGCGGCCCGGCTCGCTGCATTCTCGTTGTTGTTAGGTGTGGGCATCGCGGTCGGCGCCGAACCGAAAGAGTGGCTCGAGCGCATGAATCACGCGCTCACGACGCGCAACTATGTGGGTGTGTTCACGCACGTACACGGTGGCCGTGTCGAAACACTGCGCATCATCCACCGCGTGCGCGGCGGGGACATCTCCGAGCGCCTGCTATCGCTCGATGGCTCGGGCCGGGAGTTCATTCGCGAAGGCAACGAGCTCACCTGTTATTTCCCCGACAAGCGCACCGTGCTCGTCGAACGCCGCGCACCGGATGGTCCGCTGCTGGGCGCGCTGCCGGCATTCGACGAAGGCAACTCTTCGGTGGCATACGATATCCGCGGCGGAGAACGCGAGCGCCTGCTCGGCCGCATGACCCGCGTCGTCGCCCTGCATCCGCGCGACGAATACCGTTACGGTTACCGCCTGTGGATCGATGAACAGACTTCCATGCCGTTGAAGACGCAGTTGTGTGCGTCGACCGGTGAAGTCATCGAACAGATTGTTTTTTCCAACATCGATCTGCCCGAGCGCATTCCGAATTCCATGTTCAAGCCGCTCGTGGACGCATCCAGTTATCGCTGGCTGCGAGCCGACCGGCAACTCGCTAGCAATGCGGCGCCTCCGGCGCTGTGGGAAGCCATGAGATTGCCGCCGGGTTTCCGCATGGCGACGCGTTCCGCGCAGGCGCTGCCGGGCTCGAGTGAGCCGGTCGCCCACCTCGTGTTCACGGACGGCATCGCTTCCGTGTCTGTCTTCGTGGAACCGCGGAAGCCCGACACCAAGGCGGCTGAAGGTCCGGCGCGAGTCGGATCGTCCTCGGCATTCTCGACGGTCATCGACGACCACCAGGTCACCGCGGTGGGCGAGGTACCCCCGAACACGGTCAAGTTCATCGCCACCCAGGTGAAGGCCTCGAAGGCCGCCACCGAGAGCTTGGGGATAGCGCCGGCTCCGCGCCGGAAGTGATCCTGCCCTGAGCGAGGCGTCCGCACTTCCTCCGGGCCTCGTCGTCGTGAGCCGGGAAGGCTGCGGACTGTGCGATGACATGCTCCACGACCTTGCCGAACTGGGGCGCTCTAATACCCTCCCGCCGGTCAGGATCGTGGATGTGGACGGCGACGAAGGGCTCGTCCGCCGATATGGGCTCAAGGTCCCCGTGTTGCTGCTCGATGGCAGCGTGATTTGCCATTACACGCTGAATTCCAACGAGCTTTTACGGGTCCTGAAGCTATAATCCCGCGCTCATTTTTGCCGGCACACGGGTTCGCACACCTGCGGGTCCAAGATGGCGGCAGGCCGACCTCAAGCCCTAGATGCAACGCATACGAAACTTTTCGATCATCGCCCACGTCGACCACGGCAAGTCCACGCTGGCGGACCGGTTCATCCAGATCTGCGGCGGGCTCCAAGCCCGGGAAATGCAGGATCAGGTGCTCGACTCCCTGGAACTGGAGCGTGAGCGCGGCATTACCATCAAGGCCCAGTCGGTCACTCTCTATTACACCTCGAAGCGCGACGGCGAGCGTTATCAGCTCAACCTGATCGATACGCCCGGGCACGTGGACTTCTCGTACGAAGTCTCACGATCTCTTGCCGCCTGCGACGGCGCGCTGCTGGTGGTCGACGCCACGCAGGGTGTCGAGGCGCAGAGCGTCGCCAATTGCTACACCGCCACCGAGCTGGGTCTCGAAGTGGTGCCGGTGATCAACAAGATCGACCTGCCGTCTTCCGACCCCGCGCGCGTCATGAACGAGATCGAAGAGATCATCGGCATCGCGGCCGACCACGCGCTCAAGGTTTCCGGCAAGACAGGTGAGGGCGTCGAGGAGTTGATCGAGCAGCTCATCGAACGCATTCCAGCTCCCAAGGGCGACCCGGACGCGCCGCTGCAGGCCCTCATCGTCGACTCGTGGTTCGACAACTACGTCGGCGTCGTCACGCTGGTGCGCATCTTCAACGGTACGCTCAAGGTCAACGACAAGATCCGCGTGATGTCGACCGGCCGAGCGCACCTGGTCGACAAGCTTGGCCGCTTCACGCCGAAATCGGTGCCGGCGCGAGAACTCGGCCCCGGCGAGGTCGGCTTCGTCATCTCGGGCATCAAGGAAATCGACGGCGCGCCGGTCGGCGACACCATCACGCTCGAACACAAGCAGGCGACCGAGCCGCTGCCGGGGTTCAAGCAGGTGCAGCCGCGCGTGTTCGCCGGCATGTTCCCCATCGTCGCGGACGACTACGACAAGTTCCGCGACGCGCTGAGCAAGCTGCGTCTCAATGACTCGGCGCTGCACTACGAACCCGAGGTTTCCACGGCGCTCGGTTTCGGTTTCCGCGTCGGTTTCCTCGGCCTGTTGCACATGGACATCGTGCAGGAACGGCTCGAGCGCGAGTACCAGATCGAGCTCATCACCAGCGCGCCGACGGTGATCTACGAGGTCAAGACCACCGACGGCGAGATCAAATTCGTCGACAACCCCACCAAACTACCGCCCATCGACCAGATCGAGGAGCTGCGCGAGCCCATCATCATCGCGAACATCCTCGTGCCGCCGGATCACGTCGGCGGCGTGCTGCAGCTGTGCAACGACAAACGCGGCCGCCAGAAGAAGATGCTTTATCTGGGCAACCAGGTTTCGCTGCAGTACGAAATGCCGCTCGCCGAGGTCGTGCTCGACTTCTTCGACCGCCTGAAGTCCACGAGCCGCGGATATGCGTCGTTCGACTACGATTTCAGCCATTTCGAAGCGGCGCCACTCGTGAAGCTGGACGTGCTCATCAACGGCGACAAAGTGGATGCGCTCGCGCTCATCGTCCACAAGGACAGCGCGTATGAACGCGGCCGCGATCTCGTCGACAAGATGCAGGAGCTGATTCCGCGCCAGATGTTCGAGGTCGCAGTGCAAGCGGCCATCGGCAGTCATATCATCGCCCGCGCCACCGTCAAGGCGCTGCGCAAGAACGTGCTAGCCAAGTGTTATGGCGGCGACATCTCGCGCAAGAAGAAGCTGCTGGAGAAGCAGAAAGAAGGCAAGAAACGCATGAAGCAGCTCGGCCAGGTGGAGATCCCGCAGGAAGCGTTCCTCGCCGTGCTCAAGGTCGGAAAGAAGTAAGACCGGAAGGGAAAGTAGCCGAACAATGATCAAACAACTGCTCGATCTGCTGATCCTCGTGCTCGCGGTCCTGGCGGTCCCGGTGATCCTGGTTTGCATCTACGATCAGTTGGTGCTCGGTCCGAAGCGCCCCCTGACCGCCGAGGGCGTGCCCGCGCCTGGACCCCGTTTCGTTCAGATCGCTTACAGCCTGCTGCCTTTCGTTCTCATCGGCGCCGTGTTGAAGATCGGTGTGCGGGAAGTTTTCTCGGTGTTCCAGTCGCTCGTGTTGCCATTGAGCATCCTCGCGATTCCAGTCGTGCTGCTGTGTGCTTACGACTATTGGGTCGGAGCGTCGCGGCGCCCGACTACTCCCGAGGGGTATCCGACTCGCCCGCCGCTGTACGTGCGCATCGCCTATGGGCTGCTCCCATTCGTGTTGTTCGCCGCCGTGCTGTACATCGGCGTGCCGGTGGTGTTCGGCTTCATCAAGAAATTCGCCGTGCCGCTGAGCTGGCTGGCGGCGCCGGTGGGATTGGTGTGCGCCATCGACAGCTGGTTGTTTGCGCCAAAGCGCGCCATCGCCGCCGGCACCGCCCAGGTCCCGGACCCGCCGTTGCTGCGCGCGGCCTACGCGGTGCTGCCGGTGCTCGTCGTGGCGGTGATCGTGCGCATGATCAGTGCCGAGACGCTGGATTTCAGCCTCGTGCTGCTGGTGTTGTCGGTGGCGACGGGCGTCGTGTGGGCGATCGACCACTTCCTGTTTCGCAAGTCCCGCGAGACAGCGGCGGCCGCGGCGAAGCCCGCGCCGCTCTCGTTACCCGAGCCGGGCACGGTCGACTACGCGCGCAGCTTCTTTCCGGTCGCATTCATCGTGCTGCTGGTGCGGGCTTTCATCTTCGAGCCGTTCCGCATCCCCTCGGATTCGATGATGCCCACGCTGCTCGACGGCGACTTCATCGTGGTCAACAAATACTCCTATGGCCTGCGCTGGCCGGTGATCAACGAGAAGTTCATCGACATCGGCACGCCGCAGCGCGGTGACGTGGTGGTGTTCCGTTACCCGCCGGATCCGAACGTCAATTACATCAAGCGCCTGGTCGGATTGCCGGGCGACCGTGTCGAAGTGCGCGACGATCAGCTCATCATCAACGGCGAGCTCATCCCGCAGACCGAAGCGGGCCGTTTCACCGACGGCTGTTACATCGACATGCGCCTATCTAGAGAGAAGCTCGGCGATCACGAACATCAGGTCATGTCGTGCCGCTCGCCGATCGCGCCGATCCGGGCCAACGACTACCCCGGGAGCCTGGAAGGGCTGCCCGTCTGTGATCGGGAGAAGATGGCGAGAGACTCGGGCGCCTTGATCTGCCGCGAATCTCCGCCCGGGAGCGGGCCCGATCGCGGCGACTTTCCGCTCGAAGGGCAAAACAACGTGGTGCCGGCCGGGCATTACCTGATGATCGGCGACAACCGCGACAACAGCGAGGACGGTCGCCGCTGGGGTTTCGTGCCCGAGGCGAATCTGGTCGGCAAAGCGACACGAATCTGGTTCAATTTCGACATGCAGCGTCCGGGCGTGGTCAACTTGTCGCGCATCGGCAATGGCATCGAATAACAGAGTCCGGGAGGGCTTATGCGCAAGCAACGCGGTGTGACGATGATCGGTTGGATCTTCCTGCTGATTCCCATGGCGATCACGCTGTACGCGGCGATCCGCGTCGCGCCGGAGTACTTGAACTACTACAAGGTGGTTACCGCGATGAAGGAATCGGCGTCGCAGCTCAAGAGCGACGAAACTCTTTCACCGCAGACCATCCGCTCCTCCCTGGCCAAACGTTTCGACACCGGATACATAGACGAGCCGACGGTCAACGAAATCGCTGTCGCGCGTGTAGACGGAGGCTGGTCGATGACCGCGGAATACGAAAAAGTCGTGCCCCTGTTCGGCAACCTGAACTTGCTGCTGGCTTTCGACAAGACGGTGGTCATCAACTGAATGCCACGGCGCACATGGGAATGACTCCGGCCAGCCAGGCGGACTTGCTCGCCGCAAGGCTGGAGTACGAACCGCGCGATCGGGCGCTGTTCGTCGTCGCGCTCACGCATCGCAGCGCCGAGGGTCCTAACAACGAGCGCCTCGAGTTCCTGGGCGACTCGGTGCTCAACCTCCTGCTCTCCGAAAGGCTGTACCGTGAATTTCCCACTGCGAGCGAAGGCGACCTGTCGCGATTGCGTGCGCGTCTCGTGAGCGAGGAGCCGCTGGCGCAGGTCGCTCAGGGCATGCAACTTGGCGAGTTGTTGCACCTGGGATCGGGTGAGCTCAAAACCGGCGGATTCCGCCGACAGTCGATCCTCGCGGATGCCTTCGAGGCGCTGTGCGGCGCGCTGTTTCTCGATGGCGGCCTCGACGCGGTGCGCGCGAAAATCGGGCCCATGTTCGAGACCCGCATAGCCTCCCTTCCCGAGCCGTCGACGCTCAAGGATGCCAAGACCCGGCTGCAGGAACATCTGCAGGCCAGCGGCCGGCCCCTGCCGGTGTACACCGTGAAGCGCACGAGCGGCGAGCCACACGCGCAGATCTTCCTCGTGACGTGTTCGCTGACGCACTCCGGGCTCGAGACCGAAGGCGAGGGCCCAAGCCGCAGGCGCGCGGAACAGCTTGCCGCGCAGGCAGCGCTCGACGCGCTGGAATTGAATGACTGACCAATCTCCATTACGTGCGGGTTTCGCCGCGCTCGTCGGCCGTCCCAATGTCGGCAAGTCGACGCTGCTCAACGCCTTGGTCGGCGAGAAGCTGTCGATCGTCACGTCGCGGCCGCAGACCACCCGGCATCGCGTCCTCGGCGTGCTCAACCGTCCTGGCGTGCAGATCGCCTTCGTCGACACGCCCGGATTGCACCTCGGCGAACGGCGCGCGCTCAACCGTGCCATGAACCGTACCGCCGCGGCCGCGCTCGCCGACGCCGACCTGGTGGTGTTCGTCGTCGAAGCGTTGCGCTTCGGCGAGGAAGACGAAGCGGTGTTGAGACGCATCAAGGACAGCGGCCGCGAAAGCATCGCGGTCGTGAACAAGGTCGACAGGGTCAACCCGAAGGACAAACTACTGCCGTTCGTCGCAGAGCTCGCCGGCCGACATCCGTTTCTCGATGTCGTCCCGGTTTCGGCGGAGAAGGGCGTGAACCTCGATCGGTTGATCGACGTCATCGGCCAGCGCCTGCCGGAATCGCCGGAACTGTTCCCGCCCGAACAGCGCACTGACCGCGGCATCGAGTTCCAGATCGCCGAGACCATCCGTGAAAAGCTCACGATGGAGCTGGTCGAGGAAGTGCCGTATGGCATCGCCGTCGAGATCGAAAGGCAGACCGAAGAGGACGAGCAACTCGTCATCGACGCCGTGATCTGGGTCGATCGCGCCGGGCAGAAACCCATCGTCATCGGCGCCAAAGGCGAGCGCCTCAAGCGCGTGGGCCAGAAGGCGCGCCAGGAACTCAATCAGCGGCTCGGCCGCCGGCTGCACCTCAACCTTTGGGTGAAGGTGCGTGAGGACTGGGCCGACGATGCGCGGGCGCTCGCGCAACTCGGAATGGAATAACGCCGCGCATGCAGCCGCCCCGCGAACGCATCACGCTCGAACCGGCCTTCGTGCTGCACCACCGGGAATATCGCGACACCAGCCGGATCCTCGACGTCTTCACTGCCGGGCACGGCAGGCTCACATTGTTCGCGCGCGGCGCGCGCGGGCCGAAGTCGAAGCTGGCATCGCTGCTCATGCCATTCCGTCCCTTGCTGGTCTCGTGGACGGGACGCGGCGAGGCCGCGCAACTGTCAGGAGCCGAAGCGGACGGTGAGGCGCTGGTATTGCCGCCGCGGCAGGTGCTGTCGGGCTTCTATCTCAACGAACTCATCATCAGCCTCACTACCCGCCATGATCCGCAGCCTCAGCTGTTCGCGGATTACGGGCGCACACTGAGGCGTCTGTGTCTCGAAGCGCAGCCGGAACCTGCGTTGCGAGTGTTCGAAAAGCGATTGCTCGAGTCGATCGGTTACGGCCTCGAGTTCGAAGTGTCCGCGGACGTCTTCTATCAATTCCGCCCGGCGCAGGGATTGAGCGAGGTGCGCGAAGGTGCCCCGGGTTGTTACTCCGGGCGCAGCCTGCTCGCGTTGCGCGAAGAATCGCTCGATGACCCGCAGGCGCTGGACGCCGCGCGGCGCGTACTGCGCCAGGCGATCGATCATTGTCTCGAAGGCCGCGAGTTGCGCACCCGCACGGTTGCGCGTGCGATGACACGGCGAGGATTACCAACGTGAGTGTCAGTTCCGGCGGCGGCAACGCCCGCGCCATTGCCCTGGGTATCAATATCGATCACGTCGCCACCGTCCGCCAGGCGCGCCGCGCGCCGTACCCGGATCCGGTGCACGCCGCCTTGCTGGCCGAGCAGTCCGGCGCAGACAACATCACGCTGCATCTGCGCGAGGATCGGCGCCACATCCAGGATCGCGATGTCCGTTCGCTGCGCCCGCTGCTGCAGACACGCATGAATCTCGAGATGGGCCTGACGAATGAAATGGTCGAGATCGCGCTCGATGTGCGTCCGCAAGATTGTTGCCTCGTGCCCGAGAGCCGCCAGGAGATCACCACCGAAGGCGGCCTGGACGTCGCCGCGGACGTCGAACGGGTGGGTGCCGGGGTCAGGAAACTCGCCGCGGCGGGAATTCGCGTGGCATTGTTCATCGCTCCGGATCCGGCGCAGATCGACGCGGCGAAACGCAGCGGCGCGCCCGTCATCGAGCTCCACACCGGTACCTACGCGGATGCGACCGGATCCGCCCAGGCGCGCGAGCTCGAGCGCCTCGCGAGTGCGGCGAAACGGGCCGCGGCACTCGGGCTCGAAGTACACGCGGGCCATGGACTCACATACAACAACGTGATGCCGGTGGCCGCCATTCCCGAGATCGTCGAGCTCAACATCGGCCATTGCATCATTGCCCGCGCAATCTTCACGGGACTCGATGCCGCGGTCCGCGACATGAAGACGCTCATGCAGGGTGCGCGCCGATGATTTTCGGTATCGGCGTCGATGTGCTCGAGGCCGCGCGCGTGAAGAAACTGTACGACAAGTACGGCGACCATTTCGTCGAGCGGCTGCTCATGCCGGCCGAGCGCGCCCAGTTGTCCAAAACCAAGCGGACCGAGCGGTTTCTCGCGATGCGTTTTGCCGCGAAGGAGGCCATCGTCAAGGCCATGGGCACGGGATTCGCGCACGGAATATGGATCCGCGACGTCGGCATCGTGCAGAACGCGTGGGGGCGGCCCGAGGTCGTCTACTCGGCGCGCGGTGAAAAAGTGCGCCGGCAACTCGGCATTGGTGGAGGGCACGTGACGCTGACCGACGAGGCGGGCCTCATCGTGGCTGTCGCCGTGCTCGAAACAGCCGAGCCGGCAAAACGCGCGGCCCGCAAGCGCGCGCGGCGCAAGCCGGTGCGCTCGGCATCGCGCGGGCGGAAACGCCGATGAATACCCTGGTGTTCGACATCGAGACCGTGCCGGACGTGGAGTTTGGCCGCCGGTTGTTCGGCCTCGAGGGCCTGTCCGACGACGAAGTCGGCAAGGCCATGCAGGCGCGCGCACGCCAGGAGTCGGGCAGCGATTTCCTGCCGCACGACCAGCACCGCATCGTCGCCATCTCGTGCGCGTTTCGCACGCGCGAAGGGTTTCGTGTCTGGAGCCTCGGCGAAGAAGCGGCGTCAGAGCGCGAACTCGTGCTGCGCTTCTTCGATGGCATCGAAAAATTCTCGCCCGAACTCGTGAGCTGGAATGGCGGCGGGTTCGATCTGCCGGTGCTGCATTACCGCGCGCTGCGCCACAAGGTGCAGGCGCCGCGTTACTGGGAAACCGGCGATGAGGACAATGCGTTCCGCTACAACAACTATCTCGGCCGTTTTCACTGGCGCCACATCGACGTGATGGACGTGTTGTCGGGTTATCAGGCCCGCGCACGTGCGTCGCTGTCCGACGCCGCCGTGTTGCTGGGCTACCCGGGCAAGCTCGGCTTCGACGGATCGCAGGTGTGGGACACCTATCGCGCGGGCGATCTCAAACGCATCCGTCACTACTGCGAAACCGACGTCGTCAACACCTGGCTCGTCTTCCTGCGCTTCCAGCACATGCGGGGCCGCTTGACCGACGCGGGACTCGCCGACGAACTCGCGCGGACTCGCGCGTGGCTGGCCGAAGCGCACCAGCCGCATTTCGATGAGTTCCTCGCCGCCTGGCCCGCGGAGGGCCCTCCAGAGGAAGACCGCTCGTGAGCCGTGCATCGCGCGTGGCGAACCCCACGCTCGAAACCGGCGTCGTCGCGGATCTCACGCACGAAGCCGAAGGCGTCGTGCGAGCGTCGGAAACGCAGGGCAAGACCGCGTTCGTCGCCGGTGCGCTGCCGGGCGAGCGCGTGACCTTCCGCCGCCGCAGTTTCCACAAGAGTCACGACGAGGCCGAACTCGTCGAAGTGCTGGAGGCCTCGCCCGATCGTGTCACGCCGCGCTGCGCTCACTTCGGCGTGTGCGGCGGGTGCGCGCTCCAGCATCTCGATCCCGCGGCGCAGATCGCCGCCAAGCAAAAAGATCTCGCCAACAATCTCGAGCGCATCGGCAACGTGACGCCGGAAACCTGGCTGCCACCTTTGTTAGGTCCGCACTGGGGTTACCGCCGCCGCGCGCGCTTGTCATCGCGTTACGTCACCAAGAAAGGCCGCAGCCTGGTCGGCTTCCGCGAGAAGCAGGGCAAGTACGTCGCCGACGTGCAGCGTTGCGAAGTGCTGGCCGAGCCGGTGGGCGCGCTGGTCGGCGCGCTCGGGGAGCTGCTCACCGGCATGATCCGGCGCGAGAGCATTCCGCAGATCGAGGTGTCGTTGTCCGACGGCGAGAAGGTTCTCGTCCTGCGAGTCCTCGATCCGCTGCCGGAGCAGGACCTTGCGCGGCTGGCCGAATTCGAGCGCGCCCAGGGACTGCGCGTGATGCTGCAGCCCGGGGGGCTCGCGACGATCGCGCCGCTGACGCCGGGTCCGGTCGATCTGCACTACCGGCTCGATGAGTTCGACCTGAAGCTCGAGTTCGGGCCGTCGGACTTCGTGCAGGTGAACGCGGCCATCAATCACGGCATGGTCGCCCGCGCGATCGAACTACTCGAAATCCGGCCAACCGACCGGGTGCTGGACCTGTATTGCGGCCTCGGCAATTTCACGCTGCCGCTGGCGCGGCACTCGGGGTCGGTAGTTGGGGTGGAAGGTGATCCAGGTCTCATCGAGCGGGCGCGTTCCAATGCCCGCCGCAACGGGGTCGCCAACGCCGAATTCCATGTCGCTGACCTGTCGGTGACTCCTGACAGGACCATCCCCTGGCTGCGTGGCGGGTACGATGCGGTGCTGTTAGACCCGCCGCGCGTGGGCGCGCGTGAGGTTTTGAGCGCCGTGGCACATATCGCGCCGCGGAGACTGGTGTATATCTCCTGTCATACCGGCTCTTTGGCCCGGGACCTGGGTGTCCTGGTCGGGGAGCATGGCTTCCGCTTACGGGCCGCCGGTGTACTTGATATGTTCCCCCACACCACTCACGTGGAATCGATAGCCGTCCTGGACAGGATCTGAAGTTGTGACCTTGGGCCCTTTGATGGTCGACGTGGCAGGTCTCGAGCTCACGCCCGAGGACCGCGATGTGCTGCGCCATCCGCTCGTGGGCAGCGTGATCCTGTTCACACGCAACTATTCCACCGCCGAACAGCTCACCCGGCTGGTCGCCGATATCCACGCCGTGCGCTCGCCGGCGCTGATCGTTGCCGTCGACCAGGAAGGCGGCCGCGTGCAGCGCTTCCGTCCGGAGTTCTCGCGTCTGCCGCCGCCGCGGCGCATCGGCCACGAATTCGATCTCGATCCCAGGAATGGCCTCGCTCTGGCGCGTTCAATGGGCTGGCTCATGGCTGCCGAGTTGCGCGCGCACGGCGTAGATCTGTCGTTCGCGCCCTGCGTCGATCTCGACTACGGCGTGAGCGAAGTGATCGGCGATCGCGCATTCCACGCGAAACCCGAAGCCGTCGCGCAACTCGCGCTCGCGTACATGCAGGGCATGAAAGACGCCGGCATGTCCGCCACCGCCAAACATTTCCCCGGTCACGGCGCCGTGGTCGCGGATTCGCACCAGTCCCTGCCCGTCGACCGGCGCGGCTGGGAGGAACTCGACAACGACGTGTTGCCGTATCGACGTCTCATCGCGAACGGGTTGCACGGCGTGATGGTCGCGCACGTGTTGTTTCCGGCGGTGGCGCCCGAGCCCGCGAGCCTGTCGCGCCGCTGGGTACAGAACGCGTTGCGCGAAGAACTGCGTTTCACCGGCGCCGTGTTCACCGACGATCTGTCCATGGGTGGCGCCGCTGAATACGGCGACATCGTCGTGCGCGCGCAGGCCGCGCTCTCGGCGGGTTGCGACGTGCTCCCGGTGTGCAACGATCGCCCGGCCGTCGCGAAGTTGCTCGCGGAACTCGATCACGAGATCGATCCCAGTGCCCAGCTGCGGCTGGTGAGGATGCGCGGCCGCGCCGCTCCCGAACGCGAAGAATTGCTGGCCGGTTCCGCCTGGCGCGCAAGCCAGGATCTGCTCGCGCGCTCCGCCGAGGCGCCGCAGCTCAATTTGACGGCAGGCAACGCATGAACGGCTTCAAGAACGATTTCCTGCGCGGCGCGCTCGATGTTTCACCCGAAGGCGTCGTCATTTGCGAAGCCGGCGGCGACCGCGTCGTGGTGTACGCGAACCCGGCGTTTTGCCGGCTGACCGGGTACGACGTCGCGGAGCTCATCGGCAAGAATCTGCGCCTGCTGCAGGGCGAGGATCGCGACCAGCAGGAACTCGATGGGTTGCGCGAGGCGCTCGGCCACGCGGAATCCGTGCGCGCGCTGCTGCGGAATCAGCGCAAGGACGGCACGGTGTTCGTCAATGACATGCACATCCATCCGTTGCGCAACGGCGAGGGCAAGGTCACCCACTTCATTGGTTATCACCGGGAAGGCGGCACGCGTACCCGCACGGGCGACACCGGCATTCGCGGCCTGCCCACCTGGGTGCGCGAGGACCGGCTCACCGGACTCGCTTCGCGTTACTACTTCGAAGACGTGTTGAAGCGCGACTTCGCGCTCGCCCAGCGCGACAAGTCCGACATCGCTCTGCTGTTGTTCGACATCGATCAGCTCGGTCCTTACAACGAGATCTTCGACCGGGCGGGCGGTGATGCGGTGATCAAGCGCGTCGCACGCGCCATTGCCGGCTCCTTCCGGCGCGGCACCGACATTGTCGGCCGCTGGGAAGGCGCGAGTGTCATCGTCCTGATGCACGGCACGGCCTCGGATCACGTGATCCAGCACGCGACGACGGTGGCGCATCGTGTGCGCGAACAGCAGATCCATCACCCGCGCTCGACGCAGCGTTACGTGACGGTGAGCGGCGGGGTGGCCATACACACCGCGCGACCTGAAGACAGTCCGACGGGTTATCTGAAGGCCGTTGAAGCGGCCGTGGCGCGCGCGAAAGAGCAGGGCCGCAACCGCATCATCGTCGCGGAAGAGTCGGATTTCGCCTGATCAGTTCGCGGGCGCGGCCGGCGCCTTGACGACTTCCGCGGGGTCTTCCTCGAACATCGCGACCAGCTCGAGCAGTTCCGGATACATCTCCGCGGTCGGCGGTATGTCGAACCGGCCGTCGGCGACCGACTGGGCGTAAGTCGTGCAAGCCTGCTTCTGCTGATCCTCGGTCTCGCCGAGATACGAGATGACCAGGCGCTCCGCATCTGCGCTGATGATGTCGACGATCTGGCGCGCGACCTCCTGACCGGCCGCATCGCCCCGCGCCTTTGCGACGCTCGTGGCCAGCAGGCTGGACCACATTTCCGCCGCCTCGGAGAAGCGGCCGTTGCGCTCGAGCCAACTGTCGACGACCCCGCGCATCCAGGCTTCGTCTTTGCCGAGCAGGGTACGGCAGCGGCGCGCGGCGCGGCCGATCGCGAACTTCAAAGTGCCGGCAAATCCCGCGGCGGCATTGCGGCTCTCGAGCATCTGCGCGGTGAATTCCTGTGCGTGCAGCGTCGCGCCGCATGACAGGAACGCGCCCGCGAGCACCAGGGCCGCGGTGCGCGCGGGGCGCATTCAGCGGCCGCCCGTGGGGCGATTCGCGGGAGTGACGAGGGCGATGACGCCGAAGGCCGGGTGGTCGTAGTAGTTGCGCTCGTAGCGCTTCACGCGGCGTGACTCGGCCAGCGTGAACACCGTGCCCGGTGAAGCCGCGAGCCCGGCGGGCGGGTTGGGCGACTGGTAGCTGAGCGTCATGCCGAGGTGCAGGTAGGTGCCGGCCTCGAGAAAAAAGATCCCGGAAAGGCCCGGCACGTTGCCCGCGAGTTTGTTCACGGTGAACCCGGCGCGCGATCCCCATGAGCTCGCGGTCTGCTGCCACGCGAAGTGCGCGACCAGTGGATAGTTAGTCGACGAGCGCAATTTCGCGGCGACGTCGTTGAGCTGGTATTGCGCCGCGGGCACCGCGGCGACGAAACGCCCCGTGACCGGAGAGTCGGGCTGATCGGGCCCGCGCGGCACGGCCTTCGCGCTCCAGTCCTCGGGTCCCCCCGCACCCGTCATGTTGCGGAACACGATGATTTCCACCGTGTAGACGGTGGCCGAGGGCGCGGTTTGCGCCAGCGCCACCGGCAGGGAGGCGCTGCCGCCGATGACGGTGAGGGTGAAGGCGGCGAGGAGCGAGCGCAGACGCGAGCGGCCGGTTTGAGTCATGGGCGAAAGTATAGCGGGTCGATCAATGGCGTTTCCGGCTGGCGGCCGCGCCGGATTTGTCGGCTGCCGGCGACCTGGCGGCGCCAGCTTTCTCGCTGCCTTTCTCACCGCCCGGCGTTCCGCGCAGCCCCTGCAGGAACTTTTCGGCGAAGTCGAACCGTTCGGCATCGTCTTCGGTCTCCACCGAAATGCGCAGCTTCAGGGAACCGTCGAGCCGATAGTCCTTGTCCGGATGCTGCACCAGCCGAATGATCGCGCGGGGATCGACCTGGTTCTGCTCCTCGAACAGCGCATAACCGCCTTCGCGTCCGAGATCGAGGCGCCGGATGCCGAGTGACCGGGCAATGAGCTTCAGGCGCGCGACGCGCAGCAGATTGGTGGCGGGCGGCGGCAGCGGACCGAAGCGGTCCACGATCTCTTCGGTCAGTTCGTCGATGGCAGCATTGTCGGGCGCGGCAGCCAGCCGCTTGTACATCGCGAGCCGGGCGGGAACGTCCGCCACGTAGCTCTCGGGCAGCAGCGCGCGCAGGCGCAATTCCACCTCCGCGGTCGCGGCCAGCGGCCGGTCGAGTTCCGGCTCGCGCCCTTCCTTCATCGCCTTCACGGCCTGTTCGAGCAGGTCGAGGTACATCGTGAGTCCGACCTCGACGAGTTCGCCGCTCTGCGATTCGCCTAACAACTCTCCGGCCCCGCGGATCTCGAGGTCGTGGGTCGCGAGCACGAATCCCGCGCCGAGTTCTTCGAGCGACTCGATGGCCTCGAGGCGCTTCACGGCATCCTGCGACAGCGCCTTGCGATTGGGCGTGAGCAGATAGGCGTAGGCGCGGTGATGCGAGCGGCCGACGCGGCCGCGCAGCTGGTGCAACTGGGCGAGGCCCAGGCGGTCCGCGCGATCGATCATGATGGTGTTGGCGGTAGGCACGTCGATGCCGCTTTCGATGATGGTCGTACACACCAGGAAATTGAAACGGCGGTGGTAGAAGTCGACCATCAGCTGCTCGAGGTCGCGCTCGCGCATTTGTCCGTGGCCCACGCGCACATCGGCCTCGGGAATCAGCTTCGCGATTTCCTGCGCGGTCTTTTCGATGGTCTCGACCACGTTGTGCACGAAGTAGACCTGTCCGCCGCGGCGGAACTCGCGCAGCGCGGCTTCGCGCAACGTGGCCGCGTGCCACTCGGTCACGAAGGTCTTGATCGCGAGCCGCTCGGCGGGCGGCGTCGTGATCAGCGACAGGTCGCGCAGGCCGCCGAGCGCCATGTTCAACGTGCGCGGGATCGGGGTGGCCGTGAGCGTGAGCACGTGCACCTCGGCGCGCAGCGTCTTCAATTTCTCCTTGTCGCGCACGCCGAAGCGGTGTTCTTCGTCGACGATGATCAGTCCGAGGTCCTTGAAGCGCACGTTGGCGTGCAGCAGCCGGTGCGTCGCGATGACGATGTCGACGGTGCCTTTCTCGATGCCTTCCAGAACTGCGTTCGATTCCTTGCCGGTTCGAAAACGCGACAATGTTTCGATACGTACCGGCCAGTCGGCGAAGCGGTCGCGGAAATTGTTGGTGTGCTGCTCGGCGAGCAGCGTCGTCGGCACGAGCACCGCCACCTGCTTGCCCGCCTGCGCGGCGACGAACGCCGCGCGCATCGCGACTTCGGTCTTGCCGAAACCGACATCGCCGCAGACCACGCGATCCATCGGCTTCTCGCTGGCGAGATCGACCAGCACCTGGCGAATGGCCTCGGCCTGGTCCGCCGTCTCCTCGAACGGAAAACTGTTCGCGAATGCCTGGTAGTCGAGATCCTTCGACGTCAGGGAAGCTCCGCGCTTCGCCTGGCGCTGCGCGTACAGATCGAGCAACTCCGCCGCCACGTCGCGGATTTTCTCGGCGGCGCGTTTGCGCGCCTTCGCCCACTGATCGGTACCGAGTTTGTGCAGCGGAGCGCTTTCGGGCGCGGCGCCGGAATACCGCGACACGAGGTGCAACTGCTGCACCGGCACGTAGAGCTTGTCGCCGCCCGCGTATTCGAGCACCACGAATTCGCCGTCCTGTCCGGCGACCTGCATGACCTGCAGGCCGACGTAACGGCCGACGCCGTATTCTTCGTGCACGACGGGCGAACCCGGGCCGAGAGTGGTCAGATCCCGCAGGATGGCCTGCGGATCCGCGGCGGCGCGGCGCCGGCGCCGTTCCTGGCGCGCGCGTTGCCCGAAAAGCTGTCCTTCGCCGAGCACCGCGATGGGCGGCGACAGCACGTTCAGCCCGGCCATCTCCGGCGCCACGCAGATCGCGAATTTCGCGCTGCCGTCAACGAACTCGCGCCAGCCCGCCACCGCGGTGGGGGAGAGTGCATGTCCGCGCAGCATTTCGAGCAGTACTTCGCGCCGGCCGGCGGAGTCCGCGGCGAGCAGTACGCGCCCGCTGTAGGTCGCAAGGAAATTTTCGAGCGGCGCCAGCGGACGCTCGGAGCGCAGGTCCACGCGCCAGTCCTGCGGCGCGGCCGTCGGGAAATTGTGGCCCTGCGATTCCGCCTTGAAACTTTCGATGTCGATGCGGGTGAATGCGTCGAGCCGCGTCGCGAGTTCCGCGGGCGTCAGGAACAATTCATCCGGCGTCAGGATCGGGCGTTCGATGTCGTGGCGCCTTTCCTCGTAACGTTCCGCGATCACCCCCGCGGCGCGTTCCACCGCGCCCTCGAGATCCGTGCCGGCGCAGACCACCGTCGCGCTGGGTAGATAGTCGAGCAGCGTATCGGTCGTATCGAAGAACAGCGGCAGGTAGAACTCGATTCCCGGCGGCGCAATGCCGTCGCTGACGCCGCGGTAGATCACGCTGCGCGTCGGGTCTCCTTCGAAACGCTTGCGATACCGCAGCCGGAATGCCTTGACCGAATCGGCATCGAGCGGCAGCTCGCGGCCGGGCAGCAGCCGGATCCGTTTGAGCAAGGCTCCGGAGCGCTGGGTATCCGGATCGAACTCGCGGATCGCTTCGATCTCGTCGTCGAAAAGATCGACACGCAGCGGAGAGGCCGCGCCCATCGGGAAGACATCGAACAGCGAGCCGCGCAACGCGAACTCACCCGGCGCGGACACCTGCGACACCGACGCGTAACCGCTCTCGACCAGCCGCGCACGCAGGGGATCGAGTTCGAGGCGTTCCCCGACGGACAGGTCGAACGTCCGCCCATCAACGTAGCCGCGGGGCGGGAGCTTCTGGCCGAGCGTGTCGGCGGAGGCGAGCAACACGGCCGACTTCATCCGCGGCAGTTCGGCGAGCGCCGCGAGCCGCTCGGAGATGATGTCCGGATGCGGCGAGAAGACGTCGTACGGCAGCACTTCCCAGTCGGGCAGTGCATGGATCGCGCGCGCGCCACCGAGGTAGAAATCGAGCTCGGCGCGCAGCTGGTCGAGTTCGCGCGCGTCGCGGGCGATGACGAGATAAGGGCGCGAGTCCGCCGCGATGGCCTCCGCGAGCGCGAGGCTGCGGGCGGAGCCATAGAGTTGATGCCAGCGCTGCCGGGATTTCGGCGCCGGCAGGGGCGGTTGCAACAGGACGGTCATCGGGTCTGCTGGGGCACGGAAAAGCGCGGCAGCTTACCCGCCGGCAGTCGCGCTGCCTATGCGGCTACCGGGAAATATCCGCCGGACGCCGCTGACGCTAACTAAACCCGCGTGGGCCGGACGCGGCCCCGGGGGATATCAACGGGAGATCAGCCCGCGACGACCACGGCGTGCAGGACTTTGTCGTGCTCGAACACCACCACGAAGTTGGGGTAGAACCACTTGGTGATAGGCGGGTTGCCTACCGCGGAGCTTTTATTGGCCGGCGCACCGAAGCGGGTTTCCACCGCGCTCATGGTCGATCCGCGTTGCGGCGTTTCGATTCCCGCGGGCTTGACCACCACCTGGCCATCGATGGACAGCGTTTCACTGAAGGACGGCGCCGCGATCACGAGGCCCGCGGCCAACAGAGTCAATTTCATCGTGCGAGCAAGCATGGCTAATCCCTCCCGGCCGGCGACTCGGCCGTGGCGGCAATATACGCCGCCATATGGCAAAGTCAGCCGCTGTCGCCGGCTGACGACTGCATCTAACAGTGCTTTTGTGATCCCCGTCCGGTTTTTCGGCCAGAATGACTTGCAATGCTGAATTCGCTGCCCCTGTTCATCGGCCTGCGCTACGTGCGGGCGCGTTCCCACAAATTCTTCGTTTCTTTCATTACATGGGTCTCGCTGCTATGCGTGTGCCTGGGCGTGACCGCGCTCATCGTCATCCTGTCCGTGATGAATGGCCTCGAGGGCGAACTGCGCGAGCGCCTGCTGGCGCTGTCGTCGCATGCCCGCATCTACGTGCCACCCGGCGCCGCTGCGCCCGACTGGCAGGTGCTCGGCGATCAGGTTCGCGCCTCGCCGGATGTCATCGGCGCCGCGCCCTACCTGGAAATCGAAGCGCTGGCGGTGCGCAAGCCCGAGATGTTGCCGGTGCGGCTGCGCGGTATCGATCCGGCGCATGAAGGCGAGGTCGCACGCATCGCGAAGGCCGTCGTAGAGGGGCGGCTCTCCGATCTGAAGCCGGGTACGGATCGCGTCGTCATCGGCCGCATCATCGCGCAGATGCTGGGCGTTGGCGTCGGCGATCCGATCACCGTGCTGATTCCGACCACCGACGTGAACGGCGCGCCCGAGCCGCGGTTGCGGGAGTTCACGGTGGCCGGCGTATTCGACGTCGCGTTGCAGGACTACGACGGTTCACTGCTCATCGCCGCGCTCGACGACGTACGCGCGCTGCTGCCCAGTCCCGATGCGCGCATGGGGATGCACGTGAATTTCCGCGATGCGCTCGGCGCGCCGGGGTACGCCGCGACGCTGGCAACCCATTTGCCGGCGGGTGTTGCGATCTCGGACTGGACCCGCGATCACGCGAGCTACTTCCGCGCGATCCGCATCGAGAAGACGATGATCGCGCTGATCCTGATGCTGATCGTCACGGTGGCGGCGTTTTACCTGGTCGCGATGCTGGCGATGGTCGTGACCGACAAACGCACCGACATCGCGATCCTGCGCACGCTCGGCGCCTCGCCGCGGCGTGTCATGGCGATATTCCTCATCCAGGGCGGCGTCATCGCCTGGTTCGGTGTCGCCCTCGGCGTGTTGCTCGGCGCATTGATCGGCCACAATGCGGGCGTCATCGCGCAGTTTCTCGAACGGCTGTTCCGCTTCGAGATCTTCGACTCCCAGGTGTACGTGATCACGCAGCTGCCCTCGGAGCTGCGCTTCGAGCAGATCGCCTGGATCGCGGGCATTGCCATGTTGATCACGTTGCTCGCGACTATCTACCCCGCGGTGCGCGCCTCGCGCGTGCCACCGGCCGACGCGCTGCGGTACGAGTAGGCACACATGCGCGGTTCCTACGAATGGTTGATCGCCACGCGGTATCTGCGCAGTACGCATCGCAGCGGTTTCGTGTCGTTCGTCGCCTCGATGTCGGTGCTGGGTCTCGCGCTCGGCGTTGCCGTGCTCATCGTGGTTCTGTCGGTGCTCAATGGATTCGAGACGGAGCTGCGCAGCCGGATGCTGACCGTGACTTCGCACGCGACGATCACCGGCCTCGAGGGCCGGATCGCCGAGTGGCCGCGCGCACAGCAGCAGGCGGCGCGCACGCCGGGCGTGAAGGCCGTCGTGCCGTTTGTCGAGTCGCGCGGACTGCTGGCCAACGGTGAACGTGTGGCCGGCACGGTGGTGCGCGGCATCCTGCCGGAGGAAGAAGCGCGCGCCGTCGGCCTGGGCGCCCGGCTCACTCAAGGGTCGCTCGCGGATCTCGAGCCCGGCAAGTTCCGCATCATCCTGGGTACGGCGCTGGCCGCCGAACTGGGCGTATCGGTCGGGCAGACCGTCGTTCTCATGGCGCCCGAAGGCAGCGCGACACCCGCGGGATTCGCGCCGCGCATGCGGCGGTTCACCGTCAGCGGCGTCTTTGCCTCGGGAATGTACGAGTACGACCGGGGCCTGGCGCTGGTGCACATGACCGACGCGGCGAAGTTGTACCGCATGGGCGACAGCGTCACGGGCTTGCGGCTCGCGCTCGAGGATCCTTTTGCCGCCCCGCGGATCGTGCGCGACGTGGCGCGCGACATCGACTTCGATGGCAACGGCTATTTCGTTTCCGACTGGACCCGCGACCATGCGGTGTTCTTCCGTTCCATCGAACTCACCAAGACGATGATGTTTTTCATCCTGCTGATCCTGGTCGTGGTCGCCGCCATCAACCTGGTCGCGATGCTGGTGATGATCGTGAAGGAAAAGCAGACCGACATCGCAATCCTGCGCACCATCGGCGCCGCGCCGGTCAACGTGCTGCGCGCGTTCCTGATACAGGGCGCGCTGCTCGGATTTTTCGGCACGCTTGCCGGAGCGCTGCTCGGCTGGTTCCTCGCCAGCAACGTGCAGGAGATCGTGCACTTGATCGAGCGTACGTTCGGCGTGCAGTTCCTGGACGCGAGCGTGTATTACATGAGCGACCTGCCGTCCGAGGTGCGCTGGCGCGACGTGCTCGAAGTTTCCCTCGTGGCGCTGCTGCTCGCGGCGCTTTCGACTATCTACCCGGCCTGGCGCGCGGCGCGCACCTTGCCTGCAGAGGCCCTAAGACATGACTGATCTCGTGCTCGAAGCCACCGGCATCTCGCGCAGCTTTCGCCAGGGACCGATCGACCTGGAAGTATTGCGTGGAGTGAACTTTCAGGTTCGGGCCGGGGAGCGCATCGCCATCATCGGCGCTTCCGGCTCGGGCAAGACCACGCTGCTGCAGATCCTCGGTGGGCTGGACAAGCCGAGCGCGGGTTCGGTGTCGGTCGCCGGCCGCGACATCCATGCACTCGACGAACGCGCGCGCGGCGAGTTGCGCAACTATTCGCTGGGTTTCATCTACCAGTTCCACCACCTGCTGGCGGAGTTCTCGGCGCTGGAGAATGTCGCGATGCCATTACTCGTGCGGCGCACGCCGCGGCACGAAGCCGAGCAGCGCGCGCGGACGATTCTCGGTCGCGTCGGACTGGGTGAACGCCTCGTTCACCGGCCCCATGAATTGTCGGGCGGCGAGCGGCAGCGGGCCGCAGTGGCCCGCGCGCTCGTGACCGGCCCGCGGATCGTGCTCGCCGACGAACCGACCGGCAACCTGGATGGTGGCAACGCCGAGTCCGTGTTCGCGTTGATGCTCGAATTGAACCGGGAACTCGCGACCAGCCTGGTCGTCGTGACCCATGACCGCAAGCTCGCGGCACGGATGGATCGCATCCTCGAGCTGGAACGCGGGAATCTAGTCGAACGCACCTGATTTCGGTGTCGCGCCGCCGGCGCGTTCGCGATATCTCTTGCGGGTGTTGTAGCGCCACGCGATGTCGAGCAGGGCGTAGCCGAGCAGTCCCGCCAACGCACCCGTGATTCCGCAACCGACGAGAAACGGCTTCCACATCGGGCCGAGGCCGTTCTGCACCCAGTCCCAGCTCATTTCGAAATGGAACTGCCGTTCGGGCGCTCCCGTGACGATCACGCCGATCCGGTATGCGAGGTAGTAGGCGGGAAAGATGGTCAGTGGATTGATGATCATCAGCGACAACATGATCGTCGGCACGTGAATGCGGCAAAAGATGGCGACCAACGCCGCCAACGGCAGGTGGATCGGCAACGGCACGAAGGAAATCGCGAGCCCGGCGCCGAACGCCGGAGTCACCGTGCGCCGCTGCAAGGACCACAGCCGCGGATCGCCGAAAAATCGGCCGAAGGGTTTCAGCGCCCAGTGGTTGCGCAGTGTTTCCCTGCGGGGAGTGATTTTGCGAAACAGGAGCCGGGGCATCGGTACTCACTTTTGCGGCGGGGCGCACTCTAGCATCGGAAGCATGACAACGCCGGTGCGCGCCGCGGCGACATGATCGGTGCGCTGGCGCTGCTGGCCGGCGCATTGCTTGGACTCGCGGCGGCGGGCCTTCCGTCCGGTCCGTGGGTCATTGCCGCAACGTGCACGCTCGCCAGCTGCGCGGTTTGTTGCGCGACGTCGGACCTTTGGCGGCATTCGTGGCCGCGGCGCATCGCCTTGCTGATGCTCGGCCTGGTGCTCTCCGGACATGCGACGTGGCGTTGGCAGTCATTGCTCGTGCCGGCACCGGGGGCCGATACCCGATTGTTGCTCGAAGGCGAAGTGATCACTGTGCCCGCGCGATTCGGCGCCGACATCAGTTTCGACGCCGTGGTGAGCATCGTGGAAGGAAAGCCCCGGGACGACCGCTTGCGGCGCGCGCGCCTGGTGTGGCGCGACTCGCCGGTGACGCCGCGTGTCGGTGAGCGCTGGCGCTGGGTGGTGCGCCAGACCCCGTATGCCGAAACCCGCAACTTCGCCGGTTCCGGATCCGAACGCGGCGCGTTTCGTGACGGCGTGCACCTGAAGGCGAGGGTGCTGCCCGCGGCGCTCAACGAGCGCATGCGCCTGGCGGACTCGTCGCTCGACGGCGCGCGGGCGCGCATCGGCGCGCGTATCGCCGCGACGGTCGCCGATCCCGATGCGGCAGCGTTGCTGGCAGCGCTCGCGGTCGGGTTCACCGATCGCCTGAGCCTCGATCAATGGCGCGTATTCAACGCGACGGGCACGACACACCTCGTCGCGATCTCGGGATTGCACGTGACGCTGTTCGCGATGTTCGCGTTCGTGGCGGCACGCGCCGCCTGGCGCTGGCTGCCGGGCGCGCGACGTTTCGAGCGCGAACCGTTCGCATGGTTGTTAGGCGTGGTGTCGGCGGGCGCCTACGCGTTGCTCGCCGGATTCTCCGTTCCCACGCAACGCACCTGGATCATGTTGTGCGCCTTCGGCCTGGTGCGGGTGATGGCGCGGCACGCGGGCGCGACGCGCGCCTGGTCGCTGGCGCTCGCGGCGGTGCTGGTGCTGGATCCGAGGGCGCCATTGTCGGCCGGCTTCTGGCTGTCTTTCGTGGCCGTGGGGATCATCCTGCTGTGTACGGCCACGCCTCTCGAACCTGCCGGCCGTGATCCCGGCGCGCGACTCGGGGCGGCGTTGCGTCTGCAGCTGGCCATCACGCTGGCGCTCGCCCCGCTCGGATTCGCGCTGCTCGACAACGTCTCCCTTGCGGGAATCTGGGGGAATCTCGCAGCCATACCCCTGGTGTCCTTCGTGCTGGTCCCGCTGGTGCTTGCCGGCGCAGTGGCGGCGCTCGTAATCCCGGACGGCGGTGCGTTGTTCTTCGGTCTCGCGGAGGCGGTGTATCGCGGGTGCTGGCCGGGCCTGGTGTGGGCCGCGGATTCGCCGCTGGCGCAATGGCGCGCGGTGCCGGACGCGACGTGGTTCGCGCTCGCCACACCCGGTGCCTTCATCCTGCTGTGCCGTTGGCCGCTGGCCTTCCGGCTCACCGGACTCGCAGCGGTATTGCCCCTGGTGTTCGCGCTGCCGCGCTCGCCGGAACCCGGCTCGGCGCGCGTGAGCATTTTCGACGCGGGCCGCGGCACGATGGCGCTGATCGTCACCCGGTCGCGCACGGTGCTGTTCGACACCGGCGACAGCTGGAATACGCAAGGTGCACGGCTGCGTCAGCTCGTGCTGCCGGCGCTCGATGCGCTCCCGACGCACGCGGTCGACCTGCTGGTGATTCCACGGCTCGATCCCGATCGCGCCCGTGGCGCCGCCTTGTTAGCGCTCGAGCGCGACGTCCGGTCTATCCAGGTTGGGGGCGGCTGGCCGGCGTCACGCCTGCGGACCCACACCTGCGGCGACGAGCGATTCCGCTGGGACGGCGTGGATTTTTCTCTTTTCTCGGCAGGTCCTGGGCGCCGGTTCTGCGTGCTGAGGGTATCGGTCGGCGAGCACGCGTTGCTGCTCCCGGGCGAACTCGATGCGGCATCCGAACGCGCACTCGCACAGCGGCTGCCGGCCGGGCGCAGGAACGATGTCGTGCTCGTCAGCCGTGGGGCGAGCGCGACCGGCTCGCATCCCGAGTGGATAGGGACGAGCGGTGCGCGACTGGCCATCGCGGCCGGCGGCATCGCGCAATCCCGGTCCCGCGCGTTCGTGCTCGCGCGTTGGCGTGCGGCCGGGGTGCGAGTGCTCGATACGCGCCGGGATGGCGGCATCGAAATCGGGTTAGGGACGCAAGGAATCGTCGTCACCGGCGTCGCGCGCACCTCGCGTTACCCGTTTGCCTGGCGGCGTTTGCCGTGACGCTTTCCGGGGGGCTCCGGTATGATCGGGCCCATGTGGGAAATCGTTAAGGCCGGCGGCCCATTCATGGCGCCGATCATCATCTGCTCGATTGCATTGGTCGGTATCGTGCTCGAGCGCCTCTGGACCCTGCAACGCAAACGGGTGCTGCCGCAGGAGCTCATCAAGAAAGTCTCCGATCTCGTCGAGCGCAACCAGGTCAATCCGAAGGTCATCGAGGCGCTGGAGAAGAACTCCCCGCTCGGTCGCGTGCTGGCCGCGGCGCTCGCGAACCGCCATCGCGGCCGCGAGATCATGATGGAGCGGGTCGAAGATGTCGGCCGTCACGTCGTGCACGAGCTCGAACGTTTCGTGAATTCGGTCGGCACCATCGCCAGCATCTCGCCCTTGTTAGGCCTGCTGGGCACCGTGACCGGCATCATCGGCGCTTTCAACGCCGTCATGCTCGGCGGCATGGGCGATCCGCGCATGCTGGCCGGCGGCATTTCCGAAGCACTGATCTGCACGGCCGGCGGCCTGACGGTCGCGATTCCCGCCTACATTGCCCACCGCTATCTGCGCGGCAAGGTTGAGCGCATCGTGGTCGACATGGAAAAGATCGCGGTGAACTTCGCCGATTCGCTGGGCGCCGAGCCGCAGGCCGCGGAAGGTGACGGCGCCGTTGCGCGCACCGCATGAGATTGCAATCCCGCAAGGGGAAGGAAGATCCCGAGATCAATCTGATCCCGCTGATCGACGTCGCGCTGCTGCTGGTCATCTTCTTCATGCTCTCGTCGACCTTCATGCAGGAAGGGCGGCTCAAGATCGAGCTGCCGCAGGCAAGCCTCGCGCCCACCGGCAAACAGAAATCAGACGCGATTGTCGTGGCGGTCACACAGGCCGGCACATACCGCGTCAATGATCGCGAACTGATCAATTCCAGTCCCGACACGCTGCGCGCGGCCATCATGGAAGTCGCCGGCGCCGATCGTGGCAAACCCGTCACGGTGCGCGCGGACGCACGGTCGACGCACCAGTCCGTGGTCACCGCCATGGACGTGCTGGGCAAGCTGGGTTTCGTGCGCATCAACATCGCGACGGTCGAAGACTCGCAGCCCAAGAAATGAACGCTCCCGCGAGTGCCGCTCCGATGGACGCTGGCCGCGTGTACCGGCGCCTGCTCGGTTATGCGCGCCCGCACCTCGGCATGTTTCTCATCGGCGTCGTCGGCATGGCGATGTTCGCCGCGACTGGTCCCGGCTTCGCGTGGCTGGTGCAGAACTTCGTCGACCTGGGCTTCGTCAAGAAAGACCCGAGTGTGCTGTGGCTGGTGCCGCTGGGCGCACCGCTGCTGTTCCTGCTGCGCGGTGTCGGTGACTACATTGGTGTGTATTTCCCGGGGTATGTTTCGAGGCAGATCATCAAGGCGCTGCGCCGCGACCTGTTTCGTCAGTACCTGCACTTTCCCGCGAAATATTACGACCACCAGTCGAGCGGCACGATGCTGTCGCGGCTCACGTTCAACATCGAACAGGTGGCCGAAGCGACCACCAATTCCACCGGCGCGCTCATCCGCGATTCGCTGACCATCATCCTGCAGATCACCTGGTTGTTCGTGCTCAACTGGAAGCTGGCGCTGTTCGTCGTGATCCTCGCGCCGCCGCTGTCGATGATCATCCGCCAGGTGACCAAATCCTTCCGGCGCTACAGCGCACGCATCCAGGCCTCGATGGGCGATGTCACGCGCGTCACGAAGGAAGCGCTCGACGGCCAGCGCGTCATCAAGGTATTCAATGCGCAGGACCAGGAAGCGCGCGATTTCGAAGCGGTGAACGAGAACAATCGCCGCAGCAACATGAAACTCATCGCGGCCAAGGCCACCAGCAATCCAGTGGTGCAGTTCATCGCCTCGATCGGCTTGGGCGGCGTGTTGTGGATGGCGCTGGTGCAGGTCAACGACCAGGCGATGACGGTCGGCGAGTTCTGGGGCTTTCTGACCGCGCTGCTGCTGACGACCGCGCCCATGCGCACGCTCGTCACGGCGCTCGGTCCGTTGCAACAGGGACTCGCGGCCGGCGCCAGTGTCTTCGAAGTCCTCGACGACCCGACCGAGGATTTCAAGAGCGGCCGCAGGCTCGGACGTCTGCAGGGCGTCATCGAATTCCGCAACGTGAGTTTCGAATACACCAGCGAAAAGGGCGGGGTGCTGCATTCGGTGAGCCTCGATGTGCCCGCTGGGAAAAACATCGCGATCGTCGGGCGATCGGGCAGCGGAAAATCGACGCTGGTCGGCCTGGTGCCGCGTTTCTACGACGCCACCGCCGGCAGCGTGCTGGTGGACGGTGTGGATGTGCGCGAGTGCAACTTGCGCGACCTGCGCGACAACGTGGCCCTGGTGAGCCAGGACGTCGTGTTGTTCAACGAATCGATCCGCAACAACATCGCGTTCGGCGTCGACAATCCCGATCCGAAAGCCGTGGAGGACGCCGCGCGCATCGCCTATGTCGACGAATTCGCCGCGGAGCTGCCCCAGGGACTCGACACGCAGGTGGGTGACCGCGGCGCGTTGCTCTCCGGCGGTCAGCGACAGCGCATCGCGATTGCGCGGGCGTTGCTCAAGAACGCACCCATCCTGATCCTCGATGAGGCCATGTCCGCGCTCGACAACGAGTCGGAGCGGCGCATCCAGGAGGCGCTCGTCGAACTCATGCGCGACCGCACCACGCTCGTGATCGCACACCGGCTCACGACCATCGAACACGCCGACGAAATCGTCGTGATGGAAGATGGGCGCATCGTCGAGCGCGGAACACATGCGGAGCTGGTGGGACGCGACGGCGCTTACGCCAGTCTGAAACGCGCCGAGTTCCGCAATTGAGCACGCGAGTGCGATGCGTTCCGGGCTAGAGAAGATGTGGTACAGCGCCGCGCGGCCAATGTGGCTCGCGCCGCTCTCGTTCCTGTACGGCGGCGTGATGTCGTTTCGCAATTTTCTGTACCGGATTGGTTTGCGACACCGGGTCGGCGTCGGCGTGCCCGTGATCGTGGTGGGCAACCTGACGGTCGGTGGTACGGGCAAGACTCCGCTGGTGGCGTGGCTGGCGAGCCGCATCGCGGAAACCGGCATGAGAGTCGCCGTGGTATCGCGCGGCTACGGTGGTCGCGCGCGCGGTGTCACGCGCGTCACGATGCACAGCCGGGCGTCGGAAGTCGGGGACGAGCCGCTGCTGCTCGCGCGGCGCGCGCAGGCCGCGGTGTTCGTCGGCCGCGATCGCGTGGCCGCGGCCCGGGCCGCGGTGGCGGACAAGGCCGACATCGTGATCTGCGACGATGGACTGCAACACCTCGCATTGCGCCGCGATTGCGAGATTGCGGTCATCGATGGGCAGCGCGGCTTCGGCAATGGCTGCGTGCTGCCACGCGGACCGTTGCGCGAGAGCCCGCGGCGGCTGCGGCGCGTGAATGCCGTGGTCGTGAATGGCGCGATCACCGCGCCGGGCTTTGCCTTGCCCGCCATGGTCACACGCACGCATTTTTCGATGTCGATGCGGCCCGGCGATGCGCGGCCGGTCTCGGGCGGCGCCGCGCTGCGCTCGCTCACGAGTTTTCGGGGCTCGGCCGTGCACGCGGTCGCGGCGATCGGCAATCCGCAGCGATTCTTCGAAATGCTGCGCGGTGCCGGTCTGACGATCCATGAGCATCCTTTTCAGGATCACCATGCCTTCACCGCGGGCGACCTGAATTTCCGCGATGGGCTGCCAATCATCATGACCGAGAAAGATGCCGTAAAATGCGCGTCCTTCGCCGATGACCGCTGCTGGTTCGTGCCCGTCACCGCCGAGTTCGCCGAACGTGAGGCGCGCGAACTCATCGATCTGGTTCTCACGCGCGCCGAGGCGTTTCACAAAAATGGATGACAGGCTGCTCGATGTGCTCGCGTGCCCCGTGTGCAAGGGGCCGCTCAAGTTGCGCCGTTCCGCGGAGGTGCTGGTGTGCCGCGCGGATCGCCTGGCGTTCCCGATTCGCGACGGCGTGCCGATGATGCTCGAAGAAGACGCGCGTCATCTGCCGTCCGACGATCCACTGCTGGCGCGCGAATGACTTTCCGCGTCGTCATTCCCGCGCGTTTCGACTCCTCGCGTTTGCCGGGCAAGGTGCTGCTGCCGCTCGCCGGCAAACCGATGCTGCAGTGGGTGCACGAAAGGGCGCGCGCCGCGCGCGCCGCCGAGGTCATCATCGCAACCGATGACGAACGTATTGCGAATGCGGCGCGTGGCTTCGGCGCCGAAGTGGCGATGACCGCGCGCACACATCTGTCGGGCACCGATCGAATTGCCGAAGTGGCCGCGGCCCGTGGCTGGAGCGATGCGGACATCGTCGTCAACGTGCAGGGCGATGAGCCGCTGATTCCGCCGGCGGTCATCGACCAGGTCGCCGCATTGCTCGGCACGCATGCGCGCGCCGACATCGCGACGCTCGCTGCGAAGTTCGCGGCCTTCACGGAATTCAACGATCCAAACAACGTCAAGGTGGCCTGCGACGCCGGCGGCCGCGCGCTGTACTTTTCACGCGCGCCGATTCCGTGGAATCGCGATGCGGCGCAGACGTTGACCGATGCGTGCCTGCGCCACATCGGCATCTACGCCTATCGCGTCACCGCGCTGCGCCGGCTCGCGAGCCTGCCACCCGGGCGTCTCGAGCAGGTCGAAAAACTCGAACAATTGCGGGCGCTGGAAAACGGCCTGGAGATCCGCGTCGCGCTGGCCGTGGAGCGGCCACTGGCGGACGTCAATACAGCCGCCGATCTCGAGCGCGCGGAGCGCGCGCTGACACTGCGGCCTTGAGCGACATGCTCGCGACCATTGCGGCACTGAATGTATATCCGGTGAAGTCCTGCCGCGGCATCGCGCTCGCGAGTGCTCGTCTCGATCCCACCGGGCTCGCCGATGACCGGCACTGGATGCTGGTGAGGCCCAATGGCCGCTTCGTCACGCAGCGCGAGTTGCCGCGCCTGGCGCTCATCGCGACGGCGCTCAGCACGACTTCGCTCACGCTGTCGGCGCCCGGTTTCGCGTCACTCGAGATTCTGCGGGACGCCGCTGGCGAAACCCGCGTTGTGACCGTGTGGAAATTCACCGGTCGCGGAATCGACTGCGGGGAGGAGGCGGCGCGCTGGTGCTCGGAGTTTCTCGACACCCCGCTGCGGCTCGTGAAATTCGATCCTGGCACGCCCCGCGAATGCAGCCCGGAGTGGACGCGCGACGAGCGTGCGGTCACGGAATTCAGCGACGGTTATCCCATGCTCGTGATCTCGCGCGGGTCTCTTGCGGACCTGAATTCGCGCCTGCCGAACGCACTGCCGATGGAGCGCTTTCGTCCGAACATCGTGCTCGACGGCGTAAGTGCATACGACGAAGACCGCATCCACGAATTGCGCGGCGACGGTGTCGCGCTGCGTATGGTGAAACCTTGCGCGCGCTGCGCAATCACCACGACGGACCAGCAGACCGGCGAGCGCGATGGCGAGGAGCCGCTCGCGACGCTCAAGTCCTATCGCTTCGATGCCGCGCTGCGCGGTGTGCTTTTCGGACAGAACGCGATCGCGGTGCGTGGAATCGGCGCGACGCTGCGGGTGGGACAGTCGCTCGAAATCGCCTGGAAGTAGCCAGACGCTACCGCTGGCGTGTGCCGGAGGTCGCCGTGAACGTTCCGTGGCGCGTGGAGCTGTAGATCTCGACCCGGTCTCGGCCCTGTGTCTTGGCAACGTAGAGCGCGATGTCCGCGCGGCGCGCGACCTGATCGAACAACACGTCGCCGGCTTCGTAACCCGCGAGCCCGAGACTCAGCGTGACGGAGATGTCCTGCTCGTCCACGCGCATGCGCTGGTCGCGCAGCGCCGCGCGCAGCTTCTCCGCCGCCTGGCGTGCCTGGTCGAGTGAGTAGTCGGGGAACAACACGAGGAATTCTTCGCCGCCGTAACGCCCGAATACCTCGTTGGTATGCAGCGTGGTGCGCAGTACGGCCGCGAACCGTTGCAGCAGCTGGTCGCCGACCGCGTGTCCGAAGCGGTCGTTGATCGACTTGAAGTGATCCAGGTCGATGAGTCCGATGATGAGCGTGCCTTTCGCCTCCCGCGCGCGTGACAGGTACTCGACCGCCTTGCGTACGATCGCGCGCCGGTTGAGCAGACCAGTGAGCTCATCGCGCTCGGCGAGCCGGATCAGCTCGGCGCGATGCCGGCGATTCGACCACAGGGCATATCCGAGCACGACGGCCGTCACGAGTCCCGCCAGTCCCGCCAGCGCGATCAGCTGCGTCGTGCGTTGCTGGCTGGTGAGTTTCTCCTCGGCGAGTTTCTTGTCCTTTTCGAGCAGCACGATCTGCTGTTTTTCCTGATCGTTCTCGAACTGCACGCGCAATTGCGCGACTTCGCGAATACGGTCGAGCGTTCCTTGTTCGCGCACGCGCCGCAGATATTCGCCCTGGTCGGTGAACGCGGCCGGGTAATTGCCCACGGCCGCATGCGCGCGTGAGCGCAGCTCGTACAACTCGGCGATGTCGTCGGCGGGCTGTGCGCCGCCGGGCGCGATCGCGCGATCGAATTGCGCCACCGCTTCCTTCGAGTGACCGAGCGCGAGATTCAACCGCCCGCGCAACGCGGCGAGGGTGCGGTAATCGTTGTCGTCCATGCCGCTGGTCTGGCTCAGCGTCAGTTCCGCGCGATCGCACCAGCGACCGGCTTCGGTGAGCGCATTGCGCTGGATCTCGACGCTGCACATGCGCAATTGCGAGAGGCCGGTGCCGACACGGTCCCCGATGCTCTCGTGAATCCGCAACGCTTCGGTCGCGGCCATGTGCGCTTCATCGAGACGGCCGGCGGCGGTGAGGATGGCGGCGCGGCGGTCGAGCGCGGTCGCCAGCCGGATCTGCGCCTTCTGTTCGCGGAAGAACGCGATGGTTTCATCGACCAGCGCCAGCGCCTGTGGATAGTCGCGCACGGAGAATTGCGCCATGGACAGCCGGCCCGCGGCCACCATGGTCTCCTCGCGCGTGGCGTTACGGCGCAGCAGCGAGTAAGCGCGCAACAGATCGTCGAGCGCCTGGTCGGCATTGCCGTCGCGGAAATTGAGCCAGCCGCGGTCGCGCAGCACGCAACCCAGGGCGAGCGGCCGATCGCGGATCGAGTCGGCCACGCGCGTGAGTTCGACGATGGCGGCGTCGATGCCGCCCACGTTGGTGCTCACGAGCGCGCGCACGGTGCGCATGCGAATGGCGAGATCGGACATGTCGCCGGCGGGCAGCAACGCCAGTCCGGCGTCCGCGTGCGTGATGCTCTGTCGGCTGAACCCGAGCTGGCGCGCGGCATCGGCGGCGATCGCATGCAGCGCCGCGCGGCGCGACGGGGGCATGTCGGTGGCCGAGGAAATCGTGGTGGCGAGCTCTGGCAGGGCGGCGGCCGGATCGCGGAACGCGCGCGCTTCCATCTCCTCGAGGTCACCGGTCTGAAGGCCGATGCACGCCGCATTGGACACCGCGGCGAACGCCAGGCAAGAGAACGCCGTCAGGATGACGGCGTTTGCTGGAGTTCCGCGGCGAGTCGAGGCTGGCACGGCGCGTAGTTTACGCGCCCATGCCGCACTGCGGTCAGCGCTGTTTGACCGAATCCAGTTTCTGTGAGGAAGGCTCGCCTTCGACGGGGGTCTCGAGCGGAATCGTGAAGAAACCGAATCCCGTGCCTTCAGCGACGTCCATCGTCACGAGGACCCGGATCTGCCGGGCGGACGCGGCGGCCCGCGTAACCGCGAACTGCTGGCGATATACGTCCCTGGAATTGAGCTTCTGGACGCTGGCCGCACCGGCGGAGATCGTCAGTTCCGGGTTCTCCTTGATGCTGACGCGCACCGGCGCGCCGGCGACGCGCGGCACGACCGCCAGGTGCAACGTGGCCGATTGGCCCGGGGCCAGAGGGCCTTCGAGCAGATACCGGACATCGGCCGCCACGCTGATCTTGGCGCTGGGGCGGGCGAGCTTCATGGACTGGATGTCGGGTCCAATGGAGGCCGCGGGTGGCTCGGCCGGGGGCGGGGTCGTCGAGGGTTCATTCGGCGGCGCGGCCGCGGGATCGGACTCCGCGGGGGCTGTGTTTTCCGGCGCTGGGGCCGGGGCCGGCGCGGCGGCTTCGGTGGCGGGCGCGGCCGGGGTCTCGGCGGGCGGGGCCTTCTGGGCGCAGGCCGCGAGCAGGACGGCTAACAACGTTGCACCGGCCACGTTTCGGATCGTCTGGTTATTCTGGTTCGCCATGGTTGCGGCCTCAGTTGATCGTCACGGTCAGGTTGTAATCGCCAGGCGTGCCCTGGTCGCCGCAGCCGTTGGCGCAGTCGTAGACGTCGATGATGTAAGTGCCAGGGGTAGCGGAGAAGGTGTGTACCTCTGGATCAGGGGGTGCGTCGAAGCCGATGACGACCGGGACGCCGTTGCGATACACCACGAAGTCCGTATCCGCCGAGTTGGGGTTCGATGAGTTCGCGCTGATCGTCACGTTGCGCGTGCTCGCCACGTTGAAGCGGATGAACCGGCGATTGCCGAACGCGTTGTAAGTCCCCGCGTCATCCGTGCTGAACAGCACCAGCGGCGCGCCACCGATGGTTCCGGTCGTATACAACGGCAGCGCCGCTGAGCTCGGCACGCTGCCTGGAAAGTGCGATTCGCCGGTGCCGAATGCGTCGGCCACGTTGTCGGTGTTCTGCGCGAGCAACAAAGTGTTGATGGCGGCTGCATCGCCCGGACGCGCGGTCTTGAGCGCCGAGATGAACGAGAAAATGCTGGTCATCGCCGGGGTCGTGCGCTGCTCGCCGGTGAGCACGCTCCACAGCGGCGCGAAGCCGAGCGACAGCGTGTCGTTCGCGTCCGCGGCCGAATCGTACAAGTCCCAGAGGATCGACCACACCGAGGATTCGCTGCAGTAGCAGCCGTAGTCTGCTGGGCCTGTTAGCGGAGGGGTGGCCGGTGGATTCGTCTCGACGTTGAACGTGCTCGAAACGGGCGTCGTGCCTTGCATGAAGGTGTCGCGCGCCACCGGATCGTTGAGCACGATGCCGGCGAACGCGTAACCGAACCCTTCGCCGAACGCGACGCGGATATCGAGCTTGTCACCGCGGCCATGCGCACCGCCTATGTTGTCGGCGCGCGAGAAGTTGTCCTCGATGTAGTGCCCGAACTCATGCGCGATGACGTGCTGATCGAACTCGTCGGTGTCTTCGGTGGGATCCGCCGCGAGCGTGATGACTCCGCCTTGATAAAAGGTTTCGCCGCCCGGGTTGTCCGCGGCCCAATCGAGGATGAGGCTGGGGAAATCCGTCGCCGGCGCGACCGCGAGAATCGTCTGTGTTCCCGTGTACACCGTATCGAGAACGGCGAACGGCGCGGAGGCGCGAGTCCCCGTCACCGCACCGGCGCCGCTGAAGCCGGATGGGATCGTCACGTCGTGCGGCGAGCCCGTGCTGGAGTTGAATGTCTGGCCGTCCGTGTACGTATACGGCGCCGGCGATGCGGCGTCGTTGTCCATCGCGCGAAAATCCCAGTGGGGCAAGGCCAGCGGAGCGGCGCGCACCATCTGCGACACCGCCTGCACGGTGATGTCGGTGTTCGCGGCCACCGTCAATGTATAGCCACCGCTGTCGTTGGTGACGGCAGTTGCGAGCACGGTCTGAGTCGAGCTCAGGGCGCGCACGACGATGCCGCGCGCGGCCTGCTGAACCGGCGCGCCGTAGTTGAGTCCGCTCGCGGTGACCGGGATGCGCTGGAAGCGGATGGTGCCAGTGACGTTCACCGTGCCCGCCGTCAGCGGATTGACCGTGATGACGACCGTCGCAGGTGTGCTGCTGGTGCCCTGATTGTCGGTAACGGTCAGCGAGAAAGTGAGCGAGGTCGCGACCGACACGGTGGGCGCCGTGAACGTCGGCTGCGCGGTGGCCGGGCTGCCGATCGTGACGGTGGGCGTGCCGGCGGATTGGGTCCAGGCATAGGTCGCGATCGTGCCGTCGGCATCGCTGCTCAGCGATCCATTGAGCGCCACGGAAGCACCCGAGACCACCGTCTGGCTGGCGCCGGCGTTCGCCGTGGGCGCGATGTTGGCGGGTGGGTTGGGTGGCGGTGGACTGGGCGGCGGGACCGGGTTGCCACCGCCACCTCCGCCGCCTCCGCAGGCTGCCAGTAGCAGGGCGGCTGTGCCGGCCAGGATCGATCCGTGAAGTAGGTTCCGCATACCGCCTTATACCGACGTGGGCGAGAAGATAGGAGTCGGATTATGTCTCGATCCTGCGCCAGTTCCATTTGATCGACTGGAACTGTGCGAGCAGTCACGCGGATCGATACCAGAAGCCCCGGTTTTCGCGCCTGCGGCGAACGGGCACCATGGGACACACATGAGAATTCTTTTTGTTTGCCTTGGGAACATCTGTCGATCGCCCACCGCCGAGGGTGTGTTGCGGGCAATGGCCGCGCGCGAATATCCCCAGCTCGATGTCGAGGTGGATTCCGCCGGCACGGCGGACTACCACGTGGGCGAACCGCCGGACCGGCGCACGATTGCCGCGGCGCGCCGGCGCGGTTACGACGTCGCCGGACTGCGGGCGCGCCGCGTCACACGCGACGACCTGGCGCGTTTCGATCACGTCCTGGCCATGGATCGCGCGAATCTCGCGGATCTCGAGTTGCTGCGCGCGAGGGAATCGAAGGCCCGCATCGAATTGTTCCTGGACTATGCCCCGGAATGCGGTTTCGACGAGGTGCCGGATCCGTATCACGGCGGCGTCGAGGATTTCGAGCGAGTGATCGACCTGTGCGAATCCGCCGCGCGCGGCTTGCTGGAACGCCTGGGCCATAAAAAAGGGCCCGCGGCCTGAGCAGGCCGCGGGCCCTCTTGCAACGCTGTCTAACTATTCGTCGCGGCGCGGGCTCGAGGCGTCGCTCGGACCACTCGACCACACCACGAAGGGCTTGGCCGGCGGCGGGGGCGGCAGATCGAGCGGAGCCTGGGTGTTTTCCTGGCGTGCTTCGCGCACCGGTTCGGCCCGCTCACGCGGTGCTCCGTCCTGCGACGGCGCCGGGCGCGGTGCGTCACCGGCGGGATGTCCGCCGTTGCTCTGCTGCGCATGAAACTCACGCTCCTCGTCTGACGCTTCGCGCGCACCCGCGAAATCACTGTCCGGTGTTTCGCCGCTGAACTGGCCTGGCGCGCCGCTATCACGATTACGACCGCCGCGACGACCGCGACGACGACCGCGACGTCCGCGGCCTTCGCCGCGCGGGCCGCCATCCTGCGCCGGACCGTTGCCGGGCTGGTTCGTGTCTTCGGTCCCGCCAGCCACGGGGGCCGCGGCAGGAGCAGCGGCAGGCGCCGCGACTTGAGCGGGTCCGTTGCCCGCGGCCTGCGTATCACGCGGCGCTTCCTTTTCGCGCTGGCGATTGCGCTCGCGTTGCCGCTCACGCTCGGCGTCGCGCTGAGCATCACGGTCACGGTGCGGCTCGCGCTGGCCGTCGCGTGGGGCTGGAGTGGCGTCGCGCGCGTGTTCGCGATGTCCGTCCTTGTCACGATGGCGGTTGCGGTCGCCATCGCGCCCGGCTTCCTTGTCGCGATGCCGGCCATCACGGTCACGGTCGCGATGACCATCCTTGTCGCGATGGCGGCCGTGGGCGTTGCGGTCGCGACCGCGATCTCGTTCTCCATGGCGATGTCGGCCGTCGCGATCACGTTCGTGGCCGCGATGACCGTCGCGTCCATCGCGGCGTCCTTCGCCGCGCGCGGGCTTGGCCTCGACCGCGCCCGCGGGAGCCTTGCCGGTGAATAGATAGGCGAGCCGGGCCCAGAAACCGAGGCCGGCCGGCGGCGCGACGACGGCGGGCGCGCTGGCAGCGGCAGCGGGTGAGGGCACATGCACGACCACGGGAGCGGCCGTCAGCGGCGCGGTCGGCACCACGGCCGCCGGCTCCAGCTGCGGCTTCTCCTGCTTCGTGCCGGACGGATCCGCTACCTGCGGGCGTTCGGGCATCTTGTAGCTGAGAACCTTGTTTTCCGGCAGCTCGATTTCGTCGGTGCGCACTCGCTTGATCGAGTACTCCGGCGTCTGGATGTGCGGGTTGGGCACGATCATCAGATCGACGCCGCCCTTGTCCTCGAGCGTGCGCAGCCACTCGCGCTTTTCGTTGATGAGGTAGGTGGCCACTTCCACCGGAACCTGCGCGATGACCGACGCGGTCTTGTCCTTGCGCGCTTCCTCGCCGATCAGGCGCAGGATGGCCAGCGCCATCGACTCGACCGAGCGGATGCTGCCGATGCCGGTGCAACGCGGGCAGACCAGATGGCTGGACTCACCCAGCGACGGGCGCAGCCGCTGACGCGACATTTCGAGCATGCCGAAGCGGGACAGTCGCCCAATTTGAATTCGGGCTCGATCCATCTTCACTGCGTCACGAAGCCTGTCTTCAACATCGCGCTGATTCTTCGGCGACTCCATGTCGATGAAGTCGATGACGATGAGGCCGCCGATGTCACGGATGCGCAGCTGGCGGGCGATTTCGTCCGCGGCTTCGAGGTTCGTGTTGGTGGCGGTGGTTTCGATGTCGGATCCGCGCGTGGCGCGCGCCGAGTTGATGTCGATGGACACCAGCGCTTCGGTGTAGTCGAGCACGATGGATCCGCCCGAGGGCAGCTCCACCTTGTGCGCGTAGGCCGATTCGATCTGGCTTTCGATCTGGAAGCGCGTGAACAGCGGGATGTCGTCGGTGTAGCGCTTGAGCCGCTTCTGCGACTCCGGCGGCATGAACCGCGTCATGTATTCCTGCGCCGTGGCAAATGTCGCGTCGTCGTCGACCAGCACTTCGCCGATGTCGTCGGCGAGGTAGTCGCGCAACGAGCGGGTTACCGCGTCGCTTTCTCGATACACGAGGTAAGGAGCAGGGCGGTCCTTGGTGGCCGCATCGATCTGCTCCCACTGACTCTTCAGGTTATCGAGGTCCCACTGCAGCTCGGGAGCCGCGCGGCCCACTCCGGCGGTACGCACGATGGCGCCCATGCCGTCGGGGATGACGAGCTCATCCATGACCTGGCGCATCTGGTCGCGGTCTTCGCCTTCGATGCGGCGCGACACGCCGCCGGCGCGGGGATTGTTCGGCATCAATACGAGGAATCGGCCGGCGAGCGAGATGAACGTGGTGAGGGCCGCGCCCTTGTTCCCGCGTTCTTCCTTTTCGACCTGCACGATGACTTCCTGCCCTTCGGACAGCAGGTCGCGCATGTTGCCGCGGCCACCATCGGACTTCTGGCGGAAGTAATCCTTGGAGATTTCTTTCAGGGGAAGGAAGCCGTGGCGTTCAGCGCCGTAGTCGACGAAGCACGCTTCGAGCGACGGCTCGATGCGCGAAATTCGACCTTTATAGATGTTGGCTTTCTTCTGTTCCTTGGACGGTATCTCGATGGAAAGATCAAACAGCTTCTGACCATCAACCAGTGCTACGCGCAACTCCTCTTGCTGAGTTGCATTGACGAGCATTCTCTTCATTTGAATTGGACCCTAGTGAATTCCGGGCCAACTCGAATCGAACGGCGGATATCCTTTCGGACGTCATTGCCAACGGCCGCGCGACGCGGAGAGGCATGACGCAAGGCCAAAGATTGTTGTGGGGCGCGTGAGTGATCACGATTTTTAATGTCCGTCCCAAGATGGGGCGGAGCGCCAAAACCCTTTGGGCTACTTCACCGACGCCGCGCACGATGTGTCTTTTGGACTTCCCATCTGCTGCGCGAGATTCACAGTCGGCCTTCGAGCGATGGCCCCGTTATCGAGGACCAACTAACATGCGGCGCGCGTTCGAATTGCGACCGGCTGCGCCGCGGCATTGCGTCGTCACACACACGAGTAACCGGGGTCGACGACGGCGCTCATCATAGCCTGGGACCTTTAGTGAAAACAAGACGTTACGAATCACCTGATGCGCGCGCCCCACAACCCGCCGTATCCGACCCCGCGCCAGCCCCCAAGGTCCGGCAGGAGTCCGTCGACGAAAGAGGTGAGGGTCAGCGGCTGGACAACTTCCTGGGCCGAATCCTCGGTGATGTGCCGCGGAGCCATGTTTTCCGGGTAATTCGCAAGGGCGAGGTGCGGGTGAACGGCAAGCGCGCCAAGCCGGATACCCGGTTGCATGCAGGCGACATCGTGCGCGTTCCACCGGTTCGAACCGGGGCTGCGGCGCCGCCGCGACGCGCGCCGCCGACAATGGTCGATGCAGTGATCGGCGCCATCGTTCACGAGGACCCGCGCCTGCTGGTGATCAACAAGCCGGCCGGTGTCGCCGTGCACGGCGGCAGCGGTGTGAGCTTCGGGGTCATCGAGGCGCTGCGAGCCGCGCGGCCCGACGAAACACTCGAACTCGTCCATCGCATCGACCGCGACACGAGCGGCCTGTTGCTCGTGTCCCGCAAACCTGCCGCGCTGCGCACGCTGCACGCGCTGATGCGCGAAGGCCGCGTGGAAAAGCGTTATCTCGCGCTGGTGAAAGGCAAGTGGGAGTTGGGCAAGAAGCGCATCGACGTCCCGTTGCGCACCGATACCCGGGTGGGCGGCGAACGCACCGTGAAAGCCCATGCCTCGGGCAAGGAAGCGGTCAGCGTGTTCAGCCCCGTACAGTTTTTCGGCAAGCGCGCCTCGCTGGTAGAGGTTTCGCTCGAGACCGGCCGCACGCACCAGATCCGGGTGCATGCCGCGCACGCGGGTTATCCGCTGGCGGGCGATGAGAAATACGGCGATGAGCAGTTCAACGAAACCATGAAAGGCGCGGGCCTCGGGCGCATGTTCCTGCACGCGCACCGCCTGAGCTTCGTGTGGCCGGATACCGGCGTCGAGTTCAACGCGAGCGCGCCGCTGCCGCCCGATCTCGCGGCCGTGATCGATGTGTTGAATCCGCCGCGGGTGCGCAAGACTAGTTAGGGAACGAAGTAACCCACCGCCCGCAGGGCGCCGGCCAGCCAGATCAGCGGCAATCCAACAATAGCGGTCGGATCTTCGGTATCGATGCGTTCGAACAGCGTGATGCCGAGCGCCTCGGCCTTGAAGCCGCCGGCGCAGTCGAAGGGTTTCTCGCGATCGATGTACCGGTCGATCTCGCCTATCGACAGCGGCCGCAGCTTCACCGCGGTGGTGTCCACGTGCGAAAGCTTCACGCCGGTCGCCATGCAGCGCACGGTGCTCGCGGTGTAGAACTCGGCCGTCGACCCCGACAACAGCTTGAGCTGCTCGCGGCAATTGGCCGCATTGCCGGGTTTGTGCAGGATCGTCGTGCTGGCCGCGGGCACCTGGTCGCCGCCGATGACGATGGCGTCCGGGAAGCGGGCGGCGACCGCCTCGGCCTTGGCTTCCGACAGGCGAAAAGCCCGTCCGCGCGGTGATTCGCCGCGTATCTCGGCTTCATCGACCTCGGGATTGTGTGCGACGAACGCAAGGCCGAACCGCTGCAGCAGCGCGGCGCGGTATCGGGAAGTGGAGGCAAGGATGAGAGGGCGCGCAGGGGCCATGGGGTTTCCATCAGACATAGGGAATCAATCGCGTAAAAACAAAGGCTTAGAGTTAATTTTATTTTGACTTGGGGGGAGTCGGTCCCTATCATACGCGCCCCATGTCACTGGGCTGGTCTCGACGCGCTCCTGTCGACACGCTGGTAGGTACCTCGGCCGCGATCGATTTCACGATCCCGCTCCAAGACCTGCCGCGGGTTGCCCGTGAGCTTGCGGCAACCGATGGCGCGGCCACGGGAAGCGCGCGCTTCTCGCGCCAGATGGGCCAGGCGGTCGCGGATCTGCAGGTGAGTGCGCGGCCCGAAGTAGTTTGCCAGCGCTGCATGCAGCCGATGCGCTGGCCGGTCGAGGTGAAGTCGCGTATCGCGCTGGTCAGCGATTACGACGCGGCCAACCGGGTGCCGGATGGGCTGGAAGTTTTTTTGATCGAGGCCGAAAGCGTCAGCGTTCGTGATCTCGTCGATGAGGAGGTCCTGCTCGCTCTGCCGCACGTTGCGCGGCATGGCGAAGGCACGGAATGCGCGGGTCGCAAGATCGCGCTGCCGGGTCAGCAGGACGAGTCCGCGGACGCGGAGTCGGACTCCTCGCAGGTACAGAAACCGTTTGCACAGTTGGGCGAACTGTTGAAACGCAAGTAGTCATCGCCCTTGAGAGGATTGGTTCCATGCCCGTTCAGAAGAGTCGCAAAACGCCGTCGAAGCGCGGCATGCATCGTTCGCACGACGCGTTGACGAAGCCCGCGCTGTCGGTCGATCCGCAGTCCGGTGAAACCCACCTGCGTCATCGCATCACTCCGGACGGCTTCTATCGCGGCAAGCGCGTCATCGAAAAGCCGGCCGAAGTCGAGACCGAAGAATAATTCCGCCGCGGGGTCCTCGAGCCCCGCGCATTTCGCATGGCGACCATCGCCGTCGATGTGATGAGTGGCGACAGCGGTGCGTCGGAATGTATTCCGGGCGCGCTGCATGCGCTCGCCGCTGATCCCGTACTCGACCTCATCCTCGTTGGCAACCCCGAGATCATCGGGCCCGTGCTGGCCACGGCGCCCGCTGGTGTGCGGGCGCGTGTCGCCGTGCACGCGGCGGCCACTGTCGTCGGCATGTCCGAGCATCCGCGGGAGGCCATTCGCCGCCGCAAGGATTCCTCGATGCGCATCGCCATCGACCTCGTGAAGGAGGGGCGCGCCGCCGGCATGGTGAGCGCGGGCAATACCGGCGCGCTCACCGCGATGGCGCATTTCGTGCTGAAGACGGTTGGCCCCGTCGAGCGCGCGCCCATCATGTCCTCGGTGCCGGCGCGCAATGGCGGACACACTCATATCCTCGACCTCGGCGCCAATTCCAAGGCGTCCGCGCTGCAACTCGCGCAATTCGCGACGATGGGTTCGATCGTCGCGCGTGACGTGTTCGGAATTGCCCGGCCCCGTGTCGGCCTGCTCAACATCGGCGAAGAGGAGTCGAAGGGGCATGAAATCGTGCAGGAAGCGCATGAGCTGATCCGCGCGAGCGACATCAACTATGCGGGCTTCGTCGAAGGTCACGACATCTTCGACGAGAAGGTCGACGTGGTGGTCACCGACGGTTTCACCGGCAACGTCGCGCTCAAGACGATGGAAGGTCTCGCGAAGCTGATCGTCGAACAGTTGCGCACCGAATTCTCGCGCGACGTCGCGAGCAAACTTTCCGGATTGCTAGCACGTCCGGTGCTGCGCCGGGTTGGCGACAAGCTCGATCCACGCCGCTACAACGGGGCCTGCATGGTAGGACTCACGGGAGTCGTGGTAAAAAGCCACGGCAGCGCGGACCGCGTCGCATTCGCCCAGGCGATCGCGACCGCGGCCACCGCGGCGCGGCGCGGACTGCCGGCGGCCATTGCCAGTGCGCTCGTGACCCGACCTATCGAAGCTTGAAGGGACAACATGTACTCACGCATTGCCGGCACGGGTTCCTATCTGCCGGAGCAGATCGTCACCAACTTCGATCTCGAGAAGAAGATGGATACCACCGACGAGTGGATCCGCAGCCGCACGGGAATCGAGCGCCGCCACATCGCGGCTCCCGGCCAAACTACCGTCGATCTGGCTGAAGTCGCCGCGCGGCGCGCGATCGAAGCGGCCGGGGTGACCCCGGCGGAAATCGATTTCATCGTGTTCGGCACGACCACGCCGGACCTCGTATTCCCGAATTGCGCCGTGCTGCTGCAGGAGCGCCTCGGGGCGCGCGGCTGCCCGGCGTTCTCGGTGGAGACGGCCTGCAGCGGCTTCATCTATGCGCTGTCGATCGCCGACAAGTTCGTGAAGCTGGGCGAATCGAAGTGCGCGCTCGTGATCGGCGCCGAGACACTCTCGCGTATCACCAACTGGAATGACCGCAGCACCGCGGTGCTGTTCGCCGACGGCGCGGGCGCGGTCGTGCTCAAGCCCTCGGCCGAGCCCGGGATCATGAGCACGCACCTGCATGCCGACGGCGCCTACAAGGACCTGCTGTACGTCGAAAGTGGCGTGTCGAAGGGATTCAAGATCGATCCGGTGACCAACCAGGTCGACATCGGGATCAAGATGGCGGGCAGCGAAGTATTCAAGGTCGCGGTCACCAAACTCGGCGGCGCGGTGGACGAGGCGCTCGCGGCCAACGGTCTCGAGAAGTCCGCGGTCGACTGGCTGATCCCGCACCAGGCGAACATCCGCATCATCGGCGCGATGGCGAAGCGCCTCGATCTGCCGATGGAAAAGGTGATCGTGACGGTGCAGGACCATGGCAACACGTCCTCCGCGTCCGTGCCGCTGGCGCTCGATATCGGCATACGTGACGGGCGAGTGAAACGCGGACACCTGCTGCTGCTCGAAGCGTTCGGCGGCGGCTTTACCTGGGGCTCCGCGCTCGTCCGGTATTAGCTGACTACCGGCTGCTGACCTTCAGCATCTCGCGCTCGAGATCCGCGAGCAGGGACTGCACGTCGCCGACGCTGCTCGCGTCGTCATCTTCCAGCGTGATCGCGCCGTCCTCGTCGAGGTCGATCTTGGTGATGCCAGGATTCGCCTTCTCGAGCTCCTCGAGCAGGTTCTGGGTCTTCATGTGCTCGTGCAGCAGCCGGCGGCTCTGGGCCACCAGCTTCTTCTGCTGCAGTCCCTGCAGGATGGTCATCTGCAGATCTTTCGGGTGACAGGGCTTCAGCAGGAAGCGGTACACCTCGCCCTCGTTGATCGCGCGCACGGCCGCTTCGAGATCCGCCTGGCCCGACAGGATCATGCGAATCGTGTTGGGCCACTGCTTGCGCACCTCGGCGAGGAACTGGCTGCCGGTCATGCCGGGCATGCGTTCGTCGGAGACGACGACATCGATGTTGTTGCCCGCGAGGATCATCAGACCCTGCTGCGCCGACTCGGCGGTGAAAATGTGGAACTGACTGCGATCCAGGCTGCGCACCAGCCCCGCCGTGAGATTCGGCTCGTCGTCCACCAGCAAGATGTTGCTCTTTTCCATGACTGTACCTTCCAACTAATCGATTACTTTGACTGAAACACGAATGGGTTCGGAGACGCCGACACCGCCGGCCACGGCCTTGAGGCGATCGAGCACGGTCGTGGTGACTTCCGTGCCGCGCGGCACGAGCCGGATACCGCGCGCACTCATCACGTCGGCATCGATGGTCATGCCGACCTCGATGTCGCGCAGCGCGACGGCGCGGCTCATGACGAGCCCGCTGTCTTCCGATATCGCCTTGACCATCGCCTGGGTGATCGCCGCGGGCAGCCCCGGAGCGGCCTGGTTCACCAGTTGCGCGGCCTGCTCGGGAATGCGGCCCAGCGAAACGTGACGATCGAACTTGACGGCCGCCCACAGGATCGCGGCGCCTATCTTCTCCGGCTTCCACGTCGATGGGTCGCCATCGACGAGATCGTCGGACGGCGTCTGCATCTGTCCGGCCACCATGCCGGCGACGGCTTCCAGGCGCGGAATGGTGCCGAGTAGTTTGCCCGCGATCTGCGGGTGGGATTCGTAGAGGCGCCGCTCGTCTTCGTTGAGCGCATGGCCGCCATAAGCGCGCGCCAGTGTGTCCTGCGGCAAAGTGATGCAGCCGAGCTGCGAGATCATCGCGGCGAGGTGGTACTGCCACATTCCCGGCAGCAGCTTGAGTGCCTGCGCGCCGGCTTCGGCGTAACGCTGGATCTGGGTCGCGCGCCTCTGGGCCGCCGGATTGATCAGTCCCAGCACGTCGAACAGCACTTTCACCGTGGCATTGAGCGTGTTTTCGAGCAGGTGCTTCTCGGCGTGGATGAGCCGGTACTGCTCGATGCCATTCTGGATCACGCCGAGCAGCGTTTCCGAATTGCAGGGTTTGAGCAGGAAGCGGAACACGCGGCCTTCGTTGACGGCGGCAATCGTCGATTCGAGGTCGGCCTGTCCAGAGAGCACCATGCGCACCGTCTGCGGTGCGAGGTCGTTGACGTGTGCAAGGAATCGCGCGCCGTCCATCTCCGGCATGCGCATGTCCGAAACGACGACGGCGAACGGCCCCTGCTGACGGATCATCGCAAGTCCCGCGGCGCCGCTGGTTGCCGTCTCGAGCTCCACGCGATTGCGCAGCTGGCGGCGGATGCCTTCGAGCACGTTCGGCTCGTCGTCGACGAACAGCACACGTTCTTTCACGACGGACTTCCTTCGCCGCCATTTTCAGCCCGTCTTTCCTTGAGGGCGGCGACACACACCTCGCGCCACGCGTTCCAGCGTCCGGCGCGACCGTGTTTCTCGAAATATTCGTAGCTGAGCGCGAGCACGGCGGCGCGCGGATCCTCGATCTCCGGATGATGGGCGATGCGATCAGCGGCGTGCACGATGCCGGCCAGACCGAACTCGCCGGTGGCCTGCTCGGGATCTTCGTGGAAGGCGATCGCCTCGGCGATCGTGTTCGGCAGGCCCCACAGTCCCACCAGGTAGGCGCCGACGTCAGTGTGCGAAGCCTGCAGTTCGAGTGTCTCGATCTCCCGTTCCGCGCCGGGTCGCTCGTTCACGAGTTCAATGACGCGGGCGTATTCGTTGGGCATACCCATCGCCAGCACCAGCTTGCCGATGTCGTGCAGCATGCCGGCCATGAAGGCCGCCGCGACCTGCTCCTTGTCCATGCCTTCTTCGATCGCGATGCGATGCGCGGCCGTTGCCGTGGCGACGCTGTGCGACCAGAGCTTCTCGAGGCTGAAGCCGCGCACCTGCGGAACTTCACCGCCGGCGAAGATTCCCTGGCCGAGCACCAGCGCCATGATGCGATCGAGGCCGAGCAGTGCGCCCGCGCGGCCCACGTCGGCCACGGGTTTCGCCAGGCCGAAATAGGCGGAATTCACCACTTTGAGCAGACGCGCCGACATCGACGGATCCATCGAGATGATCTTCGCGACGTCGTCCATGTCGGCGTTGGGGCTCTTCAGGCACTCGACGAGTTTCTGATAGGTCGCCGGCAGCGTCGGCAGCTTGTTGATGCGCGCGACCAACGTCTTCACCGCGGGATTACCCGCCAGGTCTCGCAGCGCGAAGGCGCGCGCGATCGTGCCCTGCAGTATTTCCGCGTCGCAGGGTTTGGAAAGGAACTGGTGCGAAACGCCCAGCGCTTTCATGACGGATTCGGTTTCCGCCTGGCCGGAAAGAATCAGGCGGATCGTGTCCGGAAACTCACGCTGTACGACTTCGAGCAACTCCGCGCCGCTCATGCCGGGCATGCGCATGTCGGTCACGACGACTTCACACGGCTCGCTCTTGAGCGAGTCGAGCGCCGCCTGCGCACTGCCGACGAACTTCATGTTCCACTCGTTGCGCTTGGGGCGAAGCATGCGCTTCAACCCCTCGAGCACGCGCGGCTCGTCGTCGACGAAGATGACGCGGATTGCGTTCAAGCTGCGGCCCCCGCCGCGGTTTCGGATTCGGATTTCGAGCCGCCGATCGGCAGGCGGATCGTGAAGGTGGTTCCGGCGCCAGGCGCGCTCGTCACCTTGATCGTGCCGCCGTGCTTGTCGACGATGACGTTGTGCGCGATGGCCAGGCCCTGGCCCGTGCCCTTGCCGACTTCCTTCGTCGTGAAGAACGGATCGAAGATGCGTTGCTGGATGTGCGGCGGCATGCCGCAACCCGAATCGGTGATCTCGAGGATCGCCCAGTCACCATCGGCGCGCGTCTTCACGCGGATCTTGCCCTTGCCCTTGCCGCCGTCGCCGACCACGTCGGAAATCGCGTGCGCGGCGTTGACGATGATGTTGAGTACGACCTGGTTGAATTCAGCCGGCGAGCAGTGCACCGACGGCAGGTTCGCATCGAGATCGAGATCGACTTCGGCGACGTACTTCCATTCGTTGCTGGCAACGGTAATGGTGCTCTGTATCGCGCGATTGAGGTCCGTCGCGGTCTTCTCGCGCGCCGGATGGGAGAACTCCTTCATGGCGCGCACGATCTTGGCGACCCTATCGACACCTTCGAGCGACTGGTTGAGTGCGCGCGGAATTTCTTCCTTGAGATAGTCGAAGTCGGCGTCTTCGAGGAGTTTGCCCGCGGGCGCGCCGCCCACGTCGACCAGCTGGGAGAGCAGGCCGTCGAGTTCGCCGAAGGATTCCTTGAGGAAGCGCAGGTTGTCGCCGACGTATTGCGTCGGCGTGTTGATCTCGTGCGCGATGCCGGCGGCGAGCTGGCCGATGGCTTCGAGCTTCTGCGCCTGGCGCAGATTGTCCTCGAGGCGATCGCGCTCCTCCAGCGTCTGCTTGAGCATCGAGATGTCGGTGATGCAGCCTTCCCAGCCCTTGAAGGCCTGCGATGCCTCATAGAGAGGAGCGGCGTTGACGAGCACGTTGAGCGTGTTGCCCTGGCAGTCGTGCAACGAGGTCTCCCAGCCCTCGACCATGCGCTGGCGCGACATCAGGTCGAGGAAGTGCGAGCGCTTGGCCGGATCGAACAGCAGGTTGAGGAAATTCACCTTGTCGACCGCCATGCCCTGGCAGGCGAGCAGCTTCACGCAGGCGGCGTTGGCGGTTTTGAGCACGCCATCCTTGTCCGCGGTGAACAGCGCGACGGGCACGTTGTTGAAGAGATCCTGGTAGCGGCGTGTGGCGCGCACCAGGTCGCGGTGAAAATTGTTGCGCTCCACCGAATACGAGACGATGCGCGACAACATGCCGGCGTTGACGCGGCGCTTTTCCAGGTAGTCCTGCGCACCCTCGCGTACGGCGATGAGTCCCTGCTTGTAGTCGTCACTACCCGTGAGAACAATGATAGGCGTGAGATCGGCGATCGCCTTGAGCGCACGCAACGCCTGCAGTCCGGTTGCGTCGGGCAATCCGAGATCGAGCAGTACGAGATCGTATTCGATCTTGCACAGCTTCTCGGCCGCCTCGGCGGCGGTCTGCACCCAATCGCTTTCCACTTCGTTGAGGCCGGCATCTTTCAGATGACGTTCGACGACGCGGGCGTCCGCGGCGTTGTCCTCGACTAACAACAATCGGATCTTGCGGATTTCGAATTCGTTGCTGCTCATCGGCGCACTTTTTTTCTGACCTGGTGTGGCGGGATGGCATCGAATTCCGTGGCGCAGACATCCCGGCACTGCGCCACAGCTGACATATCGGCGTGCGCCGCCAATACCTTAGGCTGCGGCGGTCATTTGCCGCCCTCCAACGATGTGGTTCACATATCGGCCGCGAGCGCCTCCGCCTTAGGCCCGTGGGCGCCTGTTTTGCGCGCTCGTGCACAAGAATTTGACGGGCATCCATCCAGACTCCGGGCAGCCGGCCGATTTCATATCGCGACCCAGAATCACATGATGAATTCCGTGCACAAGTTTGCGACCCAGCCCCTACCAGACACCGACGTTGGCATGCTTTTCGACGTGAGCCCCGTGGCGACGTTGTTATTCGCGCCGCACGGCGTGGTGCTGCGCGCCAATGCCGCCGCACGCCGGATGTTCGGGTGCCTGGCGGGCGAGCTCGATTCCCAGCAGTCGGCGCAGCTGTTTCCCGAAGGCGGGTGGAGTGCCGCCCGGGATTCCGCTGATGACAAGGGCAGCATTCCGCGCCGGGTGTCAGCGCGGCGACTCGATGGAACGATCTTCCCCGCGCGGGTGCGCGCGGTCGCGCTCGGTCATGGCAACGGCGAGGCTGATGCGCACGAACTGCTCGTGACCGTCGAAGACGTGACCGAATTCGACGCGCTCATCGCCGAGCGCGTCGCCGCGATTGCGACAGCCAACAAGGAATTCGAATCCTTCATCGATGCGGCGGCGCATGACTTGCGCGCCCCGCTGAGAATCCTCAGCGGTTTCGCGGATGCGCTCGACGAGGAATGCGGGGCGGCGCTCAACGAGGAAGGCCGCACGTTCCTCGACGAGATTCTCAAGGCCAGCGGTCGCATGGAAGGACTGATCGACGGCTTGCTCGCGCTCGCGCGTTGTGGCCGCGCGGAAATGCATTGTGAAAAGGTCGATCTCACCACGCTCATCGACCTGGTGCTCTACGAGCTGCGGCATTCGGCGGCGGAGCGCGTCGTCGATTGCGAGATCGAGCCCGGCCTGCAGGTGTGGGCGGACGTGCGATTGCTGATGACGGTGTTGCGCAACGTGCTCGGCAACGCGTGGAAATACACGATGCGCACGCCGCAACCCGCGATTCGTTTCTATTCGGAACAACGCGACGGCCGCACCTGGATGTGCGTGAGCGACAACGGCGCCGGGTTCGACATGGCGCACGCGCAGCGGCTGTTCAAACCCTTCACGCGCCTGCATCGCCAGGACGAATTTCCGGGGCATGGACTCGGGCTCGCGACCGTGCAACGGATCGTGCAGCGGCACGGCGGCGCGGTCGCCGCCGCGGCCGAGGTCAACCGGGGGGCGACGGTGCGCTTCTGGTTTCCCGACGCGCCGGATTGAGAACTGGTGCCGGGATGCCGATGCGCCACCGTGGTGCGGCGCACCCGGGATGCGTTTTGTTAGACCCAGCGCACATTCGCGCCGCGAAATCGTTGAAGCAGGCACAAAGTTGCGAGTGTGGCCATTTGTCAGAATGGCTGTCATGAGAGGAAAAATCGCAGCCCTTGGAGCGGCCCTGACCGCATTCGCTTCGCAGACGTTCGCGCAGGCGTCCGATGGCGCGGCTCCGGCCGCGCCTTTTCTCGTGAATGCCGACCAGATCTCGTCGGGCGATACCGCCTGGATGATGACCTCCACCGCGCTCGTGTTGCTGATGACTCTGCCGGGTCTCGCGCTGTTCTACGGTGGCATGGTCCGCAAGAAGAACCTGCTGTCGACGATGGCGCAGAGCTTCGCGATCGCGTGCCTCATCACCGTGTTGTGGGTGGTGATCGGATACAGCCTCGCGTTCACCGAGAGTTCGCCATGGATCGGCAGCACGAGCCGATTCGCGCTCGACGGAATGCTGTACGCCAAGGGCGGGCAGGTGTCCGTCTCGCATCTTGCGCCATCGATCCCCGAGTCCGTGTTCATGATGTACCAGCTCATGTTCGCGATCATCACGCCGGCGCTGATCACGGGCGCGTTCGCAGAGCGCATCAAGTTCTCCGCGATGCTCGTCTTCATGGCGTTGTGGTCGCTGTGTGTGTACGTGCCGATGGCGCATTGGGTGTGGTCGCCCGATGGCTGGCTCGCATCACTCGGCGTGCTCGACTTCGCCGGCGGCACCGTGGTGCACATCAACGCGGGTGTCACGGGTCTCGCGTGCGTCATCATGCTCGGCGAGCGCAAGGGTTACGGCACGGATCCGATCTTTCCGCACAATCTGGCGTTGACCATCACCGGCGCCGCCTTGCTGTGGGTGGGCTGGTTCGGATTCAACGCGGGTTCGGCGCTGTCGGCCGATGGCCGCGCGGGTCTCGCATTCGCGAACACACATTGCGCGGCGGCGTCGGCCGCGCTCACCTGGATGGCCATCGAGTGGGCGGCGCGCGGCAAGGCTTCGGTGCTCGGCATCGCTTCGGGCGCCATCGCCGGCCTGGTCGCGGTTACGCCAGCCGCGGGTTACGTCGGCATCGGCGCGGCGCTCGTGATCGGCGTGGCGGCGAGCCTCGCGTGTTTCGGCGCGGTGGTGGGCCTCAAGTCCTGGTTTGGATACGACGACTCGCTCGATGCCTTTGGCATTCACGCGGTCGGCGGCATCGTCGGCGCGGTTCTCACGGGCGTGTTCGCTTCGGTCGCGATCGGCGGTGTCGAAGGCAACATCACGGCGCAGCTCATCGGCATCGGCGCGTGCGCGGCGTACGCGCTGGTCGTCAGCCTGATCCTGCTCATGCTCATTTCGGTGACCATCGGTCTGCGCGTCAGCGAGGAAGCCGAGGCCGCGGGCCTCGACGTCAGCACGCACGGCGAAAGCGTCGAGTAGTCATCGATGAGTGTCATGAACAGCACGGGCGAGAGACTGCGGCGCGCAACGGCGTTGTGGCATGCATACCTGGCGGCCTTCGGCCAGCGTTTCGAACTCGCGCAGTTTCTCAAGGACGCGGCGCTCGAACGGCAGGTGATCGATGGCGCGCTCGCGAGCGGTGATCAGAAACTGATCGGCCTCGCGCAGGAGTGGTTGCGGGATACCGGGCAGGGGGTGCCCGCGGTGGTCGCCGCGAGAGTAATGGCGCCGGCGTCCGCGCCGGCCACTGCACCGGCCGCCGAGCCCGCCAAGCCTGCGCGGTACTTGCGCGGCGTGCGTTGAGACAAGGCGCTCACGCGCCGAATTTCACGGCGCCGAAGCGGCGCCCGTAATCAAAAAAAACGCCGCGCCCTTCTTTCGGGGCGCGGCGTTTTCATCACAGCTGAAGAACAGCTATTACTTCGAGATCGAGCGACGGAACATCCGGTCGATCTTCTCGTTGGTCGCATCGCAGCAGGACTGCGAAGCCTGCGCGGCGGCCAGCGCCTGGTTGGCGGCGGTCTGCGCGCCACTGGCAGTGGACGACGCCGACTGCGCAGCCGCATTCGCTGCATCGGCCGCACTCTTGGTGGAAGCGAGGTCCGCGGTCAGGCGGCTAACTTGCTGTTTGAGGTTGTCGACGTCGGCTTGCAGAGGCTTCAGATCCTGGCAGCCAGCCAACACGGTGAACGCTGCAACGGCAGCAACCTTGATAAGCGCACTCTTCATAACGATCAATCCCCTTATTGGTGGTTGAGCAAGTCCCAACTTCGCGCAACATGCAAACAACTGCGATGTGGTGAAGATAGAGAATATTAGGCGGGCGCAATGGCAACAAATTCGCGAGTTGTTTGCAACTGAAATTTGATTTCTGTCGGCCTGTGGCGACAACGAGAGTGGTCAGATATTAGCTGCTAACACGAGTTGACAGGCCATCGCGCAGCATTTCTCGCGCCGCGTTGTGTCCCGGAATTCCAGTGACTCCGCCGCCCGGATGTGCGCCCGAGCCGCACAAGTACAGATTTTTCAGCGGAGTGCGATAGTCACCGTAACCTAACATCGGGCGCGCGGCCCACAATTGATCGAGTCCTAACGCGCCGTGAAAGATGTCGCCGCCAGCTAGGCCGAGTTTTTCTTCGAGATCCAGCGGGCTCAAACTCGAGTGTCCGACCACGAGCGAGCGGAAACCGGGCGCGTATTCTTCGATGACGTCGAATATCAGGTCGATCGCGCGCGTTTTTTCCTGACGCCAGTCGCGGCCGTCCGGCAAGTTGTAGGAGAAATGCTGACAGAATAACGAGGCGACGTGAGCGCCCCGCGGCGCGAGGGAATCGTCGAGCGTCGAGGGAATCAGCATCTCCACGATGGGTCGCCGTGACATGCCGTCGATGCGCGCTTCCGCGAACGCGCGGTCCATGTAGCCGAGCGAAGGAGCGAGAATGATTCCGGAACCGAGGTGCGCGCCGTTGTCGTTGGACGGCGCGGCCGCGAATTTTGGCAATGCCGAAAGTGCGACGTTCATGCGGAACGTCGCGGAGCCCACACGCAGCCGCTCGATGCGTCCCCGGAATTCCTCGGGCAGATCCGCGTCGGCGAGCAGTTTCAGGTAGAGCGGCTTTGGTCCGAGGTTCGCCGCGAAGGTGTTGCCTTCGATGACGCGTCCGTCTTCGAGCTCGATGCCGGTGGCGATGACACCGCGCGTCACGATGCGTTTGACGGGCGCGTCGGTTTCCAGGTGCACTCCGAGGCGGCGCGCTTCCGCGGCCATCGCCTGCGTGATCGCACCCATGCCGCCGATCGCATGTCCCCACACGCCGGACTTGCCATTCACCTCGCCGAAGACGTGATGCAGCAGGACGTAGCCGCTGCCCGGCGTGTACGGACTCGCATAGTTTCCGACCACCGCGTCGAATCCGAAGAGTGCCTTTACCGCGTCGGTCTCGAACCAGTGATCTAACAAGTCGCCGGCGCTGCGCGTGAACAGTTCGTGGATGTCGCGCTGCACCGCGGCCGGCAACTTGCGGAAATGGCGGCCGAGCTGCAGCGTGCTCCACAGGTCGCGCAGACGGCGTGGATCCGCCGGCGGCGTTTCGAGCAGTTGCGCGCGCAGCACTTCGACCGCCGCGTCGAGCATCTTGTAGTAGGCGGGCAGACGGTCCGCGTCGCGCGGCGAGAACCCGCGCACCGCCGCGAGCGTGCGCGCGCTATCCGGACCGGCGGTCAACGCGCGGCCGTCGGGCAGGGGCAGGAAGTTCTGCATGGGCCGCTCGAGCACCTTGAGCCCGTGTTCGGCCAGTCGCAGGTCGCGAATCACCTTGGGGTTGAGCAGGCTCACCGTGTAGCTGGCGGTGGAGTTGCGGAAACCGGGGTGGAACTCCTCGGTCACGGCGGCCCCGCCCAGGATGCCGCGGCGCTCGAATACGCCCACGGAGAGGCCCTGCCGGGCCAGGTAGCAGGCGCAGGTGAGGCCGTTGTGGCCACCGCCAATGACGACCACATCGAAGCGGGTTTTCGTGCTTGACCTGTATGAATTCACAGTGTACAAATCCTCAGCCCCGGATCTTTTGAACGATCCTTCTTTAAAGGGAATCCGCCATGTCCGATCTCACACCGCGCCAAACCGAAATCCTGCGCCTCATCCAGCGCCAAATTAACGAAACCGGCATGCCGCCCACCCGTGCGGAGATCGCCGGCGAACTCGGGTTCAAGTCTCCCAACGCCGCCGAAGAACACCTGCGTGCACTGGCGCGCAAGGGCGTCATTTCGCTCGTGCCGGGCGCTTCGCGCGGCATCAAGCTCATGGACACCATGCGCGAGCAGCTCGGGCTGCCCCTCATCGGCCGCGTCGCCGCGGGTCGTCCCATTCTCGCCGAAGAGAACATCGAAGCGCGCCTCGACATCGATCCTTCGATCTTCCAGCCCAAGCCGCATTACCTGCTGAAGGTCGTCGGCATGTCGATGAAGGATGCCGGCATTCTCGATGGCGACCTGGTGGCCGTGCATCGTACGCCCGAGGTGCGCAACCGGCAGATCATCGTGGCGCGTCTCGAAAACGAGGTCACGGTCAAACGCTACAAACAGGAAGGCCCGGTCGTGTGGCTGCTGCCCGAGAACGCGGACTTCGAACCCATCAAGGTCAACATCAAGGAAGACCCGCTCATCATCGAAGGCGTGGTGGTCGGAGTGCTTCGCAGAGGCAAAGCTCTGTCGTGATCCGTCGTCGTTTCCGATAACTCCTCCAGGGCACCGTCATGTTGTTAGGGTTGCGTACCGCCATTTACCACACCCCGGATATCACCGAGGGCAAGCTCTGGTACACGCGAGTGCTGGGCGCCGCGCCGTATTTCGACCAGCCGTTCTACGTGGGCTTCAATGTCGGCGGCTTCGAGCTGGGTCTCACGCCCGATGGTGGTCCGGACGCCAGGACCGTGGTCGGCGCTTACTGGGGCGTGAAGGACATCGCCGCCGCGCATGCGCGGCTGCTCGAACTCGGCGCCGTGCCGCGCACCGAGATCCAGGACGTGGGCGAGGGGATTCGTATGGCCGACGTGCTCGATCCTTTCGGCAACGTGCTCGGCATCATCGAAAACCCGCATTTCAAACCCACTCCTTCAAACGCAGGTTCCGTGCAATGAACCGCGCCATGGGCAGTTTCGAGGTCAGTCTGCAGCCGCTGCCGAACACGGAAGTGTCCGGTGATGCATTGCTGGGGCGAAAGCTGCTTCTCAAGAAATTCAGCGGCGATCTTTCCGCTTCCGCGCGTGGACAGATGTTGTCGGCCGGCACCGCCATGAAAGGTTCCGCGGCCTACGTGGCCATCGATCAGGTCACGGGCGAGCTCGCGGGACGTAAAGGCAGTTTCGTGCTGCAACACTCGGGCAGCATGAATCGCGGCGTACCCACGCTGTCGATCATGGTCGTGCCCGATTCGGGCACCGGTGAGCTGGCGGGCCTTACGGGCACGCTCAGCGTCAACATCATCGACGGCCAGCATTTCTACGATTTCCTTTATTCCCTTCCCGAGCAGGCACGGCTCAAGGCAACGGGTTGAAATGGAGGGGTTGAACCCGCCGCATCTTTCATGTCAGTCACACACGACAAGCAACTGCAAGAGTTGCTCGCCCACCCGTCGGTGTGGCGCGGGCGCAGTCGCGCCGCGCTGGAAACGCTGCCCACCGGATTCCCCGCGCTCGATGCAGGCCTTCCGGGCGGAGGCTGGCCGCGTCATGGTCTCGTAGAAATTCTCACGCCGGAGCTAGGCGTCGGCGAGCTCTATCTACTCCTGCCCGCGCTTGCCACCCTGTCGCGGATGATGCCCGCGCGCTGGTGCACATGGATCTGCCCGCCGCACGAGCCCTTCGCGCCGGCGCTCGCGACTCATGGCGTCACGCTCGACCGCATCCTCGTCGTGCGCACGCATCTGCCGCTGTGGGCGCACGAACAGGCATTGCGCTCGGGCGCCTGCGAGGCGGCGCTCGCATGGCTGCCGCGCGCTTCCGCGCGCGCCATCCGTCGCCTGCAGCTTGCGGCCGAGCAGGGACGCACGCTCGGCGTGTTGTACCGCAGCCAGCGATTCGCGCATGAAGCCTCGCCGGCCATGTTGCGCGTGATGCTCGAACCGCTCGCGCGGCCGGGCGTACACGGAGCACGGGTGAGTCTGCTCAAGAGCCGTGGCGGCAGTCGCGAGCCCATTGAACTCATGTGGGCCGCGGCCGCGGCGTGAAGGGGGTTGCATGCACCCCCGCGCATACAGGCTGGTTTTTCCCGACCCGGGGCCGAAGAAGACGCCGTCCGTTTTACGGGTGCGGCCGGCGTCGCCTCCGCCCCGGGGGCCGGGACCCGAAGACAATCAGGCTGCACTCGCGCTGGAGCCGCGCGAGTTGTGGATCGCCGCACACGTGTCGCAGTTGCCGCTCGCCGCGCTGCGTTCGCCCGCACGCGCCGCGCCGCTGGTCGTCATCGATCCCGACGATCACAACCGGCGCATCGTCGCTGCGGACCCCCAAGCCCAGGCCGCGGGAGTGCGGCCGGGCATGACGCTCGGCGCGGCGCTGGCCGCCGCGCCGCACATCGATGCGCAGGCGCGCAATGTGACGCGCGAGCAGGAGCTCATGCAGCACCTGGCGGCCGTCGCGGCGGAGTTCACGCCACTCGTGTCGCTCGAGGCTCCCGATGGGTTGTTGCTGGAAATCAAACCCAGCATCCGGCTGTTTGGCGGCTTGCGCGAGTTGTGCCGCCGGTTGCGCGCGGCGTGTCTTGCGCATCCGGTGCTGATGCAGGCACAGGTGCAACCGCGGTTCACGCTCGCGCCGACGGCGCTCGCGGCGCTCGCGGCCGCGCGCGCGGGTGCGCGCTGTTTCATCACCGATTCGCGCCAGTTGCCCGCGCGGCTCAAGCCGCTGCCGCTCGAAGTGCTGCGCTGGCCCGACGAAGAAAACGCGCGCCTCGCGGCGATGGGTGTGCGCACGCTGGGTGAGCTCATGCGTTTGCCACGCGCGGGATTCGCGAAGCGCTTCGGCCCCACGCAGCTCGCGGATCTCGACCGGCTGCTGGGCCGGCGTGCCGAACCGCGCCGCCGGGTCGCGCGCCGCGAGCGTTATCGCGGGCAACTCGATCTCGATCACGAGATCACGGATCACGAACGCATCCTGCAGGCGCTCGCGCCGCTGATCGCCGAACTCGAGGATTTTCTGCGCGCGCGCCAGCGTGGCATCACCGCGCTGCAATGCCGGTTCCACCATTACCGCGCCGCGCCCACTGTCTGCACGCTGCGGCTCGCCGCACCCGAGGCGGATGCCGGACGGTTGACAGCGCTGTTGCGGGAGCGCCTGGCGTCGATCGCGTTGCCCGAGCCCGTGCGCCGTTGCGAATTGCGCAGCGGCCCGCTCACCACGCGCGCGAGCGTCAGCCGGTCGCTGTGGTCCCCGGGCGAGCGCGGTCATGCGGGCGCGGGGGAAATGCCGGCACTCGTCGAACAACTCCGCGCGCGGCTCGGCATGAATGCCGTATACGGGCTGTGTCACGTGCCCGAGCACCGCCCGGAAAACGCCTGGCGCGCGAAACGGGGGACAGATCTGTTTATCGACGATAAAGGGAACCCGGCATCCGGGGGCGCTTCATCATCGATGAATAAAGCTGTCCCGCTTTTTTTCTTTCACCGTCCGCTGTGGTTGCTGCAGACGCCGCAGCTGCTCGCTGCGCGCCGCGGCCGGCCGCTGTATCGCGGCGCGCTCGAGATCCTCGGCGGCCCGGAGCGCATCGAGAGCGGGTGGTGGGATGGGGCGGATGTGATGCGGGACTACTACGTGGCGCGCGATGGCCGCGGCGCGCGGCTGTGGATCTATTGCCAGGGCGAAAACGCGGCTACGCGCGAGTGGTTCCTGCACGGGATCTTCGGATGAAAGCGGAGCCCCCATACGCCGAGTTGCACTGTCTCAGCAACTTCTCGTTCCTGCGCGGCGCGTCGCACGCGGAGGAACTCATCGCCTGCGCGAAAGAGCTCGGTTACGTGGCGCTCGCGATCACCGACGAGTGTTCGCTGGCGGGTGTGGTGCGCGCGCATTCGGCCGCGAAGAAACACGGCGGCATCAAACTACTCATCGGCGCGGAATTCACGCTCGACTGCGGCCTGCGGATGGTTCTCATCGCGCGCAACCGCGCGGGGTACGGGCGGTTGTCGCGGCTCATCACGCGCGGCCGGCGCAAGGCGCAGAAGGGCAGTTACTCGCTCGCGCGCGCCGACGTCGAGGAATTCGTGGCCGATGGCGCCGAGCCTAAGCCGGGTGAAACCGTGGGTGAGGGCACGCTCGCATTGTGGCTGCCGTCGCTGTTCCGCGAAGACGCGTTGGCGCGCGGCCCGGACGATGCGCCCATACCGGATGCGGCGTCGCAGGGCGAGTGGCTGCGCGCGCATTTCGCGCGCCGCGCGTGGATCGCGGTGGAACTCATGCGCGACGGACGCGATCGCCCACGGCTCGCCGCGTGCCGTGAGCTCGGCGCCGCGCTCGATCTTCCATTGACCGCGGCGGGCGACGTGCACATGCACGTGCGCGAGCGCCGGCGCCTGCAGGATGCGCTCACGGCGGTGCGTCATGGCGTCACGCTCGCGGAAGCCGGCCAGCGGTTGCTGCCGAACGGCGAACGGCACCTGCGTGAGCGCGCGCGGCTCGCCAGGCTCTATCCACCCGAACTGCTCGCCGAAACGGTGCGGATCGCCGCGCTCGCGAATTTTTCGCTCGACGAGCTGCGCTACGAATATCCGCGCGAGCTCGTACCCGAGGGCGAAACGCCGGCCTCGCACCTGCGCAAGCTCACCGCGGCCGGGGCGCGCAAGCGTTGGCCGGACGGCATCCCGGAAAACATGCGGGCCAAGATCGACTACGAACTCGCGCTCATCGGCGAGCTGAAATACGAGTCCTATTTCCTCACGGTGCACGACATCGTCAACGAGGCGCGCCGGCTCAGCATTCTCTGCCAGGGGCGCGGCTCGGCCGCCAATTCCGTGGTGTGTTATTCGCTCGGCGTGACGGAGGTCGATCCCTCGCGCGGTGAGTTGCTCATGGAACGGTTCATCTCGCGCGAGCGCAACGAGCCGCCCGACATCGACATCGATTTCGAGCACGAGCGGCGCGAGGAAGTGATCCAGTACGTCTACCGAAAATATGGCCGCTCCCGATGCGCGCTCACCGCCACCGTCATCTGTTATCGCCCGCGCAGCGCGCTGCGCGACATGGCCAGGGCGATCGGTTTCGATGCGGTGCAGGCCGAGCGCCTCGCGGGCGCCATGCAATGGTGGGACAACTCGGTCGATGAGGAGCGGGTACGCGAGGCGGGGTTCGAGCCGGGCAATCCGCAGCTCAAACTACTGATGGATCTCGCCGGCCAGCTGCTCGGATTTCCGCGGCATCTTTCCCAGCACGTGGGCGGCTTCGTGATATCGCAGGGACTGCTCGAGGAGCTGGTGCCCATCGAAAACGCCGCGATGGAAGACCGCACCGTCATCGAATGGGACAAGGACGACCTCGATGACCTGGGATTGCTCAAGGTCGACGTGCTGGGCCTCGGGATGCTCTCGGCGTTGCGCCGCGGGCTCGCGCTCGTGAGTGAGTTCCGCGGCAAATCCTTCACGCTCGCGGACGTTCCGAAGGAGGACGCGCGCGTTTACGAAATGATCTCGCGCGCCGACACGATCGGCGTGTTCCAGGTCGAGTCGCGGGCGCAGATGTCGATGTTGCCGCGCTTGAAACCGCGCGAGTTCTACGATCTCGTCATCGAGGTGGCGATCGTGCGCCCCGGTCCCATCCAGGGCGGCATGGTGCATCCCTATCTACGCCGCCGTCAGGGCCTCGAGCCGGTCACCTATCCGAGCGAGGCGGTGAAGGGCGTGTTGTCGCGCACGCTCGGGGTGCCTATCTTCCAGGAACAGGTCATGCAGATCGCGATCGTCGCGGCCGGGTTCACGCCCGGCGAGGCGGACCAGCTCCGCCGCAGCATGGCGGCGTGGAAACGGCGCGGCGGCCTCGGGCATTTCGAGCAGCGGCTCATCGAAGGCATGCGCGCGCGCGATTATCCCGAGGAATTCGCGCAGGCGATCTTCAGCCAGATCCAGGGCTTCGGCGAATACGGTTTTCCGGAATCACACGCGGCGAGTTTCGCGCTGCTCGTCTACAGCTCGGCGTGGCTGAAGTGTTACGAACCGGCCGCGTTCACCTGCGCGCTGATCAACAGCCAGCCCATGGGTTTCTATGCGCCGGCGCAGCTCGTGCGCGATGCGAGCGGTCACGGTGTCGAAGTGCGCCCCATCTGTGTCTGCAACAGCGACTGGGATTGCACGCTCGAACGGCGCCCCGATGACGAACCGGCGTTGCGGCTCGGCATGCGCATGGTGAAGGGCCTGGGCGAGGAGGCGGCGCTGCGCATCATGGCCGCGCGCGCGGAGGCGCCGTTCGCGAGCGTGCAGGACCTCACGCTGCGCGCACAGCTCGGGCGCCGCGAACTCGAGGCGCTCGCCGACGCCGCCGCGTTACGCGCGCTTTCCGGCAACCGTCATCTCACCTTCTGGCAGGTGGCCGGCAGCGAACAGGAGCTGCCGCTCGCGCCCGTTCCACAGTCGCCCGAGGGTACGCCGCTGCTCACGCCCCCGACCGAGGGACAGAACATCGCAGCGGATTACCGCTCAGCGGGGCTCACGCTCGGCCGCCATCCGCTCGCGCTGCTGCGTGAACTGCTGGATGCGTCGAGCATCGTCACGTCGAAGTCGCTGGGCGATCTGCCGGACGGACGCCCGGTACGGGTAGCGGGCATCGTCACGGCCCGCCAGCGCCCGCAGAGCGCGGGCGGGGTCATGTTCATCACGCTCGAGGACGAGACCGGCTACGTGAATCTCATCGTGTGGGAGCGCGTCTGGGAGCGCGCCCGGCGCATCGCGAACGGCTCCAGGCTGCTGGAGGTGCACGGCAAATTGCAAAGGGAAGGGCTCGTCACGCACGTGGTGGCGAACAAACTCGTCGACCGCACGCCGCTGCTCGGTTCCTTAATTACCCACTCACGCGACTTCCGGTAATCAACTCACGGACGCCGCGCTTTGGCGGCGTTCAACAGTGGGGCGCAGCCCCTGAGAACAGCAGCCCCTGGGAACACTACAGCTTCGGCCGGTTCATGTTCCGCACGGCGGTCGAGTCGTCATCGATGTTGTAGTCATCGAAATCGCTCGTGAGCTCCGCGGTGGTCTTGTCTTCGAGCCGGCGCTCGAGCTGACGCCAGGCGGGATCACCCTGCTTCTGCCCGCGTTTCTTCGCGGCATCGAGATCTTTTGCGAGACGATCGAAATCGACTTCGCTCGTTGCCTCGAACGCAGTCTCTTCTTCGTCTTCGTCGAACTCTTCTGACTCGGGCTTTTCGTTCATCGTCGTAACGGCGCGCCTAAGATGAGCGCGTTATAAGACGAGAGCAGTCGTCATGCAATGGGGCTAATCGACGAATTGCTAACGGATGAGATTGTTCATCTCGAAGATCGGCATGAGCATTGCAAAAACGATGCCCATGACGAAGAGGCCCATCACAACAATGAGAAGTGGTCCGAGCAGGCCGACCAGCGCTCCCATCATCGAATCGAGCTCGCGTTCCTGGTTCGTAGCGGCACGGTCGAGCATCGAATCCAGCTCGCCGCTCGACTCGCCGGATGAGATGAGGTGCACGGTCATCGGCGGGAACAGCTTGCTGGAGGCGAGCGACCGGCCGATAGGAGCGCCCTCGCGCACCCGGGCCGCCGCCGCGGCGACGGCATCGCGCATGGGTAGATTGGTCACGACTTCGCCTGCGATGCGCATGGCCTCGAGGACCGGCACGGCGCTGGCCGTCAGGATGCTGAACGTGCGCGTGAAGCGGGCGGTATTGAACCCGCGCACGAGCCGGCCGAACAGCGGCAGCCGCAACTGGAATCGATGGAAGCGCCGGCGGTTATCCGGATTCTTGAGCCAGTAGATGAATCCTACGATGCCCAGGACTATGGCGATCGCAAGATAAATACCCCAATTGCGCAGGAATTCGCTGACGGCGATCAGCACCTGCGTGGCAAGCGGCAACTTTCCCTTGCTGGACTCGAACACCTCGATGACCTTCGGCACGACGTACACCATCATGCCGGTGACGATGCCCAGGCAGATGACCGACAGCACGATCGGGTAGAGCATCGCGCCGAGCACTTTCTGGCGCGTGACCTCGCGGTTTTCGGTGTAGTCGGCCAGCCGCTCGAGCACGCCGTCGAGCCGGCCGGAGCTTTCGCCCGCGGAGACGGTGGATCGATAGATCTCCGGGAATACCTTCGGAAATTCGCCGAGACCGTCGGCCAGCGTATGGCCTTCCATGACCTTCGCGCGCACGCCGAGCATGATGCTCTGCACACGCGGCTTCTCGGACTGCTGGGATACGGCGAGTAACGCCTCTTCGAGCGGCAAGCCGGCCTTTACCAGCGTCGCCAGCTGCCGGGTGAGCAGCGACAGGTCGCCGGCGGAGATGCGGCGGCGCACGGTGAAGCCTCGATCGCGCTTCGCCTCACCATGTTTGACTTCGGCGACCGTGACCGGCAGGAGCTGCTTTTCACGCAGGATCTGCCGGACGTGTTTGACGGTGTCGCCTTCGACGACGCCATTCTGTTCGCGGCCGGCGCTGTCGAGCGCGGTGTATTCGAAGGCACCCATGGAGGTTTCGCCGGAGCCGGATCAATCCTCGCGCGTGACGCGCAGGACTTCTTCGATGGTGGTTTCGCCGCGCAGCACCTTGTCGAGCCCATCATCGCGAATCGATGGGGTCATCGTGCGCGCATATTTCTCGAGTTCGTGTTCGGCCGCTTCGTCGTGAATCATGGTGCGCATCTGGTCGTCGACCACCACCAGTTCGTAGATGCCGGTGCGGCCGCGAAAGCCCCCGGGTCCGGGGCTCGCGCGATACAAAGTGGGTGAGGGTTCGTCCGGCCTCAATCCGAGCAAACGGCGCTCGTATTCGCCGGCCTCGAAGGCCTGCTTCGTATCGGGGTTGAGGGTGCGCACCAGGCGCTGCGCAATCACGCCGATGAGCGACGAGGACAGCAGGAAGGGTTCGATGCCCATATCGCGCAGGCGCGTGAGCGCGCCCACAGCGGTATTGGTGTGGAGGGTGGAGAGCACGAGGTGACCGGTGAGGGAGGCCTGCACGGCGATCTGCGCGGTTTCGAGGTCGCGGATTTCGCCGACCATCACCACGTCTGGATCCTGACGCAGGATGGCGCGCAACCCGCGCGCGAAGGTCATCTCCACCTTGGTATTCACCTGGGTCTGGCCGATGCCGTCGATGTAGTACTCGATCGGATCTTCGACCGTCATGATGTTCTGGGTGTTGTCGTTCAGGTGCTCGAGACCGGCATACAGCGTCGTGGTCTTGCCTGAACCTGTCGGACCCGTCACGAGAATGATGCCGTGCGGTTTGCGGAACAACTCGCCGATCATGTGTTCCGTCTTCGGATCCATGCCCAGCGCCGACAGATTCAGTCGGCCCGCCTGCTTGTCGAGGATACGCATCACGACGCGTTCGCCGTGCCCCGACGGAATCGTCGAGACGCGCACGTCGACCGAGCGGCCCGCGATCCTGAGGCTGATGCGGCCGTCCTGCGGCAGGCGCTTCTCGGCGATGTCGAGTTTCGACATGACCTTGATACGCGACACCACGAGCGGCGCGACGGCGCGCCGGCTCTGCAGGACCTCGCGCAGCACACCGTCTACGCGGAAGCGGATGACCAGACGGTTCTCGAAGGGCTCGATGTGGATGTCCGACGCGTTTTCCTTTACCGCCTGGGTCAACACGGCATTGATGAGCCGGATGATCGGTGCGTCGTCCTCGCTTTCGAGCAGGTCGGCCTGTTCGGGCAGATCCTGGGCGAGATGCGCGAGGTCGGTGGATTCCTCGACGCCCGAAGCCGCCTCCATCGCGTCGTTGCCGGCTTCGTAGGCCTGCCGCAGCAGCGAGTCGAAATAGGCGTCTTCGACTCTCTCGAGGCGCACGGGAATTCCCATGTAGCGGCGCACTTCGGCGATCGCGCGCGGAGCGGCGTCGGCGCGGACCACGCACTCGGCGATGCCGTCATGTACGCGCTGCACGAGAATGCCGTGGCGCTTGGCGAACGCGAAGCCGACGCGCTGCGGGCGAGTGACCTCGGGCGCGATGGCTGCGTTCATTGCGGCGGCTGTTGTGGCGGTGGTGTGACCGGCGCCGGCTGCTGCGGCGCCGGCGCATCCGAAATCGGCGGCGTCGCGGGCGCAGCCTGCTCGAGCGGCGGCGGAAGCGGCGGCAGCCTCGGTTCCTTGGTGAACGGAATCAGCGGCAGCAGCTCGGATTTCGGCCGGCCCGACCGTTCCTGTTCCCGGCGGATGTAGTTGTACTTCGCGTCGGTCGCGATCGCGGTGGCGAGACCGTCGCGCAGGATCTTCGGCCGGATGAAGACCATGAGATTGGTCTTTTCGGCGGTGCGACTGCGCGTCTTGAACAGCGCGCCGAGGATCGGAATGCGGCCGAGATACGGCACGCGTTGTTCGCCGCGCGTGTCGCCTTCCTGGATGAGTCCGCCGAGCACGACGATGCCGCCGTCCTCGATCAGCACGTTGGTGTTGATGGAACGCTTGTTCGTGATGGCGCTGCCGACGTCGCCGGTGGTGCCCGACAACGCGGAGCTTTCGATCTCGATCTTGAGCTGCACCAGCGCGCCGCCTTCGTTCACCTGCGGGGTGATCTTGAGAATCGTGCCGACTTCCTGGCGCTGCACGGTCGTGAACGGATTGACTTCGCCCGCGGTGCTGCCGGTGGTGTTGGTGTACTGGCCGGTGATGAACGGCACTTCCTGCGCCACCTTGAGCTCGGCTTCCTGGTTGTCCATCGTGACCGCGGACGGTGTGCCGATCAGGTTGGTGTTCGAGTCACCCTGCAAGGCCCGGATCATTGCCGCGAAATTCACGCCCGTGGCGGCGATTCGGCCGATACCGAAAGTGGTGCCGGTGCCGAGCGCCTGCGGGGCAGTGGAGGGGTCGTCGACCGCGCGCGCGAGCTGCGCGAGATTCACGCCGCCGACCGGCTGCTGGAATGTGCCGATGGGCAGGTTGCTGCTGTCCTCGGACCACACCGCCCAGTTCACGCCGAGCTCGGCGGATTTCTTCACCTGCACGTCGACGATGATGGCCTCGACCAGCACCTGCGCGCGGCGGATGTCGAGCTTGTCGACCACGGCCATGAGCGAACGCATCACCTTGGCGGGCGCCGTGATGACGAGCGAGTTGGTTTCAGGTTCCGCCCAGATCGTGGTCGAGCGATCCGCGCTGGCCGCGACCGAGGACGCTGCTCCAGCACCTGCCGCGGGTGCGCCGGTGGCGATGGCGACGGTGGCGCTGATCTGTTCCTTGAGTTTGGCCGCCATCTTCTCGGCGTCGGCGAACTGCAGGTAACGCACCTGCGTATCGCCGCCGCTTTCGAGCGGCGTGTCGAGATGGGCGATGAGAGTCTTGATGCGCAGCCGCAGCGATTTTTCGCCGCCGACCAGCACGCTGTTCGAACGGTCGTCGGCGATTACACGGGCCGGCGAGCCGCCGGCGCCTTCCGCGCCTCCGGGCTGTTGCGTGAAGAATGTGTTCACGACGCGCACGACCTCGGCCGCCGTGGCGTGCTGCAGGTTGATGATGTCGACGTCGCTGTCGCCAGCCTGATCGATGCGCGCGATGATGCGCATGATCCGGTTCACGTTGCTGGCGCGATCCGAAATGATGAGGATGTTGCTCGATGGATAGGCGGCGAGGTGCGCGGACTGCGGCTGCAGTGGCCGCAGCATCGGCACGAGCTGCGCGGCATTGACGTTCTTGACCGCGACGACCTGCGTCACCAGTTCTTCGGAACCGCCGCTCACCCGGTCGGGCAGATCCTTGTTGACGAGCTGGCGCGCGTTCGCGTCCGGCACGATGCGGATGACATTGCCGGATTCCACCGCGACGAACTGGTGCACCTGCAACAGCGCGAGGAAGGCTTCGTAGAAGGCGCCCGGAGTCATCGGCGTCTGCGACAGCATCGTCACCTGCGCGCGCACCCGCGGGTCCGGGATGATGGTCTTGCCGGTGACCTGCGCGACTGCGTCGATGACCTGGCCGATCTCGACGTCGCGGAAGTTAGGCGTGATGCGCTGGCCATTGAGTTGCTGCGCGCCGACCATGCCGGTTGCGGTGAATGCGATCAGCAGGACGAGCAGGCTGGCGCGGAGTGAGCGGATCTTCGGGCGGAGCACCGGGTTCCCCTGGCAAGAGTTGTCTGTCTTTTTGTTGTTCATGGACCTTGGCTCAATCGTTCCCGGGCGGAGGTTCGGCCTGCGGCTGTTCAGCCGGGATCATGCCATCGCCGCCATTGCCTAGCTGCTCGGCTTCCGCCGCCACTTGTGCAATGTTGAGCACCAGTTCCTGTTGGCGTCCATTGCGGGTGACCGTTACCCGGGCATCGGTGGAGGAATTCAGGGTACCGAAAATCTCCTGGGCGCGGTCCCGGTCATCCAGCGGACTGCCGTTGATAGCCGTTACGAGGTCGCCGGCGCGCAGTCCCAACCGCGCGAATGCCTGCCGGTTGGCGCCTGGATAGACGCGAAAGCCGCGCATCTTGCCGCCCGCGAACACTGGTTGCGGGCGCACGACCTGGCCGATGACACCGGGGTCGGCGTTCACCAGCTGACGCATGCGGTCGAGCGCGGCGTCGTTGTCGGCTGCGCCTGGCATCGGCGGCGGCGGAGACGTGGCGATGGCCGTGGAACGGCGCGGCAGGAAGACTGACTCCAGGGCGCCGCCGCGATCGATCACCGCACGGTCGTTGTAAACAGAATGCAGCTGCGCCCCGCCCGGAACCTGTTGACCGACCGACACGACCTTCGCGGACGCCGCGTTCTCTCCGATGATGGCCATTCCCTGCTTGGGATCCGCCGTCGCGAGTACGCCGGCCAGGACCAGCGGCATGCTGGAAGGAGGCGCATTGGCGCCATCGCCGCCATTGTTCTGCACGACAGCATTTCCAAAGAGGTGTGCATTCACGAGCGCGCCGATGTCGAGGGGTGGCGCGGCGGGAGCCGCGGCGACGATTGACGGCGCTGTCTGACGGCTGCGCCCGCTCATGCCGACCACAATCAGTGCCAATTGGGCCGCCAATGCGAGAGCGAGGATGAACGACACGATCTGGGGCGCGCGCGCGATCAGGCTGGAGCGCCAGTCACTCCCAGCACCCGCGCTCGCGTTCCAGATGTTTGCAGCCATTTCCATGATGATACGTTTCGGTCCTTGGCGCCCTCAAGCGCTTGTTTTGTCTTGGCAATGCGACGGGTTCGACCGTCCACTTGTGTTGCCGGATGACGACCCCTATAAAGGTCGCCAATGCCCAGCTCCGAAATTGAACGCCCCGACCACGGGGGCGCGGGCCTCGCAGTCGAAGAAGCCGAGCCCAAGATCAAGCAGCCGCCGTTATATCAGGTGGTGCTGCTCAACGACGATTACACGCCCATGGAATTCGTCGTGGACGTTCTCGAGAGATTCTTCCGCATGGACCGCACGACTGCGACGCGCGTCATGCTCGAGGTACATACGCAGGGCAAAGGCATTTGTGGTGTGTTCACATACGAAATAGCCGAAACGAAAGTGGCACTCGTCACCTCGTACGCGCGCGATCATCATCATCCGTTGATGTGCACGCTCGAGGAGGCTTGAAGCACGTGATCTAACGGCCGCGAGGTTGCAAAGGTGTTATCGCAAGAGCTCGAATTCTGTTTAAACGACGCTTTCGCCAAGGCACGTGAGGCCCGTCACGAGTTCCTCACCGTTGAGCACCTGCTGGTGGCGATTCTCGATACCCCGAAGGTGCGAGAAATCCTGCGGGCCTGCGGCGCGGATCTGAACCGGCTCAAGGACGCGCTCAACGATCATCTCGATCGCACGACTCCGCGCTTGCCGGCCGACGAGGACCGCGAGGTGCAGCCCACGCTGGGATTCCAGCGCGTCCTGCAGCGCGCGGTGTTCCACGTCCAATCCTCCGGCAAGAAGGAAGTCGGCGTCGCCAACGTGCTCATCGCGATTTTCAGCGAGAAGCAGAGTCACGCCGTGCACCTGCTGAATCGCGCCGAAGTCACGCGGCTCGATGTCGTCAATTTCGTCTCCCACGGGCTCTCGAAGATTGCCGAGGAGAAAACCGGCAAGGAAGAGGCCGCCGGTGAAGGCGAGCGCGAGGCCGACGGTGGCAGCGCGCTCGACAAATACACGACCAACCTCAACCAGCTCGCGCAGGACGGCAAGATCGATCCGCTGATCGGCCGTCAGCTCGAAGTCGAGCGCACGATCGAAATCCTGTGCCGCCGCCGCAAGAACAACCCGCTGTACGTGGGCGAAGCGGGCGTGGGCAAGACGGCCATTGCCGAGGGTCTCGCGCGCATGATCGTCGAGGGCAAGGTCCCCGACGTCCTGTCCGACTGCACTATCTACTCGCTCGACATGGGCTCGCTGATCGCGGGCACCAAGTATCGCGGCGATTTCGAGAAGCGTCTCAAGAGTGTGATCGCGGAGCTGAAGAAACAGCCGGGTGCGATCCTGTTCATCGACGAGATCCACACCGTCATCGGCGCGGGCGCCGCGTCGGGCGGCGTCATGGACGCCTCGAACCTCATCAAGCCGGTGCTCACCAACGGCGAGCTGCGCTGCATCGGATCGACGACGTACCAGGAATACCGTGGCATCTTCGAGAAGGATCACGCGCTGGCGCGCCGCTTCCAGAAGATCGACGTGGTCGAGCCGTCGATCTCCGAGACCATCGACATACTCATGGGCCTGAAGCCGCGCTTCGAGCAGCACCATGGCGTCGGTTATACGAATGACGCGATTCGCGCCGCGGCCGAGCTTGCCGCGCGCCACATCAACGAACGGCACATGCCCGACAAGGCGATCGACGTCGTGGACGAGGCCGGCGCGCGCCTGCGGCTGAAGCCGGTCAACGAGCGTGAAGCTTCGGTCGAGGTCAAACACATCGAAGACGTGGTGGCGCGCATGGCGCGCATCCCGGCGAAGAGCGTGTCGCAGTCGGACAAGGAAGTGCTGCGCAACCTCGAGCGAAATCTCAAACTCGTCATCTACGGACAGGACAAGGCCATCGAATCATTGGGCGCGGCCATCAAGATGGCGCGTTCGGGGCTCGGCGATCAGCGCAAGCCGGTCGGCAGTTTCCTGTTCGCGGGCCCCACGGGTGTCGGCAAGACCGAGGTCACGCGCCAGCTCGCGATCGCGATGGGCATCGAGTTCATCCGCTTCGACATGTCGGAATACATGGAGCGCCACACGGTGTCGCGCCTGATCGGCGCGCCGCCGGGTTACGTTGGTTTCGACCAGGGCGGATTGCTCACCGAGGCAATCGCCAAACATCCGCATTGCGTGTTGTTGCTGGACGAGGTTGAAAAAGCGCATCCGGATGTTTTCAACCTGCTGCTGCAGGTCATGGATCACGGCACGCTCACCGACAACAACGGACGCAAGGCCGATTTCCGCCACGTCATCATCGTGATGACGACGAATGCCGGCGCGTTCGAAATGAACCGGGCGTCGATCGGCTTCGTGCAGTCGGACAATGTTTCCGACGGCGCCGAGGCGATCAAGCGCCTGTTCTCGCCCGAGTTCCGCAATCGCATCGACGCGATCATCCAGTTCGCGCCGCTCGACATGCCGGTCATCGAACGGGTCGTCGACAAACTACTGGTCGAGATCGAGGCGCAGCTCGAGAAGAAGGGCGTCAGCATCCTGCTCGATGACGCGGCACGCCGCTGGCTCGCGGAGAAAGGCTACGACCCGAAGATGGGTGCCCGGCCGATGGCGCGACTCATGCAGGAGCAGATCAAACGGCCGCTCGCCGAGGAATTGCTGTTCGGCAAGCTCGTCGACGGTGGCACGGTGAAGATCGGCGTGAGCGCCGACGGCAAGGAACTCAAGCTCGAGACGATCCCGAACGAAGTTCCGGCGCTGCCCGCCCTGCATTAGCAGGGCGTTGCTAGGGCTTGTCGCGAGCGCCGCGGCGCCAGAAGCGGCCGCTCAGCCAGCCGACCAGGAACATCACACTGAGGCTCAACCACAACGGCAACCGGATGCCGATGTGGAACACGTCGATCGTGACCGTATCGCGATTCTGAAAGATGAACGCGGCAGCCACGATGACCAGGGCGATTGCCAGCCAGTTGCCCGCCGTCAGGTTGGAGAGCGTGAAGCCGTCTTTTCCAGGTGCGGGTGGAGAGGGAGTCTGCGAACCGGGTCCGGCGGCAACCATGTCACGCTCCTGCGTAAAGGAGCTAGAGACTCGGCATTGAGAACCGTCCGGCGCTATCGGACCTTCGTCCCGGACTAACTTCTGCGGGCGTCAGCGCCCGCGGTAGACGATGCGTCCCTTCGAAAGATCGTACGGAGTCATTTCGACGGTGACTTGGTCGCCCGTCAGGATGCGGATGTAGTTTTTGCGCATCTTTCCCGAGATGTGGGCTGTGACGACGTGACCCGTCTTCAGCTTCACCCGGAAAGTAGTGTTAGGCAGAGTCTCGACGACTTCGCCTTCCATCTGAATCGCATCTTCTTTCGACATCCGGAACCTGGGGCAACCTTGAAGGCCGCGAATTCTGCCAGAAAAGCGCTACACGCGAGCAATTAATCCGGAGTGGGGAAAAGCGGGACGTCAGGGCCGGTAACCGCGGCGGCAACCAGCGCGCTGAATTCGCGCCGGCTCACGGGCTTGCTGCCGAGGGAGCGCAAATGGGGGGTAGGTAGCTGGCAGTCGATCAGTGTGAGCCCCGCAACAACCCCCCGTTCCGCAAGCCAGGCGAGCGCCACTTTCGATGCATCGCGTTCGCGACTGAACATGGATTCGCCGAAAAACACGCGACCCATGAGCACCCCGTACAGGCCACCGACCAGCTCACCGCCCAGCCGGACCTCGACGCTGTGCGCATTTCCCCGTGTATGCAGCTCGCAGTACGCGGTATGCATCTCGGGAGTGATCCATGTGCCGGTGGAGTTATCGCGGCGCGCGGCGCAGGCCTGCACGACTGCGGAGAACGCGCGGTCGTACGAGACTTCGAAGCCGCGATTTCGCAATGTTTTCGCAAGGCTACGCGAACATTTGAATTCCCCGGGTAGCAGCACCTCGCGGGGATTGGGTGACCACCACAGCACCGGCTGACCCGCCGAATACCAGGGGAAGATGCCCCGGCGGTACGCCGCCAGCAGGCGGGTTGGTGACAGATCGCCACCCGCGGCGAGCAGGCCTTCCGGTTCATCGAGCGCCTGGTCGAGCGGGGGAAACCATTCCCGGTCACCCTCGGGCGCCAGCCATGTGATCGTCTTGTTCACAACAGCGCTATTTTGAACGAGCCTCGCGCCGGGCGTCGCGGTAAGGCACGTGTTGTTCGATCTCGCGGGCGTAATCGTCCACATGCGCGCCCTCGCGCCGCAGGTAGTCGCCGATGGCCGCGCGGAACCTTGGGTCCACGATCCAGTGCATGGACCAGGTCCGTTGCGGAACGAAGCCACGACTCACCTTGTGTTCGCCCTGGGTACCGGGCTCGAAGCGTTCGATGCCGCGGTCGATGCAGAAGTCGATCCCCTGGTGATAACAAAGCTCGAAATGCAGGCTGTGGAACTGCTCGCGGGCGCCCCAGTAGCGGCCGTAGAGGGCGGCCTTGCTCCAGTAGAACACCGCCGCGGCGACGGTCTCGTCGCCGCGGCGCGCGCGTTTGACCATGAACTGTTCGCCGAGCGCAGCCGGCAGAAGTCGGAAGAACTCGCGCGTGAGGTAGGGATCGTGCCCGTGCCGCAGAAACGTGTCGCGATGCAGATCGTAGACTTCGTCGACCGCCTGCCGGTCGAGTTCGGGCCCTAACAACGTGTCGATGCTCAGGCCGGCTTCGGCGACGCGCCGCCGCTCGCGCCGCGCGTTCTTGCGGAACTTGGTCGTGAATCCCTCGAGGAAATGTTCGTAGTCGCGATATCCCTGGTTCTTCCAGTGGAACTGGATGTCGAAGCGCGACAACCAGCCGGCGTCGCGCAACGCGAGCCGGTCATCCTCGCTGACGAACAGACCATGGATGGAGGACAACTCGCGCGCGCTGGCGGCGTCTTCGATCGCGGCGATCAGAGCCTTGCGCATCGCGCCGGCGTCCACCCCGGGGCGCAGCAGCAGACGCGGCGCCGCGGCCGGTGTGAACGGCACACCGACGACGAGCTTCGGGTAGTACTCGAGTCCGTGTTGGGCGTAGGCCTGGGCCCACGAAAAGTCGAACACGAATTCGCCCATCGAATGCGTCTTGATGAAGACCGGAGCCGCCGCTGCGAGTCCGTGTTCGTCGTGGACGGTTATCGGCGCCGGAATCCAGCCGGTGCGGCCGCCGACGCAATGCGTGGATTCGAGTCCGGCCAGGAACGCATGACGCAGGAAAGGCGCGCCGCCGGTTTCGAGCGCGTCCCAGGCGGCCGGATCAATGGCCGTGATGCTGGTCGAGATATTTGTCCGCATCGAGTGCCGCCATGCATCCGGAGCCGGCGGAAGTGATTGCCTGGCGATACACATGATCCGCGACGTCGCCCGCGGCGAATACACCCGGAACACTGGTGGCCGTCGCGGAGCCTTCCGTGCCGCTCTTGATGGTGATGTAGCCGTCGCGCATGTCGAGCTGCCCGGCGAAGATGCCCGTATTCGGCGAGTGGCCGATCGCGATGAACGCGCCGGTGACGTCCAGCGTCTCGATCGTTCCGCCGTGTTGTGTCGGTTTGATGTGCACGCCATTCACGCCGCTGTCGTCGCCGACGATTTCGTCGACGGTGTGATTCCACGCGATGCGGACCTTGCCCGATTTCTCGAGCGCGAACAGGCGATCCTGCAGGATTTTCTCCGCGCGGAATCTGTCGCGCCGGTGGACGACCGTCACGTGGCTGGCGAGATTGGATAGATAGAGTGCTTCCTCGACCGCGGTGTTGCCGCCGCCGACCACCACGACGCGATGGCCTTTGTAGAAGAAACCATCGCAGGTGGCGCAGGCGGAGACACCCTTGCCGCGGAATTTTTCCTCGGACGGAATGCCGAGGTACTTGGCCGATGCGCCGGTGGCGATGATGAGCGCATCACAGGTGTATGAGCCGTAGTCGCCGGTGAGCGTGAAAGGGCGCTTCGAAAAATCCACGGTGTGGATGTGATCGTTGACGATTTCCGTCGCGAAACGCTCGGCGTGAACCTTCATGCGTTCCATCAACGCGGGGCCCATCAGCCCATGCGCGTCTCCCGGCCAGTTGTCCACCTCGGTGGTCGTCATGAGCTGGCCGCCTTGCTCAACCCCGGTGATCAACAGGGGTTTGCGGTTGGCGCGCGCGGCATAGACCGCGGCCGTGTATCCCGCGGGTCCGGAACCGAGAATGATGAGCGAATTATGGCGAGAAGTGGTCATGTATAATTTTGGTCATTCAAGTGGCGTTTGAGCCGGTATTTGCGCGCGGAGCGCCGCTTTCAAGTTCGAGTGGCAAGTTTGCCCATTTTTGGTCTTGCATTGATGTCCGGTCAGGTGGAGCGCGCCGCCTTTCGACCGAACCACATGTTAACGGACACCACATGCGTATTGGCATTCCTCGTGAACTGAAACCCCGCGAGGGGCGAGTCGGACTCATTCCCGCGGCCTGCGTCGATCTGGTGCGCGGCGGACACGACGTGTTCGTCGAAACCGGCGCCGGCGAAAAAAGCGGTTATGGCGACCAAACTTTTCGTGATGTCGGCGTGACGGTGTTGCCGAACGCGGACGAACTGTTCTCGCGTTCGCAGTTGATCGTGAAGGTCAAGGAGCCGATCGAGCCCGACCTCAAACGTTTGCGCAAGGATCATCTGCTGTTCTGCTTCCTGCATCTCGCGGCGCTGCCCGAACTCACGCGGCGGCTCTGCGACATCGGCCTCACCGCCGTTGCGTTCGAAACCGTCGAAGACCGCGCCGGCCGGTTGCCACTGCTCGCGCCGATGAGCGATATCGCCGGACGGCTTTCGATGCAGTACGCGACGACACTGCTGCACCACCCGCAGGGCGGCAAGGGAATCTTGTTAGGCGGCGTGCCCGCCGCGAAGCGCGGTCGCGTGGTCGTGCTCGGCGGCGGAGTCGCCGGTGGCAATTCCGCGTTGATTGCCGCGGGACTCGGCGCCGAGGTCACCGTGTTCGATACGGATCGCGACAAACTCGTGGCGGCGCGCGCGCTGGGGCCGAATGTCACCGGCCTTTATCCGCACGTGTCGGATGTCGCCGATGCGGTGCGCGCCGCGGACGTGGTAGTGGGCGCCGTGCTCATCACCGGTGCGCGGGCGCCGCATGTCGTGTCGGCCGGCATGGTCCGCGCGATGGAAGCCGGCAGCGTCATCGTCGATATCAGCGTGGACCAGGGCGGCTGCATCGAAACGACGAAGCCGACGACCTGGGAAGCGCCGACATTCACCTGGGAAGGCGTGACTCATTTCTGCGTGACGAACATGCCGGGGTCGGTGCCGCGCACATCTTCCCAGGCGCTGTCGGCGGCGATTGCCTCGTACGCGGCGCGCCTGGCGGACGGGGACTGGCGGGATGATCCCGGCCTGGTCCGCGGCATCAACGTCGAGGCCGGGAAAGTGACCCATCCGGCGTTGATGAGTTGAAATTGGTGCGCCGAAACGCCCGCCTATACAATCACATAGACGCAATTCCTGACGCGAGCCGTTCCTGAAGTGAGAGACATCCACATTGGCTGAAGCAACCTACGACCGCACCAAACCCGCGAAGCGATTCACGGCAGCCGTGTCGCGTGGCCTGCGTGAAAGCGCGGTGCTGGCGATCGGAGCCATCGCGCTGGTCCTGCTGGTGGCGCTGGCTTCGTATGACCCGAACGACCCGGGGTTCTCGTACACGGGTGGGTCGGAACACGTCGCGAACCGCATCGGCCGCTTCGGTGCCTGGCTCGCCGACATGTTGTTCTTCCTGTTCGGACGTCCCGCCTACTTGTTCCCGATCATGCTGGCGGTCGCGTGCTTCGTGATGTTCCGGCAACGCGAGGATGAAGAAGGCCGGACGCGGGTCAACACCGCGGTGCGCATCGGCGGCTTCATGCTCATGTTGTTCGCGAGCTGCGGACTCGCGACCCTGCACTGGAGCGCCGAGCCGTTGCGCCAGAGTGCGGGCGGTGTCGTTGGCCAGTTCATCGGCAGCGGTCTCGCGTCGAACCTCAATTTTCTCGGCGCCACGATGTTCATGCTCACGGCGTGGATGGCGGGCGTGTCGCTGGCTTTCGGAGTGTCCTGGCTGACGATCGTCGACCGGATCGGCGCCGGGATCTGGAACGGCATCGCGTGGATCAAGGCGCGCCGCAGCGTCGCGCGCGACGTCGCGGTGGGCGTCGAAGCGAAGAAGGCGCGCGTCGAAGCGGCCCGGGTCGAAGTGCAACGCACCGCCACGCGTGTGAAGCCGCGCATCGAAGCGCCGGCACCCGTGGTCGAGAAGAGCGAGCGCGTCGAAAAAGAACGCCAGGTGCCGATGTTCGACGCACCGAAGTCGGGTGAATTGCCGCCGCTCAAACTGCTCGACGATCCGGCCGTGCGCGAATCGGGATATTCCTCCGAAGCGCTCGAGGCGATGTCGCGGCTGGTCGAGCTCAAGCTCAAGGATTTTGGCGTCGAAGTGGAAGTCGTCGCCGTGCAGCCGGGTCCGGTCGTCACGCGCTTCGAAATGCGTCCGGCGCCGGGCGTGAAGGTGAGTCAGATCACCGGTCTTTCGAAGGATCTCGCCCGCTCGTTGTCCGCGATCAGCGTGCGCGTCGTGGAAGTGATTCCCGGCAAATCGGTCATGGGTCTGGAGATCCCGAACGAGAAGCGCGAGATCGTCACGCTCGGAGAAATCATCAAGTCGAAGTCGTACGACGACGTGGCATCGCCGCTCGCGCTCGCGCTCGGCAAGGACATCGGCGGCGCGCCGGTGACGGCGGACCTGGCGAAGATGCCGCACCTGCTGGTCGCCGGCACCACCGGCTCCGGCAAGTCCGTGGCCATCAACGCGATGATCCTGTCGCTGCTCTACAAGAGCACTGCCGAACACGTGCGGCTGATCATGATCGATCCGAAGATGCTGGAGCTTTCGGTGTACGAGGGCATCCCGCATCTGCTCGCGCCGGTCGTCACCGACATGAAACACGCGGCGAACGCGTTGCGCTGGTGCGTCGCGGAAATGGAGCGGCGTTATCAGCTGATGTCGGCGCTCGGTGTGCGCAACATCGCGGGCTTCAACCGCAAGGTGAAGGACGCGATCGATGCCGGCAAGCCGATCCGCGACCCGGTGATGACGGCGATGGCCGCGAACGATCCAACGCTCGACCAGAGCAAGATCCAGGACCTCGTGCCACTGCCGTACATCGTCGTGATCATCGACGAACTCGCCGACATGATGATGATCGTCGGCAAGAAGGTCGAGGAGTTGATCGCCAGGCTGGCGCAGAAGGCCCGCGCGAGTGGCATTCACCTCGTGTTGGCGACGCAGCGCCCGTCCGTGGACGTCATCACCGGCCTCATCAAGGCGAACATTCCGACGCGCATCGCGTTCCAGGTATCGGCGCGCGTCGATTCGCGCACCATCCTCGACCAGATGGGCGCCGAGTCGCTGCTCGGTCACGGCGACATGCTCTACCTGCCGGCGGGAACGTCGGTGCCGACGCGCGTACACGGCGCCTTCGTCTCGGATGCGGAAGTGCATCGCGTGGTCGAGGCGCTCAAGAAATCCGGTGCGCCTAACTACATTGACGACGTGCTCGAAGGCCCGAGCGCGCCGCTCGCGGGAATCTCCGGTGAGCCGGCCGCCGAAGGCGGCGATGCGGGCGGCGAGCAGGATGCGCTGTACGACGAGGCGGTGAAGATCGTCACCACCGAACGCAAGCCGTCGATTTCCTACGTGCAGCGGCGTCTCAAGATCGGCTACAACCGCGCCGCGCGGTTGCTCGAGAGCATGGAGATGGCCGGCGTCGTCGGTCCGCTTCAGCCGAACGGTTCCCGCGAGATCCTCGCGCCGGCACCGCCCGGCGGTGATTGATGCGGGCACTTCGTTTCGCGGGATTGTTGCTGGCGCTGGCGGCCGCGCAAGTGGCGCAAGGCCAGACTCCGCTCGACAACTACCTCGCCCAGCTGAAAACGCTGCGCGCCGAGTTTTCGCAGACCGTCACCGAGGCGAACGGCCGGCAGGTGCAGAAGGCCACCGGCAGGTTGCTGATCCTGCGGCCCGGGCGTTTTCGCTGGGAGATCACGCCCGACGGCAGCGCGGCGGGCGCCGCGCCCCAGCTCATGGTCGCCGATGGCAAGAACCTGTGGTTTTACGATCGCGACCTCGAGCAGGTCTCGGTGAAACCGGCGCAGGGCGCACTCACCGCGACGCCGGCGAGCCTGCTATCGGGCGACGGCGACATCCGCGAGATGTTCATCGTGAAATCCGTGGGGCGCAGCGACGGACTCGACTGGGTGCTGGTCACACCGCGCAAGCCGGACGCGGACTTTCGTGAAGCCCGCCTCGGGTTTGCGAAGTCGGATCTCAAGCGCATGGTGCTCAAGGACAAGCTGGGCCAGACAGTCGAGCTCGACTTTCGGGTGAGCGCCCGCAATGTGCCCGTGGCCGAGAGTGATGTGACGTTCGTGCCGCCCGCCGGGGCCGACGTGATCGGCACGCCGCTGCCATGACCCTGCAGCGGTTCTGGTGGATCCTGGGTTTCGCGCTCGTCGCGATCGCGACGTACCTGTGCCTGACGCCGAACGCGAGTGTGCCGACACCGTTCCAGGTCAGCGATCTCGTGAGTCATTTCGCCGGTCACGGGGCGCTCGCCGTCTATTTCGCGGGACTCGTACCGCGGCAGCGCTGGTGGAAGATCTTCGTATTCCTGCTGCTGTTCGGCATCGGCGTGGAGTTCGCGCAGTACTTCATGAAATTGGGCCGCGAAGGCGAACTCAAGGATGTTTTTTCGAACTCGGTCGGAGCGTTGCTCGGCCTGCTTGCCGCGCGTCTCGGACTCGCCCGCTGGCCCGAGTGGGCGGCGCGTTTGTTAGGGCGGCAGGTGGCCTGAATGAGTCCGCGCGCCGGCCCGTCGGGTTCCGGGACTGGCCAGTCGGACTTCCTGCGCGAGGTGCGTCCCGACGACGGATTGCGTCCGCTCGCCGACCGCATGCGGCCGCGCACGCTCGACGAGTTCGTCGGGCAGGAGCAGGTCATCGGTCCCGGCAAACCACTGCGCCGCTCGCTCGAGCAGGGTCAGCTGCATTCGTTGATCCTCTGGGGGCCGCCGGGCACGGGCAAGACGACGCTCGCGCGCCTCATCGCCGGCCAGGCGGAAGCCGAATTCATGCAGCTCTCCGCCGTCATGGCGGGCGTCAAGGACATCCGTGAAGCCGTCGAGCGGGCGCGCACCGTGCGCGCGGAACGCGGCCGCCGCAGTGTCTTGTTCCTCGACGAAGTGCATCGCTTCAACAAGACGCAGCAGGATACTTTCCTGCCGTACGTCGAAGATGGAACGCTCATCTTCATCGGCGCCACCACGGAGAACCCTTCGTTCGAGGTAGTCAGCGCACTGCTTTCCCGCGCACGGGTTTACGTGCTGCGCTCGCTGCAGGCGCCCGACATCGTCAAACTACTGCGCCGCGCGCTGGAAGACCCACGCGGACTCGGCGGCCGCCGCATCGAGATCGCGGACGAGGCGTTGATTGCGTTGTCGCATGCCGGGGACGGCGATGCGCGGCGCGCGCTCGGCATGCTCGAGGTGGCCGCGGATCTGGCGGAGCCGCATGGCGACGTCGCGACCATCACGCTGAACGATGTCCGCGAGGTCGCCGCCAGCGGCCGCCGCCGCTTCGACAAGGGCGGCGAACAGTTCTACGACCAGATCTCCGCGCTTCACAAGGCGGTGCGCGGCACCGATCCGGACGGCGCGCTGTACTGGTTCGCACGCATGATCGACGGCGGCTGCGATCCTCACTACCTCGCGCGCCGCATCGTGCGCATGGCGTACGAGGACATCGGGCTTGCCGATCCGCGCGGCGCGCAGATCGCGCTCGATGCCTGGGCCGCGTTCGACCGGCTGGGCAGCCCGGAGGGCGAACTCGCGCTGGCGAACGCGGTGGTGTTCCTCGCCGTCGCACCGAAGAGCAACGCCGCGTACGCGGCGTACGGCGAAGCCCGTGCCGACGTCGAGCAGTTCGGCACTCTCGACGTACCGCTACGCTTTCGCAACGCGCCGACGAAGCTCATGAAGGGGCTCGGATACGGCGAGGGGTATCGCTACGCGCACGATGAGCCGGGAGCGTTCGTGAAAGGCGAGCGCTATCTACCGGACGACATGCCGGACCGGCGCTACTACCGACCGACATCGCGCGGACTCGAGATCCGCATCGGCGAGGCGTTGCAGAGGCTGCGGGGCGAGGGCGCGCCGCCTTCTCCCGGCGAGCATGAACCCGGGGAGGTCAAGAAATGAGCTGGTTGCTGGTGGCCATGGGTGGCGCGCTGGGCAGCGTCGCGCGATATGGCGCTTACCGCCTCTGGCCGATGGGCGCCAGTGGCTGGCCCGTGGCCACGCTGACCGTGAATCTGCTCGGGTCGTTCGCCATCGGACTCATCTATATGTATGTTGCGGCACGCGGCATCAGCGCCGACAATGCGCGCCTTTTTTGGATGACCGGCGTGCTGGGTGGCTTCACCACCTATTCGGCGTTCGCGCTGGAGACGGTTCTGCTGGGTTTTTCCGGCGTCGCTCTTGCGTATGTCGCCGCGACCGTCATCGGCTGCCTGGCCGCCGCGATATTCGGCATGAAAGTGGGCGGCGTACTCGTTTCGATGTATTAGCAAGGAATTCCAGTGCTCGACCCCAAACAACTCCGCTCCGATCCGCAAGGCGTCGCCACCAATCTCGCGCGCCGTGGATTCAATCTCGACGTCGCCGCGTTCACCGCGCTCGATGAGAAGCGCAAGGCCGCGCAGGTCGAGTCGGACCGCGTGCGTGCCGAGCGCAATTCGAATGCCAAGGCCGTCGGCATGGCCAAGGGCAAGGGTGAGGACGCGAGCGTTTTACTCGCGCGCGCCGAAGAACTGACCCAGCAGCTCGCCGCGAGTGATGCGGCGATCGCCACCGTGCAGACCGAGCTCGATGCCTGGCAATTGGGCCTGCCGAATCTGCTGCACGAGTCAGTGCCGGAAGGCCGCGACGAAACCGCCAACAAGGAAGTGCGCCGCTGGGGAAATCCCCGCGCGTTCGATTTCACGCCGAAGGATCACGTGGAACTCGGCGAAAAACTCGGCGGCATCGACTTCGAAAGCGCCGCGAAGATTTCCGGTGCGCGCTTCTCCGTTTTGAAGGGCGGCATCGCGCGCCTGCATCGCGCCCTGGCGCAATTCATGCTCGACCTGCATACGCAGGAGCATGGTTACACCGAGGCTTACGTGCCCTACCTGGTGCTGGCTCCTGCGTTGCAAGGCACCGGACAGTTGCCGAAGTTCGAGCAGGATCTGTTCCGGGTACAGAGCGAGCAGGGGTTCTTCCTGATCCCCACCGCCGAGGTTCCCGTCACGAATCTCGTGCGCGACAGCATCGTCGAGCCTGCCAAACTACCCATGAAACTCGTGGCGCATACACCGTGCTTCCGTTCGGAAGCCGGCGCCGCGGGCAAGGACACGCGCGGCCTCATCCGCCAGCACCAGTTCGAGAAAGTCGAACTCGTGCACATCGTGAAGCCGGCCGATTCGTATGCCGCGCTCGAGGAGCTCACCGCGAGCGCCGAGAAGGTGCTGCAGAAGCTCGAGCTGCCATATCGCGTCGTCGCTTTGTGCGCGGGTGACATCGGCTTCGGCAGTGCGAAAACATACGACATCGAAGTGTGGCTGCCGGGGCAGGGCAAGTACCGCGAGATTTCCTCTTGCAGCAACTGCGAGGCGTTCCAGGCCAGGCGCATGCAGGCGCGCTGGCGCAATCCGGAAACCGGCAAGCCGGAACCGCTGCACACGCTCAATGGATCGGGTGTCGCGGTCGGACGCGCGCTGGTCGCGGTGATCGAGAACTACCAGAACGCGGACGGCTCGATCAGCGTGCCGGAAGTATTGCGTCCCTACATGGGTGGCACCGGGAAGATTTGAGCCGGTTCGCCATTACGGGCGCCTGACCTGGATCAGTGTGCAGTCCGGCTCCAGCGCCCATACTGGTGCCCGATGGCCGACTCAGCTTCAACCCAGGAAGATTCACGCGCCCGGATCGTGCAGCAGATGCGCGATCGGACCGGGATCGATGAACACATGATCGAGCAACTCGTGCGTGGCTTCTACGCGCACATCCGCGACGATGAGTTGCTCGGACCGATATTCAATTCCCGCATTGTGGATTGGGAACCGCACCTGCAACGCATGTGCGCGTTCTGGTCGTCGGTGGTCCTGTCGAGCGGCGGGTATCGCGGCCAACCCATGCGCATGCACTTGCCGCTGCCGGTGGATGCGGTGCACTTCGATCGTTGGCTCGCGCTCTTCGAGTCGACCGCGCGAGGCATGTTCGGCGAACAGGTCGCGCAGCACTTCATCGAACCCGCGCGCCGCATCGCGACCAGCCTCGAGTTCGGGATCGCGAGCAGCCAGGGCGTGCTGCTTGGCAGAGGCGAAAGATTCGAACGTGCGTCGTTGAGGAGTAATGAACATGACTAGAGCCATGACGATCCTGCTTGCATCGGCACTGGCGGCCGCGAGCCTTGCCGGCTGTTCCCGCGGCGGTGACGCGACGAGCGCCGCGCCAGTCGTTCACGATGCTCAGGACGCACACGACGCGCACGGTTCGCAGGATGTCGCCGTCGCAGCGCCCGAGGGTGGCTTGTGGCCGACGGACGAAGCCTTGCGCACGGGCATGTCGCGCATCGAGGCCGCCGTCGAACAGTCCAGTGTCCCGCTTTCCAGTGAGCACGCCGGTGAACTCGCCCGCACGGTCGAGGAGAACGTCACCTTCATCGTCAAGAACTGCAAACTTCCGCCCGAGCCCGATGCGGCCCTGCACGTGCTGATCGGCCGCATGATGACGGCAGCCAGTCAATTGAAGGACGAGACCACGTCGGGCGCCGGCGTCGCACAGCTCGTCAGCGCCCTGCACGACTATCGCGCCACCTTCGATCACGCGACGGCACCCGCGCAATGAGCAGCGTGACACTGGAGGGCGGGGAATTCAGCGTGGACGCGGCGATTCTTGCGGAGGATTTCGGCCTCGATCCCGCACTCGTATTGCCGGCCATGCGAGCAGGAAAGATCACCAGCCGGTGTGAGCGCGGCACCGGCGCAGACGCGGGGCGCAGCCGGCTCACGTTTTTCTACGCGCAGCGGCGACTGCGCCTGGTCATCGATGCGGCCGGGAACATACTCGAGCGATCCGTCGATCAGGGCGGCACCCCAGGTCTTAGTTAGCTGGTCTCACGCGGTTACGGTCAGGCGGCGCGCTTTCCTCTCACCTGTTCAGAACGATACTTCTCGGATAGCCTGCGGCGAACGAAGGTCCTCGCATGCCGCCAAACAACCTCGCATTGGAAAACCGCATCGGCGCCGAACAGGTCCGTTCCGCCTACCGGAACACGGCTCCTGGCATGTCGGCCACCGCCATCGCGGCCGTGCTCGTCGCCTGCATCATCGCCGGAAGCGGTGCGATTTCCTGGAATACCGCGCTCACCTTCATCGCATTGATGGTCCTGCAGATCGGCGCGCGCCTCACGCTGATCTTCACTTATCTGCGCCGCAAACCACCGGATGCCGAGTGGCGCACCTGGCGCGCGCGATTCACCGCCGGCGCGCTGATCGCGAGCTTCATCCTCGGCATATGCTCGTGGTGGCTGATGCCGGTACATCGCTTCGACATGCAGCTGCTGGTCCTGCTGTACATCTGCGCGGTGGCAAGCGGCGCGATCACCGCCTTTGGCGTACTGCGCGCGGCCATCTACTGCGCGATGCTGCCGATGCTGCTGTTCCCCACGGTCTGGATGATCGCGCAGGGAGACTGGCTCCACTGGGTGCTCGCGCTGATCATCCTCGGCTGGCTCGCGGCCATCGCGGACCAGGCGCGCCGCTACAGCGCGCAGTTCGAAGAAGCGGTGCGCCTGCGCTTCGAAAACGAAGAACTGATTTCCGGATTGCGCGCCGCGAAGGAAAAAGCCGAAGAAGCCAGCGCCGCCAAATCCCGGTTCCTCGCCGCCGCCAGCCACGATCTGCGGCAACCGGTGCATGCCTTGTCATTGTTCGTCGCGGCGCTGCGGCCGCGCATCGTCGATCACGAGGCCGGGCGCCTGCTCGACAACGTCGACAACTCCGTGCAGGCGATGGGTGGACTGTTCAACGGTCTGCTCGACATTTCGCGCCTCGATGCGGGTGTCGTCGAGGTGAACGCGCAGAGTTTCGCGCTGCAGCCGCTGCTCGAGCGCATTTGCCGCGATCACGCCTCGGAAGCCGAGGCGAAAAAAGTCGAGCTGCGCTGTCGGCCGACACGCGTGGCGGTGTACTCCGATCCGCTGCTCGTCGAACGCGTCGTGCGCAACATCGTGGCGAATGCGATCAAGTACACCGACAAGGGTTCCGTGCTGATAGGCGTGCGCCGGCGCGGACGCACGGTGACCGTGCAGGTATGGGACACGGGGCGCGGCATCGCGAAATCCGAGCAGGGCCAGATCTTCAAGGAGTTTTACCAGGCGGCGAATCCGGAGCGCGACCGCACCAAGGGTGTCGGCCTCGGGCTTGCGATCGTGTGGCGTCTCACACACTTGCTGGGACATCCGCTGACTTTCCGCTCGCATGCCGGGCGCGGCTCGATGTTCGCGATCGACTTGCCGCTCGCGGATGCGAAGATGTCGGCGCCGGGTGAAACCGCACCGCGGATCGCGGACTTCGCGAGCGCGGGTTCCGGACTCGTCCTGGTGATCGATGACGAAGTGACGATCCAGATGGCGATGAAGAGCCTGCTGGAAAGCTGGGGCTACGACGCCATCGTCGCCGGATCCTGCAACGAATTGCTCGACAAAGTCGCGAGCTGTCCGGACCGCCCCGTGCTGATCATCTGCGACTACCGGCTGCGCGAGCACGAGGATGGCATTCGCGTGATCGAGCGCGTACGCAACGAATACAACGACGATGAAATCCCCGGCATGCTGATCACCGGCGACACCGCGCCCGATCGCATCCGGGAAGCGGAGGAGAGCGGTCTGCTACTGCTTCACAAGCCGGTGCCCAACGGCCGGCTGCGTGCCGCTATAACCCATCTCGTGGCACATCCGGCGCGTCGTGAAGAAATTTCGCAGCCTGTGTCCGGTTGACCACGTTGAGTGTCTTGAAGATCGCCGCGATGTGGACCTTCACGGTCTTCTCGGCGATGCCGAGGTTCGCGCCGATTTCCTTGTTGGAGAGGCCGTCCTTCAGGAAGCGCAACACGTCCACCTGTCGTTCGGTGAGCTGCGCCATTGATCGCGGCACATCGTGCGCGTCGTGATCCGCGGCGCGCGCTGTCGCCGTGACGAGCAGCGGCGGCACGTAGATGTTGCCGGTGAGCACGAGCTGCAACGCCGATACGACGGTCTGCGCAGTCGCTGATTTCGGGATGTAGCCCGAGGCGCCGGCAGTGAGCATGCGGCGCACATCGGAGGCGCTCTCCGAACTCGACAACACGATCACCGGCAGATCCGGATGCCGTCGCGCGAATTCGCGCACGGCCGCTTCGCCCGACAAGCCCGGCATCATCAGATCCATGAACACCGCGTCGATGATCTGCTCGTCGGCGATGTTGAGCGCATCTTCCGTGGAAGACGCCTGCACGACGGAAGTATCCGCGGAGGCCTGGCGCAGCAACGCCGCGAGGCCGTCGCGAAACAGCGGGTGGTCGTCGACGATGAGCAGCTTCACGCGGGCCATATTAAAGAAAGGCGCGTGTTGCTAGCCACTGGATGTGCGCCGTTTGCCATAGCGCGAAAAACTTAAGCCGAAAGACCTAGGCCCTGGCTTAAACCGTCCGGGCAATTGCCGTAAGGCGTCCATACGGATGCAATGGGCGCTTGGGAGGAAACCTCGCGATGGAACTGTTCGCACCCTGGGCGCCCGCCCGGATGCCGGCTGGCTGGACCGCGCCCGGGCTTTGCAGTAGCTTGCGCGCGCGATCCGCAACCGCCGGAGAGGTGGCAGAGCGGTTGAATGCACCGGTCTTGAAAACCGGCGGTCCCTCACGGGTCCCGTGGGTTCGAATCCCACCCTCTCCGCCAGAATTGAAAACTCACCTCGCTGGGGTTCGAACCCACGGGACAATCAACAATCGGGTTCGACAACTTTGCGGAGCAAAGTTGGACACAGGAGCGTCAGCGACTGTGGTCCCGAGTCTTCGAGGGACGAGCAGCGGTCCCCCGCTGCGAGCAATCCCACCCTCTCCGCCAGATTTCCGAAAGAAGACTAAATCCTGCTCGCAAGCCGCGCGCGTCACCGACGCCCGCGGCTTTTTTCGTTCCGGAGTCCGCACGTGAAATTCACCCGCCTCGCGTTCCTGGCCTGCGTCTGCTGTGGTTCACCGGTCGCGTGGTCGCAGACCCCGACCCTTTGGTGCGACATGGCCTCGACGTATCACCCCTGCTACCAGGAAGGCGATTCGTTCACCAACCCGGAAACAGGCGCAACCGAGGTCATCGACGATCTCGTCTTCAATCCGTACGGATCGATCAAGACTGTCTCGGGACTCTATCTCTGGGCCGGTCCGACGGCGGATGGCTCCGTGTTCACGATTCCGGGCACCGATGCCGTGCCCGAGTTACCCATGCTTCCGGCGGATCCGTCCCAGACGCCGCCGTTTCCGGGGCGCCCGTATTCGCCCGCGCGGCCGGCGGTTCCCGCGCAGACCTACACGATCACCGGTCCCGTCTTCGGTCCGGACCCGGATGTGGATGACGACGACATCGATCCGCCATTCATCGGCATCGAATGCAGTCCCGCGTGTGGCGGCGCTACGGGCTACATCGCGTTCACGTACACACCGTCCGGCGACACAACGCGTCCGGCGGGACTCGACAGCGTTCCGGGCCGTGGCGCGGAAGTCGTGCGGCCGCCGCAGGTCACCGGCAGCAATCGCTTCGTCGAGAACCACAACGGCGCCTGGGGCAGCAGCGGCGACAGCGGCTGGGGCGTCGAGATCTGTTTCTTCGGTTGCTGGACCATTGGCGAGGCTGCCGAACAAGGTGATCCCGGCCAGTCGGCAGCTCCTGTCGACTACGACCTCACCACCGCCGAAACGAACGGCAACCTCTATTCATCGGCGGATGAAGCGCCCGGCCTCGTCGTGACGAGCCGCGGCGGCAACGGCGGCACGGGCGGCAATGCCTGGGGCGCATTGCCCGCGGCGATGGGTGGCATCGCCGGCGTCGGCGGCAACGTCGAAGTCGATTCCTACGTCGACATCACGACCTCGGGCCGCGAGTCGCACGGCATGTTCATCCAGAGCCGCGCGGGCAGCGGCGGCACCGGCGGCAGCGGTTACATTCTCGGCAGCGGCGCCGGCGGCGGTCAGGCCGCGCAGGGTGGCACCGCGACCGCGCGCAATCACGGCGACATCATCACGAGCGGCGACGGCGCCGTCGGCGTCTATGCGCAGAGCCTCGGTGGCGGTGGCGGCACCGGCGGCGATTCGTATGGCCTGGTCGGCAACGCGGGCACCGGCAGCCCCGGCGGTCACGGCGGCGCGGCCAACGCGACTAACTACGGCACGGTGCGCACCGGCGACGCGGTCGCGGGCACGGGTTACGCGGCGCACGGCGTGTTCGCGCAGAGCGTCGGCGGCCAGGGCGGTAACGCGGGCGACTCGGGCGCACTCGTCGTCGGTCTCGGTGGCAACGGCGCCGATGGCGGCGACGGCGGCAACGCGACCGCGACCAACGCGGCGGGCGCGTTGATCGTCACGCAGGGCAGCGGCGCGGTCGGGCTTTATGCGCAGTCGATCGGTGGCGGTGGCGGTGACGGTGGCTCGGGTGTCGCCATCAGCGGCATCGGCGGCTCCGGCGCCGGCGGCGGCGACGGCCGAACCGCAATCGCGAACAACGAGCTCGACGCAACGATCCTCACGACGGGAGCCGCGGCTTATGGCGTGCTCGCGCAGAGCGTGGGTGGCGGCGGCGGCAACGGCGGCAACGGCAACGGCATCGGCGGCATCGGCGCGAGTGGCGCAGGCGGCGGCCGGGGCGGACAGGCGACGATCAACAATCGCGGCTTCGTCGAAACGCAGGGCGCGTATTCGCACGGCCTGCTCGCGCAGAGCATCGGCGGCGGCGGCGGCGCGGGCGGCAACGGCAATGGCTTGGTGGGTGTCGGTGGCAGCGGCGGCGGTGCAACCCCGACGCGCGACAACGACGGCGGCCGGGTCGATCTGACCAATCACGCGACGGGCAACGTGCTCACGCACAACGAGGGCGCGATCGGCATCTACGCGCAGAGTATCGGCGGCGGTGGCGGCACCGGCGCGGGCTCGGGCGGCGCGGTCTCGATCGGCGGCAGCGGCAGCGCCGGCGGCGACGGCAACATCGTGAACGTCACGAACAACGGCAACGTCGAGACGCGCGGTATCGATGCGAAAGGCATCGTCGCGCAGAGCATCGGTGGCGGCGGCGGATCGGCCAGCCGGTCGCACGGCGCGGCGGATCTCGGCGGCAGCGGTGGTGGCGGCGGTGACGGCGAACATGTGACGGTGACGACCGGCGCGGCCAGTTCGATCGTCACGAACGGCGCGGGCGCCGACGGCATCCTCGCGCAGAGCATCGGCGGCGGCGGCGGCAATGGCGCCAGCACCGGCGGCGTCGGCGGTCTCGGCGGCACCGGCTCGGGCGGCGGCGCGGGTGGCCAGGTCACCGTGGTCAACGGCGGCAGCATCGACACGGGTTACGACGTCTATCTACCGGGCGCGGATGATCGCACCGGTTCGCGGGCGCGCGGCATTCTCGCGCAGAGCATCGGCGGCGGTGGCGGCAACGGCGGCGACAGCGGCGGCCTCGTCGCGATCGGCGGTGATGCCAGCCTGACCAGTCCCGCCTCGCTGGTCGAGGTCACGAACTCCGGCAACATCACCACGCGCGGCTCGATCTCGAGCGCCATCGAGGCGACCAGCGTCGGCGGTGGCGGCGGCAGTGGCGGCTCGAGCACGGGCGTGTTCCTGACGATCGGCGGCACGGGCGGCGGCGGCGGCAACGGCGGCGAGGTGCACGTCGACAACACCGGTTCTCTAACTACCCTGGGCAACGACTCACACGGCATCTTCGCGCAGTCGGTCGGCGGTGGCGGCGGCAACGGCGGCAACGCGGCGTCGATCTCGGTATTCGGCGGCGTGACCGTCGGCGGCAATGGTGGCGGTGGCGGCGAAGCCGCGCTGGTGCGCATCGGCTCGGCGTTGGCCGCACCGGGCGTGCGTTCCATCGAAACCGCGGGTGATCGCGCCAAGGGCGTGCTCGCGCAGAGTATCGGAGGTGGCGGTGGCAACGGCGGTTTCGCGGCCAACGTGACACTGGGTTGGGACGGCGCGGCCTCCGCGGCCGTGGGCGGCGAAGGTGGCGCCGGCAAGAACGGCGGCGAAGTCCAGGTCTGGAACGACTGGAACATTCTCACCGATGGAGACGATTCCGACGGCATCGTCGCGCAGTCGATCGGCGGCAGCGGCGGCAATGGCGGCTTCGCGCTCGCGTTCGCGGGCACGATGGGTGACTTCGGCGCGGCCGCGTTCGCGGCGGGCATCGGTGGCGAAGGCGGCGGTGGCGGCGACGGTCGTACCGTGCAGATGCGCGCGGGTGGTGACATCCAGACGCGCGGCGCGAATTCGGACGGCATCATCGCGCAGTCGATTGGCGGTGGCGGCGGCACGGGTGGCTTCGCAGTTTCGTTCGCGGCCGGCGGTGCCGGTGGTGCGGCGGCTTCCGCGGCGGTATCGGTCGGCGGCGCGGGCGGAGACGGCGGCAACGCCGGGCTCGTCGACGTGCAATACACGGGCGACATCGCAACCGAGGGCGAGAATTCATTTGGCGCGGTGCTGCAGGCGGTCGGTGGCCGCGGCGGTTCGGGCGGATTCACAATTTCGGGCGCGGTATCGGCAGGCGGCGCGGCTTCAGCGTCGGCGGCGGTCGGTGTCGGTGGTGATGGCGGCGGCGCCGGCAATGGCGGCGAAGTGCGCGCGACCCTCACCGGCAATCTCGAGACGACCGGTGATCGCTCGACCGGTCTGGTCGCGCAGTCCGTCGGCGGCGCCGGCGGCAACGGCGGCTTCAACATCTCCGGAGTAGTTAGTGGATCGGGCTCGGCGACCGGCGGCGTGGCCGTCGGTGTCGGCGGCGCGGGCGGTGCGGGTGGTCATGGCGGATTGGTGACCGCCACTTTCAACGGCGTCGCGGTGACACACGGCGAAGACGCGGATGCGGTGCTCATGCAGAGCGTGGGTGGCGGTGGTGGCAACGGCGGCATGAACACCTCCGGCGTGCTCGTGGGCGCGGGCGGTGGCAGCGGCGCGGTTGCGGTTGGTGTCGGCGGCCAGGGTGGCGACGCCGGGAACGCGGGCGCGGTGGTCGCGACCGTCAACGGTTCGCTCGGCACGGGAGGCGATCGTTCGAACGCGTTCATCGCGCAGAGCCTGGGTGGCGGCGGCGGCAACGGTGGGCTCAACGTCTCGGGCTCGGTGGCCGGTTCCGGCAGCGGCTCGGGCGCGGTCGCGGTGGGTGTCGGCGGCGCCGGTGGCGGGGGCGGCAATGGTCTGACTGTCACGGCGGCGCTCGTTGGCGACGCGGTGACCCTCGGCAATGACGCGACGGCGGTGATCGCGCAGAGCGTCGGCGGTGGCGGCGGCAACGGCGGGATTGCGATCGCGGGTTCACTGTCCGCTTCCGGCGGCACGTCCGGCGCTGTGGCGGTTGGCGTCGGTGGCGCGGGCGGTGGTGGCGGCAGCGCCGCTCTAACTATTCTCGACGTGACGGGCAACGTGGACACGGTCGGCGCCAACTCCGACGGCATCGTCGCGCAGAGTCTCGGTGGCGGCGGCGGCAATGGCGGACTTACCGTCGCCGCTGGCCTGTCGGTCGCGGGCGGCAGCTCCGGCGCGGTCGGCGTCGGTGTGGGCGGTTACGGTGGTGACGGCGGCGGCGCGGGTGAAGTGCACGCGACCGTTGTTGGAGACGTACACACGCGCGGCGCGCAATCGGTCGGCATCACGGCGCAGAGCATCGGCGGCGGCGGCGGCAATGGCGGCATGTCCATCGTCGGGGGATTCAACGCGGCGGGCGCCAGCGGCGGCGGTGTCGCGGTCGGCGTTGGCGGCGGTGGCGCGAACGCCAGCCACGGCGCGGTCGTCACGGCCACCGTCACGGGCGACATCGAAACCGAAGGGGATGAATCCGCGGGCCTGTTCGCGCAGAGCGTGGGTGGCGGCGGCGGCAGCGGCGGCATGAACGTCACCGGCCTGTTCTCGGCGAGCGGCTCCAACGGTGGTGCGGTCGCGGTGGGAGTCGGTGGCTCGGGCGGCGGTGGCGGTAACGGCCTCGCCGTCACGGCGGGACTGACCGGCACCGCGATCACGCGCGGCAACAATTCCATCGGCGTGTTCGCGCAGAGCCTGGGCGGCGGCGGCGGCAACGGCGGCATGAACATCACGGGCGCGGTTGGCGCGGGCGGCGGCACCGCCGGCGCGGTGTCCGTGGGCGTGGGCGGCTCGGGCGGCGGCGCGGGTACCTCCGCTCTAACTACCCTGACGGTCGAAGGCGCGGTGGAAACCTTCGGTCACAATTCCGGCGGCATCCTCGCGCAGAGCCTGGGTGGCGGCGGCGGCAACGGCGGCATGAACATCACGGGCGTCGGCGCGCTGGCCGGCGCGAATGGCGCGGCCGTTGCCGTGGGCGTGGGCGGCGCGGGCGGCGGTGGTGGCACGGGTGGCGGCGTCGATGCGACGGTCGAAGGCACCGTGCATACACGGGGCAACAACTCCGCGGGCATCACCGCGCAGAGCATCGGCGGCGGCGGTGGCAATGGCGCGCTGAACGTGAGCGGCGCCGTGTCGGCCACGGGTTCTTCTGGCGGATCGGTCGCGATCGGCGTGGGCGGCGCGGGTGGCGGTGCCGGCAACGGCGGCCAGGTCGACGCGGAGGTCATCGACGGCGTCGTCGTGACGGAAGGCGACAACTCGCACGGCATCTTCGTGCAGAGCGTGGGTGGCGGCGGCGGCAACGGTGGCATGAACGTCACGGGCGTGGTCGCGGGCAGCGCGGCGAATGCGGCGAGCATCGCGGTGGGTGTCGGTGGTTCGGGCGGCCAGGGCGGACACGGCGGAGTCGTCGGCGCGTTGATCGAATCAGACGTCGGCACGACGGGCGACGATTCCTTTGGTGTGTTGCTGCAGAGCGTGGGCGGCGGCGGCGGCAATGGCGCGTTGAACGTCTCGGGCGCGATGTCGATCGCGAACGGCGGCGGCGCGGCGATTGCGGTTGGCGTGGGTGGCTCGGGCGGCAATCCGGGCAATGGCCTCGGCGTCACGGGCACTGTCGATGGCAGTGTCACGACCAGCGGCGATCGCGCGATCGGCGTGCTCGCGCAGAGCGTGGGCGGCGGCGGCGGCAACGGCGGCATGAATGTCTCGGGCAGCGTGAACATCGGCCGCCAGGCGGGCGGTGCGGTGTCCGTCGGCGTTGGTGGTTTCGGCGGTGGCGGCGGCGAGGCCAACACGGTGACATTGACGCGTAGTGGTTAGACCTCGACCGACGGTGCGAATGCTCACGGCGTCGTCGCGCAAAACGTGGGTGGCGGCGGCGGCAACGGCGGGCTGAATGTCTCGGGGGCTCTCAGCCTATCTACCAGCAGCACTGCCGTAACCGCCAGCCTGGGTCTCGGCGGCTTCGGCGGTGATGGTGGCATCGCGCGCGACGTGATCGCGACGGTCACCGGCGACGTGAACGCGACGGGCTTCGGCTTCGAAGGAGTCGAGACAATGCAGGATCACGCGGGCTGGGAGCGGCGCGTGATTCGCGACGGTTCGCACGGCGTGATGGCGCAGAGCGTCGGCGGCGCTGGCGGCAATGGCGGCATGAACATCAGCGGTGGCATTGCCGTGGACACCTCCAGCAACGGCAGCTCGCATGCGATCACGCTCGGTGTGGGTGGTTTCGGCGGTGACGGCGGCAACGCGGGCGAGGTCTCGCTCACCGTCAACGCCAACAGTGTTTCGGCGGTCGGCGACAACCGTTACGGCGCGATTGCACAGTCGATCGGCGGGGGCGGCGGCAACGGTGGCATCAATGTCGCGGGCGGTGTCGCGATGGATGGCGTGATCACGGTGGGCGTCGGCGGCTTCGGCGGCGCGGGTGGCACGGGCAACGCCGTGAACGCGACGGTCAACTCCGACATCAGCGCGCGCGGCATCGATTCGATCGGCTTCCTCGCGCAGTCCGTCGGTGGCGGCGGCGGCGCGGGCGGCATCAACGTCTCGGGCGGCGTCCAGGGTAATCACCAGACCGACACACCCTCGCTGGTGTTCGGTCTCGGCGGCTCGGGCGGGCCCGGCAATGCCGCCAGCACGGTGACCGCCACGCAGCGCGGCGACATCTCGGTCGATGGCGTTAATTCCGTCGGCGTGCTCGCGCAGAGCATCGGCGGCGGCGGCGGCGCGGGTGCGCTCAACGTCTCGGGCAATCTCGCGCTCGGCCGCGATTTCGCCGCGAGCATCGGCATCGGCGGCGACGGCGGCGGCGGTGCGGACTCCGAGGCGGTACTGCTGCGCAGCGACGGCAACATTTCCGCGCGCGGCATCGAATACGTGCAGAGCAATCAGCCCTTCGATGAGCGCGGCGAAGAGATCGTGGCGTCGCGACAGCGGACCACCGGCATCATCGCGCAGTCGATCGGCGGCGGCGGCGGCGCGGGCGGCATGAACGTCAGCGGCGTGATCGCGCCGAACGGCAGCACGCTGGTAGGCGGCGTCGGCGGCACGGGCGCAGGCGGCGGCGATTCGGGCACCGTGACGGTATTGCGCGGCCTCAATCCGTTCACTGGCCAGAACACGGACGAGATCAGCACGATCGACACCTACGGCAGCGGTGGCGTGGGCATCCTCGCGCAGTCCATCGGTGGCGGCGGTGGCGACGCGGGCATGAACTTCGCGTTCAGCACCAGCAACATCCGCCGCAATTCCAACGCGACCGCTTTGATGTTCGCGATCGGCGGCGGCGGTGGAACGGCCGGCAATGGCGAAGCGGTGACGGTCACACACGTCGGCGATATCAGGACGCGTGGTGCACGCAGTGACGCGATCGTGGCGCAGTCGGTGGGCGGCGGCGGCGGCAAGGCGACTTACAACATTGGTCTCGGCATCAATCGCGACGCGGAGGCTTTCAACCTCGGCGTCGGCGGCGCGACCGGCAACGGCGGAGACGCCGCGGCCGTGAGCGTCACGCACACGGGCAACATCGCGACGCTCGGCGCCGATTCGGCTGCGATCTTCGCGCAGTCGGTCGGTGGCGGCGGTGGTGACGCGGGCTTCGACTTCGTGACCAGTCCGTTCGCCTCGAGCGGCCTCGATGTCACGTTGGGCCGCGATGGCGGCACCGGTGGTACCGGCGGCACGGTCACGGTGGTGGCCGACGGCATACTAACTACCCGGGGAGACCGCTCGGTCGGTGTGCAGGCGCAGAGCGTCGGCAACGGCGGCGGCGAGAGCAGCTCGAGTTCGGTCGAGTTGTCCGGTGACGGTGGCGGGCAGGAAGGTGCCGACTGGAGTGCTTCGCTCGAAGTCGGCCACACCGGCGGTCTCGGCGGTTCGGCCAACCGCGTGGAAGTCACGACGGGCGGCGGCATCGAAACTCTCGGCGCCCAATCACATGCAATTCACGCGCAGAGCGTGGGTGGCGGCGGCGGCAAGGGCGGCTCGGCCTTCCGTCACGGCATTCTCGAAGCCAACAACCAGGTGGCCGTGAGTGTCGGTGGCGACGGTGGCGTCGGCGGCGAAGGCGGCGAAGTCGACGTCGAGAATGACGGTGTGCTGATCACGCGCGGTGACGGCGCACACGGCATCTACGCGCAATCCATCGGCGGCGGCGGCGGCGTGGCCGGTTACGTCGCGGTGGTCAATATCGAGGTGCTGGGTGGCACCGGCGGCAACACCGCCAGCATGTCGCTCGGTGGCACCGGTGGTGAAGGTTCGATCGCGCGCGCGGTCGACGTGACGAATACGGGCGAGATCCTCACGACCGGCCGGCGCTCGTTCGGCATCAACGCGCAATCGATCGGCGGTGGCGGCGGCGAGGGCAGCATCCTGCTCAGCACCGCGCTCACCACCGGCGAGACGAATCGGAACATCAATATCGCGATCGGCGGCGACGGCGGCATCGGCGGCACTGGTGGAAACGTCACCGTGCTCAACGAAGGCGTGATCCATACGCTGGGCGATGAATCGGTCGGCGTGCGCGCGCAGAGCATCGGTGGCAAGGGCGGCGACGCGGGATTGATCGCGGAATTCGGCGTCTCGGTCACCGGCAACAGTCAGCAGTCGACACGCGTCGGTTTCCGTCTCGGCGGCAGCGGCGGTGAGGGTGGCGCGAGCGGCGACGTCGAGGTCACGAACCGGCGCGCGACGGGTACGGAAGCAGGCGGCGAGATCCTCACCGAAGGCAAGGATGCGCACGGTATCTTCGCGCAGAGCCTGGGTGGCGGCGGCGGCAACGGTAGTTCGATCCTGTCGGCCAACATCGGCGCCGGCGCGCACGGCTACACCACGTTCGTCGGTCTCAACATCGGCGGCGATGGCGGCCAGGGCGCCGCGGCGGGTGATGTGCGTGTCACCAACGCGGAGAGCATCGAAACCCTCAATGCGAATTCACATGGCGTCTACGCGCAATCCATCGGCGGCGGCGGCGGCAATGGGGGCCTGGTGCTCGCGGCGAACGCGGTAGTGTCCGCGGGCGGTACTTCGGGTACGCCGCTGGTGACGCTCGGCGGCTCGGGCGGCACCGGCGATGACGCCGGCGACGTCACCGTGAACAACAGCGGCGACATCATCACGCGCGGCGCGTATTCACACGGCATCCTTGCGCAGTCCATCGGCGGCGGCGGCGGCAACGCCGGTATCGGCGTCGGTCTATCTACCAGCGCCACGGATGTCGCGATCGCGGGTGCGCTGTCGGCGGCGTTCGGTGGCCGCGGCGGTCAGGGCGGTCTCGGCGGTCACGTCACCGTCAACCACTCGGGCGACATCACCGTGCTCGGCGCGAACTCACAGGCAGTGGTCGCGGAGAGCATCAACGGCGGCGGCGGTCACATCGCGCTCGACTTCACGGGTGTGTCCACGTTCCCGGGTGGCGCATCGCTGCCCGGTTCACCCACCGGCACGCCGCCCGCGGTCGCGCCTGTCATCCTGTTCCGCGGCGGCGGCGAGGGTCAGTCGGATTCGGACGCGGGGCGAGTCACGCTCAACTACACCGGGACGTTTGGTGTGGCCGGGCGCAACGGCGCGGCGAATGCCGTGCAGGCGGTGGGTGGCGGTGGTGGAACCTACGACCTCTCGTTGGGCCTGGTCGACTCCGCGGGTTCCACGGACGACATCGCGATCGAAGGCCGTCTCGGCGGCATCGACGGCACCAACAATCGCGGCGGCGATATCGACTCGACGCACGATGGCGACCTCATCACCGAAGGCGACAACACGCCGGGCGCACTCGTGCAATCGATCGGCGGCGGCGGCGGACGCGCCAACCTCGATCTGTCCTCGCAGCACGACTCGATCGGCGCGACCTCGATCACGCTTGGCGGTGAGAACGGCGACACCGAAGCGGGTGGTGACATCGAGCACACGCAAACCGGTTCCGTGTCGACGCTCGGCAGTTCCGCGCATGGCGGCGTTTTCCAGAGCGTCGGCGGCGGCGGCGGTAGTTTGAGCCTCATCAACGGCGAAGGTGGCGCCGCGCAACTCGCGGCGCAGCGGCCGCGCGTGTACAAGAACGAGGACGGCACGGGGCATGGCAACGCGCATGCGATCCAGCCGTCCTTGATCCCGGTGCTGGCCTTCGGCAGCAATGGCGGCAGCGCGATCGGCGGCGGCGACGTCAGCCTCGGCCTGAACGGCAACGTGCAGACCGCGGGTGACAACGCGGTCGGCATGATCTTCCAGAGTGTCGGCGCCGGTGGCGGCGTCGCGAACGTCGTCGGTGTCGATGGGTTGCTCGTCACGCTCGGCGGTTCGAATGGCGCCAGCGGCGACGGCGGCGATCTCGCGGTCGAGAACAGCGGAGATGTGCTCACGCGCGGCGCACGCTCGCACGGCGTGTTCCTGCAATCGATCGGCGGCGGCGGCAGCGCGGTGTTCACCGACGCGTTGAATCCCATCGTGAATCTCTCGGCCGACAACAGTGGCAACGGCGGCGCAATCACGTTCACGCAGAACGGCAGCATCGCGGCGCTCGGCGGCAACACGTACGGCCTGTTCGCGCAAAGCGTGGGCGGCGGCGGCGGGTTCGTGGATGGCGGGTTCGCGGCGAGCGCGGGGGGCGCCGGCGGCGCGGGCTCGATCGACCTCACGCTCAACGGCGACATCGGCGCGCTGGGCGCGGCTGGAGTCGCGGTGTTCGCGCAGAGCACGGGCGCGAACGGCCTCGGTGGCGACATCACGGCGTCGCTGTCGGCCGGCAGCCTGCTGTTCGGCGGCGAAAATGGTGTGGCGGTGTACTTCGATGGCGGCGCGGCGAATCGTTTCACCAATCGCGGCTCGGTGGCCACTCTGTCGGGTCCCGAAGGCTTCGCCTTCCGCGGCGGCGCCGGCGGTGACTTCATCGACAACCACGGCGCCGTCATGGGCAACATCGACCTCGGCACGGGCGCGAATCGCTTCGCCAACAATGTCGATGGCGCTTTGTACTCGGGCACGATTCTGAACCTGGGTTCTCCGGCCAACGTGTTCATCAATGATGGCCTGATCGCGCCCGGTGCGCAGAATCTCTCGGTGCAGACGCAGCTCAATGGCAGCTTCGTGCAGTCCGCGACCGGTGTGTCGGACATCGAGTTGAACCTGGCGCTGCGTAACAACGACCGCGTCACCGCCACGGGCACGGCGGAGGTAGGCGGCGCCTTGAACGTCACGCTGCTCAACATCCCGCGCATCCTGCCGGGCGTGACGTTCCATCCGGTGTATGTGGCCGCGGGCGGCGCCACGAATACCGGCATCCAGCTCAACACCGTGCCGTCGATCGTCGTGAACTACCGCGTCGCGCAGGCCGGTTCGTCGATGCTCGGCGTGGAAACCGACGTCGATTTCTCGGCCGACGGTCTCATCGGCAACCGTGCGCAGGTGGGTGAATACCTCAATCGCGTGCAGCAGACCTTCGTGCCGAACGCGCTCGGCGATACGGTCATCACGGCGGTGCTCGAGGACAACCTCGACGACTACGCCTTCATGCTGACGCAGCTCGGCACCGAGTTCTATGCCGAACAGCAGGCGCTCGCGCTCGGCGGCACGCAGCGTTTCTCGCGCAACCTGCAGAACTGCGGCACGACGAGTATCGGCGCTGATGGCGATGACGAGACGGGTTGCTACTGGATCCGCTACGACGACCTGCCGTCGACACGTGATACCCGCGCGGGTTTCCCCGCGGCGCGTGACGATGGTTACAGCATCTCGCAGGGCATTCAGGTGCCGCGCGACGGAGGCTGGACGCTGGGCTTTGGCGTGGACTTCACGGATCACGAATCGTCGGGCTTCGACGGCCTGTGGAGCGCGGAGAACAAGTTCATCCAGTTGGGCTCGACCCTGCGGCGGGACCTCGGCGCGCATTCGATCGGCGGCACGTTCGCGCTCGGCAACGATTCGCAGACGGTCAAGCGTGTGCTGGCCGTGACCGACTACTACCAGGCGCAGGGCGATCGCGATGTGTTCTTCCTGAGCAGCGTGTTCGACTACACCTACAGCGCCACGGCCGGCGGTCTCACCCTCGAGCCCAGCTTCAGCCTCGGCTCCTCGCTGCTGAGCTACGGCAACATGCACGAGTCGGGCGCGGGACCGCAGAACGCGGTGATCGAGGGCGGGTCGGAAACCCACTTGTGGGCCGAGCCCGCGCTCGCGATGCGCCACGTCGCGAACTTCGGCAATGGCGCGAGCCTGCGCACGTTCGCGCGTGTCGGAGTGTTGCAGTACCTGTCGGGCTCGAGCACGAAGGTGCGCTCCGGACTCGAAGGCGCCTCGCCCGCGACGGATCCCATGCGTATGGGTTCGGACCTGGATCGCACGCATTTTGTCGGCGAAGTGGGTCTGCAGTACGCGGCGGCCGATGGCTTCACGCTCGGCTTCTCCTATTCTCAGCAGAAATCGGAAATCCGCGACGGTGGCGCGGGTAGTTTGCGGTTCGTGTTGCCGCTGAAGTAAGACTAAGAGAGGGCCGACACGCGGACACGGAAGCGGCGGACAGGCGGCGGCGGAGCGCGCGAGCAGAATGGCCGGCATGAAAGCCATTCTGCAAGCGACGTTCGCCGCGGTGCTGTCCGGCATCCTGGTTGGCACACTGCTCAAAAGGCGCGTGACGAGGATTTCGGTGCGGTGACGCGTCGGCGTCTCATGCAGGGCAAAGGAGCCGCCCCATGAGTCCGTCGAAATCATCGTCCTGGTTCACGCGCTTCACGAAACTCGCCGCGCACGCGGCCGGACGTCCGGCCGCCTTCGTGTGCGCCGCGTTGGTGATCGTGGGGTGGGCCATCTGTGGCCCGCTGTTCCACTGGAGTGACACCTGGCAACTCGTGATCAACACGGGTACGACGATCATCACGTTTCTCATGGTGTTCCTGATCCAGAGCACGCAGAACCGCGACTCGATCGCGCTGCAGGTAAAACTCGACGAGCTGCTGCGGGTCTCCGCCGGCGCGCACAACGTGCTGCTGGATCTCGAAGAGCTCGACGCAGCCGAGCTCGATCGCATTCGCGCCGTTTACGAACGCCTCGCGGCCGAGGCGCGCCTCGGTGTCGATGCGGGGCGCAGTGACGAGGGTGTGCCACCGATCCAGGACCTGACACGCCGTAATCCCTTGCAGGGCGATCTCGCCCAACACGAGTCCGCCCGTCCGTAGGTTCACTGCCAATGCCGGCGCGATATGGCATTGTTGGCGCCGATGACCCGGTTACTGATCGCGCGGCGCGCATGCGCCGCGTTCATTTCGCTGCTGCCGCTTGCGGCGCCCGCGCAGACCACGGCCCCGCGTTCTGAAAACGAGGCCGTTGCCGAATCCATCAACCACGTGTTTTCGACCGAGCTCGGATCGGGTGTGTACGACCTCGGCGGCCGCACGCTGCAGGTCTACCGGCTCACGTGGAACAAGTCGCTGCGCGATGCCGATGAAGACACCATCGGAATCCGCTTCACGCTGCCGGCCACTTTGGGATTCTTCGACTTCAAGCCCATCGACGTGCTCGAGGAGGGTCCGCCCGAGCGCATCGACAGTTTCAGCGTCATGCCCGGAATCGAACTCGATTTTTCCGTGCGCGACGATTGGCACGTCATTCCCTACGGACGCGCGGGATTCAGTCTCGCCTCCAGCAGCGTGGAGGGCTGGTTGTACGCCGCGGGAGTCCGCGCGGACCGCCGTTCGAGTCTGCGAGGCTGGGACACCCTGGTGCGCAGCGAATTTGCCTACGCCGGTGTGAAGTACCGCGATGACACGCCTAATGACAACTTCGTGCGATTGCGGCAGGCCATCGACTTCACGCGCGGCGTCGGCTGGTCGGCGCGCGGACATGAGGTCGAGCTGGGCCTCTACGGAATCCTCGATGTGATCGTGGATCCGCCCACCGTACCGGTCGCGGACGGCGATCGCGAACCGGTGCAGATCGAGGCCGGCTTCACGCTGGCTTCGCGGCCGCGCGTGAAGATCTGGAAGTTCGACGCGCCGCGGCTCGGCTTCGGCTATCGATACGCGGGCAACATCTCCGGCTGGCGCTTCGTGCTCGGCGTGCCGTTCTGACCAGCGGCGAGTGCCGGCGCCGGTCAGGCTGCCGGCGCGTATTTCACGAAGTTCCCGAGCTGCGCGTCGAGCGCCCGCTGGAACGCGGGTCGCGACTCGCAGCGACGTTGATAGGCTGCGAGCACCGGCATGTCGGTCACGAGCTTCGTGTGGCGCAGGATGCGCAGCACCGAAGTCATGAGCAGATCTCCCGCGGTGAACTCCTCTTCCAGATAGTCGCGGCCGCTGAGCCGCGTCGCGAGCTCATCGAGGCGCATCTGGACCATGACCTGCTGCTCGGGGCGACGCAGCTTCGACCAATCCTCATCGGGAAAGAACAGATCCATGGTCGCGAGATTCTGCACCTGGGGTTCGAGCGTGTTCAGCGCCGCGAACATCCAGGTCAACGCGCGGGCGCGGCCCGCGCCCGCGGCCGGCATCAGTGCGCGCGAGCGCTCTGCGATGTGCAGAACGATGGCGCCGGATTCGAACAACGTGAGGCCGTCTTCCTCGTATACCGGCACCTGGCCGAATGGCTGATGTGCCCGGTGGGCCGCGGACTTGTGCTCGTTCAACCCGAGCAGATGCTCCTGATAGGGCAGGCCGGCTTCCTCCAGCGCCCAACGCACGGGCAGGTCGCGTACCAGGCCTTGCGCCAGCGGCGGTACCCAGCGAAAGGTGGTGAGTCGAATGTTCCGCATGTTGAGTCCTCAGTCGGTCAGCGAGCCGCAGGTGAGATTGAGAATGGCGCCGGTCATCGCGCCGGCGCGCTCCGAGGCGGCGAACGCGGCGCATTCGGCGACCTCGGCAAGCCGCGGCAAGCGGCCTAACAAAGTGGCGGTGCGGCCACGTTGCGCGAGCATCTCGTGCACCGGGATGCCGACGCGTTTCGAGACGCCCTCGAATACTTCGCGCGCGCCGGACGCCGCCACTGCGTCGGGAATCGCATCGGGACGCAGGCACACGACGCGTATGCCATTGCCGCCGAGCTCGGCGGCGAGCAGGCGTGAAAAGGCTTCGGTCGCCGCGGAGAAGACGCCATTGGCGAGGAATCCCTTGCCCGCCAGCCGGCCGCCCGGCGTCGTGAGCGTGAGGATCACACCGCCACCGTGCGCGCCCATGTGCCGAGCGGCGGCCCTGGCGGGAATGAACTGCGCGCGCGCCGTCGCCGCGATCGGATCCACGAATTCCGCCACGGTCGTCTCGAGGAATGTCTGACCCTGCACGTGTGGAATGCCGATCGCGTTGAACAGGATGTGAGGTGGACCACTGCGGGCAACGTCGGCGAAATGCGCCTCGACCGCGCGCTCATCGAAGACATCGACTACCGCGGTCTGCGCGCGGCCACCCGCCGCGACAATGTCATTGGCGACCGCCTCGAGTTTCGCGCGCGTCCGGCCGGCGAGAAAAACGCGCGCGCCTTCGCGCGCGAATACCCGTGCGGTCGCGCCGCCGATGGCGCCACCGCCGCCATAGATGACCGCGGTCTTGCCGCCCAGCAATCCCGTCATAACCGTCCCTGCTGCGCCGTCTCGTCGAGTCTCTCGAGAGCGCCGGTCCATCCCTTGGTGTGTCCGGCCATCGAGGCCTCGGGCAGCCGTTCGTGGGTGATGATGACTTCGGTGCTCTTGCCGACGAGTTGGAAATCCACGGTGACCAGGGAATCGTTCGCACCCGCGTAGGGTGAATTCCAGGTGAACACCAGCCGGCGCGGGCGATCGATCACGCGGTAGACCCCGCGGTGCGGGATCGGATCTGCGTCGCCGTGCATGATGATTTCGTAGGCCCCGCCGACGCGCGGATCGACCCGCGCTTCGGTCTTCTGGATCGTGCCCGGCCGCATCCATTCGGCGAGCGCTTCCGGGTCCAGCCAGGCGTCGAACAGTTGCTCCGCGGTGGCGGCGATGGTCCGGCGGACGACGACGGCGGCGGGGGAGATGACGGCGTTCATTTGCGCTTCCTCTTCTGTTGTTTGGTGACGAACGCTTCGAGAGCGGCGAGACGGCCTTCCCAGAAGCGGCGGTAGTGATCTATCCACTGCGCGGCCTCCGAAAGCGGCGCAGCATTGAGCGACAGCAGGTGCTCGCGGCCCGCGATCGAACGGCGCACGAGGCCCGCGCGTTCGAGCATGCGAATGTGCTTGGAGATGGAGTTGAGCGAGATCGGGAACTCGGCCGCGATGTCGGTGACACGCGCATCGGTATCCGTGAGGCGCGCGAGAATGGCGCGCCGGGTCGGATCACAGAGCGCGTTGAAAACGTTGTCGAGAGCGGCAGATGAATGTTCACCCATATGGGTGAATATAAGGATGACCTAATACGGCTGTCAACCGCCGTCCGGGAAGTGGGGCAGGGCTCTTACAAATCGAGCGTTATGCTCACCGGGCAGTGATCGGATCCCATGACGTCCGCATGGATCTTCGCGCTCTTCACTTTCTTCTTCAGCGCTTCCGACACCAGCACGTAGTCGATTCTCCATCCCACGTTGCGGGCGCGCGCGTTCGCGAAATGGCTCCACCACGAATAGTGGCCGTTGCCCTGGGTGAATATCCGGAACGTGTCGACGAAACCCGCGTCGACGAAGTTCTGGAATCCCTCGCGTTCTTCGTCGGTGAACCCCTTCTTGCCGCGATTGGGCTTTGGATTCGCCAGGTCGTCTTCGGTGTGCGCGACGTTCAGGTCACCGCAGAAGATCACTGGTTTCTTCTTCTCGAGTAGTTTGCAGTAGGCGAGGAAGGCCGGATCCCAGTGTTCGTGACGCAGCTTCACGCGTGACAGGTCGTCCTTGGCGTTGGGGGTGTAGACCGTGACCGCGTAGAACTTTTCGTATTCCGCCGCGATCACCCGGCCTTCATTCCAGGAATCACGCTTGAGCTCGTCGGCGAACGAGAATTTCTTCGCAAAGCTGTCGGGAAAGCCGTTCACCACCTTGATAGGCTCGGTGCGCGAAAAGATGGCGGTCCCGGAGTAACCCTTCTTTTCGGCCGAATTCCAGAACTCGTGGTAGTCGGGCAGGTCGATTTCCGCCTGACCCTTTTCCGCCTTGGTTTCCTGCAGGCAGAGGATGTCGGGTTTGTGATCCTTCACGAACTGCTGGAAGGTGCCCTTCTTCACCACGGCACGGATGCCGTTGACGTTCCACGAATAGAATTTCATGGGCGAAGTATAAGCATGCACAATGCGCGCATGGAGATCACCGGCGGATGTCTTTGCAAGGCGGTACGCTTTCGGGTCACGGCCGAGCCCATCGCGATGCGGTTGTGCTGGTGCCGTCTGTGCCAGTACCTCGCGTCGGGCAACGCCACGGTCAACGTGGTGTTTCCCAGCAATGCCATTTCGATCGACGGCGAGCTGCGCGATTACCGCAGCGTCGCCGCGAGCGGCAGCATCATGCATCGGCGGTTCTGCCCGACCTGCGGCACACATTTGTTCAGCGAATCCGAAGCCCGGCCGCACCTCATCATCGTGCGCAATGGCGCGCTCGACGACACGGAGCTGTTGACGCCCGGCGCGACGATCTGGACGGCCGAAGCCCCCGAGTGGGCATGGATCGACGAGACCATTCCGCAGCATGCCGGCCAGCCGCCGCCGGTGGCCTGATTCGGTTCCCGCGAGTAATCTTGCGGACAACAAGAATTCTCGCCAAGGGTGAGATCTGATCTCGCGAATCTCCAGGGAGTTTGGCTTCGCGCGGCTGTGGCCGTGGATCGAGAGAACCGTTGCCCGCCGCTTCGCGTTCGCGCTGGTCGTGGGAATCGGGGCGGCGGCGCTGCATTGGGTGATTTACCCGCTCACCCAGGGCCGGGCGTCTTTCATCTTTTTTCCGCCGGCGATCATCCTCGTCACCACGATCGCGGGTCGTTGGCCGGGCGCACTGGTGGCGCTCATCGGCGTCCTGAACTCCGCATTGCAGAAGGACACCGATTCGCTGCTCATCGCGAATTCGGCCGAGCAGGTTGCAATCATCGCCTCCGCGCTCGTGTCCATCATGCTGGTCATGGTGGGGGACTATTACCGTTCGATTTCGCGGCGCGAGCTGTCGGACCTGCATGAATTGCATGAGCTGTCGGCGACGCTGGCGGGCATCCCGAAATTGCCCGATCAGCTCAAGCTGATCCTCACAACCTTCCTGCGCATGCACGGCGCGGATCGCGGGATCATTTCGATTCATGACGCAAGACGCGAGAAGTGGAGCGTGTCGGTGAGCGCGGGCCTGGGGCCGCACGCTCTTGCGGGTTTGCGCGAGGCCGGCGAGGCGCCGGCGGCCGGGCTCCTGGGGGTCGGCAGAGAGCGACTCGTCGTCGCGGATCTCGAGGCCGATGCGAATTTCGCGCCGCATGCGGAATTCGCGCGTACCGAAGGAATCCGCGCGCTGCATTCGACGCCGCTCATCAGCCGCGAAGGTGAAGTCATCGGCGCGTTGACCGCGTACTTCACCGGGCCGCTTCGCCTGACGGATCGCGAGGTGCGTATCGCCGACATCTGCGCGCGCAAGGCGGCCGTGTTCATCGAACGGGCGCGCGCTGAAGATCTCGCGAGTCAGCGCGATCGGCGTTTCCAGTCAGTGCTGGAAGCTTCCGGCGTGGCGTTCGTGGTTCTGACGCCGGTGCGCGATGCCGCGGGGAAGATTGTCGAATTCCGGTGGAATTATCTGAATACCGCGGCGGCGGCGATCCTGCGTTGCAAGGCGGCGGATTTTGTCGGACGCATGGTTACCGAAACCCTGCCGCGGGCCTGGCGTGATCCAGGCCGCTTCGAGTTGTACGTCGACGCCATCGAGTCGAACCAGGTGCGCGAGACAGAGCGGCAGACCGAGGCGGATGGAAACACCAACTGGTATCACATCGTCGCTTCACCGCTCGATGGCGATCTCGCGGTCTGGTTCGCCGACATCACCGAGCGCAAACAACACGAACGTCAGCTTCTCGAGGCCGATCGGCGCAAGGACGAATTCCTCGCGACCCTGGCCCACGAACTGCGAAATCCACTCGCGCCGATCCGCCAGGCGGCGGCGATCGCACGCAACGAGCAGGCGACGGACGCGCAGAAGCGCTGGTCCAGCAACGTCATCGAGCGCCAGGTGTTGCACATGTCGCTGCTGCTCGACGACCTGCTGGATGTTTCGCGCATCACGCACGGCACCCTGCAACTGCGCAAGCAGCAGTCCGACCTGCATTCCATCGTCAGCGCCGCGGTCGAGACCGCGCGGCCCCTCATCGACGAACGGCGGCATCAGCTCACGCTCGACGTGCCCCACGGGTTGCAGGTCAATGCCGATCCGCTGCGACTCGCGCAGGTGTTGTCCAACCTGCTGACGAATGCCGCGAAGTACACGAATCCCAATGGTTCGATACGGATTGGGGCCGTTGCCTCGGACAACGAGCTCATCATCGCGGTCGAGGACTCGGGCATCGGCATTGCCACCGACGACCTGCCGAGAGTGTTCGGCATGTTCGCGCAGGTGCGTTCGGCCCAGGATCACGCGGCCGGCGGTCTGGGTATCGGCCTGGCGCTCGCCAAGGGCATCGTGGAGCTGCACGGGGGGCGCATCGAAGTGGCGAGCGCGGGGATGGGCAAGGGCAGCCGCTTCACTGTGCGGCTGCCGAATGCCGTGACGCGCGTGACCGAGGAAGTGAAGGCGCGCGCCCGGGCCGGTGACCGAGTGGCGCCTAACAAGCGCATCCTGCTGGCGGACGACAACCGCGACGCGGCGGAGAGTCTGGCCATCATCCTCAGGCTCGAAGGTCACGACGTGGAGCTGGCGCACGACGGCGCCACGGCATTACGCGCATTCGAGAAGCGCCGGCCCGACGTTGCGTTGCTCGACATCGGCATGCCCGAGGCGAGCGGTTACGAAGTCGCGCGGCGCATCCGTGCGACGCCGGAAGGCGCCGCGGTGGTGCTCATCGCGATCACCGGATGGGCGCAGGATTCCGACCGCGCGCAGTCGCGCGCCGCCGGTTTCGATCACCACCTGACGAAACCCGTGGAACCCGCCACGCTCATTGAGTTGTTAGAGGTGGGGTAGTAAGACCATGGTCGTATCGCTCCCCTAGGGGAAGTTAGTAAACGGCCGCGCCTGCGATAGAATGCACGCCCGTGCGCGAATTGCCACGCGGGCCTCTGGGGAACGATGCAATGAATTTTGGTCCGTTGGAATTCGCCGCCTACCTGCGGCGCAAGGAATTGAAGGCCACGGAATCAGCGGCGGTACAGGCTGCGCGCGCCGCCGCGCCGGAGGGGCGGGCGGAAGACAACCATCTAACTATCGTCAGCGGAGTGCCGACGCTGTCGCCGGTCGAGCTCGCCGCGACGGCCGAGTCCGTGAGCGTGTACGAGGCGGTTGCCGTGGGCACCGCCGGCACGCGTGCGGTGCCGGAATCTGTGCGGGTCGCCGTGCAGGTTACGCAGCGACCTCTGGTGCTCGTGTTGTCGTCGCACCAGGCGGTGCATTGGCAACTCACGCTCGCGCCCGACGTCGATCTGCGCGCCGCGCTGCTCGCGGGCGGCGGCGACTCGCGCGTCAGCGGAGCGGGGCTTGTACCCATCTCCTCGATTGGCGGCTTCTATGCATTCAAGCGCGGCTCCGAGGAGTTCCAGCACCTCGAACGAGAAGTCTTGCGCTGCATAGGCCGCAAGATTGGCAGTTTTCAAAGCGCGTACGCCACCCAGTCCTTCGACATCGTGTGAAATGGGGACATTCCTCGTTTCCTAGCAAAAGGGGACAGACCTCGGCGCATTGAATTTCAGGTCTGTCCCCTTTTGCTAGGAAACGAGGAATGTCCCCATTAAAGCTGGGAGCGGAGGAGCAGCGCCAGGCGTTCGTTGACCCGCCGGCCGAAGGTCCGGTTGCGCCACTTCTTGAGAACCATGAGCCGTGACTCGCGGATATCCGCATCGATGAGTGCGATCTGCTGGCGCGCGAGTGTTTCGCTGAACACGTTGAGATTGGCTTCGTCGTTGAGACGGAACGACCGGTCGTCGAAGTTCGCCGAGCCCACCGAACTCCACAGGCCGTCAATGACGAGCACCTTGCTGTGCATCATCGTCGGCTGGTACTCATAAATCTGGATCCCGGCCTCGAGCAGCGCGCCGTACAGGCCGTGCGCCGCCCAACGTCCGATGCGCGCATCCGTATAACGGCCCGGCACCACGATGCGCACCCGCAAACCCCGTCGCGCCGCCGAGCACAGCGCTTCGACCGTGAGTTTGTCCGGCACGAAGTAGGCGTTAGCGATGTCGATGGACGTCTTCGCGGCGGTCAGCGCAAGCAGCACCATGAGATGCATGCTCTCCGAACCGCCCACGGGGGAACTGCCGAACATCTGCGCGTCCATGTCCCCGACGCCGGTGAGCTTCGGAAAGTACTCCGCGCCATGCAGCACCCGCCCCGTGGCCTTGATCCAGTTGTCGACGAACACCGCCTGCATCTGCGCGACGACGGGCCCCTCGGCCTTGTAGTGTGTCTCGCGCCAGGGCGGCAGCCCTGACAACCCGGTGTCCCACTCGGTGCCCATGCCGACACCACCCGTGAATCCGACCTTGCCGTCGACGACGAGTAGTTTGCGGTGGGTGCGATTGTTGAGGCGCCCGAGGTGATACCAGGAAGGCGGATGGTAGAGATGCACCTCGCAGCCCGCCGCGCGTGCGGCCGCGAGCAGGTTCGAATCCATCGTGCGGGATCCGAGCCAGTCGAGCAGCATGTGTACCTGAACACCGCGGCGCGCAGCGCTGGCCAGTTCTCCGACGAAGATCGCACCGATGCCATCGCGGAACACGAAGGTCTCGAAGGTGATGTTGGTTTCCGCGGCGCGAATCGCCGCAAGCATGGCGGGGTAGATCTCCGCGCCATTCACGAGCGCCGTGATGCGGTTGCCGGGAACCAGCGGAGGCCCGAGGAGAATGCCGAGCGCGCGCCGGAAGTCGGCGTCGCCGCTGGTGTACAACCTGCGCGGCCGATAGAGCAGACGCTTCTCGGTGGTCGCGACATTGGCGGCGATCGCGAGTACGAACGCGGTACACAGCAAGGTGGTGAAAATGATGGCGACGACGGACACGGTCAGTCGGACGCGGTTGTCGCGCAGCTCCCTTGGAATGCTGTCATACGCAGCGATGATCCATTTTTGGAGACCGCCTCCGCAAGCGCACCTGGATCAGTTCTGTTTGAGCCGGGAATTGTCGCCGTCCGGCTCCGCGGGGAGCGGCGCCTCGCCGGCCTTCGCCGCCCGCCCGCGGCGAAAAGGTCGCGGCTGCCATTGACCGATCGGTGCGAGGAAGTCGCGTAACACGCGCCATTCCGGCTGAAGTTGCGCGGCTACCTTGAGCGCCACCAGCACCGGCGTCGCGAGCAGCATGCCGGGGATGCCCCAGAAGCCGTATCCAAACCACACGGCTAACAAGATCACCAGCGCGTTGACCTCGAGCCGGCGCCCGACGGTGAGCGGCTGAACCAGCTGTCCCTCGATGAGATGCAATGCGACGAACACGCCCGGGACGGCGAGCGCGTGCGCGAGGTCGTCGAAGGTCACGAGCGCGGCGCACGCGAAGATGAAACACGCCGCGATCGGGCCGACGTAGGGAATGAAGTTCAGCACGGCCGCGAGAACGCCCCACAGGATGGCGTTCGGCATGCCGAGCGCCGCCAATGCGAGCGCCGTCGCGACGCCGAGACCGAGATTGATGAGCGCCACCGTGCCGAAATACCGCCCGACCTCGCAGCGTATGGCCTCGGTCAGTCGCAGGGTGCGCGCGCTCGGGGCGCTGCCCGCCAGGGATGCGCCCATGCGCGCGAGCAGCGGTTGCCCGCCGAGCAGGAAAAACAGTGTGAGCGGGACGATGGTGAGCGATTCGAAGAACGAGCGCGTGAAGGAGATCGCGGTGCTTTGCCCATTGACCGGCGTGACCACTGCCGGCACACCTCCGCGTGGCGCAGGGCGCTGGGTCAGCGCGCCGGCGCGTTCCGCGACGTCATCGACGCGCGCGAACATTTCACGCACGGGCTTCAGTCGCGGGTCGATCTTGCGCAAGGTCTGCGGCGCGCGCGCCAGCCACTCGGTTGCCGGGGTCCAGACGGCATTGATGGCGACGGCGGCGGTGGCAAACACCAGGCTCATCACGATCGCGACGGCGACGCCGCGCGGCAATCTCCAGCGCTGCAGGCGATCCACCGCCGGTGTGAGCAGCAACGCCAGGAACAGGGCGACAGCCACCGGAATGAATACGTCCTGCGCGAAATACAGAACCGCGCCCACCGCGACGAACGACAGCAGGATGACGGCTTTTCTAAGGGTGGTGTCGGCGAGGGGAGTGGGTACGCTCACGACCGACAATGTGCCCCACGGGTGCCTGCACGCACAGGCGTGCAGGGCGTTCGCCGACGGCGCAAAGCGCGCGTGCGTACGTCGGAGAAATCCGACGTGTCACTTCCGGCTGATCAGCTATCCGAGCAAGAGTATCCCACCCGCGACCAGTGAACACAGGCCGAAGACGATCGCCGTGATGTTGGCGAAGGTGTTCTCACGATTGTTCTCGAGGTGTCCGGCAGGCATGCGCGGCTCCAGGTGAATCCAAAAAACAATCTAGCGTCGCGCCGGCGCCGAATTCAATAGGTGTGCGCGGCAGATCACCACCGACCCTTCCTACACCTACAAAGGCGCCAAGTAGTTAGACAATGGGCGCGCGGCGCGGCGACAGTCGCCGCGCGAGAACACCCGGGGATGCACCAGCGGGGCCGAAGGTCGCGCGGGATCGCGAAATCTTCAGCGGAACGAGCGTCGCGGTTGTCTGTCAGACTCGATCCATGAATGGGCAGCGTGTTGCGGCGGCGTTCTCGGTGCTGCTCGCGCATGCCGTCGTGTTGTATTGGCTCGTGGTTCGCCACTTGCCGCACGCCCGCGAGACTGAATGGCCGGAACCAGTCACGGCGCCGATCACGCTGTATCTCGATCCGTTGCCGGAACCGGAGTCGAAACCCGTAGCCGCGCCTGCGCCCACGGGCCCGCCGCCGGCGAGGACATCGGCTCCCGCAACGCCAGGGTCTTCAACGGCCGTGGCGCCCACCGTACCCGGCCGGGTCGACTGGCCGCTCGAAGGGCGAAATGCCGCCGCGCGCGTTCTCGCGCAGGAAGCGGAATCCGAGCGAATCGCGCGCATGTTTGCCGGCCCCAAAGGCACCTGGGCTTCTCTAACGAAGCGCGAGCGGTCCCGTCTCAAGCGTTTTCGCTGGAAGCCGGGCGTCGACGGACTCGAATACGATTCGAACGGCAACGCGATCTATCACATCAGTGAAGGATGCGTGATCGTCAATGGCGGATACATAGGCTGCGCCATCGGCAAGGAAAAGGTGCACGGCGATCTGTTCAAGGACATGCGCCTGTACTTCGACGAGCAGCGGCTTCCGCCGACGGATGAGGGTAACGGCACCGAGAGTCCGTGACGTCGCAAATGCGACCCCAACGGTCGGCGTATTCCTACAACGATTCGGGTATCGGTCATCTAAGCTTCGCCCCCGATGAACTCGCCTGAATCCCCGGAGTTGCGAAAGTCCAGTCCAGCGCTCGACGCGCAATTCCGCGTATTCGTGGAATCGGTGCGCGAGTACGCGCTGATCATGCTGGATCCCGAGGGATACATCGTGAGCTGGAACTCGGGGGCCGCCGCGATCAAGGGATACAGGGCCGACGAGATCATCGGCAAACATTTCACGAGGTTTTACCCCCAGGAAGCGCTCGACCGCGGGCTTCCCGAACACGAACTCGTCGTCGCGCGCGAGAGCGGCCGTTTCGAAGACGAAGGCTGGCGGATCCGCAAGGACGGCACGCGGTTCTGGGCGAACGTGGTCATAACCGCGTTGCGCGACTCGGCCGGCGAACTGATGGGTTTTGCCAAGGTGACGCGCGACCTGACTGAGCGTCGCAAGGCCGAAGAGGTCCTGCGCATGAGCGAGTCGCGCTTCCGTTCGCTCATCCAGGGCGTGCGCGACTATGCGATTTTCATGCTGGACCCGGATGGCCGCGTGGCGACATGGAACGACGGTGCCCAAAGAATCAAGGGCTACACCGCCGACGAAATCATCGGCGCGCACTTCTCGAAGTTCTATCCCGCGGAGGCGGTCGAACGCGGGTTCCCGGCGCACGAGATCGAAGTGGCGCTCACCGAGGGGCGATTCGAAGACGAAGGTTGGCGCCTGCGCAAGGACGGCTCGCGCTTCTGGGCGAACGTCGTGCTCACTACGCTGCGGAACGAGAAGGGCCGGCTGGTCGGATTCTCGAAGATCACGCGCGACCTCACGGAACGGCGGCGCCACGAGAACGCCTTGCGGGCGAGCGAGGAACGCTTCCGTTTGCTCGTCGAAGGTGTGATCGACTACGCGATCATCACGCTCGATCAGGAAGGATTCGTCACCTCCTGGAACAACGGCGCGGCGCAATTGAATCAGTACCCGCCCGCGGAAATCATCGGCAAACATTTCTCGCGTCTCTATCCGCACGAAGAGATCCTGGCCAACAAGCCGTGGGAAGACCTGATCAGCGCGGGCAAGATCGGGCGCACGGCCTCCGAGGGTTGGCGGGTGCGGCGCGACGGCACGCGTTACTGGTCCAACAACGTCATTGCAGCGCTCCGCGAGACGGAGAGCAGCATGCGCTCTTACTACATGGTTACGCAGGATCTCACGCAGCGTCGCCACGCCGAGTCGCTCGTCGACGCGGCCCATCGCACCAATGAATTCATCGCGATGCTGGCCCACGAGCTGCGTAATCCGCTGGCGCCGATCCGCAACGCGGTGGCGCTCATGCAGCGCAAGGGCATGGGTGATCCGGTGCTGGAGTCGATGCGCCAGACCATCGACCGGCAAAGCGTGCAGCTGACGCGCATCGTTGACGAACTGCTCGACGTCAATCGCGTGGCGCGCGGCCGCTTCAGCGTGGAACGCCGGCCCATCGATCTGCAGGACGTGCTGGCGCGCGCGGTCGAATCCAGTCGCCCGCTGATCGAGCAGCATGGCCTGGAATTCGAGATGGAAGTGCCGCCGGATCCGCTGCCCGTGAACGGTGACACGATGCGGCTGGTCCAGGTCTTCGTGAATCTGCTCAACAACGCCGCGAAATACACGCCGGCGCCCGGACGCGTGCGCCTCGAAGTGCTGCGTGGTGAACGCGAAGTGATCGTGCGCGTGCATGACACGGGGCGCGGCATTCCCGAGGATTCCCTCGAGCGTGTCTTCGAGTTGTTCATGCAGGTTGCGCCGGATGCCGGTGGCGCGCAGGGTGGCCTCGGCGTGGGCCTCGCGTTGGTACAGCGCATCGTCGAGTTGCACGGTGGACGAGTGATTGCACGCAGCGCGGGCATTGGGCTGGGCAGCGAGTTCAGCGTCCACTTGCCCACCGCGAACCAGAGCATCGAATCACCGGCCGAGCCGCTGGCGGCGCCGAGCCATCATTCGATGCGCGTGCTGGTGGTGGATGACAACCGCGACGCCGCCGACAGCCTCAAGGTGCTCCTCGAAACCGCGAACCAGGATGCCCGCATCGCTTACGACGGCGCGGCCGCGCTGGACATGGCGGCGTCCTTCCTGCCCGAAGTGGTGCTGCTCGATATCGGCATGCCGAGCATGGATGGCTACGAAGTGGCGCGCCGGTTGCGCGCGCTGGCGCTCACGCCGCGCCCGACCCTGGTGGCGCTCACCGGCTGGGGTCAGTCCGCGGACAAGGAGCGGGCGAGTGCGGCTGGCTTCGACCAGCACTTCACGAAGCCGGTGAATCCCGACGAGCTGCTCAGCTATGTGAACATGCTCGCGCAGCGACGGGATGGTCAGGCGCGCTCACTCTGATCGCGCGACTGCTTCCTTCGGTTCCGTCGCATTGCCCTCGACTTCTTCCCAGCCCTGATCCCAGGAATTCACCTCGAAGCGCCTGGTCATCGGAAAACTCGCGGGACGCAGGTATTCGAAGCGCTGGTCATAGTCGAGCTGTGTCGCGTATCGCGGCTCGGTTTCGAGGATGGTGCCGGCGGTCAGGCTGCCGAGGATGAACATCTTGCCCGGCCGCGCACGTTCGACGGCTTCGATCCAGAATCGCCGTCGCGCGAACAGCGCGGCGTGGATGTGCAGGTCTCCGGTGCCGGTGATCTTGCCGCTCGCGACCCGGATGTCGCGGCCCGCGATCAACGCGAGAAAATCCCGCGAGATCAGCACATCGCGCGGATCCTTGGAATAGACCAGGTCATTTTCGATCTCGACGTCCGCAGGGGTGTATACCGTGAAGATGCCGGATACGACGCCGCTCACGTAGAGCGTCGCGCCCTTCTCGCCGATGAGGTAGCGCGGACGTTGTGAGGAGGTGGCGCGCTGCAGTTCACCTGCGCCGTTAGCCGGGCGCCAGACGAAGCTGCCGTCGGAGTTGAAGATGATTCGCGTATCGACGGGGAACAGAAGCCGGTCGCCTTCTTCACCACCATTGACCACGTCGGGCATGTCCCGCGGCAATGTCACCCGCTCGGTGCGGGTCTCGGTGCCGCCCTGGAACACCTCCCGGGCGCGTTTGCGCGTGCCCACCGGTGCATCGGTGAGGCGCGCGGCGGAAGTGGTGACCTTGCCGAAGAAACGGGGCTCGACACCCTTGCTGAACGCAAGCCCGATTTCGGAATTGCTGTGGAAGCGGCCGTCGATCACGTCATCGTGCAGCCGGATGTTCGGATCCCAGTGATTGACGAGTTGCGTGAAGCTGGAGAACGCGAGCCGCTTGAGCGACAGCTTCGTGCGCATGCGCTTGCCTTCGTTCTCGGTCATGATTTCCGCGATGACCTGTTCGAGGCCGGTGCTGTCAGGGGCGGGTTGCCGCAGCACCCGTGCGGTGTATTCGCGTCCTTCCTCCTGCCAGGTGAGTTCCGTTTCGGTCGTGTTCGTTTCGAGCAGCTTCTGCGCGAGCTTCTCCACGTTCTTGCGCAGCATGACCTGCTCGGTTTCGTGCACCACCGCGACCGGGGCCGGCGGCTCGTCGGCGGTCTCGACCTGCTCGGTGGATTCGGACGTGGTAGCTAGTACGTTGCCGGAGGCGGGCGCATCGGGAGCCACGGGACTGGCTTCCAGCGGGCGCGGCGATTCTTCCGGCATCGGTTCGATTTTCCCGGGCGTGGCCGCAACCAGGGTTTGTTCGGAGATGCCCGGATCTTCGATGACTTTCGCGGGTTCGGGAGGCGGCGCTGGAATCGGCAGTGCGGCATCGTTGAATTCCGGACTGCTCGGACCCGCGCGGGTTTCGATCTGCACGGACAGTTCGGGGACATCGAGATCGTCTTCGCCTGAGTCGAACAACACGGCGGCGAACATGAACAGCACCGCGAGATGAATGGCGGCAGAAATCCCGAGGGTGGTGGTGATGTCCCGGTGGGTCGTGCTAAGCGGAATCCAAAACGCTGCCCACGCCCGACGTAACGTCAGCGCCGCGTTATGACGCGATATGGCGAACGCGGGTGATGACACCCGAGACCTCCAGGACAGTTCCCCTCGGCGTCTATCTTGCTCCTATCGCAGCGCAGCGGTCACGGACTTTGCTTCATCGTCTGGCGCTCGGATCGCCACTTGGAGGAGGGGCGCGATCGACGCCCGAGGGTGGTCCGAGGATCTCGGTCAGGATGGGTTTAAGGCCATCGGCCCACACCTGGTACGCCCTGGGTGTCAGGTGCAGTCCGTCATTGGTCATTCCAGCGAAAAGATTGCCTTGCTGGTCGGCAAGTTGTTCGTTGATGTTTACGTAACGCAAAGTCTTGCCATCGGCCAGGCGCGCCAGGCCTTTGTTTGCCGTGTCGATGATGGGCATCACCTGGATGTTGTCGTTGCGCGGCGTGATGCCGGTGATCACCACAATCGCTTTCGGCGCGCGCCGCCGGATTTCTCCGACGATTGCCGTAATACCTCTGACAACTTCGTCCGCGCGGGCCTGCGTGTCGCCGAGCGGCGCGGCGCGTCCGATGTTGTTTGTGCCCGCCATGAGCACGACGACTTTCGGGTTCACCCCATCTAGCTCGCCGTTTTGCAGACGCCACAGGATGTGCTGCGTCTTGTCGGCGCCCCAGCCGAAGTTCGCGGCATTCCAGCCGGTGAAATTCGCGCGCCAGTTCTCGTACAGGTCCTTCCACGCCGCGTCGCTGGTGCCCCAGCGCCGGGTGATGGAATCGCCGAGGAAGTAGACGTCGATCTGACCCTGTGTGCGCTTTTCCAGCAGTTGCTCGTGCGCAATTCTCGAGTTTTCGTCGGTGCGCGGGGTCGCCACGTCGGCCCGCTCGATCGGCGGTTTGCCGGCAACCAGCGCCTCGAGCCACGCGGCCGAGCGTTGTGTCCAGGGTAACGCCTGTTCGGGCGTCGCCAGGTGGTTGTGCGGTGAATCGATCATCGGCGCCGCTTCCTTCGGCCCTTTGATCTCATTGAAAGCCGCCCAGATGCTCACCGGTGGAGTCAGGGTGTCGAGGAAACCCATCGACACGAGCGACGGTACCTTGATGCGCGACGCGCAGTTGGCGGAGTCGAAATACTGCGCGGTCTCGAGCACTTGAGGGTCCTTGTGGTCCCAGAAGGGATAGCCGGTCTTGCGGCCGTGCGCCGTGCCGTTCACATCAGCGCCCGCCGGCACGTTGATGAGCATCGCGGTGACCTTCGGATTCAATCCCGCGGCACACAGGCTTTGCTGTCCACCCATGCTCGTACCCATGACAACCAGTGTCTTGCCATCCCAGTCGGGGCGGCTCGCCAGATAGTCGACCGCGCGGATGTCGGCCAGGTACATGTAGAGGAAATAGTTCTTGTCGCGATTGCGCGTTTCGATCGTGTTGTATTTCTTGAGAGCTTCGGGCAACGCGTCGTAATACGCCTTGGGCTGGTCGGGCATCACGTCGTGCGGCTCGATGTTCACGGCGAGCCAGCCTTCGGCGGCGCGATCCGTGACCCAGGATTTCTGCAGCGGGTAGGGCGCGCTCGCCCACTGCAGGATCAAGAGGCCGGGATATTTCTTCTTGTTAGTTGGATCCGTGGGCTTCGCCACCTGTCCCCAGACGTTTTTACCTTCCACGTGATTCATCTTCAGGATGGCGAAGTCGACGCCGTCCTTCTCACTGGGCTTGGCCGTCAGCACCGGATTCGCTGGCACCTTGCGCAGTTGTTTGATCTTGCCGGCCCAGAACGCATCGAAGTCTCGCGGGGCGGGAATCGCGGGAGCTATCTTCTCGGGCGCGACCGCGGCGCCCAATGCGCGCGGCTTCGCGCCGGGCAGGGGCTCGGTGATTTCGACATACACCATGCCGGGTTCGTCGAGTTTCGCTTCGATCTTCGCCGGACGTCCGGGATGGAGTGTGCCGCGGCCAATCTCTTCGAGGTTGTTCTTGCGGATCACGTAGCTGACCGGCGGTGAACTCCACGGCAGCGTCACGTTCCAGCCGGCTGTTTCACCGAGCGCGTAGATGCCGGAGGCGTTGAAGGGCACGTAGTGCGGACCACCGGATTCGTCGGCATGTGTGGCAACGGTACCGAGCAGGCCTGCGCAGGCCAGCAACAGCGCCGCGAGCGGCGCGCGAAACTTCTTCATGAATCCCCCAATTATCGAAAGAGTCAGACGACGGGTCGGGTCGCCACTCGTTGTGCCTCGAGCACGAGCTCGGCCGCGAGCAATGCCTGCTCCTGGTTCTGTGCGACCTCGCTGCGCTCGGCCACGTCCGCCACGAACTGCGGTCCGAACGGCAGCACGACCTTGCTGCAATCGATGTAGCTGGCCTTCTTCTTGTCGACGACGTACAGGTGATTGCCGCCCTTGAGGCCCGACGCGACGTTCGTGTACTTGCGCAGCTCGATGTAGCCCTCGGTGCCGAGCACGAACAAACGGCCATCACCCCAGGTGTCGAGGCCGTCCGGCGTGAACCAGTCGACGCGCACGTAACCCGTGCCGCCGTTGCCGGTGATGACCATGTCGCCGAAATCCTCGAAGTTCGGATACTGCGGATACGCCACGTTGCCGGTCTGCGCGGCGACTACGTGCGCCTTCGTGCTGTTGGTGTAATAAAGGAACTGATCCGCCTGGTGCGAGCCGATGTCGCAGAGGATGCCGCCGTAACGCGCCTTGTCGAAGAACCATGCCGGCCGGCTCGGCGCGTTCACGCGATGCGGGCCGAGATTGATGGTCTGGATGACCTTGCCGATGACGCCTTGTTTGATGAGTTCGCCCGCATACACAGCCGAGCGCACTTCGAGCCGCTCGGAATACATGATGGCGAATTTGCGTTTTGTTTCCTTCACGGCCTTGCGCACGGCCGCGAGCTGTTCGAGCGTCGTGATTCCGGGCTTGTCGGCGAGGTAGTCCTTGCCGGCTTTCATCACACGGATGCCGAGCGCGGCGCGCAAGTCCGGAATCGGCGCGCCGAGCACGAGCTGAATCGACTTGTCGTTGAGGATTTCGTCTTCGCTCGCGGCGAGCTTCACATCGCCGAATTCCTTGCGGAACTGCGCGATCTGCGCCGGATCCTGCGTATGGAAGGAAACCAGTTCACCGCCGCCGCGCTGCACCGCGCGCGTCATGCCGTAGATGTGCGCATGATCCATGCCGATCGCCGCGAAGCGGATCTTGTGCGTGGGCTGGATTTCCGCCGTCGCCGTGTTCGCCGGATCGACCGTGAACGCACCAGACGACCCCTGCGCCAATGCCGTGCTGGAAACCCCTGTAAACATTCCCGCGATTCCCGCGGCCTGCAGAAAATCGCGCCGATTCGGTCCGCTCATCGATTGCCCCTCCATCGATTTCATTCATCGAGTGAGGGGCAACCATACCGACTCAACCCTTGCGAGCCAATCTCCAGATTGCGAGCGCGCTGAAGGTCACGGTGAATGCGACAAGGACACCGATGGACAACAGCGGTGGGAAGAATTGGAACTTGGTGATGCCGGCCGCGTGCATCGCGAGCTGGTCCATGTGGAACTGCGGCCAGAACGGCGCCTGGAAGTGCATGGACTGCGGCAGCGGAAAGAACATGCCCGACAGATAACACCCGGGAATGAAGAGGAGATTCGCATAGCCGGGTGCAGCCGAGCCTTTGACCAGCGTGCCGATCAACAGTCCCAGCGCACAGAACGGAAGCGAGCCGCTGAGCAGCGCGATACTGATCAAGACGATCTTGCCCGCGTCGAGTGACAGCTTGCCGGTCGACAGCGCCATGATCAGCATGGGGGTGTAACTGATGACGCAGTAGGCGAGTCCCACGCCAATCTTCGCGACGAGCCATGCGCCCGTCGGCGCGGGTTGCGCGCGACGAAGCAGCGTGAGGCCCGATTCGCGCTCCAGCGCGAGATTCGTGCTGATCATGAACAGCGCCGGCATGCTGACCGCCATCACGGCGAATCCCGCGAACAAGTAAACGCCGAGCTCCGGATCCTTTGCGATCGCTTCGCCGGCGATTACCACGGCGAACAGCGAATACAACGCGGTCGGGATCAGCATCATGGGCAGCGCCAGGGCGGGATTGCGCAACATGCGCACGAATTCGTAACGGAATTCCGTCCAGTAGGCGCCTAACAAACGGCTGGTCGGAATGATGTCGAAATTCTGCGCCAGGACCTGCGTGTTCATGCGGCCTCCTTGGTGAGTTCGGTGAATGCTTCGGAGAGTTTTGCTTCGCGTACTTCGAGGCGGCGCACGTTGGCGTCTGCGGCGAGCAGGCGGCGCACGACACTTTCAGCGTCGCTCGTGGTGATGACGAGCCGCGCGCGATCCATCGTGGCTTCGATCACACCTGTCCAGCCGCGCAACTCTTCAGGCGTGAGCGTGCTTTCACAGGAGACCTGGCGGCGCGCGACCAGCGCGCGCATTTCATCGACGCTGCCGGACGCGACGATGCGGCCCTTTGCGAGCACGGCGACGCGCGAAGCGAGCGATTCCGCTTCTTCGAGGTAATGCGTGGTCAGCACGATCGAACAACCCTTTGCGAGCAACGCGCGGATGTTCGACCACAGCGCTTCGCGGGCCTGGACGTCGAGGCCGACGGTGGGTTCGTCGAGGAACAAGACGCGCGGACGGCCCACTATCGCGACCGCGAACTGCGCCTGGCGTTTCTGTCCGCCCGACAACTTGCCGTACTGACGATTCGCGATCGCGGTCGTGCCGGTGAGGGCGAGTACCTCGTCGACCGACATCGGGTCGATGTAGTAGCTGGCGGCGAGCGCGACGAGCTCGCGTACATGCAGCTCCTTGACGAGCTCGACGTCCTGCATCATCACGCCGAGTTTGCGGCGCCGGTCGACGTCGAGCGGCGAACCGCCGAACAGCGTGACCTCACCCGCGTCGGGCTCGGTGAGTCCGAGCCACAACGAGATGGCGGTGGATTTTCCCGCGCCGTTCGGACCGAGCACCGCGAGCAGTTCGCCGCGGTGCAGTTCGATGTCTATTCCGGAGAGCGCCGTGGTCGTCCCGAACTTCTTCACCACGCCGCGCATCGCGGCGACCGGGCCGCTGCCGCCCGTGGTCATTGGCGAAGGCGTTGGTGCGGAGGGCGACGGCGAAGTCGGCGGTCTGCCGCGCGGATGCTTGCGGCCGTTGAGCACCTTGCCGATAAATGTCGGGCGCACGAGGTAGTGATAGCTGAGGAACAGCACCGCGAAGCTGACCACCAGGATGAAGGGGTACTTGATGCCCCAGTGCAGCGGCCACTGGCCCACCCACACCGCGAGCACCGCGACCACCGGCAGGTGCGCCAGGTAGATCCAGTACGAGGCGTCCGCGATGTAGCGGCGCACCGGGCTGTAGTTAGACAGGAAGCGCAGCGCGGCGCCGGTGAGGCCGAATATCCAACCCCATACCGCGACGCCGAAGATGCACGCGAACAGGGTCCGGGTGAGTCCCGGCGCCGCAATCGGAGTCACATGCGTGGTGTGCAGCAGCCAGCCGGTGGCGATCACGGCCAGCACCAGGTGCACGAACCAGCGTGACTCGATGGCCGCCAGAGAGTTCTTCGAGCGATTCACCAGCCAGCCGACGATGAACGCCGTGCCGAAGCCGACCGTCGCCGGCACTTCGGGTATCAGCGAATGGTCGGGCGTGGGAATGCCGGTCCAGTAGATCCAGAACGGCAGCGCCAAAAGCGTCGCGGCCAACGGCAGCCCGAGCACGAACACGGCGATGGGCACGCGGATGGCGCCTTCGACCGCCCGGTCGATGAGGTTGCGCAATTTCTGCGCGGGATCGAGGCGCACCAGCACGGCGCGCAGCGCGATCACCGCCACGTAAAGGACGAGCAACTGGTGCAGGAACCACAGGTGCATCAGCGGAAACCAGCCGTCGGGCATCGGCGGCGCCGCGGGCGGTGCACCGTTGAACATCTTGCTCGCGCCCATGCCCCAGATCGCGAACACCAGCGGGACGACGATCATCCAGGCCACGATCAAGGGCAGCAGGATGCGCATCGCGCGGTTGGCCCAGAAACCTCGCGCGCCGAGCTTGTGGTAGAGCAGGCGACCGAAGAAGCCCGCGATGAAGAAGAACAGCGACATGCGGAAGCAATGCGCGACGAAGCCGGCATCGCCGAGGAAGGCGCTGGGCGAGTTGTCGACCATCGACCACACGCCGGGCGGCAGGCCTGGCAGGAACGACATGGCGGCGTGGAACGCCACGCCTAACAAGAGCGCGAAGCCGCGCACCGCGTCGAGCGCGTGCAGGCGGTTTTCAGGGACAGGAATGTTGTTCATGTTGGAATCCCTTCGTTCAGTGGAGGTCGCGGCGGCGGGCCGCGACCAGGTAAGGCAGAATGATGGCGAGTGCGAAGACGAGTAGTTCGATGGCGAGCACGGTCCAGAACGCGCTGTTCCAGACGGGCGTCGCGCCCTGGAAATGCTTGGCGATACCCGGCACGGCGAAGGTCATGAAGATGAACAGCGATACGCACATGTTCGTCACGACGATGAGGGCGGTCATGCCGCCCTCGGAATTGATGTGCAGGGCGCCGCACAACACGACCGCGAAACTCGCCAGCATGTAGACGCACAGCAGCACGGCGTACGGCACCATGCCGTCGGGCAGGTTGGGCATCACCAGTAACAGCGCGACGGCGCCGCCGCTGAGTACGATCCAGGCGGGGATGTAGCAGGCGAGCAGCGCGAGCATCTTGGTGCGGACGTAATCACCGTGCGAGAGCGGCAGGCTCAGCACGAACAGCTGCGAGCGTTCCTTGCGTTCGTTCACGACACCGAACATCGTGACCATGATGCCGAACGCGATCACCGTCGTGATCCAGCCGAGCATGCCGATGTTGAAACGCATCCGGCCTTCGGCGGCGATGACGAGCGAGGCGAGCCCCGCGACGATCGCAATGCCGATGAGCCCGCGTTGCAGGTAGAGATCCTTGGAAATGAGCCTGCGGGTGAGTGCGTTCATTGTCCGAGCGCCTCGCGGTGATGGAACACGGTCGCGACGAAGATTTCCTCGAGACTCATTCGCTGCACGGCGCGAACCGCGGAGCCGAGCGGCGCGAGCGCCTGCTCGGAGAACCGGTTGGTGGTGAGCGTGACGAATTGGCCGTCAGTCGCCCGCGAAACCACGTCCGGCAGGTCCGGCGGCGAGCTACCGGTCGGGACCTGCAGCTCGATGCGGCGCCAGCGTTCGAGGAAGTCTTCCTTGTCGCTGCAGTCGACCAGCCGGCCGCGATCGATGAACGCGATGCGATCCGAGATGCGCTCCACGTCGACCGTGTTGTGCGACGAGAACAGGATCGAACGGTCTTCGTCGCGCAGGACGTCCATGAATTCGGTGAGCACTTCCTGGCGCGCGACCGGATCGAATCCCGAGGTGGGCTCGTCGAGGATCAGCAGGCGCGGGCGGCGCGCCAGCGCGAGCATGAGCACGGCCTTCACGTGTTCGCCGTGCGACAACGTCTGCACGTTCTGTTCAGGGCGCAGGTTGAAGCGCTTGATGAGTTTCGCCGCGTATCCCGCATCCCATTGCGGGTAGATGGATGCGACGAAATTCATGTGCCAGCCAATCGTTGCGTGAGGAAACAGCTGCATCTGGTCGGAGACGAAGCCGATGTCGCGTTTGGCGCGCGCCTGGTATTCGGGCATCGCATGCCCGAGCACGCGCACTTCGCCGGCGTCGGGTGCGAGCAGGCCCATCATCAGGCGGATGGTGGTGCTCTTGCCGGCGCCGTTCGGACCGACGAAGCCCATCACCTGGCCGGGCTCGAGCACCAGCGAGACATCATCGAGCGTGAAAAACCGGAAGGCCTTGCGGACCGAACACAGTTCGATGGCGTATGGCTGATTCATTGATTTCCCTGGTTGCGAACGGCGCGCTGGAGGCGAGTCGTCAGTTCTTCTTCATCGAGCCCGAGCTGCCGCGCGAGATCCGCGGCCGCGGCGAGGTGCTCGCCGAGCTTCTGTTCGGTGAGGTCAGTGGCGAGGCCCGCGGCCTCTGCCACAAAGGAGCCTTTGCCGTGGCGGGTCAGGATGACCCCCTCGGATTCGAGGTCGAGGTAAGCCCGTTTGACGGTAATGACGCTGACGCGCAGATCCGCTGCAAGTGCCCGGATTGACGGGAGTTCTTGCCCGGGAGCCCAGTCCCCCACGGCGATCCGCTGCCTGATCTGCTCCATGATCTGGAGGTACATCGGGCGGGCGTCAGTCTGCGATATGTTCAGGCCACTGTGCATAGCGTGTATACACAGTATATACTCAGGGCCGTCAATGCAAGAGGCGAAACGCCTTCCGCGAAAAAAAGTTTCGGGTCAACCGGTCGGGTAGTTAGTTAGCCCGCGCCGTGGCGAGGCATTGATCGCAGTTCGGCGTCGGCAAAGAAAGAGTCCGCGCATCGCCGGAGGGATTCGGCGACACGCGGGCTCCGCAATGAACTGATTCCTTACGTTCCCGTGCCCGTCGTGCGCCAGCCACCTTCGTAACTCTGCCGAACGACAACCGAGTAGGGCACGGGGGAAACCGTCACGCGAACATCGAGCTGCTTGTGCCGCTCTACGGTGGGTTTGTTCGTGCCGCCATTCGGTTCGCCCCAGACGAGAGTCACCTGGTCGCCGACGTTGACGTCCGGATCCACGACGCCGAGCGACAGCGCGGTGCGCTCGTTGTAGCTGTAGCCGCCGAACATCGAGAACCCGACGGTCTTGCCGTTCTTGACGATCTTGTCGTACGACGAGGACGAGTAGTTTGCGTTCGGCAGATCGAAGAACTTGTAGTTCTCCTGGCCGGGCTGGAACAGCGAGGCATAGATCTTCGCCATGTCATCCGGGTGCCAGGCGAACGTCACCTTCTTGCGGTGTGGTTTGTCGGCGATCTTCTTCAGCGCATCCGCGCCGATGAAGTCATGGTCGAACTTCACGAACGGGCCGTAACCGAGTTCGTACGGATTGAGGTAGTAATCCTCGATGTTGTCGCTGACGAAGCTTCCGGCAATGGAGCCGGTGGCTTCATAACCCGTGGCCGGCAGCCACTCGCGATACTTCTTCATCTTCTCGCCGGTATATACGCCGGGCAGCGGCGAAGGAATCCAGCCGGATTCGAGTGTGTTGCTCGCGTACGCGCGCGAGCCCACCGGCACGATGCCGAACTCGCGGCCGGCTTCGAGGATGTATTCGCGGATCTCGTCACCTTCGGCGTACGGCCCCCAGATCTCGAGCCCGGGGGCGCCCGCCATGCCGTGTCGCAGGCAGCGCACCTTGCGACCCTTGATGTTGATGGTGTCCATCGTGAAGAACTTCACGTCGGGAATCGGCCCGCCATTGATCTTGTCGAGGATCTGCTTGGCGTTCGGGCCCTGCACCTGGAAGCGATAGTGCCGGCGCGTGACGGCCTTGCCGCGCGGATGCGAAGGCGAGCGGTCGTCACGGATGTATTCGACCTTGAAGCCGCCGGTCTCGGCATGGAACTGCAGCCAGTTCACGGTGGGCGCGCGGCCGACGAACACCAGCTCGTCCTTGTCGAGATGGAAAAGAATGCCGTCGCCGATGACGTGGCCTTCGTAACTGGTGGGCACCATCTGCTTCGCGCGGTTCACCGGGAAGTTCGCGAAGCTGTTGAGCGTGGTGTACGAGCACAGCTTGAGTGCGTCCGGTCCCTTGAGCGTGAGCTCCGCCATGTGGTGCGACTGGTCGAACAGCACCGCGGAATCGCGCCAGGCCTTCTGTTCGTCGCGCCAGTTGGTGAATTCGCTCGGTACGACCGGGTAGACGTACGCGCCGATCTGCGAATTGCGAAGGAGTTTTACCGTATTGCCGGCGGCTTGAAGCACGCTTTCCAGGTTCTGCTGACCCATGAAATGAAATCCTCGATGGTGGCTGCCGGGCATGTTCGGCAAGCGCGCACGAATCTGCTCGTCCGAGAGTGAAACCTCATTGGTCCGGACAAGAATCCCGGCCACCCGGGACGCGGGGAAGGGTGCATTACGGACGCTGGAATCGCATGTTCCGATACGTGGTATTCGCGCCACCGTCTTGACCCGGGCCGTGGATCTTGCCGCTCCCGGCCACCCATTCAGGGTGGCGTACGGGGGCGCGCGGGAGTAGATAGGCCGGTGCGCCGGATCACGGATTTGAGTCAGCTTCGACTGTCCGTCCCCGGTCGGCGCTGCCGATCCGGGCGGCGCCCAAGCCCTCGCGTGCGGTTGCATTGGGTGCGGCGCACTAGACAAGCGGGGGCTGGAGAGATACAGATGACAGATCACTGATCGAGAACTCAAATGCGAAATCAGTTTGACATAGCTGCGTATTCGCGCGACCGGCAACTCATCCTCCTCGCGGAGGTGAAGTGGGTGAAGGAGTCATCGGAGGACACCGCGGTTTTCTTCAGACACAACTTGCTCAGCCACCAGCTCCTGCCGCAGGTGCCTTTTTTCCTGCTGGCGTATCGCAATGCGTTGTTCCTCTGGAAGGAAGCGAGCCAGTCCGACGCAAGGCCGAATTTCCAGGCGGCCACCAGGCCCGTCCTCAAGAAGTACCTCGGGGGTCTCGCGGACAGTGACACGGGGCCCGGTCCGGAAGGCATGGAGTCGGCGATAAAACTCTGGCTCAGTGATCTTGCGAGCGGTATCGAAAGTCCGGACGCCGGATCCGATGCCGACAAGATGCTGGTCGATTCCGGCCTGTACGAAATGATTCGAAATGGCGAAGTGCACCGCGACCTGCATTGAGTAAGCGGACGTCGTCGGACTCGGCAACGAAGAGGGTTCGAAGTGAGCACCTATCTATAAGCGGCCAGGGTTTCGCGTCTGGCGGACGCAGCGAGTAGTGCAGCCCGAGTCATATCGAATCGCGTATGGCGGCGTACTTGCGGCTCCCGTAACACCGCGGATAGCATCAAAAATATCTGGGTAATTATCCGAAACGCAGGGGGAAGCAGTGAAACGGTATCAATTGAGGATTGCGGCGCTGGCGCTGACGGCGTTCGCCGCCATCGGCAGTGCGCACGCGCAGGGCACCACTCCCGTCAATGTTTCGGTCACGATCCGCGCCGATCAGCCCGGCCCGGTCATCAATCCGGACATCTACGGCCAGTTCGCCGAACATCTCGGCGCGGGCATTTACGAGGGCATCTGGGTCGGCGAGAAGTCGAACATCCCCAACACGAAGGGCTATCGCAACGACGTCGTCGATGCGCTGAAGAATCTCAAGGTGCCGGTGGTGCGTTGGCCGGGCGGCTGCTTCGCCGATGAATATCACTGGCGCGACGGCATCGGGCCACGTGAAAAGCGCCCGGTGAAAGTGAATACGCACTGGGGCGGCGTGCCGGAGACGAACGAATTCGGCACGCACGAGTTCATGGCCTTCGCAGAGTTGATCGGCACCAAGGTCTACATCAGCGGCAACGTGGGCTCGGGCTCACCGCAGGAAATGGCCGACTGGATGGAGTACATGACCTCGGACACGGTCTCGACGCTCGCGAACGAGCGCCGCAAGAACGGCCGTGAGAAACCCTGGGACGTACATTTCTTCGGCATCGGCAACGAGACCTGGGGCTGCGGCGGCAACATGCGCCCCGAGTTCTACGCGGATCTGTTCCGCCAGTTCGCCACCTACATCAAGGCCCCGCGCGGCAAGCGCCCGAAGATCATCGCGAGCGGCGGCAACGGCGATGAAACCAAGTGGGTCGAAGTGCTGACGACCATGGTCGAGCGCGACATGGACGGAATCTCGCACCACTACTACACGTTGCCGACGGGCGACTGGTCGAAGAAGGGCAACTCCATCGCGTTTCCGGAGGAGGAGTGGATCTCCACGCTCAGCCGCACGCTGCGCATGGACGAGTTCGTCACGAACAACGTGAAGATCCTCGATGCGAACGATCCGAAGGGCAAGGTCGGTTTCTATGTGGACGAGTGGGGTACGTGGTACGACCCCGAGCCGGGCCGCGAGCCGGGTTTCCTCTACCAGCAGAACACGATCCGTGATGCGCTGGTCGCGAGCGTCAACTTCAACATCTTCCACAAACATGCGCGCCGCGTGCACATGTCCAACATCGCGCAGATGGTGAACGTGTTGCAGGCGATGATCCTGACGGACGGGCCGAAGATGGCGCTCACGCCTACCTACCACGTGTTCCAGATGTACATCCCGTTCCAGGGCGCGACCGTCCTGCCGACCGAGATCACGACGCCTGACTACTCGCTGGGCAAGTTCGCGGTGCCGGGCGTCAGCGTGTCGGCGGCGCGTGACACGACCGGCAACCTGCAACTCGCGCTCGCGAATCTCGATCCGAAGCGCGAGGCGGTGGTGAAGGTCAATCTGCAGGGTGCGAACGTGACGTCGGCGCAGGGCCGCGTGCTCACCGCCAAGCAGATGGACGCCCACAACACGCCGGCGGCGCCCGAAGTGGTGACGCCGGTGAAGATCAGCGGAAAGAAGGAAGGTGGCGTGCTGACGCTGCGTCTGCCCGCCAAGTCCGTCAGCGTCGTGCGTTTGCAGTAAGCGGAATTTTCGACCGCGTGACCGCGGCTGCGAGTGCGAGAACAAACGCGCTCGCGGCCGCGACGCCGATGAGATAGCCCACGCCCGCGGACGCGGCGATTGCGCGTTCGCCATGCGCGAAGCCGTGGAAGAACGCGAAGAATGAGGCCAGCGCGATGATGCCGGCCGCGAGATATCGCGGCGGCGCTTTCGGCAGCACGATGGCAAGCAGCGCGCAGACGCCGATCGACACGATCAGCAGCGGCCGCACCGGCGGCAGCTCGATGCCCGCGAACCCCGCGGCCGCGCCCACGATCAGTAAACCCATCCATGCGCCCAGCAATGCGAACATTGCGCGCCCACCGAGCCGTCCCGCGAGGATGCCGACGGCCGCCAGCGCGAGCAGGTGATCGATTCCGCTGAACGGATGCGCCAGGCCCTGTGTGAATCCGGCGTGTTCCGCGTGGCCGGGATGCGCGTAGGCGAGTGCCGGCAGAAATGCCGCGGCGGTGAGGGCGTATGCGAGCGAGTGTCTGCGTGTCATGCATCCAGCGTACCGCAACTCCCATGTTCCGGGGACGGGGGCGATCCCGCTCCGCGTATAAGTCATTTGACGCAGATGTGTCCCGTCACGGGCATCGGAGTGCGGCGCACAGTATGATCCGGCGCAATGAATACCAGACCTGATGTATTGCGAGTGGGCGTGGGCGGTCCTGTCGGTTCCGGCAAGACCGCGCTCGTCGATGCGTTGTGCAAGAGCATGCGCGATGAATTCAATATTGCCGTGGTCACCAACGACATCTATACGAAGGAAGATCAGGAGTTCCTGATCCGCAGCAAGGCGCTCGCGCCCGAGCGGATCCGTGGCGTCGAAACCGGCGGCTGCCCGCACACAGCGATCCGTGAAGACGCATCGATGAATCTCGCCGCCATCGATCAGCTCATGCACGATTTCGAAGGGCTCGACCTGATCATCGTCGAGAGCGGCGGTGACAACCTGGCCGCCACTTTCAGCCCGGAACTCTCGGACCTGACGATCTATGTGATCGACGTGGCCGCGGGCGACAAGATTCCGCGCAAGGGCGGGCCCGGGATCATGAAAAGCGATCTGCTGATCATCAACAAGATCGATCTGGCACCCCACGTCGGGGCGTCACTCGAAGTCATGGATCGCGATGCGCGCCGGATGCGGGGCGAAAGGCCCTTTGTATTCACGAACCTGAAGACTGGACAAGGTCTCGACGAGGTCGTCCGGTTCATCTCGCAGCAGGGGATGCTCGAGCACTGATCCGCGGGCGCCGCGGATGCGGCGCTTGTTGACCCCGGTAGTTGGGCGCAAGATGACCTCATGGGTAATGGGGGCGCCCGGGCTTTTGGCATGCAGGCCATCGAATGGCCGCCCTGGCGCAAACTCATCCCTTCCACGCTGCTGCGCAATCTCGTCGGCTTCAGCGTGTTCCTGCTGGCGTACCTGGCGGCGTTCCACTACTCGCTGGCTTTCAGCACGTCGGCGACCGCGCCATTCTGGTTTCCGGATTCGGTCCTGTTGTGCGCGCTGCTGTCCACGCGCCGTTCCTGGTGGTGGGCGTTATTGCTCAGCATCATCCCCATCCGGGTTTTCGTCGAGGTGTATCCGGGCCTTCCCCTGTGGTTCGACGTCTCGATGTTTCTCGCGGACGCGGCCAAGGCGGTGCTCTCCGCGTGGTTGCTGCAACGGTTTCTCGCCGACCCGATTCGTTTCAATTCGCTGCGCGACGTCGGGGTCTATTTCTTTTTCGTCGTGATGCTGTTGCCGATGCTGAGTGCGCTGGGTGGCGCCGCCGCGCTCCGCGGCATCGGCTACGAATACGGGCCGACCTTCGAGAGCTGGTTCCTCGGCGACGCGATGGCCAGCGTCATCGTCACGCCGGTGTTTTTTTACTGGGTGCTGCGGCCACCGAATCCGCGCACGTTCAGCGTGCCGCGCGTGCTCGAAGCCGTGGTGCTCACGGTCGGGCTGTTGCTGAGTCTGCAATGGGCATTCGAGCCGGCGATGAACACGCGCGAATTCACGGAAGCGCGCTACTACATGCCGGTGTTGTTCATCGGCTGGGCAGCCATCCGCTTCCGCATGTCCGGGGCAACGGGAGCGGTCGCGTTTCTCACGGTGTTCGCAATCGGCGCCGCGCTCGAACGTTCGGGTGCGTTCGCCGATCTCTCGGAAAACGAGGCGGCGAGCCAGCTGCAGCATTTCCTGTTGCTGCGCGCCGCGCCGCTGTATCTCGCGGCGGTGCTGATCGAGCAGGCCGTGAGGGTCGGCAACTCGTTGCGCGAAAGCGAGCAGCGGTACCGCGATGTCGTCGAAAGCCAGTCGGGATTCGTGTGCCGGATGTTGCGCGATACGACCCTGACTTTCGTGAACACGGCATATTGCCGCTTCCAGCACCAGCCGCGCGAGCAGTTGCTCGGACGCAAACTGCTGGACCTGCTGCCCGCGAACTCGCAGCACCTGGCGCACGAGGCCATCGAGCGCGCCATCGCGCACACGGAACTCAGCTCATGGGAATGCGAAGTGGAGCATCTCGATGGCTCGCGCGGCTGGCAGCACTGGGTCTGCCACGCGATCGACGCGGAGGGTGAGGGACCGCGCGAATTGCAGGTGATCGGCCAGGACATCACCGACCGCAAACGAGCCGAGGAATCCGGCCGGCGGCTCGCGCATGCGACGCGCTTCGCCGCGGTCGGCGAGTTGACGGCCATGGTCGCGCACGAAATCAATCAGCCGCTCACGGCGATTCTCAGCAACGCCGAGGCGGGTGAGCTGCTGCTCAAATCCGCGCAGCCGCCCCTCGAAGACATCCGTGAAATCCTGGCCGATATCCGCAAGGACGATCTGCGCGCCGACGCGGCCATTCGCGGAATTCGCGCACTGTTGCAGCGGCGCGAGTTCCAGCCGGGTCCGGTGAATGTCAATGACATGGTGGCGCACGTGCTCAGACTCATTGCCGGAGATGCGCTTTACCGGCGCGTCAAGGTGCGACGCGATCTGGCGGCGGACCTGCCGATCGTGATCGGCGATGCCGTGCACATCGAGCAGGTGCTCGTCATCCTGATCGTCAACGGCATGGACGCGATGAAGGACACGCCGGAGCCGGCGCGCGAAATCACGGTCAGCACGCGCCGCGCGGACGCGGCGCACGTTGAAGTCGCGGTGCGCGATCGGGGCCACGGTATTGCGGAAAAGGACATGCCGCAGCTCTTCGATTCCTTCTTCACGACCAAGGCTGACGGCATGGGACTGGGCCTGTCGATCGCGCGCTCGATGATCGCCGTGCATGGCGGTCGGATCTGGGCGGAAAACGCACCCGATGGCGGCGCGGTGTTCCGCTTCACCTTGTCCGAGGAACGCGCGCCGCCCAATGCATGAATCGAGCGGCGCGGCGGCGCGACTCGCATTCAAGGGCTACCATTGCCGGGATGCCCGTCATGCGCAAACTCATCTGCTTCATCGGATCGCTCGTGCTGGTCGCGGCGGCGTTTGCCCAGCAGGCGCCGGACACCGAACCGATGGAGGAAGTCGTCGTTACCGGCGAGTTTCCGGGGCCCGGCATGTGGAAGGTGACCCGGGCCGACGATCCGGCCGCACACGCGTTGTGGATCGTTGGAGATCCTCCGCCGCTGCCCAAACGCATGCGCTGGAAATCGCGCGAAGTCGAAGCGGTGGTCGTGAGTGCGCAGGAAATCCTGCTCGACTCGACAGTGACCATGGAACCGGACGAGAAGATCGGCTTTTTCCGCGGCATGACGCTCGTGCCCGCGATGCTCAGGGCGCGCAAGAATCCCGAAGAAGCGACTCTCGAAGAACTGCTGCCGCCGGACCTGTACGCGCGCTGGCGCGTGCAAAAGGCGCGCTTCCTCGGGCGCGAGAAAGGCGTCGAAGAATGGCGGCCCTTGTTTGCCGCCGACAAGTTGCGGCGCGCGGCGATCGATGATCTGGACTTGCGCGAGAGCGGGATGGTCTGGGACGCGGTGAGCAAGATCGCGAAGCAGCACAAGAAAAAGATCACCTCGCCGAATTACAAGTTCACTTTCAAACGCAGCGAAGTGCGCGAAAAGCTCAAGGAGTTCTCGCGCGAATCGCTGGCCGACGTGGAGTGTTTCTCCACCATGCTCGACTACACCGAAGCCTTGTCGCGCACCGAGACGGAGTCGGCCCGCGCGCAGGCGTGGTCCACGGGCAACATCGCCGCGCTCGAGGCATTGCCGCAACTGCCGAATCCAGGCCTGCCGTGCGCGATGGCGGTGCTGAACTCGCAGGTGGCCCATGACGTGTTTCCGGCGGACATCCGCGAGCGATTGCGCGTCCTGTGGCTCGAGGCGGCGGCGCGGAGCCTGGCGGCGAATCAAACTACTTTCGCGATCGTGCCGCTGCGCAAGTTGCTCGGTGACGACGGTTATCTTTCGGCGTTGCGGGCCAAGGGCTTCCTCGTGCAGGCGCCGCGCTAGCGGCGTACGATCCCTGCCGTATGGGGCGCGTATGAACAAGATCGCCATTGATGCAGCGCACGAACTACTGCCGCTGATTTCCCGTCTGCGGGACACAACCGAGAGCGAGCGGCGCCTGGCGCGGCCCATTGTCGACGCATTGATCGCCACGCGCCTGTGCCGCGCCGCGATTCCAGAGGATCTCGGGGGACTGGCGCTCCCAACAATCGATTCGTTGACGATTTATGAAGCGCTGGCGCGTGCGGAGGCGTCGGTCGCGTGGATCGTGTGGAACAACGCGTTGCCGTCGTTCTTCGGACGATTTCTCGCGCCGGCCGCGCGCGCCGAAATCTTCGGCGAGCCACGCTGGCTGTACGCGGGCTCCACGCGCCCCAGCGGCCGCGCCGGGATCGAAGCGGATGGTTACCGCGTGTCGGGCCGCTGGGCGCTCGTGTCTGGGTGCGAGCTCGCGGAGTGGATCGCGGTGCGCTGCATGATCGAGGAAAATGGCGCGCCGCGCATGTTGATGCCCGGCGTACCCGAGTTGCGGATGGTCTATCTACGCCGCGGAGAGTTCGAGATCCTCGATACCTGGCACACCGGTGGTCTGCGCGGCAGCGGCAGTCATGACATCGTCGTGAACGCGAAGGTCGTGCCGCGGCGCTTCACCTGTTCGCCGCTCGATGGCAGCTCGCTCGATGGAACGCTGGGACGACTGCCGATCGTGTGCACCATGTCGGCCGGCTACGCGGCCCTGTTGCTCGGTCTCGGCGCCGCGGCGGTCGATGCGCTCATCGCGCTGTCGAAAAACAAGCCGGCCATCGATCCCGGTCCGTCGCTCAACGAACGGCCGGTCGTGCTCGCCGCCATCGCCGAACACCAGGCGCGTCTCGATTCCGCGCGCGACTATCTGCATCGCTGCGTTGCGTACCAGTGGTCGCTCGTGGACGGTGGCGGCGCGGCGACTCTCGATTCCATCGCCGACATTTTCGGAGCCGCGCATCATGCGATGGCCCAAGTGCGCGCGGCGGTGAGTGCGATGTATGCGGCGGCCGGCGCCAGCTCGCTGTATACGAGCTCACCGCTCGAGCGCATTCATCGCGATCTGCATGCGATGAACGCGCACGTGATCGCGCAACCGATGTGGCTGGAGGATGTGGGCCGCGTGCGGCTCGGAATCAAGCCGCTCAATCCACTGTTCCTGATCTGACTACTCGGTTTTTTCGGCCTGGCCGCTGGGCTTGAGCTCGCCCGCGGCATCGGGTACCGAGCGGTGTGGGCGTGTCGCCTTGGCAACGGCCAGTGCTTCGGCCAGCAGCCGCGACCATCGGCCGAAGCTCATGCGCATCTCGTGGATGTTCGTTACCTTGTTCGCGGAGCGTACCTTCGCGCCGGGGTACAACCCGTTGCCGTAATTGTTCGCGACACTCAAGTCGCCGACGCTGTACAACTCGTTGCCATCGAACATGGCCACGCGCCCGATCAGGGTGCCGGTCTGCGCATCGCGCAGGTCGCCGATGATTTCCATTTTCACGGGGCCGGGCGTGTAGGTTTTCAACCCGGAGATCTCGCTGCCGGCCTCGGGCGCGGGAATGTCCAGGTCCACGATCCTGGGCACCACGATGATCACGTCGGAGTCCGGCGCATCGGCGAGCGCCCATTTGTCCTCGCCGATCATTCCCCGCAAGAATTCCTCGCGAAACACCGCCGACGTGTCCTGCTCGATACGCTTTGCTTCAGCGTCGGTAATCTCGGGATGGCTGCGCCGCCAGCCGCGTTTGAAGGCGACGGTCGGCGGTTCGAGGATGAGCCGCTTGTACTGGATGAACGCCGCATCCGGTTTGCGGTAGACGCCGCCGGATGCCCGCGAGGCGACCCGCACCAGGCCGTCGTCGGTGACTTCTTCCGGTCCGGGCAGCGCTCGGCAGCCCGCGGTCAACGAGCCGAATGCGAATGCCAATACGCCCAGGTGCCAGAGTTTCATGAACCACCCGCATTGACCGAGTGGCCCGATTCTAGCGCGCGCCCGAACAGCCGCGCCAAACGGGGTCGCCGGGACCTCGCACGCGCCCCCGCTGACCCGCTATCTGGACAGGGTCCGTACGGCTCGCGCGGCCGCCGAGGCGCGATTCTCGACGCCGAGCTTCACGAAGATCTGTTCGAGGTGTTTGTTCACCGTGCGCGGGCTGATGGCGAGGATTTCGCCGATCTCGCGGTTGGCCTTGCCGCGGCTGATCCACAACAGCACCTCGGATTCGCGCGAGGTCAGCGCCAGCGTCTGCTGCAGGCGTTGCTCGTCGGCCGTCGTGCTGAGTTCGGTGAGGCGGAACAGCAACTCGTCGGGTCCGATCGGCGCGAGCACGGAAATTTCGAGCTTGCGGCCGCCGGCGTCCACCAGCAGTCGCGCCTGCTGCTGCGCGCCTTCGGAGCGCAACTGCATGAGCTGCGTCATCACGCTCTGCGGCAGGCTTGCGCCGGAGGCATGCGAGGCGGGGAAAAGCTGCGCGAGCAGCTGCCGCGCCTTCGGCGTACACCACAGCAGCCGGCCGAGACGATCCGTGGCGAGCAGGAATCGCCCGGTGGCGTCGAGCGCGGCGCGCGAACCGGCCGCGGCGCGCGCGTTGGCCAGGTGCACGCGAATGCGCGCCAGCAATTCGTCGACGACAATCGGCTTGGTCACGTAGTCGACGCCGCCGGCGGCCAGGCCTTCGAGCACGCTTTCGGTCTCGGTGAGGCCGGTCATGAATATGACGGGCAGGTGCGCGAGCATCCGCTCGCGTTTCATGCGCCGGCAGGTTTCGAATCCATTGAGTCCCGGCATCACCGCGTCCATCAGCACGAGATCGGGTGTGATCTGCTCGATCAGTTTCAGCGCGCTTTCGCCGTCGGTGGCGATGAGCACGGTGAAGCCGGCGTGATCGAGCGTGTCGGTGAGAAAGCCGAGCGTCTCGGGCGTGTCATCCACCACGAGGATGGTGTCGCGACGGACATCGTTCGCGCCATGTGAATTGAAGTCAGCCATGTTTGCGCATTCCTTCCAATACGTTCATGTATCGCTTGAGATCGAAGTTCGCGATCAGCGCGCGCATGCGCGTCGCGAATGCCTTGCTTTCGGGATCACCCTCCAGCTCGCGCAACTTCGCCTGGATGCCGCGCACGTGGCCGATGAGGCCGAGTTGATAGAGGTCGTCGACGTGATGCTGCGAATGCGCGGGCAGCAGGGTCGTGTTGTCGGAACCGGAATGCGCGGCGCCCGGCGGGCTGGCCGCGTAGGTGAACTGCAGGTCGAGCTGGGTGGCGAGACACTCGAGCATGCGCTGCATGTCGATGGGTTTGATGAGGAATGCATCGTGCTGCGCATCCTGCCCACCGGGTGAAAACTCGTGCGCGTTGGCCGAGACAATAACGACCTTGACGCGCGCGAATCGCTGGCGCAGCCGCGCCGCGACCTGCCACCCGGATATGCCCGGCATCGACAGATCGATCATCGCGAGATCGGGTTCGCGGGCCTCCGCCAGCGCCAGTCCGCGCTCGCCGTCCGGCGCGGTGGCAATGTCGAAGTCGAATGGCCGCAGCAGGTTCTGCACGATGTCGAGGTGCGCCGGATCATCGTCGATCAGCAGCAACCGCCGGCGCATGCCGGCGTAGCCGGTGATGGCGCGCTCGTTCTCCGCGCTCGGCGTGGGCGCGGCCTCGGAGAGGAGCAGGCGTACCGTGAAACGCGTGCCCACTCCTTCCTGGCTGGTCGCGTTGATCTCGCCACCCATGATCTGCGTCAGTAGTTTGGTGATCGTGAGGCCGAGGCCCGTGCCGGGAATCGCGCGCACGTTCGCGCCCTGGCCGCGCTCGAAGGGCTCGAACACGCGCTCGAGCTCGGCGGAGGGAATGCCGACACCGGTATCCGAGACCTCGAACTCCGCCACCTGGCTGCGATAACGCACGACCAGCGAGGCGTTGCCGCGTTCGGTGTACTTGATGGCGTTCGACAGCAGGTTGATGAGGATCTGGCGCAGCCGTTTCTGATCGACGTGCACCACGGCCGGCAGGTTCGGCGGCCGCGAGTAGATGAAGTCGATACCCTTGGCCGCCGCCTGCAGCTTGAACATGTCGACGATCTGGTCGAGGAATTCCGGCAATTGCACCTTGTCGCGATTCAACCGCAGGATCCCGTTTTCGATCTTCGAGATGTCGAGGATGCCGTCGATGAGATCCGCGAGATGCTCGGCGCTGCGGCGGATCACGCGGATCGCATTGTCCGAAGGTCCCGCGGCGCCGCGTTCCAGCAGCTGCGCATAACCGTAGATGGAGTTGAGCGGGGTGCGGATCTCGTGACTGATGCCGGCGATGTAACGCGTCTTGGCGACGTTGGCGGCCTCGGCGACTTCCTTCGCCTTCTGCAGCGCCGCGTCGGTGCGTTTGTGCGCGTCGATTTCGTCCATGAGCATCGAGGTCTGGCGCACCGATTCGGCCTCCGCCGCGCGCCGGCTCTCGTGCGCCAGCACGATGAGCCAGCACATGACGCCCGAGACGAACAGCAACGCGAAGTAGACCAGCCACAACGTCGTCTTGATGGTTTCGCGTTCGGCGGGCGCGGAGCCGCCGTACTGCTGGTAGATGAGCGCAAGCAGGAAGCCGATGGCGAAATTCGCGAGCAGCAGCAATCCGCCGAAATGACCGGCGCGTGTGTTCAGCAGCGTGCCCAGCCGCTTCGGCAGTGCGCGGGCGATGAACAGATCGAGCTGCTCGTTGAACCGGCTGTTGGTCTTGCAGACATCACGGCAGCGCGCCTCGAGCGTGCAGCACAGCGAGCAGATAGGTCCGGAGTAGGCCGGGCACATCGCGATGTCGCCGCGCTCGAACACGTTCTCGCAAATGCTGCATTCGAGTTCGGGGGACTTGCCCGGCAGACCGGCGTCGGGCCGCGCGAGGTAGTACTTGCCGCGCGTCCACCAGGCAATCAAGGGCGCGGCGATGAACGCCGCGCTGAGTGCAACGAACGGGGAGAGGATCTGCGCATGCTGGCCGAACGCGCCCATGAACGAGAGGCTCGACAACACGACGGAGATGGCGAGCGCACCGACGCCGACCGGATTGATGTCATAGAGATGCGCGCGCTTGAACTCGATGTGTTTCGGACTGAAACCGAGCGGCTTGTTGATCACCAGGTCGGCGGTCAGCGCGCCTATCCACCCGGCCGCGAAGTTCGCGTAGATCACCAGAATGCTCTCGATCGCCCGGAAGATGCCGATCTCCATCAGCAGCAGCGCGAGCACGACGTTGAACACCAGCCACACCACGCGTCCCGGATGCGAGTGTGTGAGTCGCGAGAAGAAGTTCGACCACGCGATCGAGCCGGCGTAGGCGTTCGTCACGTTGATCTTGAGCTGGCAGACGATGACGAAGATGCCGGTGAGCACCAGCGCGAAGGTCGGGGACTGGAAGGTCTCGCGGAACGCGAGGTGATACATGATCGTCGGCTCGTCGGCCTGCGTGACGTGTACGCCCTGGCGCAGCGCCCAAACAGCGAGGAACGATCCGACCAGTAGTTTGAACCCGCCGAGCAGCACCCAGCCCGGGCCGGTACCGATGACCGCGGTCCACCAGCCGACGCGATTGCCGCGGGTTTTCGTGGGCAGGAATCGCAGGTAGTCGACCTGTTCGCCGATCTGCGGCAGCAGCGAGAGCAGCACCGACGCCGCGAGCCCGAACAGCACGAAATTGAAGCCGCCGCCGGCGGCTTCTTCGCTGCCGCTGAACGCGGTCCAGGCCGCGATCTCCTGCGGATTCTTCCAGGCGATGATGGCGATCGGGATGAACTGCAGCACCAGCCAGATCGGCTGCGTGATGATCTGCATCTTGCTGATGAGGCTGATGCCGTACAGCGCGATCGGGATCACGACCAGCGAGCTGATGATGTGCGCCAGCCACATCGGGATGCCGAACACCAGGTTCAGCGCCACCGACATGATGCTGGCCTCGATCGCGAACAGCAGGAACGTGAACGACGCGTAGATCAGCGACGTCACCGTGCTGCCCATGTAGCCGAATCCGGCCCCGCGCGTGAGCAGGTCGATGTCGACGCCGTACTTCGCGGCGTAATACGCGATCGGCAACCCGATCAGGAACATCAGGATCGCGAAGGCGCCGATCGCCCAGGCCGTGTTGTCGAATCCGTACAGCAGCGTGAGCGTGCCGCCGATCGCCTCGCAGGCGAGAAAGGCGATGGGACCGAGCGCGGTGTTGCCGACGCGGGCGGTGGAGCGCCGCGCGCGCTGCGCCGTGAAACGCAACGCGTAGTCCTCGAGCGTCTGGCTGTTCACCCACTGGTTGTACTGCCGGCGCTCGCGAATGATCTTTTGTTGTCTCGGCTTCGCGCTCATACCACCAGCTCTTGCGGCTGACGTCCCCCTGGTCCCCGTACCCAACTTCCACGTGGAAAGTTAGATAGCAAGGCATGTGCCACCGGTGCGGGGCCGTGCGTGGGTCGCACTGGGGTTCGAGTGGCGAAGATTCGAACAACTGCGTCTTTCGGGTGCAGCCAGACGGCCGCGCGCACTTTCTCAGTTCATGTGCATTTGCGCCTACGTCAAATGACGCCTACCTCCGATGGAACCCGAACCGTACCGTCGATCGCAGGGATAGCTCACAAGGAAAACCATGTCACTCAAGTCAAACATCATCAAGGCGGCAGCGCTGTCGGGTCTCGCGGCGTTGCCATTCACCCAAGCCACAGCCGGTGAAGTCACGGTCGGCGGCGGAATGCGCACCAGCTTCACGAGCACGGATTTCGATTTCGGTGGTGAAGGCGGCGACGATTCGTTCAGCGATTTCTCGCTGAACAGCGCGCGCCTCTACGTCAGCGGCAAGGCGTACGAAAACATCGGGTTCATGTTCAACACGGAGTACAACTCCAACGACGAGGAAATGCGCGTCATCGACGCCGCGGCGCAATTTTCGTTCGCGGACGGCAAACACAACGTCTGGGTCGGACGTTTCCTGCCGCCGAGCGATCGCGCGAATCTCTACGGTCCTTACTACGCCAGCAACTGGGCGGTGTACCAGGACGGCGTGCAGGACGGCTATCCGTTCGAAACCGAGGGCCGCGACGACGGCATCATGTACTGGGGCCAGTACGACAAGGTCAAATTCTCGATCGGGGCCTTCGATGTTTCGGGTCTGACCACCGGCGACAGCGACGTGTTGCTCGCGTCACGTGTGCAAGTGGACTTCTGGGACGCGGAAGGCGGCTACTACCTCAACGGCACCTACTACGGCGAGAAGGATCTGCTCGCGGTCGGTCTCGCGGCGCAAACCGCGGATGCCGGTGACGCGTATTCGCTCGACTTCCTGCTCGAGAAGAAGCTCGGCAACTCAGGCGTAGTCACGGTCGAAGCCCAGTACGCGATGTACGACGGGCTCGGCGGTTATCCGACGCCGGTTGGCGGCGGCTACGAGAAGTCGGATGGCTTCTACGTGCTCGGCGCCTACCTGTTCCCGGGTAGTTCGGGTCCCGGAAAGATCCAGGTGCTCGGCAAGTATGGCCAGGCCACCTACGACTTCTTCGGCACGGATCTCGACCAGGACACCCTTGAGCTCAACCTGAACTACCTGATCAGCAAGTTCAACGCGCGCATCAGCTTGTTCTACCTGGACAAGAGCTTCGATCCGGATGTCGGCGGCGACAGCACGACGATCGGTCTCGGTCTGCAAATCCAAATGTGAGGATGATGAACATGGCAAACATGAAATTTACGCGCCGGCTGGCCGTACTCGGCGCAGCCATCGCGATGACGATGGGCGCGGCCGCGCAGGCCGCCGATACGATCAAGGTGGGCGTTCTGCACTCGCTGTCGGGAACGATGGCGATCTCGGAGACCACGCTCAAGGACACGGTCCTGATGATGATCGAGGAGCAGAACAAGAAGGGCGGTCTGCTCGGCAAGAAGCTCGAAGCGGTCGTCGTCGACCCGGCCTCCAACTGGCCGCTGTTCGCCGAGAAGGCCGAACAATTGCTCGTCAAGGACAAGGTCGACGTGGTGTTCGGCTGCTGGACCTCGGTGTCGCGCAAGAGCGTGCTGCCGGTGTTCGAGAAGAACAACGGCCTGTTGTTCTACCCGGTGCAATACGAGGGTGAAGAGTCCTCGAAGAACGTGTTCTACACGGGCGCCGCGCCGAATCAGCAGGCGATTCCGGCCGTCGATTACCTGATGAAGGACATCGGCGTGAAGCGCTGGGTGCTCGCCGGCACGGACTATGTGTATCCGCGCACGACCAACAAGATCCTCGAGGCGTATCTCAAGTCCAAGGGCGTCGCCGAAGCCGACATCATGATCAACTACACGCCGTTCGGTCATTCCGACTGGCAGTCGATCGTGGCGGACATCAAGAAGTTCGGCTCGGCGGGCAAGAAGACCGCGGTCGTTTCGACGATCAACGGTGACGCGAACGTGCCGTTCTACAAGGAGCTCGGCAACCAGAAGATCTCGGCGGAAGACATTCCGGTCGTGGCCTTCTCGGTCGGTGAAGAAGAGCTCTCCGGCATCGACACGAAGCCGCTGGTGGGACACCTCGCTGCCTGGAACTACTTCGAGAGCATCCAGAATCCGGCCAACACCGCGTTCACCAAGGCGTGGAAGGCCTACACCAAGAACCCGAAGCGCGTGACGAACGATCCGATGGAAGCGCACGTGATCGGTTTCAACATGTGGGTGAAGGCCGTCGAGAAGGTGAAGACCACCAATGTCGACAAGGTCATCGACGCGATGATCGGCATCGAAGCGCCCAACCTCACGGGCGGCGTCGCCAAGATGCTGCCTAACCACCACCTCACGAAGCCGGTGTTCATCGGCGAAGTGCGCGCGGATGGTCAGTTCGACGTGGTCTGGAAGACGACCGGTCTCGTCCCGGGCGACGCGTGGTCGGATTTCCTGCCGGGCAGCAAGGACATCGAAGCCGACTGGGTGACGCTCAAGTGCGGCAACTACAACACGAAGACCAAGGCGTGTTCAGCGCAGAACTATAAATAAAAGTAGAAAGCTCTGAAAAAAGTGGCTGAAAAGGCAATTGAGATCCCGGGAGCAATCCCGGGATCTTTTTTCACATTCTGGCGCTGGGTACTGTTGGCGCTGCTGCTGTCGTTCGCCGCTTTGCCGCGCGTTGCGGTGAGCGCGGAAAAGGATGCGGAGTTCGCGACCGCGGTTGGCAGCCTGGCGACCTCGAATTTTCCGGACAAGGCCGCGGCGGTCGCCGCGCTGACGGAGCTGCGGCACCCGAATGGCAGGGCGGTGTTCGCCGCGCTGCTCGACAACAAGCTCTATTTCCGCAACGCGGACAACAAGGTTTTCATCACGGATGGTGGCGAAGCCACGCTCGCGCTCACCGATCCGTTGACACTCGCAACAGCCGGCAACGGCGCTGCCGAGGACTTTTCGCGCATCACCACCAACAACAGCCTGCGCAAAGCGTTGCGCGGCGCGGTGGCGAGTTTCGCGCTTTCCGATCCGGATCCGGCGGTGCGGCTGGGCGCGGTGCGGGAAATGCTTCGTTCACTCGACGACGACAGCGCCGCCTTGCTGCGCGCGCGCGTCGCCGAGGAGAAAGACGCCGCCGTGCGGCAGGCCATGCAGGATGGTCTCGCGCTCGCGGATCTCGAAAGTAGTGAGACCGCGACACGCCTGGCGGCCGTGCGGGCGCTGAAAGATTCATTGAGTCCCGACGTTTACAACCGTCTCACCGTCATGGTGACCGCCAATGCCGACGGCAGCTTTCCGGAAACCGACGAGATCGTGCGCACGGAGGCGCGCGAAGTGATGTCGTCGATCGAGGCTTCGCGGCGTGTGTATTCGACCATCGAGACGCTGTTCTTCGGCCTGAGCCTCGGCTCGGTGCTGGTGCTCGCCGCGATTGGCCTCGCGATCACCTTCGGCGTCATGGGTGTCATCAACATGGCGCACGGCGAGCTCATGATGCTTGGCGCCTACTGCACGTACTTCGTGCAGCAGATGTTCCCGGAGTCGATCGGCGCTTCGGTGCTCATCGCGATTCCCGTCGCGTTCGTCGTGTCGGGGGCCGTCGGAGTCGCCATCGAACGCGGCATCGTTCAGTTCCTGTATGGCCGGCCACTCGAAACGCTGTTGGCGACATTCGGCGTGAGCCTGATCCTCCAGCAGATCGTGCGCGATCGCGTGAGTCCCAACAACGTGCCGGTCGAGACGCCGCAATGGATGGCGGGATCATGGCAGTTCAACGAAGCGTTGTCGTTGACCTACAACCGCATCTACGTGCTGCTGTTCATGGTGCTCGTGTTCGTCGTCCTGCAGCTCGTGCTCAAGAAGACTTCGCTCGGACTCAAGGTACGCGCCGTGGCGCAGAACCGGAACATGGCGCGCGCGATGGGTGTGCGCACGCAGTGGGTTGACGCGATGACCTTCGGCCTCGGCTCCGGCATCGCCGGCGTGGCCGGTGTCGCATTCAGCCAGCTCACCAACGTCGGTCCCAATCTCGGCCAGCAATACATCATCGATTCATTCATGGTCGTGGTGTTCGGCGGCGTCGGCAATCTGTGGGGCACGCTGATCGGCGGCATGTCGCTCGGCGTCGTGAACAAGGTGCTCGAACCGTGGGCCGGCGCGGTGCTCGCGAAGATCTTCGTGTTGATCGCGCTGATCCTCTTCATCCAGCGGCGGCCGCGCGGGTTGTTCCCGCAGAAGGGCCGGGCGGCGGAGAGTTGATGAAAAGCGGACCTCTCATGACTTTGTTGGTCGGCGAACGCGGCACCGCGATCTTCCTCGCGATCGTGGCGATCGTCGGCATCGTGGTGCCGGTGCTGCACCTGGCCGTGCCGGACGGTTCCGCCGCGCACCTGTCGGGTTACACGATGACGCTGATCGGCAAGTACATGACGTACGCGCTGCTCGCCGTCGCCGTGGACCTGGTGTGGGGCTACTGCGGCATCCTGTCGCTGGGCCACGCCGCGTTCTTCGCGCTCGGCGGTTACGCGATGGGCATGTACCTGATGCGGCAGATCGGTACGCGCGGTGTATACGGCGACCCGATCCTGCCGGACTTCATGGTGTTCCTGAATTACAAGGAGCTGCCGTGGTTCTGGCACGGCTTCGACATGTTCTGGTTCGCAATGCTCATGGTGATCGTCGTGCCGGGCGCGCTCGCATTCCTGTTCGGCTGGTTCGCGTTTCGTTCGCGCGTGACCGGCGTCTATCTATCCATCATCACCCAGGCGATGACCTACGCGCTGATGCTCGCGTTCTTCCGCAACGACATGGGATTCGGCGGCAACAACGGCATGACGGACTTCAAGGACATTCTCGGCTTTTCGATCAACGCGCCCACTACCCGGGTCGCGTTGTTCATCGCCAGCGCGGTGGCGCTGGCGCTGGGTTATCTCGCCTGCCGCTACATCACGCTGTCGCGCGCGGGGCGCGTCGTGCAGGCCATCCGCGACGCGGAGAGCCGCACGCGTTTCATCGGTTATCGCGTCGAGTCGTACAAGGTCTGGATCTTCACATTCTCGGCGGTGCTCGCCGGCATCGCGGGCGCTTTGTACGTGCCGCAGATCGGCATCATCAATCCCGGCGAGTTCCAGCCCATCAACTCGATCGAAGTCGTGATCTGGGTGGCGGTCGGCGGGCGCGGCATGTTGTACGGCGCGGTGGCCGGCGCGGTGCTGGTGAACTACGCCAAGACCTACTTCACCGCGGCATTGCCTGACTACTGGCTGTACGCGCTGGGCGCGCTGTTCGTCGTCGTTACGCTGTTCCTGCCGCGCGGGGTGGTCGGACTGCTCGATCGCGGCGCCCGCAAGCCGCCGGATGTCGCGCCACGCAAACCTGAAACCGCGGAGGCCACGGCATGAACGCGGCGCGAGTGATGAAGCAGGGCTGGCAGAAGGTGTTCGGCGCGGGCACCGGCTCGGAGCGGCCGATGCCCGGTGATGCCTCGCACGGCACGATTCTCTACGTCGAAGACATCACCGTGAGCTTCGATGGCTTTCGCGCGCTGAACAATCTCACGCTGTACATCGATGCCGGCGAACTGCGCTGCATCATCGGGCCGAACGGTGCGGGCAAGACAACCATGATGGATGTGATCACCGGCAAGACGCGCCCCGACTCGGGCAGCGCCTGGTTCGGCATCACCACCGACCTTTTGCAACTGTCGGAACCTGAAATCGCGGAGGCGGGCATTGGACGGAAATTCCAGAAGCCGACGGTATTCGAACATCACAGCGTCCTGCAAAACCTGGCGCTCGCAGCCGCGGGCGACAAACGTGTCTGGCACACGCTGTTCAAGCCGATGTCGGGCGCACAACTGGCGCGTATCGACGAAGTGCTGGTCACGGTCGGTCTGAAGGACCAGCGCGATCTGCCGGCCGGGATCCTGTCGCACGGACAGAAGCAATGGCTCGAGATCGGCATGTTGCTGATGCAGGACCCGCGGCTGCTGCTGGTGGACGAGCCCGTCGCCGGCATGACGCCGCAGGAAGTCGAACGCACCGCGGAACTGCTGCTGTCGCTGGCCGGGAAACATTCGGTGGTGGTCGTCGAACACGACATGGAATTCGTGCGCTCGATCGCGCGCACGGTGACCGTGCTGCACGAGGGTTCGGTGCTGGCCGAAGGCAGCATGGACGCCGTGCAGAACGATCCGAAGGTCATCGAGGTGTACCTCGGCGAGGCGCAGGATGGCGCCGCGCGGCACCGGAGTAGTTAGGATGCTCGCGATCCGCGGATTGAACCAGTTCTACGGCGGCAGCCACATCCTCTGGGACGTCGACATGCTCGTGCCCGAGGGCTCCTGCACCTGCCTGATGGGCCGCAACGGCATGGGCAAGACCACGCTGCTGAAATGCATCATGGGACTGCTGCCGATCGCCTCGGGCGCAATGGAGTACGGCAGCGGGGAAAAGACGGTCGAGTTGTCGCAGATCGCCGCCGACCGCCGGGCGCGGCTGGGCATCGCCTACGTGCCGCAGGGACGCGAGATCTTTTCGCAGCTCACGGTGGAGGAGAACCTGCGCATCGGCTTCGGTGCGCGTCCGGGTCCGAAGATCCGGAACGTGCCCGAACACATCTTCGAGTGGTTCCCGGTGCTCAAGAAGATGTTGCGCCGGCGGGGAGGAGACCTTTCCGGCGGCCAGCAGCAGCAGCTGGCGATCGGCCGGGCGATGGTGCTGGATCCGAAGCTGTTGATCCTCGATGAGCCGGCCGAGGGCATTCAGCCCAACATCGTGCACGAGATCGGCGATATCATCCTGCGCCTCAACCGCGAGGCAAAACTCACCGTGTTGCTGGTCGAACAGAAGCTGCCGTTTGCGCGCCGCGTGGCGAGCGAGTTCCGCATCATCGACAAGGGCCGCATCGTCGGCAGCGGCGGCATTGCCGCGCTGACCGATGACCTCGTTCATCAGCATCTGACGGTATAGCCGCGATGGACCCCGCGTCCGCGCGCACTTCGTCCGGTTGGCAAGCCGAACTGCGGCTGCGATTCAATGGGGACATTCCTCATTTCCTGGCAAACGGGGACAGACCTGCACCAGCCCAGCGAGGTCGAACTCGCTTGGTCGAGCGTCATCACCGCGGCCCACTCGTCGTTCAGCGGCCCTTTCATCCCGAGGGCGATCCCTGCCACGTATATCTCGTGCATCCGCCCGGCGGTGTGGTCGGCGGAGACGAACTGCGTATCGACGTGCAGGTGGACGAGGGCGCGCACGCGCTGATCACGACGCCGGCCGCCACCAAGTTCTATCGCTGCGACGGCCGCGTGTCCTCGCAGACGCAGGAGCTGCGCGCCGCGGGCGCGACGCTCGAATGGCTGCCGCAGGAGAACATCTTCTATCGCGGCGCCGACACGCGCACCGCCACGCGCGTACACGTGAATACACACTCGCGCTTCATCGGCTGGGAAATCGCCTGCCTGGGACTGCCCGCTCGCGGCGAAGCCTTCGATGCGGGCCTGTTGAAGCTCGATTTCGAACTGTGGCGCGACGAGCCGGCGCTGCTGCCCGCTCGCGAAACACAACTCCGGGTCGCGGGCTCACAAGCCAGCCCCATTTTCGTCGACCGGCTCAGGCTTGGCGGCGCATCACCGGCGCGCGGCGCACATTGGGGTTTCGCCGGCCAGGAAGCGATCGGCACCTTGTTAGCCACGCCCGCGGCGCGGGAATCCGTCGACGCTGTACGCGAGCTGGTGGCTGGATTTCCCTACGCCGCCGTGTCCCTGGTCGACGGCGTGCTGGTGCTGCGTGCCCTCGCACCACAGGCGGAAGCGGTCCGCAATCTGTTCATCGCCGCGTGGCAGCGGCTGCGTCCCGCCATCATCGGACGCGATGCGGTGCTGCCGCGCATCTGGGCGACCTGACTCAAGCGAGTGACTTCATGGAACTGACTCCACGCGAGAAAGACAAACTACTCCTCTTCACGGCGGCCCTGGTCGCCGAGCGGCGCAAGGCACGCGGCCTGAAACTCAACTACCCGGAAGCGGTGGCGCTGATCTCGGCCGCCATTCTCGAAGGCGCGCGTGACGGTCGCACGGTGGCCGAGCTCATGGGCTATGGCGCGACCATCCTGTCGCGCGCCGACGTGATGGAAGGCGTCCCCGAGATGATTCCCGAAGTGCAGGTCGAAGCCACGTTCCCCGACGGAACGAAACTCGTCACCGTGCACCATCCCATTCCATGAACCCGTAACGCGGAGCACACATGATCCCCGGGGAAATGTTCTGCGAGGACGGCCACATCGAAATCAATGTCGGCCGCAAGACACGCAAGCTCACGGTGGCCAACACCGGCGACCGCCCGATCCAGGTCGGGTCTCACTACCACTTCTTCGAAACCAACCGCGCGCTGCGCTTCGAGCGCGCCGGCACGAAAGGCTTCCGGCTCAACATCGCCGCGGGCACCGCCGTGCGTTTCGAGCCCGGCCAGGAGCGCGAAGTGGAGCTGGTGGAATTCGCCGGTGACCGCATCGTGTACGGCTTCGATGCGCAGATCATGGGAGCACTCGAATGACGCCCGGTCCCGCGAAGAAGATAGACCGCCGCGCCTACGCGGAAATGTATGGCCCGACCACCGGCGACCGCGTCCGGCTCGGCGATACCGAACTCATCATCGAAGTCGAACGCGACCATACGATCTACGGCGAGGAAGTGAAATTCGGCGGCGGAAAGGTCATCCGTGACGGCATGGGCCAGAGCCAGCGTCCCGCCGACATGGTTGCCGACACCGTCATCACCAACGCGTTGATCGTCGATCACTGGGGCATCGTGAAGGCCGACATCGGTCTCAAGAACGGCCGCATCGCCGGCATCGGCAAGGCGGGCAATCCCGACGTGCAGCCGGGTGTCGATATCGTGATCGGCGCGGGTACGGAGATCATCGCCGGCGAGGGCCTCATCGCGACCGCGGGCGGCATCGACTCGCACATCCACTTCATCTGCCCGCAACAGGTCGACGACGCCATGATGTCGGGTGTCACCACCATGATCGGTGGCGGCACAGGCCCCGCGGCCGGCACCAGCGCCACGACCTGCACGCCGGGTCCATGGCACATCGGCCGCATGTACCAGGCGCTCGACGAGCTGCCGATCAACTTCGGGTTATTAGGCAAGGGCAATGCGAGCCTGCCGCTGCCGCTCGCCGAGCAGATCGAAGCCGGTGCGATGGGCCTCAAACTACACGAGGACTGGGGCACGACGCCCGCCGCGATCGACAACTGTCTCAATGTCGCCGACCAGTACGACGTCCAGGTCGCGATCCACACCGACACGCTGAACGAATCCGGATTCCTCGAGGACACGCTCGCGGCGTTCAAGGGCCGCGCGATCCACACCTTCCACACCGAAGGCGCGGGCGGCGGACACGCGCCCGATATCATCAAGGCGGTGGGTGAGGCGAACGTGTTGCCGTCATCGACCAATCCGACGCGGCCATACACCGTCAACACGGTCGACGAGCATCTCGACATGCTCATGGTCTGCCATCATCTCGATCCGGGCATTGCCGAGGACGTCGCCTTCGCCGAGTCGCGCATCCGGCGCGAAACCATCGCGGCCGAGGACATCCTGCATGACAAGGGCGCGATGTCGATGATGTCGTCGGACTCGCAGGCGATGGGACGCATTGGCGAAGTCATCACGCGTACCTGGCAGACCGCGCACAAGATGAAGGTGCAGCGCGGACCTCTGCCGCAAGATGAAGAGCGCAACGACAATTTCCGCGTGCGCCGCTACATCGCCAAGTACACGATCAACCCGGCCATCACACACGGCATCGCGCACGAGGTGGGCTCCATCGAGCCCGGCAAACTCGCCGACATCGTGCTCTGGAAGCCGGCGTTCTTCGGCGCGAAGACCGCGATGATCATCAAGGGCGGCATGATCGTCGCGGCGCCGATGGGCGATCCGAACGCGTCGATCCCGACGCCGCAACCCGTGCACTACCGTCCCATGTTCGGGGCGTCCGGGGGCGCGCGCGCGGCCACCTGCGTGAGCTTCGTATCGCAGGCGGGCCTCGACGCCGGCATGGGCGAGAAGTTAGGCCTGGCAAAGCGGCTGGTTGCCGTGCGCAACACGCGCGCGATCCGCAAGAAGGACCTGATCCTCAACGACTACCAGCCGAAGGTGTCGGTTGATTCTCAAACCTACGAAGTGCGCGCGGATGGCGAGCTGCTGCGCTGCGAGCCGGCGAGCGTGCTGCCACTGGCGCAACGATATTTCTTGTTTTAGGGGACATTCCTCATTTTCGCTGTAACAAAGCGCAGGTGAGTCGGTGCTTTCCCGGTAGGTCGGAGCTTTGTTACAACGAAAATGAGGAATGTCCCCATTCTCAAGATCAACCTGAAGTTAGACAGGTCCACGGATCACCCGCGCTCCGCGGAGCGCAAGCTCGTGCTGCCGTTCGCCGAACGTTCGAAGAGCCGGCTGCGCGCCGTGCTGGATAACGGCGAGGACGCCGGCTTGTTCCTCGAGCGCGGTTCGGTACTGCGTCACGGCGATCTGTTGCTCGCCGACGATGGCCGCGTAATAGAAGTGGAAGCCGCGACGGAAACTGTCTCCACGGTGGAGGCGCACGACGCACGCACGCTGGCGCGCGCGAGTTATCACCTCGGAAATCGCCACGTCGCGCTGCAGATCGGCCCGAACTGGCTGCGGTACAGCCACGATCACGTGCTCGACGACATGTTGCGCGGCTTCGGTCTCGAAGTACGCGTCGAGCAATTGCCGTTCGAACCCGAAGGAGGCGCATATGTCGCCGCCTCGCATCACACCCATTCCCATTCACACGGCTGATCGCGATCCCGCGTCGCCCCAGGCGGCGCCCTCGCAACTGCTGCGCCTGCTGCACCTGGCGAGTCCCGCGCTTCCGATTGGCGCATTTCACTTCTCACAGGGACTCGAATACGCCGTTGAAGCGGGCTGGGTCTCTGACGAAGAAAGCGCCCTGGGCTGGATCGGCGGCATTGCGCAGGGAAGCATCGCCACACTCGATCTGCCGGTGCTCGTCCGTCTGCACTCGGCCTGGATGCGTGGCGACGAACAAGAGGTCTTGCGGTGGAATGCATTCCTGATCGCCTGCCGTGAGACCGAAGAGCTGCGTCTCGAAGACCGCCATCTGGGGCGCGCCATGTTGCGAGTCCTGGCCGAGCTCGACCTCACAACCGAGTTGTTTGTGAGGGGGTCTCTCGAAAGGGGGATTGCGCATGCCACGGCGTTTGCGTTTGCATGCGCACGATGGAGCATCGAGGCGCGGCCCATGCTCGAAACCTACGCTTGGGCGTGGGCGGAGAACCAGGTTCTTGCCGCGGTGAAGCTCGTTCCGCTCGGTCAAAGTGCGGGACAGCGAATGCTGCACGCGCTTCACCACCCCTTGGGCGCATACGCGGCTCGGGCGCTCGACCTCATGGATTCTGACATCGGAATTTCCACGGCCCTGTCCGCGGTCGCGAGCGGGCGACATGAAGTTCAATACACCCGATTATTCCGGTCGTGATCCGCGGGACGCTGCCACGGATGCTGAGCTAGACTAGCGCCACTTTCGCCGGCGGATCCCCCTCAAACCCCGTCCGGCCCAAACAACAAATGCATTCACGATTACGGCTGGTTGTTGCGGCGGCGTCCGCGTTGTTAGTCATCGCCTGCGGCAAGAGTGGTCCGCCACCCGAGATGCCGCCGCCCGAAGTAGGCGTCATCGTCGTTCACTCCGGGCCCGTGCCCATCGTTCGCGAGGCCTCCGGCCGGCTGGCGCCGACGCGCGCCTCCGACGTGCGCGCGCGCGTGCCGGGAGTGCTGCAGAAGCGCCTTTACAAAGAAGGCAGCATGGTCAAGGAAGGCGAACTGCTGGTGCAGATCGACCCCGCGCCATACCGCGCGCAACTCGCCCAGGCCACCGCGAACCTCGAACAGGCCGAAGCCTCCGCGACCAATGCGAAAGTGACCGCCACGCGCAACCGCGAGCTCGCGCAGCGTCAGCTCATCTCGCGCATGCAGCTCGACGACTCCGAGGCACTCGAGCGTTCGAGCGCCGCGGCGGCGTCCGCGGCGCGCGCGCAGGTGCAATCCGCGCGCATCAATCTCAGTTACGCCAACGTGACTTCACCGATATCGGGCCGTGCCAGCCAGTTGCGCGTGCTCGAAGGAGCGTTGGTCGGGCAGGGTGAAGCGACACTGCTGACCACCGTGGAGCAGATCGATCCGATGTACGTGTTCTTCGATCAGCCGGGCACGGACTTCGAACGGTTCATGCGCGCGCAGGCCGAAGGTGCGGTGCAGGTTGCACAGGGCAACGAGGCCGAGGTGCGCATCGTGCGCAGCGACGGCACTGAACATCCCCACGTGGGAAAACTTTCCTTCTCCGACTTCAGCGTGAACCCGACCACGGGATCGGTCGCATTCCGCGGCGTGATACCGAACCCGGACCGCTCGCTGCTGCCCGGCATGTTCGTCAACGTGCGGCTCACCGCCGGCGTGCTCAACAAAGGTTACAAGGTCCCGCAGCTCGCGCTGTTGCGCGACGGCCAGGGCGCCTATGTGCTCACCGCCGGCGCCGACGGCACCGTGCAACAGAAGCGTGTCGACACCGTCGCCGTGATCGGCAACGAGTGGGTAATTTCGCAAGGCCTCGAAGACGGCGACCAGGTCATCGTCTCGGGGGTGCAGTTGGCGCAGCCCGGCGGCAAGGTGAAACCCGTGCCCGCGCAGGCGGCAGCCAGCGCGCCCGCGGCGCCTGCGCCCGCCGCCGCAGGTAGCTAGACCGTGGCGCATTTCTTCATCGACAGGCCGATTTTCGCCTGGGTCATCGCGATCCTCATCACCCTGGGCGGCGCCCTGGCGGTGGCCGAGTTGCCGGCCGCGGCGTATCCGGACATCGCGCCTCCACAGGTGCAGATCAGCGCCTCCTATCCGGGCGCGAACGCCGACACCGTCGAACGCACGGTCACGCAGGTCATCGAGCAGCAGCTCACCGGCATCGACAACCTGCTGTATTTCACCTCGTCGTCCTCGAATGGCGGCGCGGGCATCACGCTCACGTTCGAAACCGGCACGGATCCGGACGTCGCCGCGGTGCAAACGCAGAATCGAGTCGCCCTGGCCGAGCCGCGGCTGCCGCGCGAAGTCGTGGTTCAGGGCCTGTCGGTTGCCAAGACCAATGCCGGATTCCTGATGGCGATCGGCATCCGCTCCAAGGACAACAGCGTTCCGTCCGAGGAACTCAACAACATCGTCGCATCGCGCATCCTCGATTCGATCGCGCGTATCTCCGGTGTCGGCGCCACGGAGCAATTCGGCGCCGAATACGCGATGCGCATCTGGCTCAACCCGGACAAGCTGCGCAGCTTCGGCATGAGCGCGGCCGACGTGCTCGAAAAAGTGCGCGGCCAGAACGTGCAGTTCGCAACCGGCGCGCTCGGCGAACAACCCGCGGTGGCCGGCCAGCAAGTGAACGCGCCGGTTTCGGCCGAAGGGCGCTTCAGTTCCATCGAAGAGTTCCAGAACGTCATCCTGCGCACCGAGCCCAATGGCACCAGCGTGCGCCTCAAGGATGTCGCTCGCGTGGAGCTCGGACTCGCCAACTACGGCTTCGACGTGCGCCTCGACAATCAGCCGGTCGGCGCCTTCGGCATCATGTTGCTGCCGGGGGCCAACGCGCTGCAGGTCGCCGAAGGCGTGACGACACGCATGGATGAGCTGCAGAAGAGTTTCCCGCCCGGCGTCGAATGGTTCATCGCCTTCGACGCGACGACGTTCATCACCACCGCGATTCACGAAGTGGTCGTCACGCTGGTGATCGCGGTGGTGCTGGTGTTCATCGTGATGCTGGTGTTCCTGCAGAGCTTCCGCGCCACGATCATCCCGACGCTCGTGGTGCCGGTGGCGCTGATGGGCGCGTTCATCGGCATGTTCATCTCCGATTTTTCGATCAACCAGCTCACCTTGTTCGGCATGGTGCTGGCCATCGGCATCGTCGTGGACGACGCCATCGTGGTGATCGAATCCGTCGAACGCATCATGCGCGAGGAGCACCTGCCGCCGAAGGAAGCCACGCGCAAGGCGATGGACCAGATCACGAGTCCGATCATCGCGATCTCCGTGGTCCTCGCCGCGGTGTTCATCCCGAGCGCATTGCAGGCCGGCTCGGTGGGCGTCATCTACCGGCAGTTCGCGTTGACGATCGCGATCTCGATGGGATTCTCGGCGTTCCTCGCGTTGTCGCTGACGCCCGCGCTGTGCGCGACGCTGCTGCGGCCCGAGCACATGAAAGAGAACACGGTGTTCCGCTGGTTCAATCGCGGCTACAACAGGGCGCAGGCGGCTTACCTGCGTTCGGTGAAGTTCAGCCTGCACCACCAGCGCTGGTGGGTGGCCGGTTTCGCCGTGCTGGTAGTGCTGGGCGGCGTGTTGTTCTGGCGCGTGCCGTCGAGCTTCGTGCCCGACGAAGACCAGGGGTTCACGATCGGCGTCGTACAGATGCCGGCCGGTTCCAGCATGACGCGCACGCGCGAATACATGCAGAAGGTCGGCGCCATCCTGCGCACCAACGAGGCCGTGCATTCGATTTTCGAAGTCACCGGTTTCAGTTTCATAGGCAGCGGCGAAAGCGTCGGCATCTTCTTCATTCGCATGAAGGACTGGGCGGACCGCGACGTGACCGCGCCTGAATTCATCCAATGGGCCTATGGCGCGACGGCGGGAGAACGCGACGGCACGGCGTTTTTCGTGAACCTGCCGACGATCAACGGCCTCGGCCAGTTCGGCGGTTTCGACTTCTGGCTCGAAGACCGGTCGAACGTCGGTCGGGAAGGCTTGTATGGCGCGATGGGGGCGCTGATGGGCAAGTCGGCCACCAATACCATCGTCGAAAACGTCCGGCCGGGTGAGTTGCCGCCCGCACCGCGTCTGCAATTGACGCTGGATCGCAGCCAGGCCGAGGCGATGGGCCTGTCGACCGAGCAAGTCTACGGGGCGATCCAGCTCATGCTCGCCCCCGTGTACGTGAACGACTTCTACTACGAAGGCCGCGTGTTGCGCGTGCTGATGCAGGCCGACGCGACGTTCCGCATGAACGAGCAGTCGCTGAGCCGCTTCTATCTACCCGCCGGCACGACCTCCGAGACAAACAACTTCGTGTTCACGGGTGACAGTGCCGGGGACGGCATGGTGCCGCTGTCGTCGGTGCTGCGCAGCACCTGGACGGTGGCGCCGCCTTCGCTCGCGCGCTTCAACGGCTTCGCGGCGGTCAACATCAACGGCAACGCCAAACAAGGGTTCAGCTCCGGCGATGCCATGAACGAGATGGAACGCATCGTGCGCGACGATCTTCCGCCCGGCTTTGGTTTCGACTGGGCGGGACAGTCGCTGCAGGAAGTGATCTCGGGCGCGGAAGCGCCGTTGCTGTTCGCGTTGTCGATCCTCGTCGTGTTCCTGTGTCTCGCCGCCTTGTACGAGAGCTGGGCGACGCCGGTCGCGGTGCTGCTCGTGGTGCCGGTGGGCATCCTCGGCGCGGTGCTCGCGGCGTGGGCTACGAGCTTGCCGAACGACGTGTTCTTCAAGATCGGCATCATCACGATCATCGGTCTGGCGGCGAAGAACGCGATTCTGATCGTCGAGTTCGCGCTGGAAGAGCAGAAGCGTGGCAAGGATCTATACGACGCGGTGGTCGAAGCCGCACGCCTGCGGTTGCGCCCCATTCTCATGACCTCGTTCGCGTTCATCCTCGGTGTGATGCCGCTGGTGATCGCCACCGGCGCGGGCGCCAATGCGCGGCGCGCCATCGGTACCGGTGTCGCGGGCGGAATGTTGTCGGCCGCGATCCTGGGTGTGCTGCTGGTGCCGATCTTCTACGTCGTCATCCGCCGCATGATCGGTGACAAACTGATCCTCGATCGCACGAAGCTGAACGGCGAATGAACGCAGGCGATTGACTGAACATTGCGAATTCTTCAGGAACCGCGAGCCCCGGGAACTCGACTCACGACCGGTAAGTCACATTTCGCAAGAGGTGTTTATGAAGGCTTTACTGAGTGTGGCGTTCGCGGCGGCGTTGTTTGCCGGATGCGCCAGCGATCCGAAGCTCAACTACAGCGAATACGCCGGCGAGCCGGTGCAGTCTTTCTACATGCCTGAGCTCGACGGCTGGACCTCGGTATCGAAGGATCAGCTCGTGGTGTGGACCTCCCACAACAAGGCCTATCTCATCAGCGTCACGGGGTTTTGCCCGGATCTGCAGTTCGCGCACGCGATCGGTGTGACGTCCACCGGAAATTCGGTCGACAAATTCGAGAAGGTGATCGTCGGCCGCGACCGCTGCCTGATCGATACGATCCGGCCGCTCGACGTGAAGCAGATGAAAGAAGACCGCAAACTGTTGCGCGAGCAGATGAAGAAGAACCCGAGCTGACCGGGTTCTTCTTCCGGCGCCGCTGTCATAGCAGCGGCGCGATCATCATCGCGAGTCCCACCCAGCCCACGCCCCACACGATCGTGCGCACCACCGGTACGCCCGCCACATAGATCGGCAGATAGATCGCGCGTGCCACGAGGAAGATCCACGCGCCGGTGATGGCAAGGTTCGCGTCGGGCGCCACGATCAGGTTCATGAGCGCGAGGGCCAGGAAGACCGGCAGGGCCTCGTGCATGTTGGCGAGCGCGCGCGCGGCGCGTTGCCCCGTGAGCGTCAGCGGGCGCATGTGATCCCGATTGCCCACGTTTTCGGCGAGCTTGGATTCGGTGCCGGGCGCAGGCGCCTCGCGATACCGGCCGGGCAGCAGCGTTTGCAGGACGAACAGCGCAAGCACGAGCAGGACGACAGTGACCATGGAACGGCTCCAGAATATTGGGTCGGAATTGGGGCTGGATCCATTTAATGACGATCCAGGTCTCAAAACCACATTCAATCGGCAACGGGCAGGTCTATCCCCTTAAAATCGCCGGCCATGAACGCGCGCGCGGTAGTTGGTCTCGGCCTGTTAGTCCTGTTGTGCGGTTGCGGGTCTCGCGAGGAGACGCCGCCGCCCCGCAATGACTGGTTCATCAGTTCGTATGTCGCGTTCCTCGACAACGATGGCAAAACCCCGCGACCAGCGCCAAAAACTGCGCTGCGACTGTGGATGCCATATGTCGTCGGAGATATCTACGGCGATCCGAACGAGGGCGAGATGTCGCCAGTCACGCTCAATCCCGATCTGAGTTTCACCCTGGATCTCAACGCCGGGCATGCCAAGCTCGAGCGGGCGCTGATACCGACGAACTTCTCGCAGAAGTGGATGCAGATCGAGCCCAAGGATGCGCGCGTCGCGCGCCTGTCGCCGTTCGTGCAGCCCGCGGACGGCATCGTTCCGGTGGGAACGGCCGAGTGGTTAGATGCGGATACGGGCCAGCGACTCATGCTGGTGTACTTCGATCGGCCCGCACGAATCCGCGGCGAAATCGTGTACGAAGGTCGAAGTCTGCTTTTCGACATCGAAACGAAGCAGGCCGGTTATGTCTGGATCCGGCAGCCCGAAGGAAGCGGGGAGTTCACGATGGCTCCCTGGCCGGGCAGGGTAATACTGGCCCTGATGCCCTAGCGGGGACTGACCCCTTTTGCCGGGAAACGGGGAGCCTCCATCCCATTTCTGGTAGCTTCGGCCCGCGGTACCTTCCAACCAAGAGAGCGCGAAACATGCAACGACCCTCCCTCGTGACGATCACGAGCATTGCAACGTCGATCCTTTTCCTCGCCGCGTGCGGCAAGAAAGAAGAAGCCCCAGCGCCGGCCCCGGTCGCGGACGCGGCGCCGGCCGCCCCCGCGGGCGCCGATCCGGCCAAGTTTCTGACGCAGCCGCTGGACATCGATATCTATTCGGCCGACCCGTCGGCCCACGTGTTCAACGGCAAGATCTACATCTACCCCTCGCATGACTACGAGGCGGGCGTCGCCCGCGACAATCAAGGCAGCCAGTACGCGATGAAGGATTACCACGTGTTGTCGATGGACAGCATCGGTGGTCCGGTCACCGTGCATCCCGTCGCGCTCGACGTCGCGGACGTGCCGTGGGCCAGCGAAATGATGTGGGCGCCGGACGCGGCCGAGAAGGACGGCAAGTACTACTTCTACTTCCCCGTGAAAGACAAGCAAGGCGCGTTCCGCATCGGCGCGGCCGTGGGCGATGCGCCCGAAGGCCCGTTCAAGGCTCAGCCGGAGCCCATGAAGGACAGCTTCAGCATGGACCCGGCCGTGTTCAAGGACAGTGACGGCAAGTACTACATGTACTTCGGCGGCATCTGGGGCGGTCAGCTCCAGCACTGGAAGACCGGCAAGCACACGCCGCAGGACGACACGCAGCCGGCGGATGACCAGCCCGCGCTGTACCCGAAGGTCGCGCGCATGGCCGACAACATGCTCGAGTTCGCCGAGAAGCCGAAGGACGTGAAAATCCTCGACGAAAACGGCAAGCCGCTGCTGTCGGGTGACCATGAGCGCCGCTTCTTCGAGGCGGCCTGGATGCACAAGTACAAGGACAATTACTACTTCTCGTACTCGACCGGCGATTCGCACTACATCGCGTATGGCATGGGCAAGTCGCCCTACGGTCCGTTCACGTACAAGGGCATCATCCTCAAGCCCGTGCTGGGCTGGACGAACCACCACTCGATCGTCGATGTGGATGGCAAGACCTACCTGTTCTATCACGACGCGCAGAGATCGAATGGCGTGAACCATCTGCGTAACGTGAAGCAACCGATCGAGCTCAAGTACAACGACGACGGCACCATCCAGACCATCGACCCGTATTTCGGTGACGACGCCCCGGCCGCTGCCGCGGCGCCCGCCGCCGAAGCAGCCCCGGCTGCCGCGCAGTAATTGACAGGAAACCTGGGGACGGACTTCGGTCTGTCCCCGCGTCTTGCAGGGGCGGCTCAGGCCGCCCCTTTTTCTTTGGGCCGGCTTATCATCCGCCCCCAATGAGTGCTACCCCAGAAACGCCCGGTTCATCGACCTTGTTCCGCCGGCGCAGCGCGTTTCTCGCGCCCATCTGGTTGTTAGGCCTCGCGGGAATCCTGATCGTCGCCGCCGCGTTCGCGTACTGGCACAACGCGACCACGACGACGATCGTCGTGGTGCGACACGCGGAGAAGCAGGTCGGCGCCATCTCCGATGCGCCGCTGTCACCGCCGGGCGAGCAGCGCGCCGTGCGGCTCGCGCAGATGTTCGGCGATGGCGTGAAGTTCGGCCGCGTGAAGAAGGTCTACGTGACCGATACGCGGCGTACGCAGCAGACCGCGGCGGACCTGGTGCAGCGGCTCGGCGTGAAGCCCGAAGTGGTGGATGGGAAAACCAGCCCATCGGACTTGGCGCGGCGTGTATTGCGCGAGAACCGCGGGGGGCTGGCGCTCATCATCGGGCACAGCAATACCGTGCCCGAGATCGTCGACGCACTGGCCCACACTGAGAAGGTGCCGCCGATCGGCGATGAAGAATTCGACACGATGTATGTCGTGACCGTCCCTACCATCGGCCGGGCATCCATTCTCAGATTGAAATACTGATCAATTCACGGACGGGACGAGCCGGGGTAGCCCGTTGGATAACTCGCCGCCGGGTGGGGCGAGTCCCGATTAGAAGTGGCGCGCAAGCGCCTGAAAATGGTGGAGCGGAAGGGGATCGAACCCTCGACCTTCGCATTGCGAACGCGACGCTCTCCCAGCTGAGCTACCGCCCCACACCTCAAAACCCGTCCGGACTGGGTGTCCGGAGAGGCGCGGGATTCTAAAGACCGGCACTGGCCTCGGCAAGCGACACGCTCCTATTATTGGCTCCATGCTGAATACGGACGAACGAGCCCCCGAATTCACACTGCCGGACCAGGACGGGCACGACGTGTCGCTGTCGGGACTCATCAAGGATGGTCCGGTCATCCTTTACTTCTATCCCGCGGATTTCACGCCCGGTTGCACGCGCGAGGCCTGCTCCATTCGCGATCTGCACCGGGAATTGACGCAGGCGGGTATCAGGGTGGCCGGAATCAGCCCACAGAGCCCGGAGAGCCATCAGCGCTTTCGGGAAAAGCACAATCTGCCATTCACACTTCTGTCGGACGAGACCAAAGAAGTCATCAAGATGTTCGGGGTGGATGGTCCGCTGGGATTCTGGGTGCAGCGGGTCACCTTCCTGATCGATCAGAACCGCATGATCCGCGGGCGAGTGAAGGCGCATTTCTCGATCGGCGAGCACGAGAAGTTCATTCGCGACGCGATTGAATTGCGCAAGGCGCAGAAGGTCGCGTAACGCCGGTCTGGATTGATTGAGGCCGCGGGTGGCGTTATTCGCCCTCCCGGACTCGGGGCCTGTAAAATCGCGCCCCTGCGCGCCCCCGTAGCTCAGTGGATAGAGCGACCGCCTCCTAAGCGGTAGGTCGTCGGTTCAACTCCGGCCGGGGGCGCCATTCACAGCCGGTACCGCAATCCGACGAACACTTCTTCCTGCAGCGTACGCTCGCCGCTGCCGTCGGTGAGATCGAATTCGAACCAACGCATTCCCGCGAAGGCGATGACCCGGTCCGAGATCTTCATCTCGGCGCGCGCGCTGAGATCCATCAGGTTGTCGGCGGAGCCGAAGGTGAGGATGTCGGGCGCATAAAACGCCTGTCCGGAAATGGCGAAGCGACGACTGGAATCGAGGTACCAGCGGGCTTCGCCGCCCAGGCTCAGCGCCATCACGTCCTGATTTTCGTCGCTCAACAGGGCGGCGTAGAGCTGCGGGCCGAATGCAACGTCGAAGCGCTGACCGATATCGACGCCAAACATCATCGCGCCGCTCAACACGATGTCGCGTTCCTCACCGAGGAAGACGCCGCCGACGAATCGTCCGTCATCACCCGCGTCCACCTTGCCGAAATACCGCACCTGCAACGTGTCGTTGCTGAGCGCGAGTTCGGCGTCGGCGTCGAGATTGGACTTGGCTTCCTGGGCGGCGGCCGGCAGGCCGAACAGCAGCGCCATCGAGACGATCATGAATCTGCGCATGGGACACCTCGACCGCATTTCGGACAACCGAATATCCGCCACGACGAGTGCTTTGTTTATCCGTAGAACCGGGGTGGATGGATGCGCTGGCACTGACGCTCCGTAGGACTCGGCACACAGGGCGAGCGAACCCCGAACGGCGAAGACTTGTGCCCGACGCCCGCCCACCGCCACACTCGCTACCGGCCTCGAATGTTTGAGGGATTTATCTGGCGATGCTCCAGTCCATGCACATCCTGCACGCCCGGGCGAAACGCCGCGGACTGACGGAGATCACGGACGAGGTGCGCCGCTGGGTCACGCAGCAGAACATTTCGAACGGACTGCTGACGCTCTTCTGCCGGCACACGTCGGCGTCGCTGCTGATCCAGGAAAACGCCGCGCCGGCCGTGCGCACCGATCTCGAGAAGTTTTTCGACGAACTCGCGCCGGAAGGGGCCGGGCTCTACGAACACGACGACGAAGGGCCGGACGACATGCCGGCGCATCTCAAGACCGCGTTGACGCAGGTGCAATTGAACGTGCCGGTCATGAGGGGGCAGTTGATGCTCGGCACGTGGCAGGGCATCTATCTATTCGAGCATCGTGACCATCCGGGGCAGCGCGAAATCGTGCTGCACCTCGTGGGGGAGTGAGCGCGGGCAATCGAGGGGAGATTTCAATGTCGATGAACCGCAGAGCCTTCGTTCAACGCGCGGGCGCGACGGCGGCCGCGCTGTCGTTGGGAAGACGCGCCATTGCCGGCGTCCCTTCGCAGGAAGCGTGGCAACGCGCCGCCGACATCGTGCTCAACATCCGGGCACCGGTGATCCCGGAACGTATGTTCGACATCACGAAGTTCGGCGCGGTGCCCGATGGCAGGACGCTGAACACCACTGCGATCGCGCAAGCCATCGACACCTGCGCGCGGGAGGGCGGCGGCCGGGTGCTGGTGCCCGCGGGCACGTTCCTCACCGGCGCCGTGCACCTGAAGTCCAATGTGAATCTGCACGTGCCCGCAGGTGCGACGCTCAAGTTCGACACCAACCCCGCGAGTTATCCCCTCGTGTTCACGCGCTGGGAGGGCATGGAGCTCATGAACTACTCGCCGCTGATCTACGCGCGGCGGCAGAAGAACATCGCGATCACCGGCAAGGGCACGCTCGACGGCCAGGGCAGCGAACATCATTGGTGGAAATGGAAAGGCCGCTGGGGTGGCACGGTTCCGTACGGCTGGACCGAAGGGATGCCGGACCAGCGTCCCGCTCGCGCGCGATTGTTCCAGATGGCCGAGGACGCGGTGCCGGTCGAGAAACGCGTGTTCGGTGACGGGTCGATGCTGCGGCCGCCGTTCATCCAGCCGTATGAATGCGAGAACGTGCTGATCGAAGACATCCGCGTGCGCAACTCGCCGTTCTGGAACATCCACCCGGTGCTGAGCCGCAACGTGATCATCCGCGGTGTGGACATCTACGGGCACGGACCTAACAACGATGGCATCGATCCGGAATCGGTCGATCACGTGCTGATCGAGAATTGCTCGTTCGACACCGGCGACGACTGCATCGCGGTGAACTCGGGACGCAACGCGGATGGCCGCCGGCTGAATACGCCGTCGCAGAACATCGTGGTGCGCGATTGCCGCATGAAGGAAGGGCACGGCGGCGTGGTGGTCGGCAGCCAGATCTCGGGCGGCGCGCGCTGGGTGTTCGCCGAGAACTGCCAGATGGATAGCCCCGATCTCTGGTACGCGATCCGGTTCAAGAACAACGCGCTGCGGGGCGGCCTGCTCGAGAACTTCTACTACCGCGACATCGACGTGGGGCAGGTGGGCCGCGCGGCGATCACGGCCGACTTCAACTACGAGGAAGGGCCGAATGGTCCGTTCATTCCGCAATTGCGCAATGTGGTGGTCGAGCGGTTGCGCGTGAAGAACGCCGTGCGCGTGCTGGACTCACAGGGAATTCCGCAGGCCCCGGTGAACGACATCACGCTGCGGGATTGCGAGTTTCATGGCGTGACGCAGCCAAGCATCGTGAGGCACACGCGCGAGGTGAAACTCGAGAAGGTCCGCGTGAACGACCAGCAGGTGTCCGAGCTCTAGGCGCGGCGCGGGAACCAGTCGCCTAACGGCCGGCGACGTGAGCCGCGGTGACAGCGCGTGTATCCGCCATCGTCATCTGCACGAACAACGCTTCCTCGAACGAGTCGCAGCGCTGCATTCTGAATTCAATCAGCGGCGTGCTCTTCATGTTCAGCACGATGAGATCCGCCTCCATCCCGACCTCGATGCTGCCGATCCTGTCTTCCAGGTATAGCGCCTGCGCCGCGCCACGCGTCGCAAGATAGAACGCTTCGATCGCGCTCAGGCTGTTGCCATTCAACTGCGCGGTCTTGTACGCGGCGCCCATGGTCTCGAGCATCGACAACGATGTCCCCGCGCCGACATCCGTCGCCAATCCCACGCGCACCGGCCGCGGTGTCCGTTTCGCTTTCTTCAGATCGAACAACCCGCTGCCGAGAAACATGTTCGAGGTGGGGCAGTGCGCAATCGCCGCGCCACTCTCGTGCATGCGCGCGAGTTCGTTCCCGGTGAGGTAAATGCCGTGGCCGTAGATCGCGCGTGGGCCTAACTGCCCGAAGTGGTCGTATACATCGAGATACCCGGTTCGCTCGGGGAACAATTCCTTCGCCCACTCGACTTCGCGCCGGCTCTCCGCCACGTGTGATTGAAGGTACGTGCCGGGCCGCTCCTTCCACAACGCGCCCGCCAGTTCCATCTGTTCCGGCGTCGACGAGGGCGCGAAACGCGGCGTGATCGCATACAGCGCGCGGCCCTTGCCGTGCCAGCGATCGATCAGCGCCTTGGACTCGTCGTAGCCGCGCCGCGCGGTGTCTCGCAGTGCGGGTGGGCAGTTGCGATCCATGAGGCACTTGCCGGCGATTACGCGCATGTTCCGCTGCGCCGCGGCTTCGAACAGCGCATCCACCGAATGCGCGTGCACCGTGCAGAACGTCGCGACGGTCGTGGTGCCGTTGCGCAGACACTCATCGAGGAACAATTCGGCGACCGCGCGCGCATGGGCCACATCCGCGAACTGCTGCTCGGCGACAAACGTGTATTTCTCCAGCCAGTCGAGCAACTGCGCGCCGTAGGCGCCGATGATCTGCGTCTGTGGATAGTGGACGTGGCAGTCGATGAAGCCCGGCAGTATCAGACTGTCCCGCCCGTGATCCTCTATGTGCGTGCCGGGCGGCAGCGCGGACCGCACGGTCGATGCCGGGCCGAAGTGCGTGATTTTCCCGCCGGCCATCGCAACGATCGCATCACTCTCGTAATACATCGCGCTTGCGCCTTCGGCGAACACATCTCCGGTGAACGTCAGCGCGGGTCCGCGGATCGCGCTGACCGCCGCGGCCGTGTTCTCAGGCATTGTTGGCGACGTCGGATGTGTGCGCGGCCGAGTCTTCGCCAGTCACGTCCCGCAGCATTTCCCGGAGAAGATGTTCGACGTTCTCGGGATCGACGGGCTTCGTCAGATGTTCATCGAAGCCGGCCGCGAGCGCGGCCTGCCGGTCCTGTTCCTGACCCCAACCCGTGAGCGCCATGAGAACCATGCTCTTGCCCCAGCTCTCGATGCGGATGCGGCGGGCAACTTCGTGTCCGCTCATGCCGGGCATGCCGATGTCGACGAACGCGGCGTCGGGCCGCTCGCGCGAGCAGGTCGCGAGCGCCTCCGCGCCGCTGAATGCGATGAACACTTCGTAGCCGGAAAAGCGCAACACCAGAGCGAGTGATTCAGCGGCGTCGCGATTGTCGTCGGCCACGAGAATCTTCGCGCGCCGCGCCGTGGCCGGAGTGTCGGCTGACTCGCGCGGCGGTGCGTTCTCCGCGCCTTTGTCGGCGATCACATCCGGCGGCAGGTAGATGATGAACTCGCTGCCGCGCCCGAGGCCTTCGCTGCGCACGTCCACGCGTCCGCCATGCAGCGCGATGAGTCCCTTGACGAGCGCGAGGCCGATGCCGAGGCCGCCCTCGGCGCGATCCACCGCCGAATTGACCTGCGAGAAAATCGTGAACAGTCCAGGAATCGCGTCGGGTGCGAGACCGATGCCGCTGTCCTTGATGCGGATGACGAGTTCGTCGCTTTCGATACGCGCGCTGAGCGTGATCTGTCCCGCCGGGTCGGTGTACTTCGCCGCATTCGTCAGCAGGTTGCCGATCACCTGCGAGAGGCGCAGCGAATCGACCTCGAGGCGCAGATTCTCCGGCGGCAGATGCACCGACACCTGGTGTTGCTTGGCGTCGATCAGCGGCCGCGCGGTTTCGAGCGCGACCGAAACGACGGCCTTGAGATCGACGTATTCTTTCTTGAGCTCGAGCTGGCCGCGCGTGATGCGCGAGACGTCCAGCAGATCATCGAGCAGCAGCGACATCCGGCTGACCTGCCGGGCGATGACCTCACGTCCCCATTTGCGCTGGCGCTCATCGGCATTTTCGGCGCCGAGGATGCGCACCGCGTTGCGGATCGGCGCCAGCGGATTGCGCAGTTCGTGCGCGAGCGTCGCGAGGAACTCGTCCTTGCGCCGGTCGGCGGCGATCAGCGCGCGCTCGGTGTTCTTCATCCGGCTGATGTCGAGATTGATGCCCGCCCAGCGTTGAATCCGTCCGTGGTCGTCGCGGATCGCGACGCCCTGCGCGAGGATGGAGTGATATTGCCCATCGACACCGAGCATGCGGTGCTCGCGGTACCACGTGTTGCCGGTGCGTGTGCATTCCTTCCACGCGGCAATCGTTTCCGCGGCATCGTCCGGATGCAGCGCGCGGCCCCAGCCGAATTCCGCCGCCTCCTGCTGCGTGAGCCCGACGAGTTTGAGCAGCGAATCACTGGTGTAGATGTTCTTGCCGTCGGCGTCGCACACCCAGACGCCGTAGTTGATCGATTCGCCGATGGCGCGGTACAGCTTCTCACTGGTCTCGAGCGCGCGTGCGTGCGCCTGCACTTCGTCGAGCATCTTGTTGAAGGCGTCGACCACGACGCCGATCTCGTCGTCGCTGATCTTGTCGGCGCGGAAGGAGTAGTTGCGTTCCTGGACGATCTGCCGCGCGACGTTCGCCATCGACTTCATCGGCCGGCTGACGACGTGATGCAGCCAGCTCGAGGCCAGCAGCGAGGCGATGAGACCGAGACCCGAGACGGCGGCCAGCACCGATAGATAGGCGCGGACGCGCGCGCTGACGTCGTATTGCGCGTGCAGGTAGATGGTGCCGAGGACCTCGTCACCCTGCACGATCTGCCGCACGAGTTCCACACGTCCGCTGTCGATGTAGATGCCGTGCTCCGCCAGGGGCTCGCGCGCGGGCGGCGCTTCGTGACCTTTGCGGATGTATTCGGCGAAGAGACTGCCGTCGGGCCGGTAGAGAGCCGCGGAATTCACGGAACTGCGCGCCTGCAGCGCACTCAAGATGCGCTGGGCGCCCGCCGCGTCGTCGAACGACAGGGCGGGTTGCACGGCCTGCGAAATGATCGCGCCTTCCGTCGCGATGTCATCCGCCCACCCGGCGCGGTTGTCACGCAAGTCGGTAAACAGCAACGCCGCGCCCGCGCTGGCCAGCGCGATGATGGTCGTCACGAGCATGATCAGCATCAATTTGCCGGAAAGACTGTGGCGCGCCTGACCAATGGACGCGAGCGCGCGCCAGAATGGGCCGCGTGTGTGATTCGCTTCGTTTTCGCGCGGTGTAGTCACGTTCGCTGATCTTGCCTAAATTCGGGAAATACGGTCCACTGCTATTCGCAATGTCGTGCAGGCGTTGTCCTACAAGAACTACCGGGAGATTACAAAGTTGCCGAACGCGACAGTCTGGTCATTCCGATGGCACGCGCCCGCGATGATCTTTCTGCTGATCTCCACTGTCGCATCAGGCGCATTGTTCGCGGCCGAACCGGTATTTTCGGCGCACGCCGTGAAAGCTGCCTATCTGCACCGTTTCGCTTCCTACGTTCAGTGGCCGGAAACGGACGCCGCCAAACCGTTCATCATCGCCGTCGCGGGTGACGAGGAAGTCGCCGCGCAGCTCGACCGGCTGCTGCCGGGCATGACGGTAAGCGGGCGTCCGGCGGCTTTGCGCCGGGTGTCGCGTCCCGAGGAGCTCGAGGACGTCAGCATCCTCTACGTAGGTCCGCAGGCATTGTCGCGCACGCGCACGTTGCGTACCGCCGCCGTCCAACGGCCGATTCTCGTCGTGACCGACGACGAACGCGGCATCGACGCGGGGGGCGTCATCAACTTCATCGAAGTGAATCGCAACGTGCGCTTCGAAATTTCGCTGATTGCCGCGGATCGCAGTGGACTCAAGATCGACTCGGCGCTGTTGTCCGTGGCCGCGCGGGTCGAGCGCCGGCCGCAAACGCGTGCCGATTGTCCGGAGCCACGTTTCCTGCGCCGGAGCAATTCGACCTGCGAACTGCGATTGGCGCTCCTGGGCTCGGGGACGGTGTTTTGAGAGCTGCGCGATTTCGCAACCTCCTGCCGATGCTGCTGGTCGCGCCAACGGCGTTCGCGCAAATGACCGCCGACACGCGTGACCCGCTGAGCCAGCTCACGCGCATGTCGCTCGAAGAACTCGCGAAGGTCGAGGTCACCTCGGTTTCCAAGGCCGCGCAGAGCCTGTCGACGGCGCCCGCGTCCATCTACGTGATCACACGTGAAGAGATTCTGCGTTCCGGCGTGCTCAGCATCCCCGAGGCGCTGCGGCTCGCGCCGAACATGCAAGTGACGCAGCTTACGTCGAGTGACTACTCGAACGGCGCGCGTGGTTTCGCCGGCGCACCCGACAAGCAGAATTTCTCCAACAAGCTCCTGATCCTGATCGATGGGCGCAGCGTCTATTCGCCGCTGTTCTCCGGCATTGCATACGACATGCAGGACGTCCTCATGGACGACATCGACCGCATCGAGGTCATAAGCGGGCCGGGCGCGACGCTCTGGGGCTCGAACGCGATGAACGGCGTCATCAACATCATCACGCGCCCCGCGCACGAGACCGACGGCGTGCTGGTGCGGGCCGATGGCGGCGCGGGCGAGCAGGCGCTCGGCGCGCGCTTCGGGGCGGGCGCCGGCGACGAGGGCGCATTCCGCGTGTACGCGAAAGCCTTCGAGCGCGACGCCACCGAGTTCGCGAACGGCGACAGCGCCGGGGACGAATGGACCAAGGCGCAGGCCGGATTCCGGTTCGACACCACGCAGGGCAAAAACGCGTTCACGGTGCAGGGCGACTACCAGCACGCGGAACAGAGTTTCGCCGGCTCGGACGATGTGCCATTCAGCGGCTCGAACATCCTCGGGCGCTGGGAACATGCCGGTGCGCGCGTGCACACCCGGCTGCAGATGTTTTTCGACCGCGTCGATCGCGGGCGGCCACCGAGCGGTCTCGCGTTCGACATCAATACCTATGACTTCGAGCTGCAGCAAAGCGCGCTGGTCGCCGGCCGGCATCAGCTCGTCTGGGGCGTGGGCCGGCGCTACAACGATTACAAAACCGTCAACAATGCTCTCGCATTCACGCCGGACCATCGCACGCTCGAGCTCACCAACATCTTCGTCGAGGACAACATCGCGCTGAGCGATCGATTCACGCTGACGGCCGGTGTGAAGTTCGAAGACAACAGCTACTCGGACTGGGACGTGCTGCCGGACCTGCGCCTGTCATGGGTGCTGAATGACAAGAACCTGCTGTGGATCGCAGGCTCGCGCGCCATTCGCGCGGCGACGCCGTTCGACACCGACGTGCAGGAGTTCGTCGGCGGGCAATTGTTCCTGCGCGGCGATCCGGATTTCGAAACAGAGAAGGTGACGGCGTACGAGTTCGGGTATCGCGGCATTCCGCATGCACGCGTTTCGTTTTCGGCGAGCGCGTTCTACAACGAATACGACGATCTGCGCACGATCGAGCTCACGCCCGTCACAGTTTTGCCGCTGCAATGGGGCAATCTCATGAAGGGCAGCGCGTATGGCTTCGAGGCCTGGGCCAATCTGCAACTCACGGACTGGTGGCGACTGTCGCCCGGCTTTCGCACGTTGCAGAAGGATCTCGTATTCAAGGCGGGTTCGTCGCAACTGGGCGGAATCGGGCAGGCGGGCAATGATCCGAAGTTGCGCTGGCTGGTGAAGTCGTCGATGGATTTCGGCAGCGTGACGGTCGATGCGAACTTGCGGCACGTCGGCGAGAAACCCGACCCCTTGACCGGCTCGTACACCGAGCTCGCGCTGCGCGTCGGCTGGCGTGTCAATGAAAACTTCGATATCGCGGTGAAGGGTTTCAATCTACTTAACGAAACACACCACGAATACGCCGCTCCGAACGGACACGAGATCCGGCGCAGCGTGCTGGGCGAGGTGCGTTTCACTTACTGAGTGAAATGCGACTTGGCTCACACGCGATTGCTCCAGATTGAGGCGCATTCGCGCCGCGCATTCATAGAATGCAAGAGCGATGAAGGAGCAACAAAAAGAAGAAAGACGTGCCGCGACCGAGCGGCGTCGTTCGCTCGTGCGGGCGCTGTGGCGCGGCAATTTCGAGCGCCGCCGGATTGCACCACGTAGAGGCAATGAGCGGCACGCGGTCGTAACGGACTGGTTTCACCCGCAATGGCTGGTCACCACCATCCTCATCCTGGCGCTGTGCGTATCGGACGCAATCCTGACGCTGACCTTGATGTCCCACGGTGCCCAGGAAATCAACCCGGTCATGGAGCCTCTGGTTCAAGGCTCGGGCCACATGTTCGCATTCGTGAAGCTCGGCCTGACGATCATGGGTGTGGTCGTCCTCACGCTGCTCGCCCGTCTGAGGATCTTCGGCTCCACGGGCGTCGGTACGCTGTTGTACGTGGTCCTGGCGGGGTACATCGTCCTGGTGGGTTACGAGCTCTGGCTTTTACGTAACATCCCCCTGTAATGCGGCCTATTCGCCTTTCGGCGCCCGGCTGCTTCGGCTAACATACCGCCCCCTTATTGATCCAGGACCTTGAGTCCACAAGGATTTTTTCTCGTATGGCCACAAGCCTTCGCGAGTTGCTTGCATCTACGCCGCTATCCGGCGGCAACGCGCCCTATGTTGAAGCCCTGTACGAACAGTTCCTCGCCGATCCGCAGAGCGTCGAGCCCAACTGGCGTGACTTCTTCCTGAAGATCCGCCCGCGTGCGGACGGCGGGCAACCCGACCAGATCCACTCGGCCATCCAGGCCGGCATCGCGAAACGCGCCACGCGTCCGCGCGCCGCCACCGCCGGGCCGGCACCCACGAACGAAGCTGCCGCGAAGCAGGGTGCTGTTTCCCGCCTCGTGCAGATCTACTCGAACCGCGGTCACCTGATCGCGAACCTCGATCCGCTCGGCCTCACGAAGCGTGAGCGCCCGCGAGTCCTCGAGCTCGGGTACTTCGGTCTCAACGAGTCCGACCTCGACACCGAATTTCTCACCGGCGCGCGCCCCAACGAGATCGCGCCGCGGCAGAAGCTGCGCGACATCATCGCGCAGCTCGAGTACGCGTACTGCGGCACGATCGGCGCGGAGTTCGCGCACGTGTCGAACACCGAAGAGCGCCTGTGGCTGCAGGACCAGTACCTGGTCGGCCGACTCACCGGCAAGCTAACTACCGAAGAGCAGAAAAACGTGCTCTGGCAACTCTCGGCCGCCGAAGGCCTCGAGCGTTACCTGCACACCAAGTACGTCGGCCAGAAGCGCTTCTCGCTCGAGGGCGGCGATTCGCTGATCCCGCTGCTCGATTGCCTGATCCAGCGCGGCGGCGAGCAGGGTGTCGAGGAGTGCGTCATCGGCATGGCCCATCGCGGCCGCCTGAACGTGCTGGTGAACGTGCTCGGCAAATCGCCCTCGGTGCTGTTCAACGAGTTCGAAGGCAAATACGACACCGCGCACATGCAGGGCTCGGGCGACGTGAAGTACCACAAGGGCTTCTCCGCCGACCTGCGCACGCCGGGCGGCAACGTCCACGTGGCGCTGGCGTTCAATCCTTCGCATCTCGAAGTGGTGAACCCGGTGGTCGAAGGTTCGGTGCGCGCGCGCCAGGAACGGCGCGGCGACACCACTGGCACGCAGGTGCTGCCGATCCTGATCCACGGCGACGCGGCCTTCGCGGGCCAGGGCGTCGTGATGGAAACGTTGCAGCTCTCGCAGGCGCGCGCGTTCTTCACGGGCGGCAGCGTTCACATTATCGTGAACAACCAGGTTGGCTTCACGACCTCCGATCCGCGCGACACGCGTTCGACGATGTATTGCTCGGACGTCGCGAAGATGCTCGAGACGCCGATCTTCCACGTGAACGCCGATGACCCGGACGCGGTCGTGTTCGTCACGCGGCTCGCGCTCAGGTATCGCCAGCATTTCCACAAGGACGTGGTCATCGACCTCGTCTGTTACCGCCGTCATGGGCACAACGAGGCGGATGAACCTTCCGCCACGCAGCCGATGATGTACCAGGTGATCCGCAAGCATCCGACTACGCGCAAGATCTACGCGGACCGGCTCGCCGCCGCGGGTGTGCTCTCGGATGCCGACGCCGCCGCGATGGTGGAGTCGTATCGTCAGGGTCTCGACGAGGGCCGCCCGCAGGCGCGCGCCTCGCTCGGCATGATCGGCAACAAGTACACGGTGGACTGGACCAAGTACGCCGGCAGCGACTGGTCCGAACGTGTGCGCGGTGGCGACATGGCGCGCCTCAAGGCGCTCGGCGCGGCTATCGTTCGTTACCCGCAGACGATCTCTCTGCATCCGCGCGTCGCCCAGGTGATGGCGAATCGCGTGAAGATGCTGGCCGGCGAACTGCCGCTCGACTGGGGCTGCGCCGAGACACTGGCTTACGCAAGCATTCTCGAAGAGGGCAATTCGATTCGCCTCACGGGCCAGGATTCTGGCCGCGGTACCTTCTTCCATCGGCACGCGGTGTTGCACGACCAGGCGACCGGTGAGCGCTACATTCCGTTGCAGCACATCGCCGAGCGTCAACCTTCATTCGACGTGATCGACTCGGTGCTGTCCGAGGAAGCCGTGCTCGGCTTTGAATATGGCTACTCGACGACGGACCCGTCGTCACTGGTGATCTGGGAAGCGCAGTTCGGCGATTTCGTGAACGGCGCGCAGGTCATCATCGACCAGTTCATCAGCTCGGGCGAAGCGAAGTGGGGCCGGCTGTGCGGACTCACGATGCTGCTGCCGCACGGTTACGAAGGCCAGGGACCGGAGCATTCCTCCGCGCGTCTCGAGCGCTTCCTGCAACTGTGCGCCGAGAACAACATGGCGGTGTGCGTGCCGTCGACGCCCGCGCAGATGTATCACATGCTGCGCCGGCAGATCCTGCGCAGCCTGCGTAAACCGCTCATCGTGATGACGCCGAAGAGCCTGCTGCGGCATGAGCTGTCCGTGTCGACGCTCGAGGACCTCGCCAATGGCGAGTTCGCGACGGTGATCGATGAAGTAGATAGCGCCGTGAAGCCGGCAAGTGTGCATCGCGTCGTGATGTGCTCGGGCAAGGTGTACTTCGACCTGCTCAAGGCGCGCCGCGCTTCGAACGCGAACGACGTTGCGCTGGTGCGGGTCGAGCAGCTTTATCCATTCCCGGTGCCCGAGACCGAAGCCGTGCTCGCGAAATACCCGAACGCGCGCGAAGTCGTCTGGTGCCAGGAAGAGCCGCAGAACCAGGGCGCGTGGTACCAGATCCGCCACCGCCTGCAGACGTTGTGCGGCAAGCGCGAGCTGCTGTACGCCGGCCGTCCGCCGGCCGCGGCGCCCGCCACCGGCATCACGAAGATCCACGACGCCGAGCAACGCGGGCTCATCGAAGCCGCGCTCACGGCCACCAACAAAGAAGACGGGGCGCGCGAAACCAAGCGCCTCACGGTGACGCCGGCCCCTGCCGCGGCCGCCACGTCACGCTGAGGAAGAAAAGATGACCATCGAAATCAAGGTTCCGCAATTGCCCGAGTCGGTCGCCGACGCCACGCTCGTCACCTGGCACAAGCAGGTCGGACAGGCCGTCACGCGTGACGAGAACCTCGCCGATCTCGAGACCGACAAGGTCGTGCTCGAAGTCCCCGCGCCGGTCAGCGGCGTAATCAAGGAACTGCGGATCTCCGCCGGCACGTCCGTGACCAGCGGCCAGATTCTCGCCATCCTCGAAGAGGGTGCCGGGAAGGGAGTGGCGGGAGACGCGAAGCCCGCGGCTGCCGCCGCTGCGGCTGCTCCGGCCGCGCCCGCCGCAAAGACCGCGGCCGCGCCGACCGCGGGTGGCGAAAAGCTCGCGCCTTCGGTGCGTCGCATGGTCGAAGAAAAGCAGCTCGATCCGGCGAAGATTCCCGCGACGGGCAAGGACGGCCGCATCACCAAGGGTGATGTGGTGGAGTATCTGGACCAGCCGGCTGCCAAGGCAGCCGCCGCGCCCGCGGCCGGCAAGGCGGCCGCGACAACGCCGGCCACCGGCGCCGCCGGCCGTCAGGATCAGCGCGTGCCGATGACGCGCCTGCGCGCGCGCATCGCCGAACGACTGCTCGAAGCGCAGCAGACACAGGCCCAGCTCACCACGTTCAACGAGATCGACCTCAAGGCGGTCATGGACCTGCGCGCCCGGTACAAGGACGTCTTCGAGAAGAAACATGGCGTGAAGCTCGGCTTCATGTCGTTCTTCATCAAGGCCGCCGTCGAAGCGCTCAAGAAATTCCCGCTGGTCAACGCCTCGATCGAAGGCAACGACATCGTCTATCACGAGTACTACGACATCGGCGTCGCGGTCTCGACGGACAAGGGCCTCATGGTCCCGGTGCTGCGTGACGTCGACCTGCAGGGTTACGCCGACATCGAGAAGAACATCGGTGCGTTCGCCGTCAAGGCGCGCGAAGGCAAGATCACGCTCGACGATCTCACCGGCGGCACGTTCTCCATCACCAATGGCGGCACGTTCGGCTCGCTGCTGTCCACCCCGATCGTCAACATGCCGCAGAGCGCGATCCTCGGCATGCACGCCACGAAGGAACGCCCCGTGGTCATCAACGGCCAGATCGAGATCCGCCCGATGATGTACGTCGCGCTGTCCTACGATCACCGCATCATCGACGGCCGCGAAGCCGTGCAATTCCTCGTGACCATCAAGGACGCCCTGGAAGATCCGGCGCGCCTGCTGCTGAGCGTTTGAACCATGGCTAACGAATACGACGTCATCGTCATTGGCGGCGGTCCGGCCGGTTACCCGGCGGCCATCCGCGCGGCGCAGAACAAGCTCAAGGTCGCCTGCATCGACGAATGGAAGAACAAGGACGGCAGCGCCGTGTTCGGCGGCACCTGCACGAATGCGGGCTGCATTCCCTCGAAGGCGCTGCTCGAATCGAGTGAGCTGCTCGTGAAGACGAAAGGCGAGCTCGGCGTCCACGGCATCAAGGTCGGCAGCGTCGACTTCGACGTCACGCAGATGCAGAAGCGCAAGACGGGCATCGTCAAGGCCAGCACCACCGGCATCGCGATGTTGCTCAAGAGCGCCGGTGTCACCGCGCTGCAGGGCCACGGCAAACTGCTCCCCGGCCGCAAGGTCGAGTTCACTTCGCACGACGGCAAGACTGAAACGCTGGTTGGCAAACACATCGTGCTCGCCTCGGGCTCCATTCCCACCGAACTTCCGAGCATGAAGTTCGACGGCAAGAACATCATCGACAACTGGGGCGCGCTCGATCTCGAAAGTGTCCCGAAGAAACTCGCCGTCGTCGGCGCGGGCGTCATCGGTCTCGAGCTCGGCAGTGTCTGGCGCCGCCTGGGCTCAGAAGTCGTGGTGCTCGAAGCACTCGACACTTTCCTCGCGGTCGCCGACCAGGGACTGGCGAAGGAAGCCGCACGGCACTTCAAGAAGCAGGGCCTCGACATCAAGCTCGGCGCCAAGGTTTCCGGCGCCAAGTCGACCGCGAGCGGCGTGGAAGTGAGCTACTCCGACGCGTCGGGTAGTCAGACCATCGACGTCGACAAACTCATCGTTTGCGTCGGTCGCAGGCCGTTCTCGAAGAACCTGCTGGCCGACGGCACGGGCGTGCAGCTCGACGAGCGCGGCTTCATCAAAGTCGACGATCATTGCAAGACGACCGCCGAGAATGTCTGGGCGGTCGGCGACTGCGTGCGCGGCCCGATGCTCGCGCACAAGGCGAAGGACGAGGGCGTGATGGTCGGCGATCTGATCGCCGGCAAATACGGTCACATGAACTACAACGTGATTCCCTCGGTGATCTACACACATCCCGAGATCGCGTGGGTCGGGCAGACCGAAGAGCAGGTGCGGGCCAGTGGCCGTGCATACAAGATCGGCCAGTTCCCGTTCGCGGCCAGCGGCCGAGCTCGCGCGATGGAATCAACCGCCGGATTCGTGAAACTCATCGCCGCGCAGGACGACGACGAGATCCTGGGCGTGCACATCATCGGACCGCTCGCCGGCGAACTCATTGCCGAAGCGGTGCTCGCGATGGAGTACTCGGCGAGCAGCGAGGATCTGCAGCGCACGATCCACGCGCATCCGACGCTGTCCGAAGCGCTGCACGAAGCGGCCCTGGCCGCCGACAAACGCGCGATCGACAACATCAACAAGTAGGCGCGGATTCAGGCGCGGTGTTCGCGGCGGGTGCCGCGCGCCGCGCCGGCACGAGACAGGCAGCGTCGCAAGCCGCCTCGAGATCAGCAGGTAGTTAGTCGACGGCCTACTTGGCCGTGTCGAACAGCAGGCGTGCCTGGCCTTTCGATGCCACGGCGACGCCGTTTTCCTTGCGCGGCTCGTACACCCATTTGCGCACGGCGTCGCGCACGGCTTCATCGAACACGCCGCGTGGCGTCGACTCCAGGATTTCGATCTCGGATACCTTGCCGTTCACGCCGATATCGAACTGCACGATGACCTGGCCCTTGGCGCGGGGCGGGGTGTTCGCCGGCGCCACGGGCGCCACGCGTTTCACGAGTTTCGCCGGAACCACGTCGATGGCCGCGGGAACAGCCGGTGTCGGAGCCGGCGCGGCGGGCAGCGGCACGGCCACGGCCGAGCCGTTCGCGGCGCTGTTGTTCGGGCTAGCCGTCTGCGTCGCGGCTTGCGTCGCAGCCGGTGCGGGTGAACTCGAATACGCCGGGGCATTCACCGGGGCGCGGGTTCCCGCATCCGAGGCTTCGACGGTGCGGCCCGTGAAGGAATTGTCCGGACGGCGCATCGTGGTCGTCGGCGCGGTGTTGATGGGCGCGTCGAGCGGCAGCGTGGCGCGCGGAACTTCGCCGATGGGCGCGCCATACGTGCGCTGTGCCGGCGCTGGCGCCGAAGCAGTGCGCGAGTCGCGGGCCGGGCGGTTGTCGTCGCGGTTGCGAGTGCCGGCGCGTTCCGGTGCGCGCTCACGCGGCGCGGCGCGCTCGGCCTGCGCCACGGTGGGCGGCGCGGACTTCTGCGCCTCGAGCTTCGCGAGTTCGGCGGCGCGGTCGATCGATGCTTCGAGGAACGCGCGGCGCGGATGTTCGGGTGATTTTTCGACCAGCTTCGCGAGCGCGGCCCGCGCCGCGTCGAAGTCGTCTTTCATGATCGCGCTTTCGATGTCGACTTCGATGCGCGTCAGGTTGTCGGTCACCTTCTGCTGCTCGGCCATGCGCTCGACTTCCTGGGCGATCGCGCGTTCGCGCGCACGCGCTTCAGGGTCGTAGAAAGTCTCGATCAGCAGGACGATGGCGGCCGCAACCACGAGCGCGATGCCGCCGGCGGTGATCAGGCGCGTGCGTTTGCGGCGCGCGGCCTCGTCGACCACCTTCTGCTGCACGCCGAGTCTTGCCTGCGCGGCGATCGCGGCGAAATCGTCTTCGACCGTCACGACCTCCGGCGTCCAGCCCATGTCGCGCAACGGCGCGGCCGGAGAAGTCGGGACGAGCGGCATGGGCGGGATGGATTGCATCGGCGGCGCGGGTGCGCGCATGCGGCCGGTGTCGGACGTCGTTCTTGGCGGCAATGGCGCGCGCATGCGGCCGGTGTCGGAAGTCGTTTTCGGCGGCAGCGGCGCGCGCATGCGGCCGGTGTCGGACGTCGTGCGCGGAGGCGGCGGCGCGCGCAACGGCGGTTCGGGTGCGGGCTGCGCGACTCGTGCAGCGGCGGCGCGGCCTCCCGCGGCGGCTACGGCCGAGGCCGGCATCGGCTGCGGCACAACGACACTGGGCGCGGGCGGTGACGCGGGACGCGCCTCGCGCAGCGGCGCGGGCGGACGCGGCGGAATCGGTCCGCGCGGAACCGTGCCGGCGGAAGGAATGCCGCGCTCATCGAGCACGACGCGCTCGATGGTGCCGTCGGTCTCGTCATTCGTGCCGGTGACCTGCGCAATCGCGAGCCACAACTCTTCGAGATCGATGGGGTAGTTGATCGTCCGCTGCACCTTGAACGGTGCGAGCCGCGGGCCTAACAACTGCAGGCGATCGGGCGGCGCGGAGAAGATGCGCTTGAGCGGAACGGTGGTGCGGGTGGTGCGCGCGAGCAGATCGAGGCCCGAGCCGTCGACGCAACGTTCGCAGGCGATCAGGACGTCGTAGGTGTTCTGGCGCAGCAGCAGGAGCGCATCACCTTTGCTGGTGACGCAGTCGAGCTCGAGCACGCCGCGAATTGCACGCGCGACGGACTCCAGACCTTCTGAGTCATGGTCGACCAGCAGGACACGCATTGCGTTCCACTACCCCGGATGAATGCAAAATATCGTTATTAGTAAACGCGATCTGACGGAATCTGGCGTCGCAACGCGTCACGTTTCGCCGGCCCCCAAGGGTATCCGGAACCGACTTAAGTTAAGCGGTCCGGCGTACCGAGAGGACGCTGGCAACTTTGCGAATACGCTGCAGGAGTCGCGTCAAATGCGGCGCGTCATCTACCCCGACGCGCAGGTCGATGGTAGCTGTCGACTGGGCCTTGTCGGTAGTGCTGTGCATCATCTCGATGGAAATTTTTTCGGTCGCAAGCAAATCTCCGATGTCGCGCACGAGCCCCTGTCTGTCGATGGCGACAATCGTCAGGGTCACGGGCTGCGTCGCGCCCGCATCCGCCCACGATGCGGCCATCAGTCTTTCCGGGTGCGCCGCGCTCATGCGTTTCAGTCCGGGGCAGTTCGCGCGATGAATGGTCACGCCGCGCCCCACCGTGGCGTAGCCGGCAATCGGCTCCGGCTTCACCGGCGCGCAACAACGCGCAAAACTCGTCGGCAGATCTTCGACGCCACCCAGCACCACGGGTGAGCGCGAATTGCGGCGAGTCCTGGTTTTGCGCCGTGGTGGTGCGGGCGCCGGTGTGACCGGCGTGACGACCGGCGGCGGCGCGAGCTTCGCGGCTTCCTCGTCTAACTTCCGGAACCAGGCGCGCACCTTGGAGCGGCTGCGCGGACTGATCAGAAACCCCTGCGTTTCGGAAAGCCAGTCCCGGCTGGGCTGCGGATGTTTGTGCGTGATGATTTCGACTATCTCTCCATTCATCAACGCGCGCGTGAGCGGCACGATGCGCCCGTTGACCCGCGCGCCACGGCAGCGATGTCCGAGGTCGGTGTGAACGTGATACGCGAAGTCGAGCGGTGTCGCGCCATGGGGCAGGTCGACGACTTCGCCCTTGGGCGTGAGCGCGTAGACGCGATCCTCGAACAGCTCGCTGCGCACCGCGTCGAGGAAATCCTTGTCGCCGTCCGCCGCGGAGTGCGGTTCGAGGAGCGTGCGCACCCATTCGATCTTGCGGTCGTATGAGACATCGTGCGCACGCGATTCCTTGTAACGCCAATGGGCGGCGAGACCGAGTTCCGCCTGGTCGTGCATTTCGCGCGTGCGGATCTGAACTTCGACGGCCTTGCCCTCGGGACCGATGACCGCGGTGTGGATCGAGCGATAGAAGTTGTCCTTCGGGGTCGCGATGTAGTCGTCGAACTCGCCCGGGATGTAGGTGAAGTGGCCGTGCACGATGCCGAGCACGGCATAACAGTCGGCGACGCTCGCCGTGACGATGCGCACCGCGCGCAGATCGAACACCTGTTCGAACGTGAGCTGCTTGCGATCCATCTTGCGATGGATGCTGTAGATGTGTTTCGGGCGCCCCTGGATTTCCGCGTCGATGCCCACGGCGCGCACCATCGACTCGAGCTCGCGGCACAGCTCGGTGATGTAACGCTCGCGGTCCGCGCGTTTCTCGGCCAGCGCGCCGGCGATACGGCGGTAGTCGTCCGGCTGCAGGTAGCGGAACGCCAGATCCTCGAGTTCCCACTTGAGCTGCCACAGGCCGAGGCGGTTGGCGAGCGGGGCGAAGACCTCACGGGTTTCGAGCGCGAGCCGCTCGCGGGTCGCGGCGTGGCCGTCCTTCGCCGCGGTGAGCTCCACGAGCTGGCGCGCCAACCGCGCGAGCACGAGCCGCGGATCGCTGACCACGGACAGCAGCATCTTGCGCAGCGCCTCGGCCTGCGCCGGTTCGAGTTCGCGCGAGGCGGCGGCCAGCGGCGTGAGGCGGATGTCGCCGAAGTGCCGCAGCTCGCGCGCCAGGCTGATGACCGCGGGTCCGAAGTGCTGCTCGATGTCGGCGGATTCGTTGGGCGCAGCGGCAAGTGCGGGCTGCGCGAGCAACGCGGCGGCGAGCAGGCCGTCCTCGGTCAGCGATGCGACGATGACGGCGGCTTCGACCGCCTGATCGAGGATGTCGCGCGACACGCCCCAGCCTTCCAGGCGGGCGGCGTGAGCATCGATGACGGCTTTGAGCTCGGGCGAGCAGGAACGAAGATTGTGCACGGCGGGGCGAGGGCGTCCGGTGCGTGAGGCCCGGTGGATTTGCAGCTATCATACGCGCAGTTTTTTCAAGGGGCGCGAGGCGTTACCGACTGATGGCGCGATACCCGCTGAGATCCTCGTGGCGCTCCTATCGACCGCAGGCGGCCGATGCGGCACAACCCGCCGCGCCGGTGGTCGTGCGGATGTCACCCCGTGGTAACGCGCGCATTCTCGGCCTCGACCCCGGTTCCCTGCGCACCGGCTACGGCGTCATCGATTGCCAGCGGGGCGAGATGCGCATCGTCGCGCAGGGTTGCATCGCCACCGCGGGTGGCGCGCTGGCCAACCGGCTGCGGATCATCCATTCCCGGGTGGTCGAGCTCATCGCCGAACATCTGCCCCAGGAGATCGCCATCGAACGGGTATTCCTCGCGAAGAACGCCGACAGCGCGCTCAAGCTCGGGCAGGCGCGCGGCGCGGCGCTCGCGGCCGTGCCCGCGATGCTCGAAGTACACGAATACGCGCCGCGCGCGATCAAGCTCGCGGTCGTGGGCGTCGGCGGCGCGGAGAAAACCCAGGTCGCGCACATGGTCCGGCAACTGCTCCGGGTGGACACGCGGCTCACGGCCGATGCGGCGGACGCGCTCGCCGTCGCGATCTGCCATGCGAACTCCAGAAAGTTCGAGATGACCGCGTGATCGGATTCATCCGCGGCAAACTCGTCATCAAGACTCCGCCTCATCTCACCGTGGACGTGGGCGGCGTCGGTTACGACATCGAAGCGCCGATGTCGACGTTCTACACGCTGCCCGCGGTGGGCAGCGAAGTGCGACTGCTGACGCATCTCGTCGTGCGCGAGGACGCGCACATCCTGTACGGCTTCGGCACGCAGGAAGAACGCGCGTTGTTCCGCAACCTGCTCAAGGTCTCGCAGGTTGGTCCCAAGCTCGCGCTCGCGATCCTGTCGGGCGTGAGCGTCGAGGGGTTCGCGACACTGGTGAAGCTGCAAGACACCGCGTCGCTCACGAAGATTCCCGGAGTCGGGCGCAAGACCGCCGAGCGGGTACTCATGGAAATGAAGGACCGCCTCGATGCGCTCAATGAAGCGAGCGCGAGTTTCGCGGCGGGTGGCTCAGGGCCCGCGTTGTCGTCGAGCACCGAGGGTGAGGCTTGGACCGCGCTCGTGGCTCTCGGCTACAAGCCGGCCGAAGTCACCGCGATGCTGAAGCCGTTCGCGGGTTCCGGTGGGACGACCGAAGATCTCATCCGTCGTGCGTTGCAGGGCACGGTGCGTCCGCAATGAGCACTCCCGAGAATCGGCTCGTGCAGGCGCCGGCCACGCGCGAAGAGGAAGCGGTGGATAGGGCCATCCGCCCGAAGAAGCTCGCGGACTATGTAGGCCAGGAGCAGGTCAAGGCGCAGCTCGAAATTTTCGTGCAGGCCGCGGTCAAGCGCGGCGAAGCGCTCGATCACGCATTGATCTTCGGACCTCCGGGTCTCGGCAAGACGACGCTGGCCAACATCCTGGCCGCCGAGCTTGGCGTGAGTCTGCGCCAGACCTCGGGCCCGGTGCTCGAACGGCCCGGCGACCTGGCCGCATTGCTCACCAACTTGCAACCGCGCGACGTGTTGTTCATCGACGAGATCCATCGGCTTTCGCCGGTGGTCGAAGAAGTGCTGTATCCCGCGATGGAGGATTTCCAGCTCGACATCATGATCGGCGAGGGCCCGGCGGCGCGCTCGATCAAGCTCGCGCTGCAGCCGTTCACCTTGATAGGCGCGACCACCCGCGCGGGCCTGCTCACATCCCCGTTGCGAGACCGCTTCGGCATCGTGCAGCGCCTCGAGTTCTACACGGTCGGCGAGCTCGAACGCATCGTGACGCGTTCGGCCGGAATTCTCGGCGTGCCCATCGACGCGGACGGCGCGGCGCGGATCGCGCAACGCTCGCGCGGCACGCCGCGTATCGCGAACCGTCTGCTGCGGCGCGTGCGTGACTTCGCGGAGGTCAAGGCGCAGGGCAGCATCGACGAGCCCGTGGCCCGCGCCGCGCTCGACCTGCTGGAAGTCGATCCGCAGGGTTTCGACGCGCTCGATCGCAAGCTGCTGTCCACCATCATCGAGAAGTTCGACGGCGGACCGGTGGGTATCGAAAGCCTCGCGGCCGCGATCGGCGAGGAACGCGGCACGCTGGAAGACGTGATCGAACCGTTCCTGATCCAGCAGGGTTTTCTCATGCGCACGGCGCGCGGCCGCATGGCGACCCGCAACGCCTATCTACATTTCGGGCTCAAGGTGCCCGAGCGCGCGCTGTCGAACCTGCCGCTGTTCGAAGCGGAACGCTGAGCCCGCGACCATGAACGAATTCAGCTGGCGCGCACGCGTTTACTGGGAAGACACCGACGGCGGCGGCGTGGTGTATTACGCCAACTACCTGCGATTCATGGAGCGCGCGCGCACCGAGTGGCTGCGTGTGCTCGGGCATGCGCAAGGCGAACTCGCCGCGAAGGAAGGTTTCGTGTTCGCGGTCGTCGAGGCGCACGTGCACTATCGCCGTCCCGCGCGTCTCGACGACGAACTGCTGATCACCTGTCTGCCGGTGCCCGAAGGCCGGGCATCGATCCGCTTCAAACAATCCGTCCGCAATGCCGCCACCGACCAGGTGCTGGCCGAGGGCGAGGTGCGCGTGGCCTGCGTCGATGCCACGACCTTCCGGCCCCGGCCCTTGCCGGATTTCGTGAAGCTCCCTCTTTAACAGCTCCAGGGTACGCAATGGACAATGAACTCTCGATCGTCAAACTGGTGCTCGAAGCAAGCCCGGTCGTGCAGGGTGTGTTGTGCCTGCTGCTGCTTGCCTCGCTGATGTCGTGGACCATCATTTTCCGCAAGCGCTCGCTGATCTCGCGCGCGCAGTCGGAAGCGGAAACTTTCGAGAACAGCTTCTGGAAGGGCGGTGATCTCACCGCGCTTTACCGGCAGATCGAAGCGCGCGGCGGCGCCACCGGCATGTCGAGCATCTTCGAGTTCGGCTTCCGGGAATTCGCCCGTCTCAAGCAGGGCGGCATTCCGGCGGAGCAATTGCTCGACGGCGCACGCCGCGCGATGCGCGTCGGGCAGCTCAAGGAAATCGAGCGCCTCGAAGAGAGTCTCTCGAACCTCGCGACCATCGGATCGACCAGTCCCTATGTCGGCCTGTTCGGCACCGTGTGGGGAATCATGAGCTCCTTCGTCGCGCTCGGCGGCGTGCAGCAGGCAACGCTGGCGATGGTCGCGCCCGGCATCGCGGAGGCGCTGATCGCGACCGCGCTCGGCCTGTTCGCCGCCATCCCCGCGGTGATCGCCTACAACCGGTACGCCGACCAGGTGAGCCGGCTCGAATTGCGCTACGACGCGTTCATGGAAGAGTTCTCGACGATCCTGCAGCGTTACGCGGGCAACAAATAGGAGACCGTCATGGCATCGGTTAATCAAACTACCCGCCGGCGGAAACTGATGGGCGAGATCAACGTCGTGCCGTACATCGACGTGATGCTCGTGTTGCTGATCATCTTCATGATCACGGCGCCGCTGCTCGCCGAAGGCATCAAGGTCGAGTTGCCCAAGGCCGGGGCGCGGCCGATTCCGCCCGAGATGCTCAAGGACGCGAAACCCATCGTGCTGACCGTCGATTCGGCGGGACGGCTGTTCCTCAATCACGGTGGCAAGGAAGATGAACCGATCGATGCGGCCACAGTCGAAGCGCGAGCGGCCGCGGTTCTGCGTCGCGCACCGGAAACCGCGGTGCTCGTGCGCGGGGACTATCGCGTGGCCTATGGAGAAGTTGTTTCCGCCATGACCATTCTGCAACGCGCCGGTGCCAGCAAAGTTGGATTCATCACGCAGCCTCCGGAACGGATTCGGGGTCAATAGGTTCCCCCAGCCCGATGCCGCCACAGAAACCTCGCAAAAGTGGGCGGGCGCCTGCGATCGCGCTGTCCGTGCTACTGCACGCGGCCATCGCCGCGGTCGCCGTGTTTTTTGCCTGGTTCACGTGGAAACACGAGCCGCCACCCGTGCAGACGATGGCGATCGAAGGCACGGTGGTCGACGAGCGGGCGTTGAAGAACGTGTCGCCGCCGCCGGCGACGCCGGCCCCCGCACCCACTCCCGAACCCGAACCCGCGCCGCCGGAACCCGTCACACCGCCCGAGCCCGACCCGGCCGAGCTGGAAAAGCAGAAGGAAGAAGCGCGGCTCGCCGAGGAAAAGGAACAGGCCGAAAAGGTCGAACAGGAACGTATCGAGCGGGAAAAGCAGGAGCAGGAACAGGCGCGGCTCGATGCCGAAAAGGCAGAGACCGAGAAGCAGGAAGCCAGGCGCCTCGAAGAGCAGAAGCAGGCCGCGGCCAGGGCCGCCGCCGAGAAGGCCGCTGCGGAAAAGGCGGCCGCGGAGAAAAAGGCCCTCGAGAAAAAGCGTGCGGACGATGCCGCCGCCGCGAAGAAGGCCGCCGAGGAAAAGGCGCGGCTCGCACGCGAGGCGGAGTTGCGGCGCAGTCTCGAGGCGGAGGAGCGCGGCAATGCAATACGCGGCAGCGCCGAAGCTTCACGCTGGCACGCGCAGATAGTCGCGCGGATCACACGCGCCTGGATTCGTCCACCCTCGGCACGTGCGGGCATCGAGTGTATTGTGTCGGTCACGCAGGTCCCGGGCGGCGAAGTCACCGGCGTCCGAGTGCAGAGTTGCAGCATCGCCGACCCGGCGCTGCGCGAATCAGTGGAAGCCGCGGTGTACCGCGCTTCGCCACTGCCGCCGCCGCCGGATCCGGCGCTGTTCGAACGAAATTTGGAGCTGACATTTGCCCCACAAGATTGAACGCATGAAAAAACTCGCTGCATTTCTATTGCTCGCCACGTTCGGGTGCGCGAATCCCGTATTCGCGCAGCTCAAACTCACCATCACGCAGGGTGTCACCGACCCGATTCCGATTGCCGTGGTGCCGTTCGCGCGCGCCGTACCCGCCGACGGCGGCGTCGATGTCGCGGCCATCGTGCAGCGCGACCTCGAAAGCAGCGGTCGCTTCAAGGGCATGGCGCGCACCGACATGCTCACGACGCCAACGACTTCCGCCGAAGTGGACATCGCCGGCTGGAAGCAGCAGCGCAACGACTACGTCGTCGTCGGACGGCTGACCGCGCTCGCCAACGGCGACGTCGCGATCGATGCCGAACTCGTCAACGTGCTGACCGGGCAGCGCCTGCTCGGACAGAAATGGACCGTGCAGCCGCGCAACCTGCGTAACGGCGCCCACCGTGTCGCCGACGCCATTTACGAAAAGATCCTCGGCGTGCGCGGCGCGTTCGCGACGCGAATTGCCTACGTGTCGGTCGATGGCAAGCCGCCGGCCCAGCGCTACCAGCTCATCGTTGCCGATGCCGACGGCGAGAACCCGCGCATCATCCTGAATTCACAGCAGCCGCTGATGTCGCCCGCCTGGTCGGCGGACGGCGATTGGCTGGCCTACGTGTCGTTCGAGCGGCGTGTGTCCGCCGTCTACGTCCAGCAGGTGCGCACCGGACAGCGGCGCATGGTGTCGGCGCGTGCCGGCATCAACGGCGCGCCGGCCTGGTCGCCTGACGGCAAGAAGCTGGCCCTGACGCTGTCTGGCAGCAACGGCAATCTCGACGTCTATCTACTCGATCTCACGACGCAGCAGCTCACGCGCCTGACCGACGACGCCGGCATCGATACCGAAGCGGTTTTCACGGCCGACGGCTCGGCGATCTACTTCACGTCGGACCGGTCGGGCAATCCGCAGGTTTACCGGCTGGGCCTGGGAGCCAATGAGCGGCCGCGGCGTGTCACGTTCACGGGCTCGTACAACGCGCGCCCGCGCATTTCGCCCGACGGCAAACAACTCGCCGTCCTGACACTAGACGAAGGAGCGTACCGCATCGGCGTGCAGGATATCGCCACGGGCACGATGCAGATCCTGTCGAAAGGCCGGCAGGACGAGAGCCCCAGTTTCGCGCCGAACGGCGCGATGGTGATCCTCGCGGGACGCGAACGCGGGCAGGGCGTGCTGCAGACGATTTCCATCGACGGGCAGACCTCGTTCCGGCTCAACGCCGACGCGGGCGAAGTGCGTGAGCCCGTATGGGGTCCGTTTCTGCCCTGAAGAATTCCCGAGTTCCCATTTTTCTGATCGTTTTCTGAAGTACTGAAGAAAGGTAAGCCAATGAAACACCTCGCTACTACGGCCGCGTTGTTCGCCTCGCTCCTGCTGATCGCATCCTGTTCGTCCAAACCGGAAACACTGCCGGAGCAGGCGCCGCAACAGCAGTCGACCGCGGACACGGCGCCCGCCGATGACGCGAATGCCACGACCGATGCCGCCGGTCCGTCCGGTGAGCTGCTGTCCAAGCGCATCGTCTATTTCGATTTCGATCGCGCCGACATCCGCGCGGACTCGCAGACGGTGGTGGCGGCGCACGCGCGTTATCTCGCCGCGAATCCGACCCAGAAAGTGCGCCTCGAAGGACACGCCGATGAGCGCGGCTCGCGCGAATACAACATCGGTCTCGGCGAACGCCGCGGCCAGGCGGTGCGCCGCGCGTTGCTGCTCCAGGGCGTCGCGGAAGTGCAATTGTCCACGGTGAGCTACGGCGAAGAACGTCCCGCCGCGGCCGGCAGCGATGAGCAGACCTATGCGCTCAATCGCCGCGTGGAAATCATTTACATACGGTAGGTGCACCGATGAAGGCACATCGCCTGTTCATCACGATCGCCGCAGGGTCCTTCGTGCTCGGCGGCTGCGCCGTCGCGCCCGAAGACGATCCGGTGCAGATCCGCATGAACGACCTGGACAACCGGGTGCAGCGGATCGAGCGCGTGTTGACCAACCAGAGCCTGCTCGAGCTCGCGCAACGCATCGACCGGTTGCAGGCCGAGCTGCGCACGATCCGCGGTGAAGTCGAGCTGCTGCAGAATCAGAGCGAGGGCGGCAAGACGCAGACCCGCAATCTGTACGGCGATCTCGACAAGCGCATCGCGGCGCTCGAAACCCTGGGCGGTGTGGCGGGCAGTTCCGCGACATCACCCGCCATCGCGCCCCCGGTGGCCGCCGGCGGGCAGGCAGAGCAGGCCAGCTACGACTCCGCGTTCAATGCGCTCAAGGCGGCGGACTATCCGAAAGCCATTTCCGGGTTCAGGGGGTTCGTTTCCGCCTACCCGCAGAGCGCGCTCGCGAGCAATGCGCAGTACTGGTTAGGCGAGGCGTATTACGTCACGCGCGAATATCCGAGCGCCATCACCGCGTTCCAGAAGGTCACGACCGACTGGCCGGATTCGCGCAAGGCGCCGGACGCGCTGGTGAAGATCGGTTTCACGCAATCGGCGCTCGGCCGCAATGCGGATGCGCGCGCCACACTCGAGGAAGTCACGCGCCGATATCCGGGCACGGAAGCGGCGCAACTGGCCACGGAGCGCCTGAAGCGGCTTACGAATGGACGATGAGACGGGCGGCGCCCCGGCGCGCCGCCTGAAGATCACAGAGATTTTCCATTCATTGCAGGGGGAGGCCGACACGGTCGGCTTCCCCACCGTTTTCGTGCGGCTCACCGGCTGCCCACTGCGCTGCCAGTACTGCGACACCGCGTATGCGTTTCACGGCGGCGAGTGGCGCACGATCGAAGAAGTACTGGCGCAGGTGGCCGGATTTTCGCCGCGTTACGTGTGCGTGACGGGCGGCGAACCGCTGGCGCAAAAAACCTGCCTGCCATTGCTGACCAGCCTGTGCGACGCGGGCTACCGGGTTTCACTCGAGACCAGCGGCGCGATGCCGCTGGGCGGTGTGGATGAACGCGTGATCCGCGTCGTCGACGTCAAGACGCCGGGCTCGGGCGAGGAGCGCCGCAATCGCTACGAAGAACTCACGCAACTGCGTCCCACCGAACAGATCAAGTTCGTGATCTGCGACCGCGCCGATTACGAGTGGAGCCGCGCGAAAGTCGCGGAACTCGGCCTCGATGCGCGCTGCACGGTGTTATTCAGTCCGAGCGCCGATCAGCTTCCGGCGCGGCAACTCGCGGACTGGATTCTCGAAGACCGCGCGCCGGTGCGCTTTCAGCTTCAGCTCCACAAGATCCTCTGGGGCAACACCCCAGGGAAATGAAATGAAACGCGCCGTCGTATTGCTCTCCGGTGGTCTCGACTCGGCAACGGTGCTCGCGTTGGCGCGAGCGTCGGGTCTCGAGTGTTACGCGCTGTCGGTGAGTTACGGGCAGCGTCATCACGCCGAACTCGATGCCGCGGCCGCCGTCGCGAAAGCGCTGGGTGCGCGCGAGCATCGCGTCATGCACGTGGACCTCGCCGGCATCGGCGGCTCCGCGCTCACCGACCGGTCGGTCGCGGTGCCCACGCAACCCACGGCGGGCATTCCGGTGACCTATGTCCCCGCGCGCAACACCATCATGCTGTCGCTGGCGCTCGCCTGGGCCGAGGTGCTGAAGGCCGGGGAAATTCACATCGGCGTGAACGCGGTGGATTACTCGGGGTATCCGGATTGCCGTCCCGAGTTCGTCGCGGCCTTCGCAAGGCTCGCCGCGCTTGCGACCAAGGCCGGCGTGGAGGGCGGGGCAATTGCCATCCGGGCGCCCCTGATTGAAATGAGCAAGGCGCAAATCGTGCGTACCGGCATGGATAATGGCGTTGACTTCGGGCTCACCGTTTCCTGCTACCAGGCGGACAGCGCGGGACGGGCCTGCGGCCGCTGCGATTCCTGCCGCCTGCGCCGCGATGGTTTTACGGCCGCGGGGGTCGCCGATCCGACACGGTATGTGTAGACTGCGCGCCCTTCCCGGGGGTTGGTAGCTCAGCGGTAGAGCAGCGCCCTTTTAAGGCGGTGGTCGTGGGTTCGATCCCCACCCAACCCACCAACATCCCGCGATAAACTTCCCCCGCATATTCACGGGGGGACACCATGCTTCGGACTTCAGCCGCTGTTACGGCGGTATTGTGTTTGTTTGCGGGAATCGCGGGAGCGGCCGAATCCACCGGCGCGTCACCGGCCTGGAAGCCGTTGTTCAACGGCAAGAACCTCAACGGCTGGAGCGCTCAGTACGCCTCGCGGGCATCCGCCGACGCACCGCCGGCCGCGAGCTATTTCCGCGTGGAGAACGGCGAAATCCACGCCTATCCGACGCAGGCCGCCGGCAGCGAGCAACCCAACGTGGTGCTCGTCACCACCACCGAGCACCGCGACTACCGCCTGAGTCTCGAATACAAATGGGGCGAGAAGAAATTCGCGCCGCGAAATGATCACGTCCGCGACGCCGGACTGCTGTATCACGTGCACCGTGACCGTCCCGCCGACTGGCCGGCCGCCCTCGAAGCCCAGATCCAGGAAGGCGACACCGGTGACGCCTGGGCCATATCCGCGCGCGCCTCGAGCTTCACGAATCCGCAGACCCGGCGATACACGTTGCCGGAGAACGGTGGCGTCCCTCTCACCATCGGCAATGACGGCAAGTTCGAACGCGTCCGCCATGGCCGCGTGAATGAATTCCCCGGCTGGAACACTGTCGAGATCATCGTGCGCGGCGATCGCGCGACACACATCGTCAACGGCGTCGTGAACATGCGCGTCAGCGACCTGAAGGCCTGGGACGCGAAGAGCAATTCGTGGGTAAAGCTCGACCACGGCCGCATCGCGTTGCAGGCCGAGAGCGCGGAAATCTCCTATCGCAACATCCGCGTCCGGGCTCTCACCAACGATGACGACCTGCCACCCGCGCCGAAGTCGACCGAGGTGTGGTTCCCGGTGCCCGCGAAGGTCACGCCGGGCGCGGCTCCCGGCGCCGCGCCGTCCGACGCCATCATCCTGTTCGACGGCACGAACCTCGACGCCTGGCAGAGCGCCAGGAACGCGTCGCCGGCGCGCTGGAACATCGTCAACGGCGAGATGGTGGTGGCGCCCGGCACGGGCGACATCCAGACCAAGGCAGGCTTCGGTGACCAGCAGCTGCACATCGAGTGGTTAGTCCCCGAGCTGCCGCCCGACAAGGTCAACCAGGATCGCGGCAACAGCGGCGTATTCCTGCAGGACATCTACGAAGTGCAGGTGCTCGACAACTTCACGAGCCCGACCTACGTGAACGGCATGGTCGGTTCCATCTACAAGCAGCTGCCGCCGCTGGTGAATGCGACCCTGCCGGCGGAGCGCTGGCAGACCTACGACATCATCTTCACCGCGCCGCGCTTCAACGCGGACCGGACGCTGGCGAGCCCGGCACGGCTCACGGTGCTGCACAACGGCGTGCTGGTGCAGAACAACGTGACATTGAAAGGCGCCACCACCTACATCGGCGCGCCTTTCTACATCGCACACGGCGATGCGCCGCTGCGCCTGCAGGATCACGGTCACCTGGTCCGGTTCAGGAATATCTGGCTGCGCAAGCTGTAAGCGCCTGAGACCCGCGTCACAAGCGCGACGGGCGGCAGATTACTGCCGCCCGCCGGGGCCCCGGTGTGGGGCGAACCCTTGCGGTAATGTTCAAGTCGGGGCGCGTTTCATCCGATAAATCCTCCAGTAAATGGCGAAAGCGGCGGGCTAACAGGTCCGCCCGTCGCTATTGATAGGAGTACCCGGATGACTGAAGCGCGCACCGAGGGAGCCGCGCCCGAACACGCCACGACCGAGCTGCCGCTGCAGGCCCAGCTCATGGGGTCGATTGCGCTCGTGTTCATCCTGAGTTCGATCGCGGGCTTGGTGGGGTACGCAACCTTCGACGCGACGTCGCTCGAGAACAGCGCGCGCGCCAAGACTCTGATGTACGCGTCGAACCTTACTTCGCAGCTTTATGGCGCGGTCGCGATGAACGACACCGTGCTCGCCGAGGAAGCCATTCAGCCGCTTGCGACCGACCGCAACGTGTATGGCGTGGCCGTCTACGCGCCGGGCGGACGCCGCCTCGCCGGTCTCGGAAAATTCCCGCAGACGCTCGTCAGTGGCGACAAGGTCACGCTCACCGACGCGCGCGTGTTGCTCACGGTGAAGGACGTGCAGGTCGGCGAGGGCGTCTCCGGCGTTCTGTATCTCGCCCTATCCACCGAACACATCACCTCGGCGCGGTTCCGCGCCGCGCAGTTCCCGGCGATGACGACCGCCGTGGTGCTGCTGTTCGCGATCCTGCTCGCGCTGGCGCATTCCTTCAGCGTCATGATGTCCGAAGTCGTGCGCATGTTCGAAGAGCGCAGGCAGATGGAGCGCACGGAGAAGGAACGTCTCGAGAAACTGGTTTCCGAGCGCACGCAGGAACTGGAGCGCGGCCGCGAACAGTACCGGCTGGTGGTCGAGGGCACGCAGGCGATTCCATTCGCGCTCGACGTCGAGGACGGACATTTCGAATACATCGGGCCGCAGGGACCATCGCGGCTGGGCTTCAACGAGGAGTTGTGGAAACAGACCGGCTTCCTCGACCGGCTCATGCCGCGCGACCGCAACGGCGCCGTGCGCACGCGCATGGACGAGAGCAAGTCGGGGTCGTTCGAGGTCGAAGCCTCGGTGCTCACGCAAAACGAGGAACGCGTCGACCTGCGCTGGGTGGCGAGCTGCGAGCAGAGTGACAGCACGGGCCGGCACCGCGTATTGCGCGGCATGATGCTCGACGTGACCGACCAGCGCCGCCTGGAAAACGACCTGGCGCAGGCGCAGAAACTCGAAAGTGTCGGCCGGCTCGCGGCTGGCGTCGCACATGAAATCAACACGCCGGTGCAGTTCGTTTCCGACAGCGTGCACTTCGTGCGCGAGGCGATGGACGACCTGTCGGAGATCGTCGACAAATATCGCGAGCTGCGCGCGGCCACCCAGAACGTCGACAACGATGGCGCCGCCGTCGCGGCGGCCGCGAAAGCGGCCGAAGAGGCCGAGGACGATGCCGATCTCGACTACATCCTCGAGAACGCCCCGGTCGCGCTCGACCGCGCGCGCGACGGACTCGGTCGCGTGGCGGCCATCGTGCGCTCGATGAAAGAGTTCGCGCATCCGGATCGCAAGGAGATGGCGCAGGCGGACATCAACCAGGCGATCCGGAGCACGCTCGTGATCGCCTCCAACGAATACAAGTACGTCGCGGAGGTCGAGACCAGCTTCGGCGAGTTGCCGCCCGTGAATTGCTACGCGGGCGAGGTCAACCAGGTGGTGCTCAACCTCATCGTGAACGCCGCGCACGCCATCGGCGACGTGGTCAAGGAAAACGGCGGCGGCAAGGGCTGCATCCGCGTCGCGACGCGTGTGCTCGACGATTCGATCGAGATTTCGATCGGCGATACCGGCAAGGGCATTCCGGCCGAAGTGCGCTCCCGCATCTTCGATCCATTCTTCACGACGAAGGAAGTGGGCAAGGGCACCGGCCAGGGCCTCGCCATTGCGCGCACCGTGGTCGTCGACAAACACGGCGGCACGCTGCATTTCGAGACCGAGACCGGCAAGGGCACGACGTTCTTCATTCGCCTGCCCATCGCAGGTCCGGCAACGGCGTCGGCGGCCGCCTGAAGGTGTTCACATGAAACTCGGCAAAGTCACCACCAGTCACATTCGCGCGGTCACCGGCACGACGTTCGTCGCGACGCTGAGTTCGCTGCTGTTCGGATATTGCACGGCCGTGATTTCCGGCGCGGTCGAGGCGATCGACCACAATTTCATCGTGCCGAGACACCTGGGAGATACCGCGGCAAACGCGTTGCTCGGACTCACGGTGTGCAGCGCGCTGCTCGGCACGATCATCGGTGCGCTGCTCGCGCGTCCGATGGCCGCATGGATGGGCCGCAAGCGCCCGATGATTCTCGCCGCGGTTTTGTTCCTGGTCTCGGCCGTCGGATCCGCGTATCCGGAACTGGGCATCGCGCCGGTCGGCGAAATGGGCCCGTCGGCGATCTGGCCATTCAATCTATATCGCATGCTCGGCGGCGTGGGCGTCGGGCTCGCATCGATGATCGCACCGATGTACGTCAGCGAATTCGCGCCGAGCGCCGTGCGCGGCCAGCTCGGCGCGTACCAGCAGATCGCCATCACGGGCGGCATGATGATCGCCTACTTCGTCAACTGGGGCATCGCGCTGCAGGGCGACGACGTGTGGGTGCTCGACACCGGCTGGCGCTGGATGATGCTCGCGCTCGTGATCCCGGCGCTGGCGTTTTTCTACCTGAGTTTCTCGGTGCCCGAGAGTCCGCAGTGGCTGGTTCGGAACAACCGCATCGACGCGGCGCGCAAGTTGCTCAAGCGGTCGGCGGAACCGGCCGAGGTCGAGACCATGCTCAGC